>NZ_BATQ01000001.1 GCF_000739635.1 Verrucomicrobium sp. BvORR034 | reverse complement strand
TGGGTGGCGAGGCCCTCCCAGGAGATGTGGGGCAGAGCGACCAGCGCCCTCACCGTGTCCTCCGACCACTCGGGTTCAATGAAACCCATGCGGCCCATCCCGGTGTCCAGCACCACGTGGCCGCGTGCGATAGTGCCCAGCCGCCCCGCCAGCGCGCTCCAGGCACGGGCTTCGGCCAGGGAGTTGACGCACACATGAAAGCTCGCCCTCAGCGCGGGTTCCTGCTCCTGTGCCAGGCAGGTGCCCAGCAGCAGGATGGGGGTTTGTAATCCAGCGGAGCGAAGCTCCAGCGCTTCCTGCAAATTAGCGACACCGAAGACCGCCACCTGATCCTGCAACGCCCGAGCCACCGTGACGGCCCCATGCCCGTAGGCATTGGCTTTGACCACGGCCATGAGATCATGTCCGCTCTGGGTGCGGGCCACCCCAGCGTTATGGCGCAGCGCGGCGAGGGAGATTTCAGCCCAGCAACGATGCACGACGGTAACAGCAGCAGCAGACGGAGAGGTCATGGACAGCCTGGCTCAGCGAAACAAAGTCAACTCAACCCAGCACAGCCTTGATTTTCTCAGCCGTCTCGTTCCACACCCCATCCGCCAGCACTGGGGTGACGATGGGTTCAAAGTCCTTGCCCTCTGGCGGCAGTTTCACCCAGGAGCGGCAGCCGCCGTAACCTTTGAGGTACGGGAAAGACCACGTGATGGGCAGCTTGTGCACCCGCACCAGGGCGATGTGCAGACAGCTCTCCTCATTCCAGGCGAAGCGCTCACGAACGACCTCTTCCTTCCACACGTGAAACGGGGCGAGTGCGGCGAGTTTGTCCCAATCCGTGATGCGCCAGATCTGCTGCGTTTTGGCAAAGTACTTCACATCCACCAGTTCGCGTTCTTCATCCTGGGGAACGGCCACCTTGTCTGCGTCCTCTGGCAGCCACAGCAGCTGGTCGCCCTGGGCATGGAAGCCAGTGGGGAACAGCCAGAAATCTTCGTGCTCAAAATGGAAGCCCTTCTTGCCCTCGTGGATCCCACCTTTGCGCAGGATCAGGGTCTGCACCCCTTGCCCAAGGGCTTCGCAGACAAAGGCCCATTCTTTGAATCCGACCGGGGCTGCGTTGGAACTGGAAGTTTCAGGGGTGAGGTCGGACATGCGATGGAACCGGTGAGGCGGGCTTGCTGGTAGTTGGGTTAATTTAGCTACGCATTCCGAAGGGGGATTGCGAGCAGAGATACGAAATTGTGTGGAACTGTGCTGGTGCATGGCCACTCATCCCACCTGCACAATTCCAGCCCATGACGAGTTTTCAGTTGCCAGCCGAGGATTTCTCAATACAGTGCGACTCCGCTGTTAAAATGGTGGCCGTAGCTCAACGGTGGAGTCCCAGATTGTGATTCTGGTTGTTGCGGGTTCGAGTCCCGTCGGTCACCCCAACAGCGTCTTTTCGTGGCAATCGCCACACCCCGTAAATGGATTCGCTGGAATCGCGCATCGCCTATCAGTTCAAGCAGCCCGAACTGCTGCAGGAAGCATTGACGCATCCCAGCCTCCCGTACGAGAGCAAGAACCCGCAGCGCCATAATCAGCGCCTGGAGTATCTGGGTGACGCCGTGCTGCAGCTGGTCCTCTCTGAGGCCATCTACCACCAGTTTCCCCTGGATGATGAGGGCCTGCTTACCAAGCTGCGCACCCGGCTGGTCCAGACCCGCACCCTCGCCCACATCGCACGTCATCTGAGCCTGGGCAGAGATCTGCTGCTGGGCAAAGGGGAGGAATCCAACGGGGGACGTGCCCGGGAATCCACTCTGGCAGATGTGATGGAAGCCGTCATTGGCGCGGTGTACCTGGATGGCGGAATCGAAGCCGTGCGCCCCTTCGTGCTACATCACTGGAGCCACGATCTGGCTGCGCTGCAGCATTCACCTGTGGAGCTCAACCCCAAGGGGCAACTCCAAGAGCTTCTGCAAGGCGAAGGTGGCAACACTCCCACCTACCGCATCATCGCGGCCGAGGGCCCGGATCATCAAAAGGTCTTCCAAGCCGTTGTGGTCTGGCAGGACCGGGATCTGGCAGCGGGAACCGGTCGCAGCAAGAAAGAAGCCCAGACGGCTGCCGCACAGGCCGCGCTTGCTCTGCCGGAGTTGATTGCTCTTACGGCCAAGACACTTGGCGAAGGTCAGGCCTGACAGGCCCCCCACCCAACCTACTGCTGACACGTTACCGGAGCTCATCTGTCAGCCCGAACGGCTCGGATCATGGAAATTATATGGCCCTTGCATGGCCGAACCCAGCGACCCCGGATTTGCGAATCCATGCTTCCACGCGTTGCGGAGGTGCTAGTGGATTATGGTTTCTCAGTTTTTCAGCTGCCAAAAGACCCAATCCATCGAACCTTGATAATTTATATTGCTTAAATACTAAGATATATTTATCATTAATGAGGACGTGATCAATTCTTGTGAACAAAATTGCGAAGAACCAAGCCAACAATCTCAACCTTGTTCTCAAACGAGACTTGGAGGTCACTTGCCTCGCATCCTGTACCCACACTCTTCACGGGGTCGTTCGCCGTGGAACGGGTTTGTCACCGATGAAGAACACAGTTGTTAACATACCCACAGCCTATACGGATATGAAGTGTTGGGGTTCAAAATTTAATGAATCATAACGCTGGGAAGAACTTCGGGCCGGAACCGGACCAGCGAAGTGCCCTTGAACGGAAAAGCAGACAGTCAAGAGCAGGACGTGCTCATTCTTGCGTTCAACGGGAAATCGCGCCAAGGTGACGGTTCACGTCTCACTTCCTGCGCCTCCCCTTTTTTCCATGTCCAGCAGCTTTGGCACTCTCTTCCGCGTCAGCACCTATGGCGAATCGCATGGCCTGGCAGTGGGATGCATCGTGGATGGCTGCCCGCCTCAGATTACGCTGACAGAGGCCGATATCCAGGTGGAACTGGATCGTCGTCGTCCTGGGCAGAGCAAGATCGTGACGCAACGCAAGGAAGGTGACAAATGCCAGATCTTGTCCGGCGTGGTAGACGGCCAGACGCTGGGCACTCCGATCAGCATCATGGTGCCCAATGAGGACCAGCGGTCAGATGCTTACAAGGAGATGGAGACGGCCTACCGCCCCTCTCACGCGGATTTCACGTATGACGCCAAGTACGGTGTGCGGGCTGTGGCCGGTGGCGGGCGCTCCAGTGCCCGTGAGACGATTGGCCGGGTGGCGGCAGGTGCCATCGCCCGCAAGGTCATCGAGGCCTCCTGTGCAGGCTACCAGTGCCTGGCGTACGTGAAGACGGTGCGCGATATCGAGGCCCATCCGACACCGGAGCAGATTACCCGTGAGTCCATTGAATCCAACATCGTGCGCACGGCGGATCCCGTGGCCGCCGAGAAGATGGTGGAGCTGATCGATGAAATCCGGAGGCAGGGCAACTCCGTGGGCGGTGTGGTAGAGTGCGTGGTGCGTGGCGTTCCTGTGGGTCTGGGCGAACCGGTGTTTGACAAGCTGGAAGCGGATCTGGCCAAGGCCATGCTGAGCCTGCCTGCGACCAAGGGTTTTGAGATTGGCAGCGGCTTTGCCGGCACGCAGCTGACCGGCCTGGAGCACAACGACGAATTTTACATGGAAGGTGATCGCGTGCGCACCCGGACCAACCGCAGCGGCGGGATCCAGGGCGGCATCAGCAACGGCGAGGAGATCATCTTCCGAGTCGCGTTCAAGCCCACGGCAACCTTGCTGCGTGAGCAGAACACGGTGACCAAGGATGGCGAGGCAGCCACGCTGAAGGCTCGTGGTCGTCACGATCCCTGTGTGTTGCCGCGTGCCGTGCCTATTGTCGAGGCCATGGTGCATCTGGTACTCTGCGACCACCTGCTGCGGCAGCGGGCGCAGTGCAGCCGGTAAAACGGTGTACGACCGATGAGGTCGTGCCCGGACCGGCTGGCTCCCCTCCCCTGCCCGAGCGACTCAACCCCCATTGTTCTCTCCCATGATCAGTCCTGTGGATTCCAAGTCGCGTATGAACCGGGTGGAGCTGCAACCGGGATTGGTAGCCTACCGCTGCCCCGTTTCTGGCGGACATTGGCTGCCCTATCAAAACTACTGGCGATGGTTGAGCCAGCAGCCAGCTCGTCTCCCCCACCTCCCTCCTGGCGAGGATCGGGGCTACCAGTTGGAGTCAGAGGATTCCCACAAGGTGAAAATCTGCCCAGAGACGGGAACCCTGATGACCCGATACAAGGTAGGCCATGGTTTTGAATTCTCCGTGGATCGCTCCGCGGCCGGGATCTGGTTTGACCTCAATGAATGGGAGGCGCTGCGGAGCCGGAACTTTCATGATGAGGTGCACCTGATCATGACGGCACCCTGGCAGGCCAAGGTGAGGCGGGAAGCGCTGGAACAGGTGATTCATGAGAAGCAGGCGGCGCAACAGACCTTGGAAAAGGGCCGTGCAACCGCCCATGATGAACCCAGGGGGCTGGAGGCGGCCTTTCGGGCCCGGTTTGTAGGGATACTGGGACCCGAGGTGATGGAGCGTGCGGAGGAGATCAAAAGCTGGCTGGACCAGCAACCGGCCCGACGCGAAATCCTGACCTATCTGTCGCACGACCCCTCTTGAAGAGGCGGGACGCGGTGGCGTTTCGGTTCTGCTTGAATTCAGCCGCATTGTGCCGTTGTTACGGGCTCCCGAGACGTTCCGTCCGTTCCGCACATGCCCAAGTACATCACCACCATCGGCCTCGAAGTTCATGCGCAGCTCAACACGCGCAGCAAGATGTTCTGCCCCTGCCCGGCGGAATACGGAGCCGAGCCGAATACGCATACCTGCCCCACCTGCCTGGGGCTGCCAGGAGCGCTGCCGGTGCTGAACTTGGAGGCGATTGAGAAGACGCTGCTGACCGGCCTGATGCTGAACTGCGGCACGCCGGAAATCTCCAAGTGGGACCGGAAGAACTACTTCTACCCGGATATGCCCAAGAACTACCAGCTCAGCCAGTTCGACCTGCCGCTGTGCATCGGTGGCGGGGTGCCGCTGTATGATCTGGCGTACCCCAAGGATGCGCAGAAGAGCATCAAGAATCCCGGCAAGGTGGTGAAGCTGACCCGCATCCACCTGGAGGAGGACGTGGGCAAGAGCACGCATACCGGTGCCGGGACGATGCTGGACTTCAACCGTGCCGGGACGCCACTCATGGAAATCGTGAGTGATCCGGACATCGACAGTGCTGAGGAGGCCTTTGCCTACCTCACGAGCCTGCGCCAGATCCTGATCTATGGCGGGGTGAGCGATGCGGACATGGAGAAGGGCAACCTGCGCTGTGACGTGAACATCAGCCTCCGCCCGGAAGGCCAGACGGAGCTGGGCGCGAAGATCGAGCTCAAGAACCTGAACTCCATGAGCGCGATCCGTCGTGCCATCCACGCTGAAGTGGCGCGTCAGACGGAGGCTCTGGACAAGGGTGAGAAGCTCATCCAAAGCACCCTCCGCTGGGATGACGAGCGCGGGGAGACCATCATGATGCGGACCAAGGAGGACGCGCATGATTACCGTTATTTCCCCTGCCCCGACCTCCTTCCGATCCGCACGGCCCCGCTCGTGGAAGCCGCCCGTGCCCGCGTGCCGGAGCTGCCCCACCAGAAGCGCGCCCGGTTTGAGGCGGCCTATGGCATCAGCGCCTATGACGCTGGGGTGCTGGCCAGCGACAAGGCGCTGGCCACCTGGTTCGAGGAAGCGGCCGGTGCCGATACGAAGGTGCCTGCCAAGAAGGTCGCCAACTGGGTGATCAACGAGCTGCTGGGCCGTCTCAATGAGGCTGGCACACCTCTGGAGGAGAGCCTGGTCAAGCCCGCCTCTCTGGCCGAGCTCGTGTCCATTGTCGAGGCAGGCAAGATTTCCAACAACCAGGCCAAGGAGGTCTTTGCCGAGATGTTTGCCTCCGGTGAAGCCGCTACGCCGATCATCAAGGCCAAGGGTTTTGAGCAGGTCAGCGACACCGGCGCCCTGGAGGCACTGTGTGATGAAGTTATTTCCGCCAATCCCGCCAAGGTGGAGGAGTTCAAGGCCGGCAATGACAAGGTCATCAACTGGATGACCGGTCAGATCATGAAGTCCAGCGGTGGCAAGGCCAACCCGAAGGTGGTCGGCGAGATCCTCCGCGGCAAGATGGCGTAGAGGGTCTTGGTTCGTAGTGCTTGGTTGGCGTCGTTTGGACGTCAATTAGGCAGGCACCGTGCCGCGTGGAGACGCGGTTCTGGACTACTGAATTACTGGTTCACCGAATCACCGATCTACCGATCCTCACCAATCATCGGTGTCGGCGAGGCTGCGCTTTTTCCAGACACCCGTCGCGGGAGGATCGGGCAGCGTCGGCACCAGTTTGGCGGCAACCTCCTCCGTGATGGTCAGCAGCTTCTTTTGCTGAGCCTCCAGCAGGGACTGGACAAAGCTTGAGGTGACCTCAAGGTCCTCCGGAGTGAGGCGCTCAAGGTTTTCGACGATCTGGGGGATCGTGGCCATGCGCGGATGGTAGGCGATCCCGCCAGAATTGTCGAACCTCTAAAGTCTGCCAACTTGATGGAGGAAATGATCATCCTCCGGGGTTGGGAGCATCACTTCTTGATGAGCATGCTGCGGGTCAGGGCGGGATAGACCTTGTAGCCTTTGGCCTCGATGTTGGCCTTGCCGCCTTCTTCGCGGTCGAGCAGGACGAGGACGAAGGCGACCTTGCCGCCCTCGGCTTCGATGGCTTCGATGGCCTTGATCGTGGATCCGCCGGTGGTGATCACGTCATCCACCACCACGACGCTGTCCCCAGCTTTGAAGTTGCCTTCCACCAGCTTCTGACGGCCGTGTTTTTTCGCTTCTTTGCGGACGCTGTAGGCGTTGAGTGGTGACTCCGGTTCGGCCAGGTGGGAGGCAATGGAGATGGCAAGGGCCACTGGGTCAGCGCCCATGGTAAGCCCACCCACACCGTCCGCCTTGATGCCCAGCTCCTGCTCCGCCTGACGCACGATGGGGAACATCACCTGCCCCACGAGAAAGGCCCCCTTCGCATCCAGCGTGGTCAGTCGGCAGTCCACGTACAGGTCGCTCTTGGCACCGGAGGCCAGCGTGAAATCGCCGAACATGACGGACTTTTTTAGGAGGATCTCGAGGAGGGCTTCTTGGGCGGTGGCGTTGGACATGTCGAGTGGGATAGGAAGGATAAGATGGAGCGGGCAGAGTCGTACTGTGCCGGTGGCAAGAAGCATGAAATCGCCAGATTTGAAACCGCAAACTTCACGGTGCAGGTACCGCTCAGGGGCCTGGGTGCTGGTTATGGCAGGTCTGTTCGCACAGTCGTCCCATGGGGCGGAGGGGCCGGTTTCGTTTCAGAAGGACATCGCCCCGATCCTGGCGGACAAGTGCCTGACCTGCCATCAGGAGAAGAAGGCCAAGGGTGGCTATCGAGTGGACACGTTTGAGCACGTGACGAAAGCCGGCGACAGCGAGCTGGCTCCACTGACCGCCAGCAAGCCGGATGCCAGCACCCTCTTCACCCGGCTGGTCACCGCAGATGAGGACGAGCGCATGCCCGCGAACGACGATCCCCTGCCCCCTGAACAGGTGGCCCTGGTGAAACGGTGGATTGAGCAGGGCGGCAAGTTCGACGGCAGCGATGCCAGGCTGGCGCTCAACGAGGTGATCTCTGCTGCCAGCGGGAAGACCAGTGCCAAGGCCCCGGAGAAGTATCCCCGGCCACTACCCATCACGGCGGCGGTGATGGCGGGTGACGGACAGACGGCGTTCACCAGCGGGTATCATGAGGTGTTGGAATGGTCGGTGCCGGAGGGACGGTTGGTGCGTCGGCTCGGCAACTTGCCAGAGCGGGTGCTCGGGCTGGCCCTGCAGCGCAGCGGCCGCCTGCTAGCGGTGGCGGGTGGATCCCCAGGCAGAGGTGGCGAGCTGCTGGTGGTGGATCGCGCCTCCGGGAAAGTGGTCAAGCGTCTGCCCGGAAGCAAAGACACAGTGCTGGCGGTGGCGTTTTCACCAGACGGCAACCTCCTGGCGGCGGGTGGTACCGACAACACCGTACGGGTGTACCACACGAGCGACTGGAAACTTGCCTGGAAGGCTGAGGCCCACGCGGACTGGGTGACTTCCCTGACCTTCGCCCCTGACGGGAAGCATGTGGTGAGCACCAGCCGCGACCGGACCGCCAAGGTGTTGGCGAGCGAGGATGGCAGTCCCGGGCTGACTTTTGCCAACCACGGCGGCGCAGTGACCAGTGCGGTGTTTGATGCCGATGGTGCGACGGTAACGACCTCTGCAGCCGATGGAGAGGTACGCCGGTGGAAGTGGGATGAAAGCGTGGATGGCGGCGGAAGGACCAAGGACAAGCTGCTGAAAGGGGGACGCCAGGAGGTGACCCGAGTGGTTCTGGGCGCGGGGAAGATCATCACCGCCTCCGTGGACGGTCGGCTGCGCCAGTATGATCTGGCCAAGTTGGATGCGCCTGCCGTGGATCTGACGCCATTGGGAGTGCGTGTCGATGCTCTGGCGCTGGATGACAGCGGCTGGAAGCTCCTGGCAGCGGGGCAGGATGGCCGGTTGCAGATTCTGGATTTGGGGGCTGGGCAGCGTCTCCTGAGCGCCACCGCTGCTCCGGGCTGGTGAGGTCTGCCGGGAAGTTTTCCGGAGGGGGGCCAGCAGGTGCGCCGTCTCTCTAGACAAAGCGCGTATCATCCCTATGGTGGCACGGCCGCTGCACTTCACAGCCAGTCACCTACCACAACCGATTTCCCGTCATGCCAAAACTCATTAAGATGCCCAAGCTCAGTGACACGATGACCGAGGGGACCCTCGCCAAGTGGCACATCAAAGAAGGCGACAGCGTGGAGTTGGGCAAGGTGATCGCCGATGTGGAGACGGACAAGGCGACGATGGAGATGCAGGCCTTTGAAGAGGGCAAGGTGTTCAAGCTTATCTCTCAGGCAGGCAACAAGGTGCCCCTCGGCGGGACCATGGTGGTGCTCCTTGCCGAAGGCGAAGAAGCACCGGCCGATCTGGACGCTTTGATCGCTGGCAGCGATGCGCCAGCTCCTGCCAAGAAGGAAGAGTCCTCCAGCAAGTCTGAGAAGGCAGCGGGTGGCAAAGCCTTTGCCGGCAATCTCCCCCCTACCGCTCCTGGGCAGAAGCGCCGCCCGGCTGCAACGGCCAATGGTGTGCGTGTCAAAGCCTCCCCGCTGGCCCGCAAGGTGGCTGAGGAGAAAGGCGTGGACCTCACCAAGATCCAAGGCTCCGGCCCCGGCGGACGCATTGTGCGTGCCGACGTGGAAAGCGCCCCCCAGGGCGGTGCCAGTGCCGCCGCTGCTCCGGCCAAGGCCGTGCAGACCATCCGCCCTGTCGCGGGCCCAGATGACCAGCGCATCCCCCTCACGGGCATGCGCAACATCATCGCTGAGCGCCTCCTGGCCAGCAAGACCCAGATCCCCCACTTCTACCTGCAGATGGAGGTGGATGCCGGTCCTCTCATGACCTTCCGCGCGCACATCAACGCGCAGTCGGAGAAGACCAGCGGGAACAAGTACACGGTGAACGACTTCATCCTGAAAGCCGTGGTTCGTGCCGCAGCGACAGTTCCGGCAGTGAACGCCTCCTTCGACGGTGACGCCATTGTGCAGTTCAAGCACGTGAACCTGAGTGTGGCCATCGCGATTCCCGAAGGTCTCGTGACCCCGGTGATCAAGGCCGCCGAGACCAAGACGCTGCTGGAAATCAGCGCGGCGGTGAAGGATCTTGCTGGCAAGGCCAAGAACAAAAAGCTCAGCCCAGATGAGTTCGCTGGCGGCACCATCACCGTGAGCAACCTGGGGGCCTATGGCATCGACCAGTTCGCTGCGATCATCAACCCGCCCCAGGCGGCCATCGTCAGCATCGGCAGCATCCGTAGCGCGCCGGTGGTGGATGAGAAAGGCCAGATTGTGGTGGGTCAGCGCATGTGGGTGGGCCTGAGCGGTGACCACCGCGTGGTGGACGGAGCCGTAGCGGCCACCTTCCTCGCCGAGATGCGCAAGCTCATCGAGAACCCGGCTCTCATGCTGGTGTAAGCGGAGTTCGCAGAATAGAATCTTCTGAAGGCGGCGCATGTGACCCATGCGCCGCTTTTTTGTTGTGATATCCCGCCCCAGGCAAACGAGGCGGGGGTTTTCAACCCCGCACAGTCGATCGTCCTCAGGCAGCATCACACCGGCCCTGATTACCAAGCGACCACCTCCCATTCGCCGTCAGGGTTGGAGTTCCGCGTTTACGCGGTCAGGATGTTCTGTTGACTCACAGAACCCGCATCAGACCGCCGAAACTCCTTCGGAGTAAATTCAATACTCGCACCTACCCAACGTAGACTCGCTGGAAGCTCGTCAACATTGGGCTTGTAGCCGGATCCTCTTCGAGGAAGAGCTTCGACTGAGAGCGTGGGGGACCTTGCAGGTTCCTTGGCATCTGCTTAAAACACGAGACGGTTGGTTTGTTCGCCTCGAATCGACGATCGCCGCCGAGTGAAACCATGCACTACGCACCAGGCACCTGCCTCAACTCATGCCCCAGCACGCTCAGCCCGTACATCGTCGCGGTTTCCACGCGCAGGATGATGGGTCCGAGACTCATCGGCACGCAGCCGTGGTCCCGTGCGATCTGGTATTCCGCAGGAGTGAAGTCTCCTTCTGGACCAATGCACAGCAGGGTCGATGAAATCACACTCCCCTGCTCCGCCCGGTCCTTCAAGATCTCCTTGAGAGGCCTCGAATCATCCTGGATGGCGGCAATGATACGGAGATCATGCGGCGGCAATCCCACCATGACCTCTGCATAGGGGGCGGGCGGGTGAATGACAGGCAGCCAGTTTTGCCCGCACTGCTTGCAGGCCTCGAGCGCGAGCCGCTGCCACTTCTCCTGTTTCTTTGCGGCCTCCTTCTTGTCGAGCTTCACCACGGTTCTAGTCGTCAACACAGGGTGAATGGCGTTGACGCCCAGCTCCACAGCCTTCTCGACGATCCATTCCATGTTGCTGCCCTTGGGCACGGCCTGAACCAGGGCGATGGACACGGACGGAGCAGGTGTGGACGAGGTCTCGACAACCTCGAGTTCCACCGTCTTGCCAGTGGCCGCGACGATCCGGCAGCGGGCAGAGATCCCCGCACCGTCAAATACGGTTATTTCATCACCCACAGTGTGCCGCATCACCGAGGTGCAGTGACGGGCCTCATCGCCGTCCAGCATCAGGCTGCCGGTGGCCGGCTGCCAGGAGGAAGGATGGAGGTGGAATCGGGCCAGTGCTCCCATGACGATGCTTGACGGCTTGGAGGGTTTAGAGCTTGGCAGGGATGACCTGGGCCATGTTGATGGCATCAATCAACTGGCGCCAGCGGCCGTACTCGCCGTGTTTCATCGTACCGATGAGACGGGGCAGGTGGGAAATGCCCTCCTCGTTTTGCTCCTCGGGCAGGGCGGTGGCCTGTTCCAGAGGGGCCTTGATGATGTCTGCGAAATCGGTGTTGAGCTTGGTCACGGCCGCAGGAGTGAGCTTGCGCTTGATGCGGAAGACGGTGCGCTCCTTTACGTGACGGTAGGAGTGGAACACTTTGTAGAAGGTGGTGATGACGCGGACGGCTTCATCGACATTGTCGGTGATGTGAATGAGGCTCATGTCCTCCTGTGAGATGAGGCCGTGGCCGTAGAGGTGCTCACGCACGAAGGCGAAGAAGGTGGACCAGTAGGTGCCGCCGGGCTCATCCACCAGGACCACGGGCAGGATGGAAGCCTTGCCCGTCTGGATGAGGGTAATGCTCTCAAACATCTCGTCCATGGTGCCAAATCCACCGGGGAAAAGCGCCACAGCATCAGCCTCCTTCACGAAGGAAAGCTTGCGGGTGAAGAAGTAGTTGAAGGTGACGAGTTTCTCATCGCCGACGATGGTGTCGTTGGCGCTCTGCTCAAAGGGCAGCCGGATGTTGAGGCCGAAACTCTGCTCCCGCCCGGCGCCGCGCTGGGCGGCACCCATGATGCCATCCCCTGCCCCGGTAATGACCATGAACCCCTCCTCGACCATGCGCTGCGAGAAGGCCTCGGCAGAATGATAAGCAGGCATGCCCGAATGGGTGCGGGCGGAGCCGAAAACGGAGACCTTGCGGACGTGGCGATACGCCTGGAAGACCTTGTTGGCATGACGCATCTCGCGCAGGGCGCGGTGGAGCATCTTCAGGTCACCCATCCCAGTGTTGTCACGGCCGATCTTGAGGCTGGTCATGAGCAGACCCGCGACGAGGTCACGCTTGCGCTCATCATCCACCCAGGTGGACGCCAGATCTTTGAGCCGGTCGTCCAGATCGTGATCGCCGGTCGTGCCCCTCGGCTTTTCCGCCAGGTCAAAGATGCCACCGGCGGTGAAGTCCTTTTCCGGGGGCCGGGAGGTGGACTTTGGGGGCAGGCTGTTATTCATGGAAATAGGAGTCAAAAAGGTTTTTTTGCTGAAGGCACGCCTCAGCGGGCGTTCGACGGAGCCGGAGCCCCGGTCGATGCAGGTGTCGGCGGTGTTTTCGCCGGCTCAGACCTGCTGGTCTCGGGACCCGTAACGGCGAAGAGGATGGCAACGACCACCACGCCAAGAAGTACAGCGGTGTTGTACGCCACCGCGATCATGGCTGCGCCCAGGCTTCGCACCCGTTTGGACGGTTTTACAATCCATTCCAGCAACAGAATGAGTACGATCAGCGCAGGGAGGACAGACGCGGCATTGCCCAGAACAAGATGCACCGCGCGATGCAGGGTGTGGAGCTCCGGGTTCTGCAGGGAGGCAGCGGCGACTTCGTAGAATTTGTCGAGCTTGGGCAGCAAGACGATGCGGGTGAACTCCTGCACCACCAAGGTGGGCAGGAGCGCGGTCGCAGCCGCGAGCCATGTCACGCCCGGGCGGTGGTTTCCATCGTCCAGCATGGGCTCGTGAGGAAGAGATGGGAGCGCTTCGGCCTAGGCAATGGGGCCGTGCGAAGCCGTGGTGTGATCGTACTGCGCGAGTTTGCGAAGGTAGTCGCCATACTCGGTCTTGCCGAACTTTTCCGCCGAAGCCAGGAGTTGGCTCTTGGAGATCCAATGCTTGTTGTAGGAGATTTCTTCCAGGCAGGAGATCTTGAGGCCCTGGCGATGCTGGATGACCTGCACGAATTCGGCCGCCTCAAGGAGGGAGTCGGGGGACCCGGTGTCCAGCCAGGCGACGCCGCGTCCCAGCACTTCCACCTGAAGCTCGCCAGCCTCGAGGTAGATGCGGTTGAGGTCAGTGATTTCCAATTCACCACGGGCGCTGGGCTTGATGGAGCGGGCCAGTTCGCAGACGCGCTGGTCGTAGAAATACACGCCTGGCACCGCGTAGTTGGACTTGGGCTGCTTGGGCTTTTCTTCCAGGGAAATGGCCTTCCCCGCCTTGTCGAACTCGACGACGCCGTAGATCTCGGGGGTGGCGGTATAGTAGCCGAAGATGGTGGCTCCAGAGGTCTGGGCTCCCGCGCGCTCCACGGCCTTGCGGAACTGGGTGCCGTAAAAAAGGTTGTCCCCCAAAACCAAGGCGGCTGGGCTGCCATCGAGGAACTTCTCCCCGATCAAGAAAGCCTGGGCGAGGCCTTCGGGTTTGGGCTGCTCGGCATACTCAAAGTTGAGGCCGAACTGGGAGCCGTCTCCGAGGAGCTTCTGGAAACCAGGAAGATCATGAGGAGTAGAAATTATGAGGATGTCCCGGATGTCTGCCAGCATGAGAGCGGACAGCGGGTAATAGATCATCGGCTTGTCATACACCGGCATGAGCTGCTTGCTCACGGCGATAGTGAGGGGGAATAGCCGGGTGCCGGATCCACCGGCGAGTACAATGCCTTTGCGTGCGCTCATGCGCTGAGTGTGCGCGGGAGTGCGGGTGGTGCAACTGCTAAGCGGCGTGCTGAGGGGGACCCTGGCAAAAGTTGTGTCCAGAACTCCCCTGCCCCTTGTTCTTGAGGCTACTTGAGCGGCCTGCCTGCCTCGCAGTTCCAGCAGATGTCGAAGCCCGGAGGCACGCTCTCCCCACAGGTGGGGCACTGCCATTCGTTGCCCTCGGGTTCAGCGATGTTTTGGGTGGACTCCACGATCGAAAGTGCGGCATGGAGATCTGCGTCGTTGTGAATGCACAAGGCCGGATAGAACAGGGGCACCGGCATGCCGGCGAAGACGCTGCTGGTATGCTCGTTGCGGATGAAGCAGGCAATACCTGCCTCTTCCAGCAGGGATTTACACAAGCCGACGCGAGCGGAATCGGGATGGACGAACACCTCTTTCATGACAGTGCGGGTGAGGCTCCACATTACCATGATTCACGGGAGCTGGCGATCACCGCCGCGAGGCGGTGATCAAGTTCTACTCCCCAAAAAGAGCAAGGGCTTCCGTGCTAAGCGAGCGCGGGCTGGCAGTTTTCCAGAGCTTCTGCTGAGCGGCTTGCTTGAACAGGGCGAGACACTCCTTGGAAACTTCACGCCAGGGACGGGAGGCATCGACAATGACGCAACGCGCCTGACTGCGACCAGGCAGCTGGAGGAAGATCTCCCGACAGCGGGTCAAGGCATCCACATCCTCAAAGGAGTTTGGCTGATCGCCCCGTACGCGGATGCGATCCTGCCCTGCAGCAACCGGGAGATCGAGCAGCAGCACGAGATCCGGCAGCGGGAAGTTGGTCTCGTTGAAGGCCAGCACATCATCCACGTTGGCCCCGCGGGCGCCTTGATAGGCGGCGGTGCTCCAGTAGTAGCGGTCCAGGACCATGATGGCGTCCTCATCCAGGGCTGGCTGGATGGACCCTTCACTGTGCTGCTCGCGATCCTTGTGAAAGAGGTCGAGCTCCTGGGCCAGGGTGAGACGGCCACTCGCGGCAGACTCGCGCAGCTTGCGGCCCCACTCCAGGCTGGTGGGTTCCTTGGACAGGGCGCATAGGAGACCCCGCTCCCCGCACCATTGGGCGAGGGTGGCGGAGACCGTGGTCTTCCCCGCACCGTCGATGCCCTCGATGGCGATGAGCAATCCGCCTGGAATCGGTCGTCTCATGGATGATCGAACGGGAAGGATGATTGGCTGGACTCAGGCGTGACCGAGACGTTCGAGCTGGTACTTGCGCTCAATTTCCTCGATCCAGTTCGCATGGTCGAGGTACCAGCGGACAGTCTTGCGCATGCCGCTGTCGAAGGTTTCCTGGGGCTGCCAGCCGAGTTCGCGACCGATCTTCGTGCAGTCGATGGCGTAGCGGCGGTCATGTCCCGGGCGGTCTTTGACGAAAGTGATGAGCTCGGCCGGATCACGGTTGAGATCGGGGCGCTCGGCGTTCACGGCATTGATGAGCGCGTGCACGACTTCGATGTTTTTCATCTCGCACTTGCCACCGATGTTGTAGGTCTCACCAATCTCCCCTTTCAGCATGGCAAGGGTGAGGCCACGGCAGTGGTCCTCTACATAGAGCCAGTCACGCACGTTGGAGCCGTCGCCGTACACAGGCAGCTTCTCCCCGCGAATGACCTTCTGGATCATGAGGGGCATGAGTTTTTCCGGGAACTGGAAGGGGCCGTAGTTGTTGGAGCAGTTCGTGGTAACAACAGGCAGGTGGAACGTGTGCACATACGACCGGGCGAGGTGGTCACTGCCGGCCTTGCTGGCGGAGTACGGGCTGTTCGGTGCGTACGGGGTCGTCTCGGAGAATGCGGGATCGCTGGGGCCCAGGGAGCCGAAGACCTCATCGGTGCTGACGTGGAGGAAGCGGAAGTCGCTCTGCCCGGCCGCCTGGCGCTCCTTGTGGTAAACACGGGCGGTGTCCAGCAGCTTAAAGGTGCCCACGAAGTTCGTCATGATGAACTCCTCCGGGGAATCGATGGATCGGTCCACATGCGACTCGGCAGCGAGGTGCATGATGGCGTTGAGATTGTATTTCCTGAGGAGGAAGGCGACCAGCTCACTGTTCTGGATGTCCCCTTCCACCAGCACATGGCGGGGATCGTCGACCAGGGAGGCGAGGCTGGAGCGGTTGCCCGCGTAGGTCAGCTTGTCGAGGTTGACCACCTTGGAGACGGTGATGCCGTGCTCCTGTTCGGCCTTGCCGAGAAGGTAATGAACAAGGTTCGAGCCGATGAAGCCCGCGCCGCCGGTTACAAGAATACGCCGATCTGCCATAGGAGTGAGGGGGCGCAGCCTAGACTCGGCTGTGCCCCGGGGCAAGAAGAGAGTGTGTGGGAGGACGGTGCGTTGCCTGCCGGGGAGCGGTCTCCCGCGGTCTTTGCGACGTGATTTTGGCCGACTGGGAGGCCGCAGAGGGGTGTTGTAAAGGTGCTGGCCTCGCTGTCTAGCGCCTCTCGTCCCAGGTTTGGAGGATCTTCCGGGAGTCCAGATTCAGGTTTCTCCCTGCCTGAGGAGCCAGCCATGCTGGCAGAGTGGCTGGAGAAGGTGCCGGAATGGTTGGAGTTGACGGAGTCAAGGAGCAGATTTCCTCCGGAGGACGGCATTTGGGGGCTGGATGGGCGTTCTGGGCAGTTTTGCGGTACAACCGGGATGCCCAGTGCAACAAGATGGGCAGGTTGAAAAGACGGCGTCCAGAAGGGTCGCAAAGGTTCACCTTCTCATGCCACAAGCCTGGAGAGCCCCGGGGGGGCTGCCTTGGTCAGTCCATCCAGGAAACAGTCCGGTTGCAGTTTCAAAGCGTGTTTTCGAGGGTTTTCCGTGACCGGCTGCTGCTGAGTGTTGTTTCCTGAATCGATCTGTAACGTAGATGTCAGGTTCTAGACCAGTACACTGGTGATTTTCCCAAGGTTCCAGGCCTCGGCAGGGAGTTGATGTTGGCTCCTTTGCCCTCGTTTTCCAGGGAGAACAGGGGCCGTGGCTTTGGCCTGATGGGTGTGGGTTCAATGAAAGAATCAATGGTGTCACAGGTATCGCGCTGCCCGGGAAAGGCGCGATGAGTTTGAAGTCGGTCCTGTCGTCGGGGACCTGCTCAAACCGGAGTCATGCGAATGCGTGGTGATGCAAGTCGATCCGGGTGGAGAGGGATCCATTTTGCGCTGCGAGCAAGAGTCAGCCTCGGTGAAGGCCAAGTGCGGTATTGCGAAACGACGGAAGTCGGCGTTGGGGAGAAAGCACTCGAGACAAGACAAGCGTCGCGATTGACCGCGAGAACGTCCCCGTTCATGGTTTTGCCCATGACTTCACTCGATCTGGCCTCTCCTGTCTTCATTGCTGGGCACCGCGGTATGGTTGGAGGTGCCCTGGTGCGGGCTCTCCAGGCAAAAGGGCATCAGAAGATTCTGACGGCAGGACGGAGCGAGCTGGATCTGGTGAACCAGGCGAGTGTGGAATCTTGGTTCGCCAAGCACCGACCGGATGTGGTGGTCGTGGCAGCGGCCAAGGTAGGCGGCATTCACGCCAACAACACCTACCCTGCCGATTTCTTGTACGACAATTTGATGATCGCTTCGAATTGCGTCCACGCGGCTTTCAAGAACGGGGTGAAGCGATTGCTGTTCTTGGGCAGCTCCTGCATCTATCCCCGACTGGCCCCGCAGCCCATGCCGGAAGATTCCCTTTTGACGGGACCGCTCGAACTCACCAACGAAGCCTATGCGGTGGCAAAGATCGCGGGTCTGAAATTATGCCAGCACTATCGCGCGCAGCATGGCGTGCTGTTTCACTCGGCGATGCCGACGAATCTCTATGGCCCAGGCGACAACTATCACCCCGAGAACTCACACGTGATTCCCGCACTCTTGCGCCGCTTCCATGAAGCGAAGCTAAAGGGAGTGCCCGAAGTGGTCGTTTGGGGTACCGGCACCCCGCGGCGCGAATTCCTGCATGTCGATGATTTGGCAGACGGTTGTCTCCATCTGCTTGAGTCGGAAAATCCTCCGGACTGGGTGAACATCGGCTGCGGCGATGACATCACCATTCGCGCATTGGCCGAGTTGGTGAAATCAGTGGTCGGCTATGAAGGTGAGCTTGTGTTCGACACTACCAAGCCAGACGGCACGCCGCGTAAGTTGATGGACGTGTCCCGCATGTCGGCATTGGGATGGGGACCGAAGATCGGAATGAAGGAGGGGCTTGAGGAAGCGTACGCCGATTTTCAAAAAGCGTATGAGGCGCACTCGGTTCGGGAGGGGTGAAATAGGAATGGCAAGATTGGGTGAAGATGGACAATATTTTGGGGCCGGGCCGGGTCGCCTGAAAAATTGGGGGAGGGATGGCCTGAAGCGGGGACTGGCGAAATTTGCCAAAAGTCCCCTGCCCTAGATCGCTCAGAAATCGATTCTGACGCGTCGATGCCCTTTTATGACTCTAGACATGGGTGTGGGCGCTGGAATTCGCCAAAGACGCGTTTCTGAAAGGCGATTTTTGATGTAGTATGGACAAACTTTGTCTAAGGAATCTTGAGGAAATCGGGGCTGCGGAGCCGGTGCCCAGAGGTTCGGATTCAGTTGGCAGATGGTGGTGACGGCAGGTAGGATGACCCCAGGTCAGGATACGAGGAAATTTAAGCCAGTCAGTTGGGGGCTTGGATGCATCATCTTGTCGAGGCATCGTCGAACACGGGGCGTTCCTCTTCAGATTTCAAAGCAGTCAGCACGTGGTGACATGTTCCGGAGTCGCGCTTCGGTGTAGTCCGACGGTCCCCGTCGGCTCAGTCGCCACCAGGATACGCGGCCAAATGATCAACCACTTCGTCTATGCACGGATCCATTCCAACGATCGGCGACAAACTCCGCGGTGCAGGCGAACTATCGCTGACCTCGCCAGCGTGGTCGTGCGGTGAGCTAAGCTCGGTTAAAGGACTTCGATCTGACGCAGAGGGAGGTTGTGTGCATCGTCAGTCGAGACTGTTGGTAGTTCCAGATTGCCTGGGCCTCTTGGATCTCCTACCGCAAATGGTCTGAAATGCCCTCCATCTTGAGGCGGGTCTACAATGGTTTGTGCCAGGGAAGCTTGAGGAGCGCACGCATCTTGCGTGCTGTTTTCGGCATCTTGCCGGGAACTTCAGTCAACGTGTGGCCTCGCGAGGTGCGACAAAACATTGATGCCATGGGGGCGTTGAAGGTGGTGTGGTGAAAGCGGATTCTGTCGGCCTTCCCACCTGATCACCCTCTGTGGCGGATACCCAACGTTGACTCGCTTAGGCTCGTCCAACGTTGGGCTGTGCTAGAGATCCCCGCTGGGGATCAATTCCGAACTGAGGCGGGCACCATAAAGTGGTTCTTTGACCCCCACAGCGCGCGTCTTGGGGTGTCACCAAATCGAAGTTCTTCCTCGAAGAGGATGTGGCTAAAAGCCCAACGTTGGCGAGCTTCAGCGAGCCTACGTTGGGTGTGGGTGTTAGCGGGTCCTACTCCGAAGGAGTTGTGGCGGTCTAACCGCATTTCACGTCCAAGGTTTCATTCGCAGGATCTACCTGAATCTTCTGCGGCAAGGCTCTCGCGGAGGTTCAGAGACCACGCCAAGTGATGCAGTCACTTCACTCCCCTCCCAAGCTGCGGGGTTTGGAACCGAAAGCCAACTTGGGAAAGAGCCGAGAGTTGCCTGGGGCATCTGAGAGATTGAAGGCCGAACCTGGTGGCCTCAATGTCCTATGATCCATCCGTCCCTTGGGCAGCGCCCAAGGCTGAGAGGAGGATGGACCTCCGGTGAGGAATCTCATCGAGCATTCCGCACCCTCTTTCGTCCCCTACTCCGCCTTCGCTTCTTCCACTCCACCCTTCTTCAGCACCACTGAAACGACTGCCAAGTCGGCAGGTGTGACGCCTTGGATTCGGGCGGCTTGTCCAAAAGTGGCCGGGCGAATGGACTGCAGCTTGAGCATGGCTTCCTTTTTTAGACCCTTCATGGCGGAGTAATCCACCCAGTCTGGGATGGTTTTGTCCTCCATCCGGGAGGTCTTGTCGACCATGTCTTCCTGCCGGGTGATGTAGCCAGCGTACTTCAGATCGTTCTCGGCCACCATCCAGAGCTCATTGGACCAAGTCCCGCGTAGTTCGGAAGGCAGTCTGGCGAAAGCGTTTTCGGGTCGCTTGATCCATTGGGCGAGACGTGTGTTCTCGTAGGTGGTGCTCGCCACGACCTTTTTCAGCTCGGCGAGTTGCTCGATCTTGGATTCGGTATGGGCTTTTCTGAAGGCATCGACCATCCCCCGCTCAGCGGCTTTAGGCGTCAGGCGGAGGTCGGCGTTGTCCTGCCGGAGGAGCAGACGGTACTCTGCTCGGCTCGTGAAGAGACGATAGGGCTCGGTCGTGCCCTTGGTGATGAGGTCGTCCACCATCACGGCCATGTAGGCTTCGGACCGTTTCAAAGTGAAGGGGGCCTCCCCTTTCACCTTGAGGGCGGCGTTGGTACCTGCCCAAAGCCCTTGGCCGGCAGCTTCTTCATAGCCTGATGTACCGTTGATCTGTCCTGCGAAGTAGAGGCCGGAGACCCGCTTGGTTTCCAGGGTGGACTGGAGCTGGGTGGGTGGGCAGTAGTCATACTCCACTGCGTACCCAGGGCGGATGATCTCGGCGTTCTCCAGCCCCTTGATACTGCGGATGAACTCGTATTGAACCTCGAAAGGGAGACTAGTGGAGACCCCGTTCACGTAGTACTCGCGGGTGTGCCTCCCCTCTGGCTCTAGAAAGATCTGGTGCCGTTCCTTTTCGGCAAAGCGAACCACCTTGTCTTCGATGGAGGGACAATACCGGGGTCCGATCCCCTCAATCACCCCGCAATACATGGGAGACTTGTCGAGGTTGGCCCGGATAACGTCGTGTGTCCGGGGGTTGGTGTAGGTGATCCAGCACGGAGATTGTTCCACGTGGAACAATTCTGGGCTCCATTTGTTGAGGGTGAAGAGCTCGGAATCGTCTGGAAGTACCCCGCTAAGGTAGCTGAACCGTGGTGGTGGGCTGTCACCCGGCTGCACCTCGCACTGGGAGTAGTCGATGCTTCTGCCGTTGATACGGCAGGGAGTGCCCGTTTTGAAACGCTGCACTTCGAAGCCCAGGTGCCGGAGGCTGTCACTAAGGGTGGAAAGCCCGTCCCCCATACGCCCTCCCGCCTGGTTCTGCAGACCCACATGGAGAAGCCCTCGCATGAAGGTGCCGGAACTGATGACGATGGACTTCGCCCGATAGATCAGTCCCAGGCTGGTGCGGACTCCGGTGACTTGGTCATTCTCCACCAGGATCTCGGCTGCGTTCCCTTGGTGCAGGTCCAAATGGGGCTGGTTCTCAACCAACCACTTCATGCGGAACTGGTAGGCCTTCTTGTCGCACTGTGCGCGAGGGGCCTGCACACTAGGACCCTTGGTGGCGTTGAGCATCCGGAACTGGATTCCGGTGGCATCCGTGTTCGAGCCCATCACCCCACCCAGGGCATCGATCTCCCGAACCAAGTGCCCCTTGGCCAATCCCCCGATAGCGGGGTTGCAGGACATCTGAGTGATGGTGTCCAGGTTCTGGGTGAGGATGGCGGTCTCACATCCCAATCGTGCGGCCGCCATTGCAGCCTCGACTCCGGCGTGGCCGGCTCCGCAGACAATGACATCATAGACTTTGGGAAAGGTGTAGAGGCTCATGGGTAGCCCTAAAGATAGCATGCCCCCCTATTATATAAAGGGAATGGCTTTTGGTGGGGTTCCAGCGCGGCTGAAGGGGGTGAGATTGTTCCACGTGGAACAATTTCGGGCGGAGGTAATGAGGTCTCTGATGAATGCTAACGGAGAAGAGGTGTTGCTGACGGATGAAAACGTCCTGTGAGGTGGTGGCAGCCTGGTTCCCCCCCAAGCCTCTCATCCCCCTTCCCAGCACAGGGGGTGGACCGGCAGCAGATCCATTCAACGTGGTGTCATTCTCTGAGAAGATTCGGGGTTGTTGTCTTAGCGTGCATGGGACGGTTTATTGAGCTCCGTTGGAGTTTCAACGTCTTTGCGGGATAACCGACCGCTTCGCGGTCTGACCCCGCGACCGCATCTCTGAGGTGTCCGCCGCATGCAGGACAGTCGTCTCCGGGTGTTCTGAACGGTCGGTAAAACTCCCTTGGAGTTCCATCGCTATCCCGGGGTGGTGACCGCTTCGCGGTCTGACCTCGCGACTGTGGGACTGTTGTGTACCAAGCCGTTGGAGCGAAGATTCTCTACAGCCATTGTCAACACAGGACAACGGATGGACTGTGACTCAGCCTGCCTTGGGTTGTTTAGAACGGCAGTCGGAGGGAATTAGGAGACATATGAGTGAACAGGTTGGCACCTGTGACTACTTCTTTAATTCCCAGCTCGATGCGTCATACCTCGTGAAAACTGGTCGGCACTTGTTTGGTCGCTGCGTGATATTCGAGGGTTCGCTCAACTCTCCTTTGCGTTGGGAATTCTGAGAGACCACTTCCCCATTCGAACTCGGTTTTGTTGGTGCAACGGGTCCTCGACCGACGTTTGTCAGAAGCGGGGTGGTTGGCCAGTTCTCCCCTCTCCTGAGTCCCTCATCCCCAACTTCTAACTCCTCGCACCCAAACCCTCGTGTGTCTTTTTTGACTCCGAGAAGCGGGGCTTGCCTTGCCCCCCTTTCTCGGTACACTTCGCGCTCCCTCTTACCTACCATGGCAAAGACCGCTACAGCCCCTCTCAAATACGCGGATGCTCCGATCAACGCCTCGATGACGGCGGAGCAGAAGATCAAGCTTTACACTGACATCTGCCGCATCCGACGTTTCGAGCAAATTGCCCTGAAGTTTTACAACGCGGGCAAGATGGGTGGTTTCCTCCACCTGTACATCGGTCAGGAGTCTGTGGCTGCCGGTTGTGCCTCCCTCATGGGAGAGAACGACCACATGATCACCGCCTATCGTGATCACGGTCACGCTCTCGCGGTTGGCATGGGCATGAATGAGTGCATGGCCGAACTCTACGGCAAGAAGACCGGTTGCTCCAAAGGCAAGGGCGGCTCGATGCACTACTTCGCCCCCGACAAGAATTACTGGGGTGGTCACGGCATTGTCGGTGGCCAGACCCCTCTTGGTACAGGTCTCGCCTTTGGCCTGAAGTACAAAGGTTTGACCGGCTGTGCGATGGCCTTCCTCGGTGACGGCGCGGTGAACCAGGGTGCCTTCCACGAATCCCTCAACTTGGCTGCCCTCTTTGAGCTGCCCGTGATCTTCATCATCGAGAACAACGGTTACTCGATGGGCACCAGCCAGAAGCGCTCCAGCGCCTATCCTTCCTGCCTGGCTGAGCGCGCCGTCGCTTACGACATGGCTTGGGAACAGTTCAACGGCGAGGACATCTACGAAGTTCGCGCCAAAGTGCAGACCGCCATCGAGCGCGCGCACAAGCAGAGCAAGCCCACCCTTCTTGAGGTCGCAACCTATCGCTACACCGGTCACTCCGTGGCGGACGCCAACCATAAGAAGTACCGGACCAAGGAAGAGATCGAGCGCTACGAGAAGGAACATGACCCGATCAACATCTGGCGGGGCCACCTCGTTCGCGAGGGTGTCTTGACGGAGGCTCAAGCCAAGGAAATTGATCAGGCCGCTTTTAAAGAAGCCGAGGCCGCCGCTGACTTCGCCGACAGCAGCCCCTATCCGGATCCGTCCGAAATCTTCGACGACGTGTACTGGGAAGTGGACAACCAGACGGAAGCTGGCCAGACCGGCCGTCACTTCTTCAACGACTGATCCTGATCCACGGACGGCAACCCTTCTCTCCCACCCTTTTCTCTTTCTAAGACATGCGTCGTCTTTCTTACCGCCACGCGCTTCGCGAAGCTTTCGACGAAGAACTCGCCCGCGACCCGATGGTCGTTCTCATGGGCGAGGAAGTCGCCCAGTACAATGGAGCCTACAAAGTCACCGAAGGCCTTTGGGCTAAATGGGGTGACAAGCGCATCATCGATACTCCCATCAGCGAAGCCGGTTTCATCGGCATGGGCGTGGGAGCTTCCATGCTCGGCATTCGTCCCGTGATGGAGCTCATGTTCTGGAGCTTCTATACCGTCGCTTGGGACCAGATCATCAACAACGCCGGCATGGTCCGCTATATGTCCGGCGGTTTGATCAACTGCCCCATCGTTCTTCGCGGTCCTGCCAACGGCGGCACCAACGTGGGAGCCACCCACTCCCACACGCCGGAAAACATCATGGCCTCCTTCCCGGGCATGAAGTGCGTGTGCCCCTCCAACGCCTATGACGCCAAGGGCCTCATGAAGGCGGCCATCCGGGACAATGATCCCGTGATGTTCATGGAGAGCACCGTGCTCTACGGCCAGGAATGGGAGGTGCCGGAAAATTCCGAACTGCCTGATGGCGAGCTCTTCATCCCACTCGGCGTGGCAGACGTGAAACGTGAAGGTACAGATGTCTCCCTTATCTCCCATGGCCGGGCGGTGAACACCTGCCTTGAGGCTGCCCGCATCCTGGAAGAAGAGCACGGCATCAGCTGCGAAGTGGTCGATCTTCGTACGATCCGCCCGCTCGACGAAGAAACCATCTTCGAATCCGTGCGGAAAACGCATCGCGCCGTGTGTGTGGATGAGAACAAGCCCTTCTGCGCCGTGAGCTCCCAGATTGCCGCCAGCATCTCCCTGCATTGCTTCGATGACCTCGATGCCCCGGTGCAGCGCATCGGTTCCCTGGACGCTCCGGCCTTCTACAGCCCGCCAATCGAGAAGCTCCAGCTCCCCTACCCCGACGTCGTCGTGGCCAAGGTGCTGGGCATGTTCTAAGGCGGGGAAAGATAGTTTCCTATACTCCACCAAGGGCCGGGTTGTTTCCAACAATCCGGCCCTTGGTCTTTCCGGGGAGGATGGAGCCGGCCGACAGATTATTTCCTAATATCCGACATCGTGGATGAATGCTTCATGCAGCGTGTTCCACGCACGTTGTCAGATTCGTGATGGCTTGAAAGCCTTGTTTCATGGGGATTGCGGCCTGACTGCCGTCAAAGATGCAGAGGAGCCTGCCTGAAGTTTCAGGCGGATGCCCGTTGTGTTCTTTCCTTAAACCCGTGGTGACGGGATGATCCTTGTTCAACAGATTGATGTGTAAAGCCGCCAGACGGAGGCGGAGTTCATCAGTCGCCCAGAAGCGCCGAGGCAAAGTGCCGGAACTCCGGCATGCTCAAGATCCCCTGCCGGCGGTCCGGGTCGATTTCGAGGCATTGGGCGAGGCATTCTCTGGCCACTTGCGGGTCGCCCGTCTGGGTCTCTGATCTGGCCAGCGCGATCAGCGCCTCGCACATGACCCCCTTGACCCCTACGCTGGCAGGAAACGTCCTCACCAGACTGCCTCCCAGAGAGACCGCGTTGCGGTGGAATCCCATGCCTACCAGGGTGCGCACCCGCCAGATCAAGGCGGGCAGCCGGGTGCGGTCCTGATCTGGCAAGTCCTCCAACTCCTCCCAAGCCTGGTGCCACATGCCCAGCTCACCGTAGCCTTCGCAGCGACGGAGGGTTTGAGAAAGCCGGTCAGGTAGGAGAGCCATCTTCTTCTCCGGGGAATCGGGTTAAACTGCTGGCCAAGCCTGCCCGATCATAGGGATTTTCCAACTGATCTACAATAACATAAGCGTCAGTTGTGAAGGTCAGATGTCCCCTGCCCGGTCACTTCAAACCTCCGCTTCCGCAACGGTATGCGGGTTTTGGAAGATCTGTTCCACGGGCTGCTTGAAGACGGTCGCAATCCGGTAGGCGAGATCGAGAGATGGTGAGTGCTTCTCCGTCTCCAGGGCATTCACTGCCTGGCGGGAAACGCCCAGCATCTTCCCCAGCTCATCCTGCGTCAGGTTGTGCTCTGCACGCAGCACTTTGAGTCGGTTCTTCATAGGTGGCTGTCAGCGGGAGTTGCGTGTGAAAAGCGTCACCAGCCCAAACGCTGCATAGAAGGTGGGTACGATGAGCCAAGCTGGCGCATGGCGGGCACTGGCATAGGTCTCCAGAAAACCCCAAGTGCAGAACAGCGCCATCGCGAGTCCGCTGGCGATGATGAAGGTCCGGGCCATCACGCTCCGCACGTACTCATCGGCATCCCGCATGTAAGCGAGCAGAGCCCAGAGTTGGCCAATAATAGGCGCAGACACGACGAGCCCCAAGGCCCAGGCCCCCTTCCCTTTCACATCATCAAAAGCCCCGGCAATTGCGGCTGCGTTGACAGCCACATAGCCACTCATGAAGAGCGCGGTGCGGATCACATACTGACGGTGAGGTTTCTGGATATCGGTGAGTTCCATTTTCATAGTCAAGTCTACTTTACTCGGTGTCATGTTATCCTGACATAAAGAGGCGTCAAGAGAACATGACATTTTGACAAGAAAACCTAATGCCCGACGATGAGGGCCAAAAAAAGGCGGCTCCGGAGAGCCGCCTACAGGATTGACTGTGCGTTTCAAGGAACTAGCACCCACAGCCGCCGCTGGAACAACCAGTGGCCACGAGTTCTGGCTCGTGTTCGTGGCACTCATCCGAGGGGCAGCACGGGGAAAGCGGACGGTCGAGGTCCACTTCCGGGGAAGTCATGCTCGGGTTGGGAGCCTGAGCGACCAGCCCCAGTTCCTGGAGCAGCTTCAGATCTTCGTTCGCCCGGGGGTTCACGGTCGTGAGCAGCTTGTCTCCGTAGAAGATGGAGTTGGCTCCGGCGAAGTAGCACATCGCCTGGGCTTCTTTGCTGAGGGAATAGCGGCCGGCGCTGAGGCGCACCTTGGCATTCGGGATGGCAATGCGGGTGACGGCAATCATGCGTACCAGGGAGAACACGTCCACCGGCTCATTGTTCTCCATCGGCGTACCTTTGATCGGCATGAGGCTGTTGATCGGCACGCTTTCCGGCGGCGGGTTGAAGTTGCTGAGGGTCTCCAGCATCTTCAGGCGGTCATCAATGGACTCGCCCAGACCAAGGATGCCGCCGCAGCAGACGCTCATGCCCGCTTCCTGGGCATGACGGATGGTCCGCAGACGGTCGTCGTAGGTGTGGGTGGTGACGATGTTTTTGTAGTGATCGCGGGAGGTGTCGAGATTGTGGTTGTAGGCGGTCACCCCCGCGTCCTTGAGCGCGACAGCTTCGTCCTGGCCCAGTTCGCCGAGAGTCACGCAGACTTCCATGCCCAGTGTGCTGACGTCCCGCACGATATCGAGCACCTGATCGAACTTCTGGGTCCCCATGCGGACGCCCTTCCAGGCGGCACCCATGCAGAAGCGGGTGGAGCCGTTGGCCTTGGCCGCCTGAGCGCGCTCCATGACCGTTTCCTTGCTCAGCAGGTTCTCCCGCTGCAGCCCGGTGGAGTAGCGGGAGCTCTGGGCGCAGTAGCCGCAGTCTTCGCTGCAACCGCCGGTCTTGATGCTCAACAGCGTGCAAAGCTGCACCTCACGCTCCGGCCAGTGCTCCTCATGAACGGCACGCGCCTGCTTGAGCAGGTCAAAGAACGGCTGGTGGTAGAGGCGGTGGAGTTCGGTGTAAGTCATGACGGTTGAAGGCGGAGCATACAGGCTCCGGGGGCTGAATGTCAAGGGGTCGGGAGGGGTGGCTGGATGGCTGGGAGGTGTGCTCCACTTTTCTAACGCCCGAGACTTCGCCGCAGTTCTTCCAAAGTCATTTCCAGAGATGGGTCCCGATCCAATTCTACATCGCGCCGCAGCGCTTCCGCAATCGCAGGATCCATGCAGAAACGATCGAGGATCTTGGGGACAATGTCTGCGGCGTCTGCTCGCCCTACGGCAGAGAGCCAGCCTGGCACGCTATTAAGAAAGTCCTGCAGAAGCCGTTCGGCGGAAGCCAATGCCAGCTCGAACTCGGAGATGGGAGCCGCAATAGAAGGGCCCAGCTTCTGACGGGGTGACGTGCTGCTTCCGTCGCTCCAGATGATGACCTCGTTGCCAACCTTTTCAGCCCAGCCAAAAGGCTCATGCCCCATCCAGGGCGAAGCTCCGGTATGCAAAAACGTGAGCCACTCATGGCAATACTCCAGACCACTGCAACACGAGGGGCTGATCACCGTCTCCTGCTGAGTGAACTGGAAACCTCCGTACGCCCCGAGCTCATCGGATTCACGAATGACTTCGATGGCTTCATCCACGCCGCGCACCTCCAACCCATAGCAGAGCTGCAGCATGAAAGTTCCCAGACATGCGAGGTTTGAAGGTTCAAGCGTTGCCCACTGCAAGCCCGGAACCTCGCTCACTGGCCAAGGGGCCTTCTCCCCCTCTTTTATCCGTGGCGTTTCTACAACTGGAACGATGTGGACCATGGCGAAGGGGATGGGTCACCGGTGAGATTGCTTGATCCTGGATGCAGTGATGAGCCCCAGCCAGGATATGAAAACTACCAGACAGGCAACAGCCGGCATGACCAACGTTTCGGTTCCAATCTTCCGTCCTCCAAGAACGTCCCCAGCTCCCAGCACAAGAAGCAAGAACACGGGTGCGGCGATGCCGAATACCAGCAAAAGCCTTCGAACTCGGGAAGAATCGCCTCCTCTTGGCAAGATCAGCATCCAGGTCAAGACCTGGAGACCCCACCATGCGGCGGCTACTGCCAAGATCACAACCAGCGCCACAGGATCCATCATCTGCTTGGAGGTCTAGTTTGAGATGTAGGGGCATCGATTAGTCCTATGCGGAACCGCTCCGCCCGATACTTTCTCACCCCGGCAAATACGGGGCGCACCTTGCCTTTAAGAGTTCTACCAGGTCAGGATCCATGAACTCGTAACGATCAGGAATGTTGAGCACCACCACTTGTTTGCCGCGAAGGGCATGAGCAAAACGCTCGTTCAGGCGCTTCCGATGAGTGGTCTCCATGACCAGCACCACGTCAGCCCACTCCAGCTGTTCCTCTGAGAGGGGCACTTCCGCATCGTGATTGAGGCCTGCCGAATCTGTCTCGACACCAGGAGAGTTTGCAAAGACCGCCTCGCCCGTGGGGCTGCGCAGCTTGTTCTGGGAACAGATAAAAAGCAGTCGTTTCATCGTGCCAGCTCTGATGGTCATGAGATCGACAGGCGCCTTTGGGCGATGTCCTGCAAGAGTTGATCCGCAGGTTGATTCATGTTCGGCTGCTCATCCCCGGGCCTGACTGGCACGCCAATCTGGCGGAAGAAACCCTCAAGACCAGATCCGCCGCCAGGGAGCATCATTCCAAGAATCTTGCCGCTGGAATCGAGACAATTCTGAAAAGAGTGCATCACATAGGGTGGGACGCAAACAATGGCTCCCTCAGTGCAAACATGTGGTTGTTCCATATCTCCCACCAGAAATTCAAACACCCCGCGAAGGATGTAGAACACTTCTGCCTCAGGGTGCGAATGCGGTGGTACGCTGACGCCGGGTGGAAGCTCGGTCTCCGCAATCATGAACTGGTCACCCGTCATCGCAGACGAGGCTTTGAATGTCATCAGACCTGTTTTGAACAGCAGCTTTTCCCCTTCTCCAGGGCCAAGAACAATGGGGATCCAACTCATGAGGGTGTCCTAATGTCTGTGGTTGCGATCCGGAATGCTACTCCGGCACCGGCACCAGATCCAGTGCGAGGCTGCGGAAGTTCTTCACCCGGTGGAACGTGGCGCAATCCGCATCATGATGATTGGGGCCGTTGATGTTGGAGCGCGCGATGATCGCCAGATCTTCTCCATCCACCACAGGCCGGGCATACATGAAGGACTGGGTCACCCTCGGGGCCTGGGCGATACAGCCAGCAGGAAACCAGTTCAGGCCATCCATGCTGTACTGCAGCATGAGGAAGCGGCGGTCGTTGCCGCCCGGAGCCTGCTCGGCCACCAGCTTGCCACCTTTTTCCTTGAACCCCTTCCACCAGTCGAAGACGCCCAGGCTGTCCACCGGGAGATTGGCGGTGGCCCAGAACATCTTGGACACGTCATCCCGGATGATGCAGAACTTGAGCTGCCCACCCGGCATGGCGTGATACATCCCAAACTTCAGACCCAGTCCCTCCGGTGTGTCCGTGGCCTCCAGCATCCCGCTGATGCCCGTGACTGCCTGACGCCGGAACTTGACCGCGCACATCACCCGCAGTTTTCCGGCCACTTCAATCACATTGGGTTCGAGGTATTGATTGCCAAGATTCGCCATCTCCGGGAGGGACATCATGTCCGGGATGCCCGGGAAGGCCACCGGCTCGGAGATGCGCCAGGCCGAGGGGTTCATGGGATCGTTGGACAGATCCCCTGCCACCAGGCGCGGTCCGCGGTTCTTGCCAAGGCTCAGATCATCGACTGCCCAGTAGATTTTGTCAGGATGCTGCACCATGCCCGTGTGGCAGTTCCAGTAGTGGCCTTTGAAAAGTGTGACGGGTTCCGACCAGGTCTTGCCTCCGTCCTGGCTCCTGAGCAGCAGCAGGTCATCGTTGCGGGACTTCGTGCCGCCCTTGTTGGCAAAGAGGAAGAGTGAGCCCTGGTGAACAAAGGGGGCGGCTGAATAATAGGGCAGCGTGGAACTCTCCTGCCAGCTCTTGCCCCCGTCCTGGCTGCGTAGGATGTGCACCACGCTCTGGGTCGCCCGTCTTTCCTCACTCCATTGCATGCGCGGCACCACGGGCACGATCGCGACAAGGGTACCATCCTCCAGCCGGGTCAGTCCGGGGCCTTCCACATAGAATTCGGGGTTGGGGTTGCGGAAGACGAGGGTGTAGTCCTGGGCCAGGGGCTGGGCGGCTGGTGCGGGGAACACGGTAGTGAGCAGGGTCAAACCGGTGAGAAGCGCGGGAAGCAGGCGGTGCATGGCAGGGATCGGTGAGGTGAGTGCAGAGGAACGCAGCGCTGTATGGAGAAGTTTCAGCAGAGGGTGTGGATGGACGAACTCGGGTGGATCTGCCTCGTGGAGAAGTGGTTTTGAAGCCGGTTGGCCGATAAACTGGCGGTGACGTCCAACGGGTCCCGCATGCGGGACTATGGAGTGCGTGCGTGAAGCGCCGCTTTTGGGAGTTCTGTGCCGGTAGAATGGCCGATTGGGTGGAGCGAAGGAAGCCGGGGACTTCGTTGGGTGGCGAAGGGTTCTAGCCCGGCACAAGGCACAGCCAAAGCGGCGATTCTCGCCGCACTCCATCCCGACGCGTCGGGACGCATCCAGGGGGTGTCTGTTGCTCCATGGAAGGCCATTCTGATGGCCTCCGATATCGCAAGCTGCTTCATGCAGGAATGCTTCAAAGCTGAAGGTTCCGTGAAATAATGAAACTGCACCCTGCTTGTCCGGCGCTCTAGCCCCGGCCTGTCACAACCCCGGCCGTCTGATTGAACTCGATCGCCTTCTGCCGCGCAAACGCGCCGGAGCCGCCTGCAATGCCGAATCCGATGTATCGACCGTAGTGGGCAAAAAATTCATCCGGCAGCAGGAAGGCGCAAACAATCCCGATCAGCAGGGCGATGCCGAAGTTGATGAAGGCGCCCTTCCAGTTTCCCAGGTAGGCCAGGCCGGCTCCAGGAATGAAGAAGCTCAGAAGAAAAGCCACAATGGGTTTTTTCATGCGAGAGTGGAGGATTCCCCGCAAGAATGTCCGTGGCGCCGGGAAAGTCAACTGGTCCCGCCCGGTCATAAGAGCCATGTAGCACAGAGAAACGGACCCTCCGCCGCCCCTACTCCATCTTCTCCTTGAGCCGCCTCATCAGCTCCGTATTCCCTTCCAGTTCCTCCAGAATGAGCGTCAGAACCTTGAGCGTGCTCTTGCTGATGTGGTGCTCCATGCCTTCCACGTCGCGATGCACCGTTTCCGCATCCAGGCCAAAGCCGGCGAGGAGGCGGGTGAGCACGTCGTGGCGCTTGGCGATGGCCTGGCCGACCCGACGGCCCTCGGCTGTGAGTGTGACGCCGCGGTAGCGCTCATAGACGAGGTAGCCCTCCGCATCCAGCTTCTGGATCATGTTCGTCACACTGGCCTGGGAGATCCCCAGGTTCTGGGCAATGTCCACCACCCGGGCGTAGCCCTTGCTTTCGATGAGGTTATGGATCTGCTCCAGATAGTCTTCGATAGCTCGGGACTGACCATTGGAAGATCGGACGGGGCGGGGGTCTGACATGGTCTCGGAAACCTAGCAGTGAAGTGGATTCTGGGAAACCGAAAAGGCTGTAGCCCAAGGAAGCAATTTTAGCCTGACCTAAAATTCCTTGTTGACGTGAAGTTGCTCCCGGTGAAGTTAGTCCAGGCTAAGATTTATAGACAAGGCAAAGCCTTCTGTGTGCGCAACTCGACTCATGAAACTCAATCCACCCGCTCTTCTCCCTGCTCTCCTGTTCACCAGTTTCACGGCTTCAACCGTGTTGGGGGGTGTTCCCTCCGTTCCCGCATTTGCCCTCGCCACGAACGGCCAGACCAAACCCCTGCGGGAGATGAGCACGGACCGTCCGGACAAGACGGAGAGTGCCTACACGGTGGATGCCGGGCATTTTCAGATTGAGGCTGACCTGATCACCTGGACCCGGGATCGGGAGCACGGCGTGACCTACGATGCCCTGGACGTGGCCAACATGAACCTCAAACTCGGCCTCACGAACTCCATCGACTTCCAGGTGGTGGTGGAGAGCTATCACTACGAGCGCACCCGCGCTGGCAAGGTTCGGAGCACGGACGAAGGCTTCGGTGACCTGACCCTGCGGACGAAGTTCAATGTCTGGGGCAACGACGGCGGCCGCACCGCGCTGGCGATCATGCCCTTTGTCACCCTCCCCACCGCCAGCGGTGACTACGGCGTACCGGATGCCGAGGCCGGCATCATCGTCCCGCTCGCCATCGAGCTGGCGGAAGGTTGGGCGCTTGGGCTGATGACGGAGCTGGACGTTGTGAATGATGAGGACGGCAGCGGTCACTCGGTTCATGTGGTGAATTCCATCACGGTTGGTCATGACCTGACGGAGCAGCTGGGGATGTACGTGGAGTTTTTCTCCGAGATCCCGACGGAAAACACCAGCGAATGGATCGGCACGGTGGACGTGGGCTTCACCTATGCGCTCACAGAAAACGTGCGACTCGATGCAGGGGTGAATGTGGGGGTGACCGACGCGGCAGATGATCTGAACCCTTTCCTCGGCATTTCCATGAGGTTCTAGCCTCGCAATCCCGGCCCACTTTTCGATTCAACTGGCATCCTCCTTTCTTTCCAACCCGCACCCCCAAAACTCTGACATGACTTATCGACGCCGCTTTATCACCACCTTGACCCTCTCGGCATTTGCCGCCGTCGGCATCACCGCCTGCGGGCCGCCATCATCTGGCGGAGGTTCCGGGAAATCTGGGACCAAGCGCATCCTGACCACGTTCACCATCATTCAGGACATGGCGCAGAACGTGGCCGGTGAGGCTGCGATTGTGGAATCCATCACAAAGCCGGGTGCCGAGATTCACGACTATGAGCCCACACCGCTGGACCTGGTGAAGGCACAGCATGTGGACCTGGTACTCTGGAACGGCATGGGCCTGGAACGCTGGTTCGAGAAGTTTTTCCAGGAAGTGAAGGGTGTGCCGAGTGCGGTGTTGACTGACGGGATTGAGCCCGTCGGGATTGGCGAAGGACCGTATTCCGGCAAGCCCAACCCGCACTCCTGGATGTCGCCGGCCAACGCCGTGATCTATGTGGAGAACATTCGCAAGGCACTGGTCAAGCTGGACCCTGCCAATGAGGCCACCTACAACACCAACGCTGCTGCCTACACGGCCAAGATCAAGGCCGTGGATGAGCCAGTGCGAAAGAAGCTGGCGGCCATCCCCGCTGGCCAGCGCTGGCTGGTGAGCTGCGAGGGTGCCTTCTCCTATCTCACCCGGAACTACGAACTCAAAGAGCTGTACCTCTGGCCCATCAATGCGGATCAGGAAGGCACACCCCAGCAGGTGCAGAAGGTGGTGGACAGCGTCCGTTCCAACAAGATCCCGGTGGTCTTCTCCGAGAGCACCATCAGTGACAAGGCGATGCTCCAGGTGGCGAAGGAAACGGGGGCGAAATACGGCGGCGTTCTCTATGTGGACTCGCTGACCAACGATGACGGCCCCGCCCCAACATATCTTCAATTGCTCCAAACCAATGCCGACACTATTGTACAAGGCTTTGCCGGACGGTGAGCGCGGTGAACCGCAGTCGCTCCGGCGGGGTGTCCCCTCCCCAGAACGCCCAATGTCCGACGCCTCCACGCCGCTTTCGATTGAGGTCACCGATGTCACGGTGGCCTACACCAACGGCAATGTGGCCCTGCGGGACACCACCTTCAGCCTGCACTCTGGCACCGTCTGCGCCCTGGTGGGCGTGAATGGCAGCGGGAAGAGCACCCTCTTCAAGGTCATCATGGGTTTCCTGAAGCCTGCCAAAGGAACGGTGCGCATCGGGGGCCGGCCGGTAAAGGAGGCCCAGAAGCGCAATCTGGTGGCCTACGTGCCCCAGAGTGAGGAGGTGGATTGGACCTTCCCCGTGAGCGTGTGGGACGTGGTCATGATGGGCCGGTACGGCTCCATGAACTTCCTGCGCATCCCGCGGGAGGAAGATCGGCGCATCGTGCGGGAGAGTCTGGAACGCGTAGGCATGTCGGAATACAAGGACCGCCAGATCGGCGAGCTCTCCGGCGGGCAGAAGAAGCGTGTCTTTCTGGCCCGGGCCCTGGCGCAGCGCGGCCGGATCATGCTCCTGGACGAGCCTTTCACCGGCGTGGATGTGAAGACGGAGACGGCCATTATCGATCTTCTGGAGGAACTTCGGGAAGACGGGCACATCATCCTGGTTTCCACCCACAACCTCGGCAGCGTGCCGGAGTTCTGTGATCGCGTGGTGCTCGTGAACCGCACGGTGCTGGCGTCCGGTCCTACGGCGCAGATCTTCACAGAGGAAAATCTGGCCAAGGCCTTCGGCGGCGTGTTGCGGCACTTCAAGTTTGACCATACGGACCTGCCTGGTTCTGCGCGGAACGAGGTTCTCTTGCTTTCGGATGACGAACGGCCCCTGCTCCTCGGTCAGGACGGTGCCCCCAAACGCAGCGGCGTGGGCACTAAAACCGGTCCGCTGGTGGAGGATTCGCGGAAATGATGGAGAGCCTGCTCGTTCCGTTTCAGTACGAGTACATGGTGAAGGCCATTCTTCTGAGTGGGCTCATCGGGGCGGTGTGCGCCTTCCTCTCGTGCTTCATCACGCTGAAGGGCTGGTCGCTCATGGGCGATGCGCTCTCGCATGCCATCGTGCCCGGAGTGGCCGTGGCTTCCATTTTGGGCCTGCCCTTTTCGTTGGGGGCGTTTGTGGCGGGTCTGCTGGCGGCTGTGGGCATGGGCTGGGTGAAGCACCGCTCCCGATTGCGGGAGGACGCCGTGATCGGCGTCGTGTTCACTACCTGGTTTGCGCTGGGGGTGCTGCTGCTTTCGGTGTTTCCCAGCTCGATCAATCTGCGCACCATCATTTTTGGCAACATCTTGGGTATTTCAGACCAGGACATCATCCAGGTGATCTGCATCGCCGGACTTTCGCTGGGGGTGCTGTTGGTGAAGTGGCGGGACCTGCTCGTCTATTGCTTTGATGCCAGCCACGCCCGCAGTCTGGGGATGAACACCACTTTCCTCCATTTTCTCCTGCTGGCGCTCCTTTCCGCCACGGCGGTCGCAGCCATGCAGACGGTCGGCGCCGTGCTCGTGGTGGCCATGCTGGTCACCCCTGGGGCCACGGCGTATCTGCTGACAGACCGGTTCGGCCGCATGATTCTCCTGGCCACTGGCATGGGTCTTTTCTGCGGTATTGCAGGTGCCTATGCCAGCTACTTCCTGGATGGCTCCACCGGCGGCTGCATCGTGGTGTTGCAGACGGTGCTCTTTCTTCTGGCCCTGGTCCTGGCGCCCAAGCATGGGCTGCTCGCGGCACGGACCCGTCGCCGGGAAGCCCGGGCCGTCGCAGGTGCCCTGGCACCTTCTACCGCCAAGGGGTCGCAGCCGCCCTCGTCCTCCATTTCTGCGTAATCTGACCTGCCCATGCACTGGCTCGAACCTTTCCGCTACTCCTTCATGGTGGATGCCATGCTCATCGGAGCCCTGGTGGGCACGGTGTGTGCCGTACTTTCCTGCTACCTCGTGCTGAAGGGCTGGTCCCTCATGGGAGATGCCATCTCCCACGCAGTGCTGCCTGGTGTGGTGGGTGCTTATCTGCTGGGCCTGCCCTTGGCCGTGGGGGCCTTTGTCACCGGCCTCTTCTGCGCCACCGCCACCGGCTGGGTGAAGGCCAACACCCGTATCAAGGAAGACACGGTGATGGGCATCATCTTCACAGGACTGTTTGCCCTGGGACTGGTGATGTTCACGAAGGTGCAGACGGACGTGCACCTGAACCACATCCTCTTTGGCAACATCCTGGGCATTGAGCGCAGCAGCAAGATCCAGACGCTGGTGGCGGCTGTGCTGACGCTGGGCGTAGTCCTGACTTTGCGAAAGGATCTGCTCTTGTACTGCTTCGACCCCACGCATGCGCGCACCATTGGCCTGAACACGCAGGCTCTCTACTATGTGCTTCTCGCGCTGCTGGCGGGTACCATCGTGGCGGCTCTACAGGCCGTGGGCATCCTGCTGGTGGTGGCCATGCTCATCACACCGGGCTGCATTGCCCATCTGTTGACGGATCGCTTTGACCGCATGCTGGTCGTGGCGGCGCTCTCTTCGGTCGTTTCGTGTGTGACCGGGGTTTACATCAGTTTCTTCCTGAACGCCGCCCCTGGTGCTTGCATGGTGCTGGTGCAGGCTCTGATTTTTGCCCTCGCCTTCGTCTTTGCGCCAAGGCACGGCCTCCTCGCCTCTCGGCGGGTCAAAGGCTGACACACTTCGTTCCAGCCTGGGTCACTGAAGCGGGAAGATTGAGATTTGAAGTTTGGCATTTGGCACCTTCATTGGTGCCATGCCCGACATCTCCCTTTCCGCCACCACCGGTTTCATCTTCGACTGGGACGGCGTCATCATCGACTCCCATGCGCAGCATGAGGAAAGCTGGCAGCTGCTGTTTCAAGAGCTCGGCCGTCCCATGCCAGAGGGCTTTTTCAAAGCCACCTTTGGCATGCGCAACCAGCAGATCATCCCCATGTGCTTTGACTTTGTGGCGGCGGAAGATCACGCAGAGATCGCCCGCCTGGGCGATCGCAAAGAAGAGCTGTATCGCGATATTCTGCGTCGGGATGGGATCGTTCCGCTGCCTGGAGTGGTGACGCTCCTGGAAGAGTTGCTCTCTCTGGGCATCCCCACCTCCGTAGGGTCCTCCACGCCCCGTCTGAACATTGAGACCATCATGGGCATGACCGGGTTGGATCGCTATTTTCAACACATTGTCAGCGCGGAAGATGTGACTGTCGGCAAACCGGATCCCCAGGTGTTTTTGAAGGCGGCGGAAAAGCTCGCCCGCACTCCGGCACGCTGTGTGGTGTTTGAGGATGCGCATGTCGGCATTGAAGCCGGCAAACGGGCCGGCATGAAGGTGGTGGCGGTGGCCACCACTCATCCGCTGGAGAGCCTGGGCCAGGCAGATGTTGCCTACTCGAACCTTGAAGGACTTTGCGTGAAGGACATTCTCGCCGCCACCGGTTTGCAGGAATGATCATGGCGGAAGGACCCGAAGAAGGGGGCTGCCAATTTTTAAGAATGATCATGGAATGATGAATAAGGGTTCATGAGCCTCGTCTGATCTGACGAACCGCGACGCACAACACAACGCAACAGCGCGGCTCAAAAAACCCAATGAAACTCGTCATCTCATCCCTCGTTATCGCGCTCACTCTTGCCTTTGCTCCCACCGCGACTTTTGCCGGTGGTCATGATCACGGCCATGGACACGGTGGCGGTCACGGACACGGCGGCGGTCACGGACACGGCGGCGGTCACGGACACGGCGGCGGCCACGGCCACGGCCACGGCGGCGGCCACGGCCACGGCGGCGGCCATGGCCACGGACACGGCGGTCATGGCCACGGACACGGCGGTCATGGCCACGGACACGGCGGTCATGGCCACGGACACGGCCATGGCGGTCACACCATCTACATTCCAGGTGTCGGCTATGTCGTGATCGGTCGGTGATTTTGGCTCTTCTCCTGCCTCACGAGACCGCCGGGTGGCGGCCGGACGGAGGCATGGATAGTTTATTGAAACCCGCACTGCTTCAATCCTCCAGCTGCTTCCATCGAGAAGCCTCCAACATGAAAATGCTGTTTGTCCCCCTTGCAGTTCTTGTGTTTGCCTGTGGTGCCACCATGGCAGCCTCCACGGTGAACTCCAACACCCCGGGCGATACCTTCATGCAGAAGCTGCGCCACGTCTGCGGCGTCCGCTTCTGCGGCTGTCACCATCATCATCACTGCCACGACTGGTGCGACCATCGCGGCCGCCACTGGCATTGCCCCGGGCACGAGTGAGGCCCGTCATGCCACCGGCCCCGGGGCCGGCGTCTCCTCCCGTCCCGGGACGGGAGATCGCATGAGGAAATAATCACTGCCCACATCCTCCCCGCGCCCCTCCACGGTCCACCCGTGCTTTTCGTAGAAGGCGAGGGCGCGGCCATTGGCCGCCGCACATTTCAACGTCCACGTTGTTTCCTTGAAGGAGAAGAGGGTGCGCATCAGCGCCTCTCCCAGTCCACTCCGCTGGCAGGCCGGGTGCACATACAGGTGGTGGATGAAGTTGTCCGGCTCCCAGATGGAGATGAACCCCCAGACGGTTCCGTCGTCCCCCTCCGCCACCCAGATGCGCTCCCCTGCGGTTTCTATCGCGAAGTCCGCGAGCGTGAAGCTGCCGGGTGCCCGCCAGTGAAACGCGTCTTCACGACACGTCAGCAGCAGTTGCGCCAGCGCCGCCTCGTCCTCGAGGCGTACCGGGCGGATGGAGAAGCTGTGTGGGAACGCGGGGCGGTCGGGCATGCGGGAGTCGCATATCCATACGACTCCAGCGTTGGATTCTGGACAGAGTGCAACATCAATTTCACATTGTGACCATCCTGACTGGGGAGTCAGGGCACCTGATGCCACGGCGCTCGACAAGGCGCACGTCATCTGGCAGTTTCCTTCAATGTCAGTGTTAAATGGAGAAGACTTTCTGGAGGCCGGATGGGCCCCCGGACCGCAGATTGGACAAGCCCTTGTCAAAGCCGCCGAGTATGAGGCCAAAGGCATCACGGATCCGGCATATCTGCTGAAGCTGTTGCGTCGGGACTTCCCTCCCACTGCGCCCAAGTTGACCATGCGGGAGACGGCCGCACCCCTGGCAGAAGCCATCGAGGCCACCTGCCCTGAGGACGAGCGGAACATCAAGTCCGTGCGTCGCTACATGACCGAGCTGCTGCAAACACCGGTGGTGACTCGCGGGGCGGTCATGCCGGATGCTTGTCCTGCCGGGTCCGTCCCCGCGACCATTCCGGTCGGAGGCGCCGTGGCGGTCCAGAACGCCATCATCCCCAGTGCCCACAGCGCAGACATTTGCTGCTCCATGCACGCCACGTTCTTCCAATGTGGAAAAGGTGTGACGGAAATGTTGGATGACCTCATGGCTTCCACCCGCTTTGGCATGGGGGGCCGACGGCCGGAGAACTATGTGCCGCACGCCGTGAATCATGAGAATGTCTGGCAGAATCCGTTTCTCCAGGGCCTGCGGGAAGACGCACTCAAGCACATGGCCGACCAGGGCGATGGCAACCACTTTGCCTATCTGGGCAGGATCCGGATCTCCCATGAGGTTCGCCAGCAACTGCGTACAGCGGGCCATGAAGAACTGGCAGCCGCGCTGGAAGGGCATGATGAAAGTCTGGTACTTGTAACGCATCACGGCTCCCGCGGGCTCGGGGCCAAGGTTTATGCCCGTGGGCAGAAGGCGGCGCTGGCTCACGTCAAGCGTCATGCCGCCGACATCCCCGCTCCGGCGGCGTGGCTTGACTACGGCACCCAGGAGGGGCGCGACTATTGGGAGGCGCTGCAATACGTGTCCCGTTGGACCAAGGCCAATCATGAGAGCATTCACGCCCGGTTCTTGGAAAGAACGGGTGGCGTGGCCGTGGCCGCCTTTGGCAACGAGCACAACTTTGTCTGGAAACGCGGTGATGTCTTCCTCCACGGCAAGGGGGCGACCCCGGCCTGGAAAGATGACGCAGGACGTCCCTTGTTGGGGCTCATCCCACTGAACATGGCCAGCCCCATCCTCATGGTGCTGGGGCGAGATAACGAGGACTACCTTTCGTTCTGTCCGCATGGTGCGGGGAGGAATCAGTCACGCACCGCGATGATGCGGAAGTATCGCAACGATGAAGGCGAGCTTGATACCAAACGGGTGCAGCAGGCGCTGGAGCACAGCACCCGCGGCATCGAGGTCCGCTGGTTCTACGGTAAACCGGATTTGTCCGAGTCACCGCTCGGCTACAAGCCGGCGGCCCAGGTGAAGGCGCAGATTGAGCAGTTTGGGCTCGCGGATGTGGTGGCGGAGATTGAGCCTCTGGGTTCCATCATGGCCGGCGACTCTGGCCCACCGCCCTGGATTCGCCGCAAGGACGAGCTCACGCCCAAACAGCTCCGTGCCATCGAGCACCGCTCCGACCGCCGGAAGGAACGGCAGCGGTTGCGGGATCTGGATGATGGCGGGAACGTGGAGGCGGAGGCGGAGGCGGAGGCGGAGGCGGGTGAGGAGGATTGAGAGGAGAGAGTTCTAGGAGTATATGGAAGATGTAGACAGGGGCTGTGCTGCCGCCTCTGGGACAGGGATCCTTTGTGAGGCTTGGGCAATGCACCATGTATTCGAGGTAGTGCGGAGGAGCCCGGATCACCCCGGGTTCAGTCGAAGCTCTTCCTCGAAGAGGATCTGGCCACAAGCCCAACGTTGACGAGCTTCTAGCGAGTCTACGTTGGGTGGACTGAGATTGGGGCCTACTCCGAAGGAGTTGCGGCGGTCTGGGGCGCGGACCTCATTCGCGAGATCCTCATCATAGACGCTTCAGTTAGTGCCTCCTCACGTCAACAACTACGTCCGGTGTTGGAGGCGATGTGGCAGAGGGGGAACTGCTGGGGCGACTGGAAATGGAGGCAGGTGATCCCCGCGGAGCGGGCCCGCGCTCTTAGATACTGGCTGGCCGTCAAAACGTTCTATTTGGGTATGAGAAACAACGCCGATCGTAGTTGTCGACGTGAGGAGAACGGACCAACCTCGCGCGTTTTTGGGGTGGCCGCCAAGGAACCGGCTCTAGCTCAGTCCGAAGCTAATCCCTGTAAGGAATTTGTAGCATAGCCCAAGGTTGGACGAGCCCTAAGCGAGTCAACCTTGGGTACCTCCGCGGAGGATGATCAGGTGGGAACGCCGACAGAATCCGCTTTCTCCCCACCGCCATCAACACCTCCACGTCAGTCCCCCAGGTTCCTTGGCAGGCACAAATTTCCCTGTATATAACGGCGTGGCTCACCCGATGAACGAAGGCCCAAGGTGTACGCTGGGATCAGGGTTGGACGAGGGATCACCTTGTGGCCGCCACAGCCATCCAGACCGCCGTAACTCCTTCGGAGTAGAGCTTCTTCTTCCACGCACCCAACGTAGACTCGCTGGAAGCTCGCCAACGTTGGGCTTGTCGCCGCATCCTCTTCGAGGAAGAGCTTCAGCGGACTCACCGAAACCGGTAGGCTCTCCCCCCTCACCTCGCGGCTGCTGCCCCGGCCTTCACATCTTCTTCAACACCTTCAGATACTGCTCCCCCTGGCACCACGGGCACGCCGGGGAGGTTGATGGTGAAGAACGAGCCTTCGCCGGTTTCACTCTTCAATGCAATGGTTCCGCCCATTAGCTGGACGAGCTGGCGGGAGATGCTGAGACCCAGACCGGTGCCACGACCAGCGGTATTCTCCGCCACTTGTTCATAGTCGCGGAAGATGCGCTTCTGATCTGTTTCCGAGATGCCCACGCCAGTATCGGACACGCGGAACTGAAGATCAAACCTGGGATGGGTGCCGGCCACGCGCGTGCCAAAGGCCTCCAGGGCAATGCTGCCTTCCGTGGTGAATTTCAACGCGTTGGAGACCAGATTGCCCAGCACCTGTTTCAGGCGTTCCGCATCGAGTTCAAGCAGGGATGGGACTTCGGGTGAGGTGCGGCAGATGAAGGCCAGGCCCTTTTCACGAATCGCGCCCTCGTGCACCACTGCCACTTCACGCAGCACATCCCGCACGTTGACCGGCCCAGGTTCCAGCTTCAGGCGACCTACTTCCATGCGGGAGAGGTCAAGCAGGTCATTCACCAGGCGCAGCAACGAGCGGCCACTCGCCTGAATGGCCACCAGGGATTCCCGTCCAGCCTTGCTGTCGGGACTCTTCGCCAGGAGTTCGGCGTGACCAATGATAGATGTCAGTGGGTTGCGGATCTCATGGCTGATGTTGGCCAGGAAGCGGCTCTTCTTTTGCGCGATGTGTTCCACCCTTGCCTTGTCGAGCTCCAGCACCGCTGCTTTCAGTGCCGACTTCTGGGCCCGTTTCATGAGGAACAGGCCTGCTGCGGCAGTGATGATAGCCATGATCCCACTCCCGATGGACGTGAGGTGGAGCATATGCAGATGCCACCACGTGCGTGCGTTGCGCCGGTCAAAAAGCAGTTGTTCCCTCGCAAGGCCTTCATCCATGCGGGCCTGGAGGGCACGGCTCAGGCCGCGGCCTTCGTCCACCAGCGGGATCATCGTGCGCGGATCCACCGCGTTGCCCCGTTGGGTCACCATCAGGTCAAACGCGGCGAACCGGGACTCGGCGAGCTCCCTCACACGGAGCAGCAGATCCTGCTGAACAGGGTTGTCGTGAGTCATTTCCTGAATCCTCCTCAACTCCAGCAGCGCGTCGGCGCGACTCTGCCCCATGAGGGCCAGACTCACGGTGTCGCCTGCCAGTGCGTAGCCCCGGGCGGTGGATTCGGTCTCACTGAGCAGCGCACGCAGACGGAGGAATCGGGCCATGACCTCATCCGTGTGAAGCACGCTGGTGATGTTCTGTTCGGTGAGACGGGCGCTGCGAATGTTGGCGGCCAGGGCCACCAGCAGCAGGAAGGCGGCGATGGTGAACAGCCAGCGATGCCAGGAGCGGATCATGGAAACTAAATTGGGATGAAGGTGGGTGCTTCCGCGTCAAAAAAAGGAGATCCCGACCGCATGGCGGGCATGCGGCCGGGATCACATTTTACTGCCCCCAGGAGGGACAGGTGGCGCGCTGCCCCTCTGATTCGAGGCTGCGCACCGGGATGGACCTGCAAATCAGTTGGTGGCGTCTTTCACGGCTTCTTTGGCGTCCTTGGCCGCATCTTTCACGCCCTCAGCTGCGTCTTTAGCCGCGTCTTTGAGGTCCTCGCCCGCGTCTTTGGCCTTCTCGTTTTCACGAATATTGAGACCGTCCTTTACCGCCTCGGTGGCGGAGCGGGGCTTCTCTTCACAACTGGTGAACAAGAGGGCGGAAGCACCGGTGAGGAAGAGGGCGACGGCGATCAACAGGCTGGATTTCATGTCGTATTTCATAGAAGGAGGGGTGTGGTTTGTAGTAGATGGTTTTGTTTTGATCTGATCTCAGGCCTTGGGGAAAGGGATCGGAAAATGACGGGCTCGCTTGGTCTTCACTTCTTCAATCCAATCATGAAGGGCGTCCCGTCAGAGCGAGCACTCCTGTCAGAATGAGATAGATACCCACCACGTAGTTCAGCAATGCGGGAAAGATCAGCACGCAAATGCCTGCAATGATGGAGACGATGGGATGGAAGAGAGTCGATTTCATGGAAGGAGGCGCGTCGGGGACACGCAACTGCCTTCCCTCTCTTGCAGGTTCGGTTCCAACTCGAGATGCCAGTGTATAACTGGCTCGCTATCAACGGGTTGACATATTGCGCCGAACCTGGTTCTCCGGCCGTTTTCATGCAAACTGCATGTCAAAACGGGCGAAATACTTGCTTTTTGCATCTGTTTCCACGGTCCGGCGTCGAGATGCGCCAGACAAGATGCACGGTGCTGGAGTCAACTATACGCGGAGCATATCCTTCACGACCTGGCACCACAGGAAGAAGCAGCCTCTCCATGAATAGCGGAATTGCTCGCCTTCAGTGCGGACAATAACGCCAGCATCGAGGTTGTGGGAGACCTGCTGCACGAGGTCATCTTCGATGACGGTGTGCAGGTTTTCAGGATCCTGCGCTTCTGTCTTGGCCGAGGTGATGCCATGGCGGGCCAGGAAGGCCTCGTGAGACACCAGCATGTCTTCAAAGGTCTCGGCGTCGTCGCAGCGGTTCATACGCTGACGGGGAGACAGCTTCATGGTGAAGCTGAAGGGGTAGTTCGTCGTCACCAGCGTTTCACCATCGGCGGTGCGGGTGGTGAGGCTGGCGTGGGAGAAGATAAAGGCCTCCTGCTGGGCGACGCTGATGGTGGCCTGGAGCTTCTTTTCCTCATTGTAAAAGAGACGGACAAAATGGTCAGTCTCATCCCACTTCCAGCCGGCGTCATCCGTCTTGCTGAAACCCGCTTCTTCCACTTCATTCGTGATCTCGTCCAGATCTGGAAACACCTCGCGGGACGGGGGAAAACGATGCTTCACGTGGCTGTGAATGGGGAAGCGGAGCTTGCGCACCCGGCCGACGATCTCCACCCAGGGGAACAGGAACCACAGGGCGAGCGCCAGCCAGCCCCAGACATGACTTCCGGTAAGGAAATAGGCAGCGAGATAACTGGCCACCAGCACTGCCACCCAACCCGCCTTGTTGAGGTAGCGATTGTGAAAAGTGCGGCATGCGTAGGCAAAAATCAGCAGGCCAATAATGAGCAGAAACTTGGACATGAAGGCGGTCTGGGGGAAACGAACCGACAATTAAAACACGGAATGCGTGAAAAGCAAACCCGCAGGCCCTCCGGCCTGAGCCTGCAAACAAGCCAGGGCAGCCCTATGGCTGCCCTGCGCGGGGGGTTTGATCATGAAATGTGGGTTGGGGCCCGCTGCCAGGGATGGCCGATGGCAGGCCCGTCACGGGGCTGTTCTTCGACCGGTGACCAGCGAGATCAGGAAGAAGACCAGGAAGATAAAGAAGCAGATCTTGGCCACCCCGGCAGCGGCACCAGCGATGCCACCAAAACCGAGCACAGCCGCGATCAGAGCAACTACCAAGAATGTTACAGTCCAGGAAAGCATGGCGGTATGGGTTTGATTTTAGCTGGTCGATGTCATCCACCCGGATGATCATCTCACAGCGCTGCCCATGTTAGTCGCATAACCCATGCCTGGAGGTGCGAAGGCAGCATAAAGTGCTCACGTTGAGCGAAGTGCCCGATCTCATCGAGCATTCGCGAGGCAGCTTTGGTCATGCATTATGCCTGCTTTTACCCCCGTGGGTGGCAATCCGCACACCCATTGGTAGCCCTCCTGCTCCTGTTACGGATCTTCCTTCACTGCCTCAATGCTCAACGTGTAGATGCGGCTGCCAGACTTGAGCACCTCGTAGGTTTTGCCCGGCTTCATCAGGAGGGAACTGGTCGTGCCCTCCTCAGTATAGCTGTAGGAGGTGATCGTGGTGCCTTTGTCTGAATTCTGAACGGTGTTGGGTGTGGGAATGGAAGTGGTGAGGGAGTACTGAAAGCGCAGGCCTTCATCCGCCTCATCCAGCAGGCCACTGAAGGAGATGCGCAATCCCAAGGGCAGGGTCGCGGCATTTTGTGCAGAGGTGTCACCCAGCTCTCCGGCGAAGAGGCTGCTCTTCACCTGACGGGAAGAAGTGAGCAGGGAGCATTCGCGCTTTTTATCTCCGACGCCCGCGATGGTCAGGTGAATCCGGTAGTTCTGCTTGAGCTGGATGTCCGACCCCTCGTTGAATCCGGGGCCCGTAACCCGTCGCCGAATGGGATTGGGTGCTGGTGCGGGCGCGGACGCAGAGACGGGCGCAGCTGGTACTTCCTGTGCATAGACAGGCAAATCAGCCGCTACGATCAGAAGCGCAGCCAGCCATGTCAGAGAGGGAACGTGTTGTGATTTCATAGGAAGGTGGTGACGTCGAGTAACATGGACGTTGAGTGAATCATGATTATTCAAAGCCTGCCCTGGACGGACCGTGAAGGCCGGGGGGCAACGCTGTTCTGCGAGGCTTACTTCACCACCATCTCCGTGAACGGCCAGACATAGGCTTGCAGGAAAACCAGCACGCCGACCAGCGATGCCAGCACCAAACTGTGCCAGAAGACCCGGCGCAGGATGGCCCCCTCCTGGCCAAAGACCTGGGCGGCGGTGCTGGCCACCACAATGCTCTGGGCATCCACCATCTTGCCCATCACGCCGCCCACGCTGTTGGCAGAGGCCATGAGCACCGGGCTCACGCCCACCTGCTGGGCCGTGATCGTTTGCAGGGAGCCAAAGAGCACGTTCGAAGCGGTGTCTGAGCCCGTGAGAGCCACGCCGAGCCAGCCGAGCAAGGTGCCGAAGAAGGGATACAGCCAACCCGTCTTTGCCAGGGTGAGCCCCAGCGTGGCGTCGGCCCCCGAGTACTTCGTGACAAAGCCCAAAGCGAGCATGCAGGCGATGGTGATGAGGGAGAGCCGGATCTTGATGATGGTGCGCAGCCAGATCTGCAGCATGCGCAGCGGGCTGAATCCCATGATGAGACCGGAGACCAGGGCGGCCAGAAGGATGGCAGTGCCGGTGGTGGAAAGCAGGTTCAGCTTGAACAGGGCTGCCTCAGGCTTCGCGGCCGGGGTTTCAGGAACCACGGGCGGCACGCGCAGCACCTCGTTGTGCAGACCGGGCACCGGAAGATCGCGGCTGAAGGCGGCATCCAGGCTGTCCTTGATGCCCGGCTGGCTCCAGACAAACACCACTCCGGTGAGGATGAGCCAGGGCAGCCAGGCCCGCTTGCGGATGCGCGCTCCCGTATCGGCGATGCTCTGGACATGCGCGCTGGCGGGAGCTTCGGCGGGCTTCCAGAAGCGCAGCAGCACGGCCATGGCCCCCAGGGCAAAGAGGGCGGAGACAATGTCCACCAGCATGGGGCCGTGATAGTTCGACATGATGAACTGCATGAAGGCGAACGAGACGCCGGCGGTCAGCGCTGCCGGCCAGGCGCGTCGCAGAGCAGGCCGCCCACCATGCACGGCGATGATCCATGCCGGGATCATCGCTGAGAAGAAGGGCAGCTGCCGCCCTGCCATTTGAGAAAGGGTGAGCTCACCCAGGCCCGTGACCTTGTTCAGGGTGACGATCGGAATGCCCAGTGAGCCAAAGGCCACCGGGGCGGTGTTGGCGATCAAGGAAAGCACGCAGGCCTCCAGAGGCCGGAACCCCAGCTGGATGAGCAGGGCCGAGGTCACCGCGACCGGAGCACCGAAGCCCGCAATGCCCTCAAAGAAGGCCCCAAAGCAGAAGGCCACCAGGATGAGCTGGATGCCGGGGTCCGGTGCCATGCGGGTGAAGCTGGTCCGTAGTTCATCGAACCATCCCTTCTCCACCGTCATCTGGTACAGGAAGATCAGGTTCAGGATCATCCATCCCACCGGCAGCAGGCCGAAGGCCGCGCCATAGCCTGCGGCTGCGGTGGCGGCGGTCAGAGGCATGTGAAATCCGGCCACGGCCACGACCAGCGCCACGATGAGGGCCACGACCGCCGCGAGGTGGATGCGCAGTTTCCCCGAGGCGATCAGCCCGAGCAGGACCCCCACGGGAATGGCGGCGACCAGGGTGGAGAGGGAAGGGTTGCCAAAGGGGTCGTAATTCTGAAGCCAGGGCATGGAGGTGGAGAAGGTGGGCGAAAGCGTGAGGCCAAGACGCGGCGGCTTGCACCAAACTTGCAAAGAAGCCCCAGCTCGTGATGGACAAAATGATCCTGTCAGACTCCAGACCGGTTTGGCAAGAATGAGGACGGTCCCCCGTTCCTTTTCCAGCCTGCCCCTTCATGAGCTTTCCTTCTTCCCCCCGAATCTGTCTTCGCCCGATCCTCGCCTTGATGATGACGGGACTTGCGATGCAAGGTCATGCTGATCCTCCTCCCCCACCCCCACTGCAGGGCCTGTGGCTCATGGGGCAGTCATTGTGCGAGGGCTCAGAGTCCCTGCCCCTAGTCACCACCACCCCGTCTCCATGGGGAAACTGGATGTTTCAGCGGGGAGTGCGTACATGGGCGCATGGACCGTGGTCGGCCAAGCCTGAGGGGCGTCCGGCGGAGGACTTTGCTCTGGTGCCTCTGCAAGCATCCATGAACGGCGGCACCGGAGAGACGATTGCCAATGGCCTGGCGGATCACCTGAAGGCCACCCTGCCCGGCGTGGCTTCGCAGGCAGGTGAGGCGCCGCATTTTCTCGTGACCTATGCCGGCCAGGGCGGCCGCGGCATCGATGAGCTTTCCTCTGCCAACCAGTCGGCAGACCCGCGCTCCCCGGAGACCAAGCGGCATGCCGGCGGCTTCTATGTCACCAGCCTGGACGATGCCCGGCGGGCGGTGGCCCTGTCCAAAGCCCGGGGCCAGGACTTCGCCATCACCGCCCTGGTCTGGATGCAGGGGGAGGCCAATGGCGGCCCCACCGGCGGGCTCGTGCCCAGCCGTTGGGAGGCGGAACTGCCGGCTCCGAAGGGACAGGAGTGGTATCGCGACCGGCTGGTGAGTTATCGGAAACAATGGTCGGATGATCTTCGGGCGATCACCGGTCAGGCCGGGGAGATCCCTCTCTTCACCTATCAGACACTGGGGGCCGCCGGGCATGCCCAGTTGATGGCTGCTGACCAGGATCCGCACCTGTACATGGTGGGACCGCACTACATGGTGCCCAGCGCTATCAATAGCCGCTATGCGGGCCGTCATGGGGAGGGCATTCACCTGGCCGCAGATGGAGAACGCTGGTATGGCGAGCAAGTGGCCAAGGTGGTGCGCCGTGTTCTGATCGAGAAGGAGGACTGGCAGCCGCTGCGTCCCCGGCGGGCCGTACCGGAGGCGGGACGCTCCTCCGTGTTGGTGGACTTCATCGTTCCGCGTCCGCCCCTGGTGCTGGATGACGCGTTTTTGCCGCGCCAGCAATCGGCTGCTGGAAAACCGGGCACGTATGGCTCACTGGCTGGCTTCCAGCTTCGCAACCAATCAGGGGCGGTCATCGCCCTTGAGGCCGTGCAATTGTCATCCGCTACGCAAGTCCGGCTCAAGTTGGCGGCTCCGTTGCCTCCGGGCGCCCAGATCAAGATCAGCTACGGTGTCCCCTATCTTGGAGCGGTCGGCCGCATCACGGCCGTGCGGTTGACGCCGGTCGTGGAAGGGCAGCCTGCCACCACGGAGCTGGCGGTGGCACGGGAGGGCTCATCGATCTCTTTGAAGTTGGACGAAGGCACCTGTTACATCGCGAACCAAGCCCCGGCTGCTGCCGCCACCCGGGCACCCATCCGGGATCTGCGGGATGAGGATGGGAAGATCGTGATCCGGATTGAGAATCGTGAACTCCGCAATCAGGTGCCTTTTCTGGAAGGGCAGACGCTGGTGGCCTATCGCGCGTTTTCCTACGGCAACCTGCGGGATTCCGATCCCGAGAAGGCGGTCTATGCCTTCGGAGATCGGGAGTATGGGACGCGTGCCGGACAACCGTATCCCCTGTGGAACTGGTGTGTGCTGTTCAACTCTTTCCCGGTGGAAGAGTTGTCACCATGAACCGTGGGCGAGAATGCCGTCAATCGCTGGCAGGTTCGTTCCCTTCAATCAGCACCTCGTTGTCCACGTAGCGGAACTTTACCCCTGCCAGTTGGGTGATGTAGTTTAGTGCTTCATGCAGGGGAATTTGTATGAAATCTACCGACATCTTGGCTTGTCTGTCGCGCACGGACAGGTGCGTCACCGTTATCTTAAGCGGCCTCTTCTCCGGTGATGCCTCGACGATCTTGAGGCGTATGGCGGCGACCGCTTCCTCCAGGGAGGCCATGCGGAGTTTCAGCTCGGGGAGCACCGTGCGTTCAGCCAGATCTTGTATTTCTGTGGGATTGCCTTTGCTGGAGTCTTCCGCGGGTGCCGCGAGTCCGCGAATCTGCACCATGGTCAGGAGGATCAGGCACAGAACTCCCGCTGTGGAGATCTTGAACCAGGTGCTGCGGCTCACGGGCTGGTGGTTCACCCGGGGATTTAGGATGGCGGTGATGCGTTGCTCCAGAGTGGAAGGGCGTGCCATGGCCAGCGCTGTGCCCAGGCGCTGACGTGCCACGGCCAGGCTGCGTGCGGCTTCCACCAGTTGGTGGGCATAGGTGTCGGCTGGGGTGCCTTTGAGGAGAACGTGATCATCACAGGCCTGTTCCTGGGCGGTCCGCCAGGCCCTGGCGGCGATCCATACCAGAGGATTGGGCCAGTAGAATGCCTGCACCGCTGTGGCGAGGAGACGGGAAAAGGCATCGCGGTTTCGGATGTGCCCCAGTTCGTGCAGCAGGGCGGCCTCAAGCCGAACCTCATCCCAGTCGGACGAGGCCGTCGGCAGCGCAATCACGGGTCTGCGAATGCCCCAGGTGACGGGCACGGCCAAGGTGGGACCATGGCGCAGGCGGACACGACGTGAGATGCCCAGTGAGGTGGCCAGTTGCTTGCACAAGCGTCCTTGCCGTGACTTGGGCGTGAGATGCATGGTTTGCCTCGCCAGCTTCCTCAACTGCCGCCTGGAGATGAAACGGCGCATCAGCAAGACCCCGGCACCTGCCATCCAGATGACGATCCACGTGATTCCCGGGCTGGTTTCTTCCAGGGACTCCATCATGGAACGCCCGCCATAGATGCTGTTCGCCGGGTCCAGCTCCTCCGGTGCGTTGAAGATCGACCGTTCTCGAGACGGAGGCGGAGCCATTTCGGCCACGGTCAGACACCACGGGGGTTCGAAGTAATAAGTCAGGGGCAGCAGGGACAGCAGCAGGAATCCCACGCGCCAGGCGGCACTGCGCGCGCCTGCGGAGGCACGGCGAAAGACAGCGAGCAAAGCAAAGACGACAATCAGAATGGCGCTGCTGCGCAGCCCAAGGTCAATCATGAGGGGGGTGATGGCATTCATGGCGCTGTTTTGGGATGTGAGTCCGATGTGAAAGGATGTTGATCTCAAGACGCCCGGGGCTCAGAGCCCGGCTTTCCTGCCTTTTTGATGATGTCCTCCAGCCGTTTCAACTCATCGCTGGAGAGGTTGCCGTCCTTGTCATCGACGAACGCGGCAACCGCATCGGCCAACGAGCCGCCGAAGAATGTCTTCACCACCTGTTGGAGGGCCGACCGACTCGCCGTTTGCGGGGCCTCGATCGGTTCGTACACATAACGTCCCCCTTCCTCCCGGTGCTTGAGATGGCCCTTCTCCTCTAGAATGCGCAGCAGGGCGCGGATGGCGGAGTAGCTTGGTGCATCGGGAATCCCTGCCTCCACTTCGGCTGCAGAGGCGGAGCCTTTGACCAATATGAGTTCCATGATTTGCCGCTCGCGTCGGCTGAGCTCATGCAATTTCCGCTTCATGCTAATTTTTTAGCACTCGTCACGTGCAACTGTCGAGTGCTAAATGCTAAAAATTTAGCAGCGTGCTCGATCGCACCGATTTGTCCAACATGGCGGGATCGGGGACTCTAGGGAACAAACCAGCGTTCGCCCTTCTCACTGCTTCTGCCATGTCCGAATCCACCTCTTCCCCTCACCGCCCTGAAAATGGCCGCCGCACCTTTTTGCGCTCCGCTCTGACCGGGGCGGCTACGCTGGCCTCGGGACCCTGGCTCGAGGCGGCGTCCACTCCAGAGGTGGCGCAGTTGAAGACGGGCGTCTTTGCGGAGCCTGCGCAAGATCTGCCGCTAGGTGAGGACGTGGATGTCATCGTCTGCGGGGCCGGGCCAGCCGGGATCGCTGCCGCATTGGCCGCGGCGCGGGCGGGGGCGAAGACCCGCCTCATCGAGATTCACGGTTGCCTGGGCGGGGTGTGGACTGCGGGGCTGCTGACCTACATCTTCGACTTCAACAAACCCGGCCTCGCCCAGGAGATCATCCGTCGACTGGACGAGCGGGATGCCCGCCGCAGCAAGCTGCCGGACCAGTTTGTGTATGAACCGGAGGAGATGAAGGTGTTGTTGGAAGAGATGTGCGTGGAGGCAGGTGTGAAGATTCACCTGCACACCCGCCTCGCTGCCGCTTATCGGGATGGTCGCAAGCTCACCACGGTAATCACGGAGTCGAAGTCGGGTCGTCAGGCCTGGCGTGCCCCGGTCTTTATTGATGCCACGGGAGATGGTGACCTCGGTGCCATGGCCCGTTGTGGCTGGGATATTGGTCAAGGTGGGGCGGAATGTCCCTGCCAGCCCATGACGCTGAACACCCTGGCCGTGGTGAAGGATGCGGAGGCGCTCAAGAACTATATTTCCTTTTACCAGGTCACCCCGGAGAACCGCAAGAGCATGTGGGACTGGCACCACCAGGCCACAGAGGGCTTCAAGAATGAAATCATCCGGGCCGGATTCAAACCCTCCTACGGCATGCCCACGCTCTTCCAAGTGCGGGACAACCTCGTGATGGTGATGATCAATCACGAATATGGCATCAAGGCCTTTGACGCTCCGGCGATCACTGAGGCCACCATCCGCGCCCGTGCGGAGGTGTTCAACGTCGTGCGTGGCCTGCGCAAGCTCGGTGGACCCTGGGAGGGTATGCAGATCGTAGCCACGCCAGAACAGATCGGCGTGCGCGATGGCCGGCGCATCCATGGCCGTTATACCGTGAACCGCGACGACCTGGCCACAGGTGCACGACATGATGATGCCGTGACCCAGGCCACGTTTGGCGTGGACATCCACGCTCATGACAAGGAGGCAAATGACAAAAAGGCCATCATTCACGCCGACTTCAAGTTCCACCCCTACGACATCCCCTTGCGGGCTTTGATCGCGAAAGACGTGGACGGCCTGCTCATGGCGGGCCGCTGCATCAGCGGCGACTTCACGGCCCACGCGAGCTACCGCGTCACGGGGAACTCCGTTGCCATGGGGGAAGCGGCGGGAGCCACGGCTGCCGTGGCGGCCCGGACGAAACGCGCCCCGCATGAAGTGGCGTGGAGCGAGGTCAAGTCGGTGCTGGAGGGGCTGCAGAAGGTGTAGAAAGGTTGCGAGAAGCTCGGGGAGCGCACGCATCTTGCGTGCTGTTCCCGGCATCTTGCCGGGAATGACGGTGTGGCAAGCTGTATGGCGCCTCTGAGGGGCTGAAGACGTTCAATGCCTGGCCCTGCTGGAAGGTGAAGGGTATAGGAAAGCACAAAGAGCGCCAAAGCGATTCTCACCGCAGTCCCCCAATTCAGCTGCGTGGGATCAGGTGTCGGAAGGCCTTGCGGTCTTGGAGGAATGCAGCCTGGACACATCCACTTATCCCACTGCAAACGATCCTCTGTGCCAGCGCGCCCCCTGCTTGCTTGGCAAAGAGAAACAGGATCGTTTAGGCGGTTCTAAAGCCCTTGCTTATGGTGCGGGGGACAGGGTGGCCGTACCCCATGATGATGGAAATGGAAACACTTACCACCAAGACCACGCCCGCCCGTCGCCGACGACTCCGCCCGAGGATCGCCATGGTTTCCACCCACGGTTATGTCGCTGCCAATCCACCGCTGGGCGCACCGGATACGGGAGGGCAAGTGGTGTATGTGCTGGAGCTCTCCCGCAAGCTGGCCCAACTGGGCTTCAAAGTGGACATCTGGACACGCAGGTTCGAGGAACAGCCTGAACGTGAGGTGGTGGATGAGAATGTCACCATTCTACGGATGCCCTGCGGAGGGAAAGATTTCATTCCAAAAGAAACACTGGTCAACAAGCTGCCCGAATGGGTGGAGCATGCGCTCCGCTATATTGACAGGCATGATTATTCCTACCAGTTTATCAACAGCCACTACTGGGACGCTGGTGTGGCCTCGCAAAAGATGGCGGAGGCGCTCGGCATTCCGCATGTGCACACCCCCCACTCACTTGGCGCATGGAAGCGCAGCCAGATGAAGGCCGATGCTCCAGAGGAGGTGGCCGATCTCGACAAGAAGTACAACTTCCCCGTGCGCATTCGTGAGGAGCAGGCGCTTTACCGGGCTTGTGATCTGGTCGTGGCCACCTCACCGCAGCAGTTCGACCTCCTGCGTTCTGACTACAACCTGCCTGCGGACACCATTCGCATGATTCCGCCCGGATATGATGACACCCGCTTCTTCCCGGTGAGCACTGCGAGCCGTCAGGCACTGCGGGAGTCATTTGGCTATCAGGGGAAGGTCATCTTTTCGCTTGGCCGCCTGGCGCGGAACAAGGGCTTTGATCTGCTGATCCCGGCCTTTGAGGTGGCCGCCGCCCGCAAGGACGATGTGTGGCTGCATCTCGCAGTAGGGCAAGTTTCCTCAGACCCCGGAAACAGCCCGCTGCTGGAGGAGATGCGGGGGCTTATTTCTCAGAGCCCCTACCGGGATCGGATTGTGCTTTCTGATTCCGTGTCCGATGAGGAACTGGCGGACCGCTACCGTGCGGCAGACGTGTTTGCCCTCTCCAGCCGCTATGAGCCATTTGGCATGACGGCGGTCGAGGCCCTGGCCTGCGGCACGCCCACGGTGGTCACCACCCACGGCGGGCTCTATCGTGCGCTGGACTTCGGGGTTCACGCGATTTATGCCGACACCCTGGACAAGGAGGAGTTCGGCATCGCCCTGCTCCAGGCCACGAAGTACGACCGCCTGCGGGAGCGTCTGGGCCGCCTGGGCAGCCAGCGGGCTCGCAGCCTCTTCACGTGGACGGGCATCGCCCAGCAGGTGCTGCGTGAACTGGAGGACCGCCTTTCACCGGAATCCCTGCTGGATCCCCACCCTTCCTTCGTACCGGGGGGCACCACGCCTTCGTTTGTTTGACCTTGAACCTTCTGCATGCCTGACGCCACTGAAACCTCCCCTGCCAGTCCCGTCCTGCCCATCCGGCTCGCCTGTTTCGATCTCGACGGCACCCTGCTGGGCAAGCCCGACGCCACCCTGAACTTCCAGCGGGCCTGGCTGGCGCTGCCGGAAGACACCCGCCCCGTGCTGGTGTACAACACCGGCCGCATGCTGGCGGACAGCCTGCGCCAGCTCCGCCGCACGGATTTGCCGCCGCCTGACTATCTCATCTGCGGCGTCGGCACCCTCATCTACCGCCGCGAGACGCAGGAGGTGGTGCAGGAGTTCTCGGAAATCATGAGTGGCGGCTGGAATCGCACGAAGGCGGTGGAGGTGGTCACACAGACCACGCATGCGGTGCCGCAGCCTGCGCATTTTCAATCGCCGTTCAAGTCGAGCTGGTATCTCCATCATGCCTCCATGGAGGTCATCGACGGCCTTCGCGCCGCACTGGAAACCGCCGGTCTGCAGGCCACCGTGGTGTACTCCAGTGACCGGGATCTGGACGTGCTGCCCATGCTGGCGGACAAGGGCAACTCGCTGGACTGGCTGCTCAACCACCTGGACATCTCCCCGGCGGAGACCTTGGTGGCCGGGGATACAGGAAACGACGCCGCCATGTTCCACCTGCCGGACGTGCGCGGCATTGTGGTGGAGAATGCCCAGCCAGAGCTGCTGGAGGCGGTGCTGGCCACCCGCCCCTACATGGCCCACGCCATCTGCGCGGACGGCGTGCTGGAGGGCATGAAGCACTACGGTCTCATCCAGGAGGTGCCCGCAGCAGTCCCCGAGGATCCTGGCCACAACCGGTTCACCCCGGAGATCCAGCAGCTGCTCCAGCAGGCTCCCACGGACGAGCTGAAACCTGAGGAGCTGGAGTTCCTCAAGACGGCCTATCAAAAGGCGGTGGAAACGCTCAAGAAAAACATCACGCCCATGGGCTTCTCCGCCTGCTCCCTGGCGGAGAACGAGGTGCGCGGCACGGATGCGAATTACCGCAGCGTCTGGGGGCGCGACGGTGCCATCACCGTGATCGGCTGCATGAGCCTGGAGGATGCCGAGGTGGCCCAGTGCCGGGTGCGAACCCTGGAAACGTTGCTCTCGAATGTTTCGCCCAATGGTCAGATCCCGGCCAACGTCAACATCGACACCGGCCTGCCCGACTATTCAGGTGTGGGCGGCATCTGTGCCATCGACAGCGGTCTGTGGGTCGTTATCGCCGCGTATGAACACGTGCGCAGCACCAAGGACCTTCCCTTTGCCAGGAAATGGGTGGGCACGCTGCAGAAGGCCATGGACTGGCTTGGCGCGCATGACTCCAACAATGACGGCCTCCTGGAGATCCCTGAGGCGGGCGACTGGACGGACCTTTTCGGGCGCTCTTACAACGTGCTGCTGGACGAGGTCCTCTGGTACCGGGCGAACATTGCCTTTGGTCGTCTGCTGGAGATGCTGGGCGTCTCTGGTCGTGCGGGTGACTATGTGCGCCGCTCCCAGACGATTAAGGCAGTGATCATGCAGCGGTTCTGGCCCAGCACCGCCCCGGTGCCGGAGGCCTCGCCGCGCAGCTTTGCGGACATGCAGTTCAGCCTGGGTGATACCAGCTACCTGCTGGCCCAGGTCACCCCGTTTGCCTTCAACTGGCGCTGCGACGTGTACGGCAATATTCTCGCGTTCCTCTTCAACGTCATGGATGTGGATCGGGCCCGCCACGCCTTCCGTTTCATGTGGGGTGTGGGGGTAAACGACCCCTTCCCCGTGGCCAACCTCTACCCGGTGGTGCAGCCGGGCGATCCCGACTGGCGTCCGTACTACACGGTGAACTTGCTCAACCTCCCCGGCCACTACCACAACGGCGGCATCTGGCCGTACATCGGAGCAGCGTGGGTGCGCTTTGTGAACCGTCTGGGCCTCCGTGTCCTGGCCCGGCAGGAGTTGCTCAAACTCGCCCGGCTGAACCAGCGGGGCGTTCTGGGCGACTGGGAATTCAACGAGTGGGCGCACGCCCGGACTGGCAACCCCATGGGCAAGATCAAGCAAGCCTGGTCGGCCAGCGAATTCCTGCTCGCCTGCGAGGAACTGGAAATTCAGTCACATTTTTGACCGATTGTTCACAAGTCCGCTGGAGCGGTCGCCCCCGCCCAGCATTCGCCCTTGCATCCCGCCCCGTGAAAGGTATGTAGCGCGCCTTTGCAGAATCTATTGCTCCGCAGAAAACACGATGAATAAAGCCATCCTCTCGAAAGCCGCCAATGAAGCCCGTGGCCTTGCCATGGACGCCGTCCACAAGTGCAACTCCGGTCACCTGGGTCTGCCTCTTGGCGCCGCGGAAGTAGGAGCCGTGCTTTTCGGCGAGACCCTGCAGTGCGATCCTGCCAGCCCCAAGTGGCTCAACCGCGACCGCTTCATCCTTTCCGCCGGTCACGGTTCCATGTTCATCTACTCCTGGCTGGCCCTTTCCGGCTATGACCTTCCCGTTGAGGAGTTGAGCAAGTTCCGCGCGCTGCGCAGCCACACCCCCGGCCACCCGGAGTCCTTTGAGACCGTAGGCGTGGAGTGCACCACCGGCCCCCTCGGCCAGGGCGTGGGCAACGCCGTCGGTTTCGCGCTGAGCGGCAAGATGGCTGCTGCGAAATACAACACCGCGGAGCACACCATTTTTGACAACCACATCTTCGCCCTCGCCGGCGACGGCTGCCTTCAGGAAGGCGTGGCCCGTGAAGCGGTAGCTTTTGCCGCCCACAACGGCCTGGACAACCTGATCCTCATTTTCGACTCCAACGACGTCACGCTGGACGCCATGGCGAAGGTGACCCAGAGCGAAGACTTCCAGAAGCTCTTCGAAGCCCTCGGCTGGGACGCCGTGACCATCGACGGTCACGACCTTGACGCCATCAAGAGCGCGGTGGAGACCGCCAAGGCCACCAACAATGGCAAGCCCAAGATCATCATCGCCAAGACCCTCATCGGCAAGGGCATCCCGGAAGTGGCCGGCACGGCCAAGGCCCACGGTGAAGGCGGTGCCAAGTTCATCGACGCCGCCCGTCTGGCTCTCGGCCTTCCTGCTGACCAGCACTTCTTTGTGAGCGACGAGGTGAAGGCCTACTTTGCCGACCTCAAGGCACAGCGCGGTGCCGCGCATGCCGAGTGGACCACGACCTTCGACGCCTGGGCCGCCGCCAACCCGGCGCTCAAGGCCGAGCTGGACAACAGCGTGAACTACGACCACTCCGCCGAAGAGCTGCTGAAGCTCATCCCCGAGTATCCGGCTGAGAGCAAGGCCGCCACCCGCAACAGCGGTGGTGAGATCTTGAACCACATCGCCAAGGCCATCCCGAACGTCATCACCGGCAGCGCCGACCTCTTCGGTTCCACCAAGAACTACATCAAGGACGGTGGCGACTACTCCGCCGCCAATCCGAAGGGCCGCAACATCTGGTTCGGCATTCGCGAGCACGCCATGGGCGCCATCTGCAACGGCGTAGCCTATGACGGCCTCTTCCGCATCAGCGGTGCCACCTTCCTGGTGTTCGCCGACTACTGCCGCCCCAGCATCCGTCTGGCCTCCCTGTCCAAGCTTCCGGTGGCCTACATCTTCACGCACGACTCCGTGGGTGTGGGTGAAGACGGCCCGACCCACCAGCCGGTGGAAACGGTCAGCGGTCTGCGCGTGATCCCGAACCTCGATGTTATCCGCCCGGGCGACAGCGAGGAGTGCGCCGCCGCCTTCGCCGCTGCCTACAGCCGCAATGACGGCCCGACGCTTCTGGCCCTCTCCCGTCAGGACCTGCCCAACCAGGGCGGCACCCCTGCCGAAGTGCGCCGCGAAGGCACCCTCAAGGGTGGCTATGTGCTCGTGAAGGAAACCGGCGCGCTGAAGACCATCCTCCTCGCCACCGGCTCCGAAGTGCAGCATGCAGTGGATGCCGCCAAGCAGCTTGGCGAAGGCGTCCGCGTCGTCAGCCTTCCCTGCTTTGAGCGTTTTGACCGCCAGCCCCAGGCTTATCGCGATGAAGTGCTGCCTCCCGCAGTCACCAAGCGCGTCGCCATCGAGGCCGGTGTTTCCGCCCTCTGGTGGAAGTACGTCGGCACCGAAGGCAAGATCATCGCCATCGACCGTTTCGGCCTCAGCGCCCCCGGCAATGTCGTCATGAAGGAGCTCGGCATCACCGCCGACAGCGTCGTGGCCGCTGCGCAGTAAGCTGAGTCAGCCTGAGCAGGCAACAGACAGATCATTTGAGAACCGGGCAACCCGAGAGGGTTGTCCGGTTTTTTGTTGGGGGGAAGGTTGGATCCGAGGCTTGATTTCATGGAGAAAAACTGATGTGATGAGCGCAAGCGCGTCTCCATCCCCCAACCCCTCCGCCCTATGAATGTGTCAGCTATCGTGAGGCATTGCCTTCAGCTCAGTGGATGGATCTGTCTGGGGCTCGTGTTTTCACGCCCGGCAAATGCGGAAGACATCAAGATCCCGGACTCGCTTCCCGCCGAGGTGGTGGCGGCTTTCGAGGCGGCGAAGACGACGAAACTGTATTCCCTAGAACCTACGGGAGAGATGCTGCCGCAGCATGAGCGTCTGCACAACGAACGGGTCCTGGGTGAAACCACTCTGACCTGGGAGCAAACCGCGACGGCATTCCGTTTGATCAAAAAGGGGGTTGCCGAAGGCCACGATCGACTGGCGTTCTGCTTCGCCCCAAGACACGCCCTTCGAGTCACGACAAGGGAGCATCACTATGATCTCGTGATCTGCTTCGAGTGTGTAAGGGTCGACGTTTATCGTGACCAGGAGCGGCTCTCCTCCGTTGGGCTGACGGCTTCACCGGAGTACTTCAACTCGCTGCTCAAAGCGGGCCGCGTGCCTCTTTCGGATAGCAGCTATGAGATGGAGGAGAAGGAGAGGAATTTTTTTGCAGAAGGAAAAGCCCGGTGGCTGGCAGGTATGCCAGAGTCAATCCGGCCAGTTTGGGCGGCCTGGCAAGCGGAGGGCGAGAAGAGAGATCTGAAGAAGCTGCAGGTGCTTCTGGCAAAGCAGTTCCCCAAGGCAGAGAACCGCATCCTGGCTCTCTTTACCTGGTATGCTCAGGACGATGACTGGGCATCGGACTTACACTATGCGTCAGCCCCCGAGTTGATGCTGGAGGAGTACGGCGATGCGGATTTCGTGACCGTTGGACAGCGGGACGATTTTACAACGGCCCAGCTCGAAGGCGCGGCCAGATTTCTGGTTGGCTGGCCGACCTCAAGACTGGCCGTGCTGCCCGCCAAACTGAAACAGAAACTGCTGGTTCACGTCACCAACCAGAAGGATGCGAGGAAGAGTGCATGGGCCAGGCACGCTTTTGGGGCGAGATAGGGTTATTTGATTCATTGAACCGACTGCGAAGCTTCTGCTGACTAAAGTCGGTACTCCAACCCGCTTCGATCATGTCATACGGCAGAATGACATCTCAGGTGTGATGACGTTGTGAAGGGTCAATTCTTGTAACCTCAGGGGGGCTCGCGAACTGACCCGCGTAAACGCGGAACTCCAACCCTGCCAGCGGGAACGGAGAGAGTTGGAGTACCGTCCCGCATCCTCTCCAAGGCTCTCGTCACGTGCACCCCTCGACATTGCAGGCCCAAAAGAATCACCTAGAACCCATACGCCTCCAACACCTGGACGCGCCGCGTCTTTGGAGTGCGCGCGGGAACCGCCGCTTTGGCACCCCTTGTGATATCCCGCCACCCAAGCGCTCGACCACCGCCATCGCATCAACCAAGATTTCCTGACCCGCGTAAACGCGGAGCTCCGACCCTGCAGCGGGAACGGAGTGGGTTGGAGTTCCGCATTGATGCGGTCAAGGCCGCATCCTCCAAGATGCACTATCCAGCTAAAAACTTCCTCGAACCCAAACTCCCGCCCGGCATTCAGTTCCCGGAGGCTGAAACCAGGTTCTCCCCACAACAACGGTCCAACGTCTTGACGCACTGCCTGCTGCCCACTGACGCACCGGCTCAACCCTTCTTCCCTTTTCCCTTCTCCCTTGACCCTTTTTTCACCCCATACTTCACCTTCTTCTGGGCGGGCATCATGCCGGTGTCTTCAATACCCGCCTGTTTCTTGAGCTCACGGATCTGGTCGCGCAGCAGGGCGGCGCGTTCGTACTCGAGCTTCACGGCGGCCTCGGCCATCTCGGATTCCAGTTCGCGGATGACCTCGGTCACGGCATAGCCGCCGGCTTCATCCCGGACCATGCTTTCCTCAACATTCCGTCCGGCCTGGTAGGTGTGCAGACTCTCCTGCACGGCGCGCTGCACGGTCTGCGGGGTGATGCCGTGCTTCTCGTTGTGATCTTCCTGCCGTTCGCGACGGTAGGCGCTGATGTTGATGAGGGCCTGGATGCTCTGGGTGATCTGGTCGGCAAAGAGCACCACCTCTCCGTTCACGTGCCGGGCGGCGCGTCCGGCCGTCTGCAGCAGGGAGGTCTCGCTGCGCAGGAAGCCTTCCTTGTCCGCATCCAGGATGCACACGAGGCTTACCTCGGGAAGGTCCAGGCCTTCCCGCAGGAGGTTGATGCCCACGAGGATGTCGAACTCCCCGGCGCGCAGGGCGCGCAGAATCTCCACGCGCTCGATGGCGTCGATCTCACTGTGCAGGTATCGAACCTTCAGGTCCAGGTTCCGCAGGTAGTCGGTAAGATCCTCGGCGGTGCGTTTGGTGAGGGTGGTCACCAGCACGCGCTCGTTCTTCTCGATGCGCTGGCGGCAGAGCTCGATGGTCTCGTCAATCTGGCCCTTGAGCGGGCGCATGGTGACGATGGGGTCCAGCAGCCCGGTGGGCCGGATGATCTGCTCCACGATGAGATGGCGTCCCTTCGCGTTGACGTCGAACTTCTCCAGCGACTCCGCGCTGCCGGAGATGCGGGCGATGGGTTTGGCCCTCGAACCCGGAACCATCGCGGGCACACCCTCGTCCTCGCCGATGCGTTCGCGTTTGTGCGGGATGTAGCCGGTGTTGCCCACGATGCTGTTCTCCACCTCGAACGTGGCGGGTGTGGCGCTCACGTACACGATCTGGTGCATCTTCTTCATGAACTCCGGGAACTTCAGCGGCCGGTTGTCCATGGCACTTGGCAGGCGGAAGCCGTGCTCCACCAGCACCGTCTTGCGGGAGCGGTCGCCCTCGTACATGCCGCCGATCTGCGGCACGGTGACGTGGCTTTCATCCAGGAAGAGCATGAAGTCATCGCGGAAGAAGTCCAGCAGCGTGCCCGGGGTGCTGCCGGGTTCGCGGGAAGCCAGGTGGCGGCTGTAGTTCTCGATGCCCTGGCAGAAGCCCATCTCCTGCATCATCTCAATGTCGTACTCGGTGCGCATGCGCAGCCGCTGGGCCTCCAGCAGCTTGCCCTGCTGCTCAAACTCCGCGATGCGTGCCTCCAGCTCCTCCCGGATGGCCTTGATGGCACGCCGCAGTTTGTCCGCCGGGGTGACGAACTGCTTGGCGGGGTAAAAGGTATAACCCGGCAGCTGGCCTGTGGCCGTGCCGGTGAGCGGATTGAACACACTCATGCGATCGATCTCATCGCCGAAGAACTCCACGCGAATGGCCTCGTCCTCCAGGTAGGCGGGGAAGACCTCGATGACATCACCGCGAGCCCGGAACTTGCCGCGGCCGAAGGCGATGTCGTTGCGCTCATAGAGCATGTCCACCAGACGGGTCAGGAAGCTCTCTCGCGTGATCACATCGCCCACCTTCACGGGCAGCATCATGCCCTCATAATCTTCGGGCGAGCCCAAGCCGTAGATGCAGGAGACGCTGGCCACGACAATGACATCCTTGCGCGTGAGCAGGGCACCCATGGTGGAGAGGCGCATCCGCTCGATCTCCTCATTGATGCTGGAGTCCTTCTCAATGTAAGTGTCAGAACGCGCGATGTAGGCCTCGGGCTGGTAGTAGTCGAAGTAACTGACGAAGTACTCGACCGCGTTGTTGGGGAAGAAGTTCTTGAACTCCGAGTAGAGCTGCGCCGCCAGCGTCTTGTTGTGAGACATGATCAACGCCGGTTTGCCGATCTGCGCGATGATGTTGGCCATCGTGAAGGTCTTGCCTGATCCCGTCACCCCCAGGAGGGTCTGGTGCCGGTTGCCAGCGCGGACGGATTTCACCAGCTTGGCGATGGCTTGGCCCTGGTCTCCTTCGGGCGAGTAGTGCGAGTTGAGTTGAAACGGGCTGCTCACCTGAACACCTATCACAACTGCGGCCCGGATGCAAATCCTCCGAAAAGTAACACCTCTATGCCCCGAAAAAGACAACCGTGCCGCCGGGCAATCACGAACCGTTGATGTTGCCCTTGGAAAGACGCGACCTTCTGTCCCCACAGCGATCTTGCTTTCTAGTTGGCAAAAGCAATAGTTCACGTTATATCGCCGCGCGGTGCATGGTGAAAACCGGCATCGCAAAACAGTACCACCAACGACCCCAACATTATCATCATGAAATCCACTCTCGTCGCCCTCGTGCTGGCTACCGCCGCTCTTACCCTGGCTTCCTGCGCTTCCAAGAAGCCCGCTCCTGCTCCCGCTCCTGTGGACATGGGCGTGCACAGCGGCAAGTAATCCAGCTTGTTTAGCACTTTGATCAGGCGCGGTGGGGCAACCCAGCGCGCCTTTTTGCTATTCGGGGCAATTTCTGTCCACAAGTTGGAATAACTGCGGTTCCCGAAGCGTCTCATTTTGCGCCTGCTTAACAGTCCTGTTAGGAAGGCACATGCAAAACAACCAACAACTCGACATCACCAACATGATCCGAATTCTCTCCCTCGCCGCAGCCGTGGCCACCCTGAGCCTTGCTTCCTGCGCCTCTCTGAAAAAGAAGGGTGACTGCAGCGCCTGCTGTGCCACCAAGCCTGCCGCTGAAGCCAAGGCCAAAGACGCCTGCTGTGCAGATGGCGCTGGCCACGACCACAGCAAGACGAAGGCGAAGAAGAAGTAACCCATCTTCGCCAGCAGGGCTGCTTATGCCCTGTTGTCTGTTCAACCGCCGCTCTGGGATTTCTTCCGGGTCGGCGGTTTCTTTTTTCTGCCCCTCGGGTTCATGGATGCGGGGACCGGAGCCTTCACGCGACCATGAGGCACGCTCACATGGTCATGTCCTTTCGCGAGGAAACGCCATTGGAAATCCACCGCCTTGGAGATCCCAACCCGAATGTCCTCTGCGACGACATGACCCGGGGCCAGTGGGACGGCCGGCCGTCGCAGTCCCACCCCGTCAGGACGATGAGGCCCTGCCATGAAAGTGCCGTGGGCCTCACCTGTGATGCCCATAGCCATGGCCAGCTTCCCGGGCCCCGAGCAGAGTTCACGTGCTTTCTCACGCCCCCTTCGTTGCTGCATCACCTCTATGCCTTCACGGGGCTCCAGAGCGCGAATGAGGATCAAGCCGTCCTGTCTGCCGCCCTTCACCAGCAGGTTGAAGAGCCAGTACATCCCGTAGTTGAAATAGACGTAAGCCGTTCCCGCTGGCATGACGCGGACGAACTCCCGGGAACTGGGACGAGTGGCCGTGTGACAGGCGGCATCCCCCTCCACGGCGTAGGCTTCCGTCTCCACGATCACGCCGCTGCACCCATGCCATACCAGCTCCATGCCGACGAGTTCACGCGCCACAGTCAGCACATCGCGCTCAAAGAAATCTTGATTCAGCATCCTGCTCCTGTTTGATGGAAGTAACGGCGGCACCGATGATCTGGCGTCTGACTGGCCGGACGGACCGCAGCCGGTCACTGATTGAAACCGATGGGAACTGGCATTGCAACACCCCACCATGTCTGAAGAGGACAACGCATCCCCGGAAGGCGGCGGCCCAGCCGTTGATGCCTCGCTTGGCCCGATCGAGGGTGGGGCTTATCTGCGCGTGCTCCGTCAGGAGCAATTGAAGAACGCGCGCTCCTTCCACTGGTACCGTCTTGTGGCCGTGACGGGGTTTCTCGTCCTGGAGCTTTGGCTCAATGGCATTCATTGGACGGAGCAGGGTCGGGCCTCCACGTTTGCCATCTTGTTGGCCTATTGGGGCCTTGTCCTGGTCTTGCTGGTGGGCACCATCTACTCGCCCCGTATCGGCCGGCTCGGGAGCCTGGCGGTGCCTTTTCTGGACATGCCCATGGTGTTCTTCTGCCAGTGGAATCTGATCGCCACCATGGCGGCGGACCCACGCATCGCGGGGAACTTCACCATTGGGATCTTTGTTTCGCTCATCATGCTGGCGGCCAGCTCCCTGGAGCGGTGGCAGATCTATCTCGCGGGCGTTCTCGCGACAGGTCTGCAGTTCACCCTGCATCGGGCCGCGGGCGAGGGACCCTTCGGCACCCTTGGCGGGACGGTCGTCATCCTCGTAGCGGCGGCCATGTGCGACTTTGCCCGTCGCAACCGTCTCGCAGCCATTGAGGCCCTCTACCACGAGCAGGTGCGGCGCGAGCGCCTCGGCCGCTATTTCTCTCCCCAGGTGGCCATCGAGATCGAAAAAGGCACCTCCGGCCTCAGCGACGGCCAGTGGTGCGAGGTGACAGTGCTCTTCAGCGATCTCCGCGACTTCACCACCCTCTCCGAGCGGCTGGACACCCACGACATTGTGAAGCTGCTCAACCAGTACTTCGAGCACATGGTGCACCTCGTCTTCGAGCATGGCGGCACCTTGGACAAGTACATCGGCGATGGCATGATGGCCTACTTTGGCGCGCCGCTCGCGACGCCCAACCATGCCGAACGCGCGGTGCAATGCGCGCTCGCCATGAAGGCCGCGCTTGTGGACATCAATGTCCGGCGGGCCGCTCTGGGTGAGCCTCTGTTGCGCATGGGAGTGGGGCTCCACACCGGTATGGCCGTCATTGGCAGCATCGGCGCCCCGCATCGGCGGGAGTACACCGCCATTGGCGATACCGTGAACCTTGCTGCCCGCATTGAGCAGCTCACGAAGGTGCACAATGAGGACATCCTGCTTTCCAGCGAGACCCGGGACCGCGCAGGCTCGGAACTGAAGTTTAAGGAAATCACGGAAAGCACGGTCAAGGGCCGCCATGCCAGCGTGCGCGTGTTTGCCCCGGTTTGACTGCCCGGGCAGGCCCTTGTCACAGGGCGGGCGGCTCTGACATGCACGGGTAAAGCCATGTTTTTTCCTCCCTGCCCCCCTCGCCTCTGGTCGAATCGCCGCCAGCCCCAGCACCCGGACTTTCCATCTGGGAAGGCCCCCGGCCGCCGCTCCCTCGCCGTCGGTGCCTGCGCGCTCACCCTTGGCATCCTGGCCGTCGAAGGTATCTTCATGCCCCGGCCCCTCTCGGCCCAGGTCCAGACTGCAGTTCCTGCACCCGGCTCCATGAAGTCACAAAAGACCCGGGACATGGCCGCCCGGCTCCTGCCTTTTCCAAAGGAGGCCCGCCAGGAGTTGCTTCAGAGCTTTCCTCGCAATGGCGGATCTTCTTCCCAGCTGGCCGACACCTTTGAAGGATCCTGGTACGTGCATGAGGGCGACCTCATGATCGATGGGGACTTTCACAGCGACCTCAACCTGGTGGTGAAGGGCAACCTGATCGTGCGGGGCACGCTGAGCGACATGGGGGACTCCACTTCCCTGGTCGTGACGGGAGATGTCCTTGCCCACCACATTCTCAGCAAGCAGTTGCTGGTCGTGCTGGGTTCCATGCATTGCAGTGGCGTCATCTGTGCTGACTACAACGACTTCGCGTTCGAAGTCTGGGGACCCGCTTTCAAGAGTCGCGCCCTGGTCATCACGGACCGCTCAGTTTCGCTTCCTCAACATCTGGCAGAGTATCTGTACAATGCCGATGAGGCCGATGGCAAAGGGGCGGCGGAGAAGGTGTTTCTGGAATCCCTCGTTCGGTGGCAGGATGAAGACGCGAATGTCTATCGGCGTGAAAAGAAGGATGGGAAGTTGCGCTGGCTGGACGAAGATGGAGAGCCCCTGGATGCCGCCACAGCGAAGAAGCTCAAAGTCGTGCGCTCCATTCCGGCATCGATCGAGGAAATAGCCACAGTCTGCTGGGCGGGGAATTCACCTTTTGTGACTGCTCCAGCCGGAAAGCCGGACTGGCGGCTTGATGCAAACGCTAATGTCAAAGTTGTGGCAGACCATGCTTCCAGCACGGAAGTCCAGGATCGGATCGTTGCAGCAGGCCATCCCCGACTTACTGCGGAAGGAATGGTGCGTCTCGCGGCTGATCCAGAGCCGGCGGTGCGACGGGCGCTAGTGCATCAGGCAGCGTTGCCTGAGAAGGAGGCCGCGGCCCTCTCCACAGACAAAGATGCCGGCGTGCGACGCCAGCTCGCGGCGTCGATTCATGGTGCCCCTTTCCTGGATGCCTTGGTGGTGGACCCTTCTCCTGAAATCCGCCGGGCCTGCGGCTCCCATCCCGCCCTGACAGACACCCAGCGGCGCAAGCTGTTGCAGGATGAGGAGAAGCCGGTGCGGCTCCGTGCGCTGCGGTACCTGCCCGTCACCGCTGCGTGGGTAAAGGAACTGCGGGAGGCCAAGGATGAGGATCTCGTCGCCTGGGCGGTGCAGCATGAGGGCGACGAGGCCGTTTCATCCGACCCTACCATGACGCCGGGCGACTGGAAGAAGGACCTCACCGATGAACGCCTGGCCGTGCGCGAGGCAGCGTTGAAAAAAGGTGCGCCTGCCGGGCTCTTTGCGTTCCTCAATGAGAATCGCGAGCGCTTCCTGACAGACAAGTCGGACCAGATCCGCCGGACGCTGGCCGCTGCGGTCCGGGACGAGAAGTCCCTGGAAACGCTGGCGAAGGATACGGACAAGTACGTGCGGCGTTTCGCCTTAGACAATCTGGCGGTCCCGCCCGCTCTCCTCATCCAGGAAGCCCGCCGGGTCGCAGCCGCGCCGGCAGACTGGTGGAACACCAGTTCAGAAAATTACCTCGACCACGCCGGTGATGTGCATGATCTGCTCGAGCATCCGCGTCTTCCGGAAGAAGCCGTGCGCATCATTGCCAAAGTCTATCCACGCGTGTGGCGTCTGGAACCCCGCCGGAACATGCCCTTGGATGTCATCCTTGAGCGCGCCGTGATCGACAGCGCCAGCGTGGAGTTCGCACCAGGCTTTGAGAAATGGAAACAAGCCGCTGTCACACCCGGCGGTGACAGCGGCCCCGTGCTGGCCGCTTTTCTGGAAACCGAAAGTGATTACCTGAAATCCTGCGCCCGCATGCACAGCCTGACTCCGGTCAAGGCGTTGTTGAAACACGCCAAGGGGTTGGAGGGAGACGAGTACTCGCTGGAGGAAGTGGCCAGGAGCCCCCAACTTGGCTCGGATTCGCCCGAGGCCGAACAGCTTCGTCAATATCTGCTGAAGCTCCCTGAAGGAACTGCGGACAGTGAACTGGCGGGCAACCCAGACGTGTCTGTCGAGGTCTTGAAGGAACTTGCCAAGCGAGGTGTCGATGATGCACCCCTGACACTCTGGCAGGTGCATGGCTCGGTGCCGTGAGTTCACGATGCTGGAAGCCGTTTGTAGTTCAAACTTTAGTTTGCCTGAGTCGAGCTAAGACATAGTGCACTGAGCAAACAAAAGTTTGAACTACAAACAGTGCCTCCAAAGCAGGCGTTCAGCGGGGCAAAACTCCGCGATTCATTCATCAGTCACTGGTCTTCTCACCGCTTCCAGCTTCAACACCGCTATCTGTAGTTGGTCCCTTGCCGGTGCACCAGTGTCTGCCACGGGTATCCATTCTCCGATCACACATGGAGTACCCTGTATCAAGATGAGTGAGGTCATCAATCGGTTGTTATGACTCTCTTTTGCATGGAGCGGAAGTTTTCGAGCATAGTTAAAAAGCAGGTTGCAGTCCATGGTGGTGCCAGTTCGGGCGGCGACACTGTCGCTCATCCATGCCAAATCGTGTTCGACCCCTTCCACAAAGAGTTCATTGCGTTCCCCAGGCCTGCTTTCCAGGCTTGCCACCTCCACTACCTTCGCCTGCTCAGGAAGGCGGGCTATGACTTCAAGAAACTCCTTCCACTTCAACTGAGGCAGAAGATTTGTGTCCAACTCTTCCACCCACTTTCCTATCATCTGCCGGTCACCACGAACCAAGTACACCGTCTTGCGAATTACCGGATCATTCTGGAACTCAGGTGCCGCAGCAAGCCTGGCAATGGCATCGAGATTAGCCGGAGTGTTGACCAGTTCCAAGGTACGGGAGTGTGTATGAAAAACGCACGATGAACCTTCTGGCAATGGGATATTGGCGTTTAGAATCTGTTCCGGCGGGTGTTTCTCCAGAAACTTTGGCGGGACCTTGATGACACGCGTCTCCATTCCCGGAGGTGGTGTCCGTTTGGGGGGCTCTGCCTCACTGGCACTTTGCATTTCAGTCTTGATCAACTCGGCCTTTGCTTTGGGAAGCACCTGGGTCAGCTTGGTCTTCAACGCGTCGTTTCCTGGCGGCAAAACTCTATTCATGTGGGCTTTGACAACAAGGAGGTGGAGTTGCCTCTGACCGGACGTTTGTACAGTTTCCGGAGGCGTCCAGGCCGCTACAATGTGCGGCTCTGCCGGTGCCAGAATCGACGAGATATTTAGCTTCACGCTGGACGCGTGAGCTTCCGCGAGGTCGATGCGTGTCTTGTCTTCAGGATTGGACACTTCGGTTCTTGCGGCGTGTGAGAAGGATAGAGACAGTGCTATTCCTCCGTCACCAACGGTATTGGAAAGCTTCGCTTCCACGGTGGTCCCGATGGCAACGGCATCAGAATCACTTGTTTCATTTTCCTTTCTGTGTGACCTGTCGGTATGGTTTTCGAGTTTGGTTGATTGTTCCGGTTTGGCGTACAATTGCCACTCATCGAGCAACTGGACTTTCCCTCCTTTAAGAAGGGTCTCCAATTGTGCGACCGCTTCACTATGGCTCGCCTGAGAGCTGACCTGGTTCACGAGTGGAAAAAGCAAACTCGCATCTCCGGCATAGAGCGTTCCGCGCAGATCGAATGTCTCAGGGAAACGGGTAAGAAGCCTTCGGCTGTGGAGCCGGAGCTTGCTCAGGGCGCTTTGTCGCGTGTGCACAGCCAGCGTGGCTTGCCACGCATCCGGAATCAGCACTGTGCCAACAGGTACGGGACAACCGATTTCCTGAAGAAATGGGCTGAGCCTTCTGGTAGACCCAACTGCGTAGCGTTGCCAGGCTTCCTCCGAGTCATCCGCACGCGGGAGCATGTTGTCCGGCGAGGGTGGGGAGGTGAAAGGATCTGCTGCGAGGTCGCGATGGTATCCAGCCGAAAAATCCGCCCGTAGAACTTCGGTCACCCATGGGTCGTCTTCTTCAGCAGATTCAGCTGCGTGAACCAACCTGGAGCCGACGGCCAGGGCAAAGAGGCCCAGTTTCAGCATGAAGAATTGGAATTGTTTCATCAGAAGTCCGATCCGGAGTCAAAGTAAATCTGGTTCAAGGTAAGAAACACGGCTCTCAGTTTGTCGCGAGCTGGTGCGTTGCTCCCCGCCGGTGGGCGCCATGTGGCGATCCATCGGGTGGTGCCAGCCGTCATCACGGTAGACACATTCAACTTGACTCCTGTTGCAGAAGTTGATCGCGAAATTGCTTCCTCGTCACGTTGCTCCAACTCCAGGATAATGTTGGTGGTTGTTCCGTCTGGCCCCAGAACGGAATCCAGATTCACTTGGATGCCAGAGTGCAGAAGCTTCTTCTCGTTGACAGGCTGATCGGAGGTATTCCCCTCTCCGTTGCTGGTAATTTTTGACTCAGGGAGCGGAGCAGCTGCAATTGGCTCATTGAACCAGCCCGAACTGAAACCCGCGCGTCTGCCGGCCATGGTGTCCACAAAGATAGACTCGATCCATCGAAAGTCTGGCAGCTTGGATAGCTTTTGCAAAAGAACCGTGTGATCCCCACCTTCGGCCGCTTCGCTGGACAACTCACGCAATGGCTGGCTGTCTGCTTCAACCAGGTGAATCGTGAACCGGGATGTGGGAGAGACACGTGGATGAGACCATACGAAAGCCTCAACCTGATCAAGGTTGGCTGCCTGATTCTTTACCAGCAGCACTCCCGCGCCCGGGTGGAATGCTGCGAATGATCCTGCTGGGAACAAGATGCCCTGCATTTCAAGGATATGTTGTGCGGCCTTGATTGGGGGACGTTTTCGTGTTGTCTTTGGCCGTAGGCTGTCGGTCGTCGAAGACGTAGCAAAGGGGTCCATCGGCGGCGAAACTGGATCCTGATCGAGTGCCAGGTAACTTCGAGGTACGCGATAAGTGCCCAGCTTCATTCCCAGTGCGGCTTCAGGCGCAGTCGCTTTTGAAACCGGCAAGGGGGGGGGTGAGTGATCAATGAGCACCTGTCGTATCGCCTCGTTCACTTTGGGAACCCCCGGATGCCTGCCGCAGAGAAGAAAAGCGCACTGACTTTTTTTTGAAGCAGCAGCTTGTTCGTTCCAGGCTCCAATCAATTGCACCTGTCCGGGAATCATGGAAGTGTAGGAATCCCAAGTGACCAAAGGATGCTCTTTACGCATAGCACCCAAGAGTGGAGGACTCCAAGTGAGGCGATAGTCGCAGGTCAGTAGCCTTCCTTCAGAGTTGATCACTGGCTCCATCTCAAAAGACAGCCCTCTAAATGGCGTTTTGTCCTCAGGGAACAGTTTTTCACACCCCGAATCAGCCGAAGCGCGAAAGCCGGATCGCACGGGTAGCCGGATTTGATCTAGGAGCGTTGCCTTCTTGTTTGCAGTCAAAGCCTCAACCTTGTTCCAAGCTTGGACATGATCGTTTGCGACCGCAGTTTCCAGTAGCAGATCGCGCATCACAGGCTGATCGAGTTCGTAAACAAAGACCCTCAGTACAGGTTGCCAGGGACGCCCTCGCAGAAGCTCCCGCGCTAGAATCTCAACCACTTGCATCGACTCTTGTGTTGTCCGAACTGCGAGTGTCTCTGTAGCAGGATCATAAAGCATCGTGGTGCCTGCCGGAAATACCGGAAGGTAGTCTTGCATGATCCGTGTGAGCATCTCTGAGGATGTCTTGATCACCCTTTCCCACTCCATGCCGGAAGTCTGACCGACCGGCAGAGGTGGAAGGACAAGTGGTGGCACTTCACCTTCCGGCGTGACAGGAGGGGCGACATCCTCCCACCGCATGGGGAAGGATTTGGTGACCCACCCGGCAGGTTCTTCACCGTGAGCTATGGTGAGAAGCCCCGCAGCAATGAGGCAGAGCATGGCGACGGGGAGTCTGGGGGAGGACGTCCTTTTCATCGAGATCGTTGGGGGAGCAGGATCTCGATTTTGCGCAGAGGAATGTGGATTGCGCAAGACGGAAGAGTGACCAGCCGTCGCCCAGCTTCAAATGCTCCAACGCTGACAGCCACGCGAAGCGTCTTCGGAGTGCGTGTGGCCCGACACCGCCGTGGCACCCCTTGTGATGAGCTAGAACCCGGACGCTGGAGCAGGGAGGACAAAGGAGGCGGGGGTTCCAGCCCCGCGGGTGAGCGGAGGGATGGATCTGCTCAAGGCCCGCGACGGCTAGCCGCTCAACACGTGTGCCCCCTCAGTCGCCGTTCGATTGAGCGGGGCCGGAGACCCCGCCTCCTTTGCCTGCTGGCGATGGCATTGAGATGGAGAGAACGTCTCATCGGCAGGCGAAAGCGGCGTCGAGCCGCCAGCACTTCAAGACACTGGCGTGAGGAGGAAGGGCCAGGTTGAAAGAAGCTCAGCCGCTCATGATCTCCCAAAACTCCGATATCGCCCGTACCTCCCCTCATCCGCCCCCTCACTTCTTCAAGCTCGACACCCAATTCTCATACACCCTCAGCCGCTGGCCACAGCTGGCACTGTGGGTGAAGGCAGTGAACCGGTCCCAGGCAAGGGGATCCGCCGCGATGGCGATGGCCAGGGCGCGACGTTGTTCAGGATCGTGCAGCAGCTCAAAGCATTGCGCGAGCGCCAGGGCAGCATCCAGATGCAGTTCCTTGTGGTTCTCATCGGCCAGGGCAGCACAGAGCAGACGCAAGGCGAGAGGATAGTCCCCGGCATCCACCGCCACACCGGCCCGGAGCAGATGCACATCGGCCAGATAGCGGCCCTTGGGATAGGCCTTGCGATATTCATCCAGAGCCGCATTGGGCCGGGCCGCTTCGAACGGCTTTTCACGCTCTACCACGAGGTGGACATACCTTCCCATGAACGGTGCATCCGGCCAGTTGCGATTTCGCACATGAGTCCAGGTCCGGTACTGGCGGGTCACGGCACGAGCCAGTTGGAACAGGGCTGCCTCACGTTTCAGTGATTGGGGATAGGCGGCCAGATAGCTCTGCCAGCGTGTCTCCTGAAGGCTCCAGCGGTCCGGCTTGTTCCGATCCTCCTCCATGCCCACCGTAGCCGTCTGGTAGGCGCGAAGGTCTTCCATTCCATCCGACGCTGTTGTCCGCACGGGAATGCCAGCAATGACAGGGGGCTCCTCAACCGGAGGACCACTGGTGTGGAGGAAATAACGTTTCACAGCGTCCAGGTCTGGTGAAGCCTGGTTCAACATGAGGTCCGTCCCATCCAAAGCATTGATGGCTTCCGTCCATTCCAGGACATCGGCCAGCGGGATCAGGGCCTCCCGGATGGCCTTGGATTCCGTTCTGGCCGCCTCCAGACCGCGGCTTTCTAAGTAGTTTCCGAGCTTCTGGATGCGCTCCCGCAGGACACCGAACTGGCGTCTGCGTTCGGATTCTCTTTGCCAGGTTTGCTGGTCCCAACGTTCACGGCCCTTCACCGACGGATCGGGCACCAGGATATCGCGGATCGTATAGTCTTCCCCGGCCGGATAGCCGTTTCCTGGCATCCAGTCATGAAGCTCAGGAGTGGCGGCAAAGTCCCACCACGCGGCGAGTCGCGTGGCCTCGGGTGACTGTGGGCATTCTTTGAGCAGGCGATCATACAGCTGCCGGGAAACGCTCCCCCAATCCGCTTCGAATGCCCGTCCCTGGGCATACGGTGTCACTTCGGCCATCCGCCGCAGGCTTTCGAGAGCCTTGAACAGAGCCCGGGCGGCCAGTGGCGTGCCTGGAGCTGCATCTGCAGCCTGAAGGCAGTGATCGTAGGAGTGGCGCAGTTCATCGCGCGACTCCAGCTCTCGATTGACGGTGTCGGATCGGTATCCCAAGGCCAGGGCATTTGCGCGAAGGCGGAGCTCCATCTGGCGATGATCGCTGGCCATGTAGCTGCCCGGGCCTGCGTGGACGGCGGACAGGATCAGCTGGCCCCGGCAGGCTTCCCAAGTCGTGGCGAGGCTCCAGTGCCAGAGGGCTTTTTGACCAGGCTCCATGCTGTCACGCAGGGGTTCATGCAATAACAGAAACGCCCGCCCAAGGCCGGCGTGCAAACTCCTGGTGGCATAGAAATACATCGGCGAGGGCTGGCGCCATTCCCAGTCTGCGTAGATTTGTTCCAGCCGGTCCAGTTCATCTGCCTGGAGGGCACCCGCTCCTTCGGGAGGATGGTCCAGCACCCGGCGCAGGGAGGTCCAGTCCTCAGCCGCCAGCAGGCGGGCCACCGTGAGCTGATGAAGGCGCAAGGCGGAGGGGTTAGTCAGCTGTGGCGATTGCAGCGCTGCTTCCAGTTGCGGCACAGGGCAGAACTGCTCCAGCACGTCCAAGTACTGGCGGAGTTCCTCGTAGGAGTGCAGGAAGACAGGGGGTTTTTCACCGTCTGGAAGGGGCTCCCGTTCCGCCGACTCGATGGCCGCGACGGCTACGTTCAGGACCACGATGGCTTCGCCATCACGTCCCAGCCGGTGCAGACTTTGGGCCTGCCGGAGTGCCAGCCCTTTGGAGAGCGGACTTCCGGGAAAGCGGGCCCGCAGGGCTTGCAACGCCTCAGCAGCCCTGGCGTCGTCTCCCAGGCGTTGCAAGGCGACAGCGCGGCAGTACTGGAGGTCGTCGCTGTCCGCCAGAGCTTCGGGCTGGCGTTCGCAGAGGCGGAGGGCTTGGGCATGTTCGCCTCCTTCCGTCGCGGCCCAGGCCATCAAGGCCACAAATTTAGGATGCCACTTCGCTGTCTTGAATGCCTTCTCGTGGTCGATGGCCGCACCCGCCAGCTGTTGCAGCATGTCCGTATGACGGGACCGGTTCAGCATGGTCTTGATCCTGTCCAGCTTCTCCTGGTTCAGATAGCTTTCGTCCCAATAACGGGCCTCATAGCCAAGATTGGCCGGACCATCCAGAAGATACCCCATGACCCGGAGCGTTGCTGGTGGGCTGGCGGCAAGCAGAACCAGCACGGTCTGGATGCCCTCTGGATCATCCTCGACCTTGTCCGACAACAACAGCTCCTTGAGACAGCGTTCGATCTCACGCCCGGCGGATTCACGCACTTCTGAATGGTCTGCGTGATCCAGTTGCGTGACATAGTCACCGAGGGCGAGCCAGTGTTGCCCGGCCAGGGTGTGTATGGCTCCCCGCCAACCGGCCAACTCGACAGAGTAGCGCCCTTTGGGATGCTCCTTGGCGTAGTCATCCAGAGCGTGTTCGGCCTCCTCCAGGGCGTTGGACAGCCTCTCGGGCAGGTCATGAGGCCCCGCTTCCGCCTCGGGTTGTTTCCGCGAAATACGCCGGGCTTCCTCGATCTTCAGGCGGGCTATCATGAACAGCGCAGTCTCCCGCCGGGGATGCCCTGCGTGCTGCTGCACCACCTTTTCGAACCATCCCGCCGCTTCTTCCAGCGCTCCACGGCGGAAGGCTGCTCCACCTCTCGCCACCATCCAGTGAGGGGCCAGCGCGGGCGATGCCTGGGCAATGGCGCGTTCCCCTTCTTCAATTCCCGCTTTGATGGCGGCTTGTTCCATCGCCAGCTTGCGCTCCTCTTCCACCTTCTGCTGGGGAGACAACCACCAACCCTCCTCTACTTTGCGATGCTCTGCCGCCATGCTGGGCGGAAGGCCACGCTTTTCACTCTCGTACTGCTTTACCCGCCACTCCACGTAGGCTTTGGCCTCGTCGTTGAAGTTTCCTTCCCAGGCAAAACGCAGGTCGCGCAGATCCCACAGCAGATTGGCCATGCGGGCTTGATAATATCCGGGCGTGCGATTCACCGTCATGGCATGGTCGATGGCCTGAATGGCCTCCTCCCTGCTTTGAGACAGCAGGCGCCGCACCAGCAATGGCACGGGCTCCTGATCTGGGGAAGCGCCAGCCTTCTGTGACTCAGCAAACAGATCCAGCATCGTCTTCACCGGATGCCGCTCGGGAAACGCCGCCAGCGCTGGGGCAGCGGCATAGTACATCGGGCCACAGGAGTTCACCTTGCCTGGAACAGCCAGACAGGTGCCCGCGGCAAGCAAGGCTAGTGGGAGGGAGCGGCGGTTTGCCATAGAGGTGAGAGCTGGGGAATGCGCCAGCGCAACACGGCCGGCGGATGGAGATACTGGAAATAACCAGAACTGAGGCTGCCGCCGCTGCGCAGATGGGGAAGTTGTACCACGACGTGCCCGGTCTTTTGTTCCTGCTGCGTGTCGCGACCTGCGAAGTCACCGGCGGTGAACTCAGCGAGTGCGGCAGGAGGCAGGTCGAGTTCAAGGCTCCAGCCAGACCGGGCGGAGTCTGCATCCAAGTCATGTGAAGCTGGCCCAAATCGCGGAGGCAGATCCATGCTTCCTTGATGCACCAGCGTAAGCCGGGATCCTTCCTGCAGCAGTCGGAAGTCTTGTGGCGCGGGCCGCAATTCCTTCAGTGCTTTGTCATTCAAAGCTCCAAGGACGGTGCTCAAACTCCATCCGCTGGGGGAATCCGCCTGCGGCAGTTTGAACAGGACCACGCCACGCGCCCCTGCGGCGCGGGCAGACTCACTGGCAGCTTGCAGCACCTTCAGGTCCGGCCACCGTACCAGGAGTCCGCCACCCTGGGCCACTGGATTGCGCCCCACCTTGCTCGCGGATCTGGCGCGCAGTTCCGTCATGCCTTGGGTGGTGGAGGACCGCACCTCCCACGCGGGATCATAGACCAGCGTCTCCCAGCGCCAGGTGTCCACGTGTCCCAGGGTTTTGTCCTCCGCATCCAGCACCGTCACACGGGTAAAGTTGGGGAGCCCGGCCCTCCAGTTCGTTGTGCAGCGTGCCCAGAGCGGGATCTGCTCGCGCACCGTGGTGTCGGAGAGCAATGGTGCCCGGCGCTCCGCGACAGCGTCCTCCTCCAGGTCGTAGAACATGGGCACCAGTTCATCTGCGCTGGCGCACAGTTCCTCGAACCCTGCCACCCTGGGCCAGCCTGCCAGGGCGGTGACGCTCAGACGCACCGGGGCGATGCGCTTGCGGATCTTGCTCAATGCCTCCGCATAGCGGGACAGCAAGCGGTCAGGGCAGTCGTAGTCCAACTGCAGCGTTTTGCAGTCCAGACGTCCGCAGAGCCTTGAAAGCAGCTCGGCCAGTGCTTCATCCGCCGCCGGTTCCGCGATGGTGGCAGGTGCATGATGGAGACGCACCACCGGGATGATGGACACCTCCTTCACCCGTGCAGGCAGGTACAACTTCTCCGCGCCAGTCCACTGGGTGCCTTTGCGCGTCAGCGTGCCCAGGTTCCACTGCAACTCTTTGACCCCGTGCCTTTGGATCGTCGCGGCTTCCTCCGCCGTCAGCGATGTGGTGCGATTCCAAACCCACCAGGCGGGCGGGGGCGATGCCTCCACAGCATCAGGCTGCCCTGCGGCGATGCATAGCCAGGCACCAGCGAGGGCAAACCAGGAGACAATCGTCCCGAATAAAATGGACCGGACACTCCACATCGTGTGAGCAAGACCAAACAGTCAGTGGAGAGCATTGAACATCCACCGGCGTGAATGTTGAATGAGTTTGGAAAAATATTTGGCAGGTCGGAGCAGGGACCGCGCAAATGCCATCCCCCGCTCGCTTTCGAACCTACGCCGTCATTCAAAACTCCTGCCCGGATTGCCTTTCTCCAACTGTTTCCGCGCCTCGGCCTGCCACTCCTCGGAGGTCAGTTTCTTCTTGTCTGGCTTGTTTTCTTCTTCTTCGTCCTCATCGTCTTCAGCCAGGTGCTGCAGTTCCAGGGCGCAGTGTTTGACGTAGAGGTGCCCGGGCGTGGGCGCGGCGGCGTCTTCAGCAAAGAAGGACCACGTCATGGTGCCCACCATGCCGTAGCTGGTTTTGACCTCCTTGGCAGCCTCGCCTTCGTCGCTGTCGAAGCGATAGGTGAACTTAAACAGCCACAGCGGAATCTTCTTCTGCCGGGGGGGCCAGTAGAGCTCCGTTTTGTCATAGACCTCCAGGCTCAGCGGCGGGGACCCGAGCTCGTTGGGATGTTGCAGCCATTCAGACATCGTGGCCTTCGCGGCGAACTCCGGTTCCTTTGCAGCGGCTGGGATGTCAGCGGCGTGTTTGAGTTCCTCCAGGTAGCGTTTGGCGGTGCTGGAGCGGTTGACGTCCAGGCAGGCCTTCTGGAGCACTTCCAGGCCCGTGGTACCCTCATTCTTCAGGTCTGCCCACGCGGCCTCCAGCCGCACCTCTTCATCGGGATGAGCCAGGGCCACCGGCAGCAGTTTCGCTCGATTCGCCGGCGAGAGATAGGCCAGTCCCACCGCAGTACTGTGGGCGTAGCTGGTGGTTTCCTTATCGCGGCTCTCCAGCCACTCTTGAAGCCGGGTGACGCCTGCTTCCGTGTCATAGGGGTGGACGCCCTTCCACTTATCCTTCAGGCGGGCTTGGTTCGCGGAGTCAAGCAGCGCCACCCCCGCGAAACCTGGTGGCAGGCTGCCTTTCAGATCCTTTATCAGCAGCGTCATCTGCTCCGGGTCCGCGGAGAAGGTGTTAAACAATGAAGTCCATGTGTAGTCCTCCTGTCCCACCCCGTTGCGGGCGGCCACGACAACGAGGGGCCGTGCTTTCCCTGTCTCGCCATACTCCAGGATGTATTGCAGCACCTGGAGGAACTGGGCCGCCTCACTGGGGTCTTCGCCTGAGGCCGCAGCGAACGTGGTCGAATCTCCCAGCCGTTTCTTGGCCCAGGAATGAACTCCAGGCAGCACTTCCTCGATCAGGGCATCATAGATGTCGGAGTCTGTTACGCTGTCGCAGATCTCGGTGAGGGCAGCCATCTGGGTGGTGATGGCGGGACTCGCGGGTGCGCCCCGCAGCTTGTCCACGGTCTGCGTCAGCAGTTTGACATCGTTGGTCGTGCGCGGCTCGGTATCATCTGCCTTCAGATCCTTCAGCGCCTTGGTAAGGTCTCCGCCATCTTTGAGCCAGGCCCTTAGCACGGTGCCCAGCGTGTGACTGAACGCTTCATCGTACGCTGTGCGCAGTTCGGCATCAGTGAAGGTCACATTGCAGGTATCACCGGTGTCGGCCAGGATCTTCTTCGCCACCAGGCCAGTGACGGGATGCACGATGTCAAAGTGGGTGCCGGGCAAGGTGTAGGCCTGGAAGGGCACGTTGATGTTGGCCGCCCGCCTGCCCATCTTCTGGGCGCTCTCGGCAAAGGTGGGGTTGTCTTCACCTTCAAAGTAGAACGTGGGACGCGTGATGAACCGGGTGTACCGGATGGGGCTGCGCAGCAGGCTCTCGCGCTCCTTCAACGAATCATACGGTGTGTTGCCAAACCCCTCGCCAGCGTAGAGCACTTCGCGCCCATCCGGCATGCCGCCAAAGGAGAACGCCGCACGGAACTGGTCCGAGGCCGTACTGGCCAGGAGCGTGAGCGTGCCACCCGTGCTGTGCCCGCCGATGTACACGCGGTTGGGGTCCACATAGGGCAGCGTCTTCACATGTTTCACGGCGGCCAGGAGGTCATTCACCTCGCCGAAGAACAGTTCGAACCTTCCCGGGTTGTCGTTCTCACCCCGCCAGGACGGTGTCATGAGCACAATACTCGCCTCGCGGAAGGCGCGGGCCGACTGGTCATCATACTTGGAGGCATCGTCCCAGAAAAAGCTGCCGATGCCGCCGAACCCGCCGTGGGCCCAGACAATAGCCGGATGCTTCTTCCCATCCTTGGGGTCGGGGGTGATGTAGGCCACCAGGGAGCCTGCGTCGGACCGGTAGTGGACTTTTTCAAACACTCCTTGAGGTGGATCCTCGGCGGGTCCCGATGCCTTGTACGAGGACTTCTTCCAAACCGTGCGATGTCCGGCCCGGTCCTCAAAGAGAGACTTCTCTGCGCTGCTGGCTGCAGTGACTTGCTTGTTCACCTTCTGCAGCACGAGGAAACCGATCGTGAAGAGCAGGCCAAATCCGCAGAGGATCACAGCCCCCAGCACCCACGGCCAGAGGGGGCGTTGCCGCTTCAACGCAGGCTTGCCTGCCCCCGCCGGGAAAGTCCGGTCAAGAGCTGGCGATGCCACTGGCTGACGCAGGGGGATGTCTGCGGGAGCAGGCAGGGGCGCTGCGGCCTGCGGTACGGGCTGCCGCGGGGGCAGGGGCGGAGGCGCTGGAGCGGGGGGCGTCCCTGGCAGGGGTGCCATTTCCGGCGGAAGCACGTTTTTCAGCGGCATCCAGCCGGGCAGGCCCTCGCGCCAGGCCATGTCCATCAGCGCGAATTCACCGGTCGCGAGTTTCTGACGCAGAGTGGCTTCGGAAAAAGGACCAAGCTGCTGTCCGTGCTTGTGGACTAGATAGTTCATCGTGGGGGGCGGGTTTTGGCGGAGGGCGAGGGATGCCAGACATCTTCATTCACCATCGCAGAAAGGGACTTACTCAAGGGCAAGAGTTAACACTTCCCACAAAGCAAAAATCCTGGAAAGCTCAAGCCTCAATCGCGAGGTAAACACGCTTCCAGGCCCTGACGATGGAGTCGGGATGCAATACCTGTGAACTTGCAACGTATGTCCAGCTTTGCCGTATTTTGTCCGGACTTGTCCTTGATCCATGGACTCCCCGCTGCCGCTCTCACTCAACCGGTCCAGGTCGATCCTGCTGGTCTGGTCGGGTATGCTTTCATTGGCCGGCCTGCCGGTGTACCCTCTCAGTGCCGCCGCGGAGGCCACGCCCTGCGCTGCCGGAGTGATCCCCGCAAAAGGGGTCGATCCCTTTAAGACGGTCTGGCTTCAAGTGGGAGCCCAGTCCTGCTTGAAGTGTCACAAGCAGGGGGGCGATGCGGAGGACAGCGAGTTCATTCTGCACGATCCGGCCAAGGACTCCAGCCCCCATCAGCAGGAGTCCTGGCAGCACAATCAAACCACCTTTCAGAAGATGGCAGGTGTCCGGGAAAAGGATGGCTCCCGTCTCCTGATGAAGGCCAGTGGAGGGTTGGACCATGGCGGAGAAGATGTGCTGAAGCCGGGCTCGCCGCGCTTCCAGGTGCTGGAGCATTTCGTCCAGCGGGTGCAAGCTGGCACCTGGCAGGCTGCCTTGTCGGTGCCCGCCAAGTTGTCCGGTCCGGAGACTGATTTCTTTGCGGGCGTGACCATGGTGGACGACCGCCGCCTCTTGCGAAGACTGACCCTCTCCCTCGCAGGACGGCTGCCCACTGCCGACGAAGACAGGCAGATCGGTCAGGGTGGGCTCAAAGCCCTGCCTGCTGTGCTTGAGACAGTGATGAAGGAGGAGGCCTTCTACGACAGACTGGCCGAGGCATTCAATGATATCTTCCTCACGCGGGGCTATGGCGATGGGGCGGAAAGTGCCCTGTCGTACGATCACTTCAGCACCACCCGGCACTGGACGCAGAAGCACGATCTCACGAGCATCGCCGATGAGAAAGCCCGCCAGAAGGCGCGGTACAAGCTGGCCGATGACTACCGCGAAGCGTTACTCCGCGAACCCATGGAGCTGGTGAAGCACATGGTGCGGGAGAACCGGCCTTTCACCGAGCTCGCGACGGCAGACTACATCATGATCTCGCCGTACACGGCGCGGGGTTATGGTCTGTTTGAGGAGGTGAAGGACCGGTTTAAAAACGTGGAGGACCCCTTTGAGTATGTGCCGGTCCGGTTGCCATCATTGAAGAATCGCACAGGTCGTGACCACCAGGAATCGCCCACCGGCTTCTACCCGCATGCCGGGATGATGAGCCTCTTTCAGTACCTGCGGCGCTACCCCACCACGGAGACCAACCGGAACCGCCTGCGGGCCCGCATGTACTACCAGCATTTCCTGGGCGTGGACGTGATGGAACTGGCGGCTCGGGTGAAAGACGCTGCTGCGGTGTCGGCCAAGTTTGAGGTGCCCGTCATGCAGGCCTCGGAGTGCGTGGTGTGCCATCGCACACTGGATCCCGTAGCGGGTGTGTTTCAGGACTACTACAGCCTGGAGGGGGTGTTTGGTCCGCGGAAGGATGGCTGGTTCAAAGATGTCTTCGCACCCGGCTTTGAAGGCGAGGATCTGCCTGGCGACCAGCGGTGGCGGGCCTTGCAGTGGCTGGGTGAGCATACGGTGCGCGATCCGCGCTTCGCCACCACCATGGTGGAACATGGGTTCTATGTATTGACAGGGCGCAAGACCCTTCTGCCGCCCAAGGATCCTGCTGAGCCACACTATGAGGCCAGACTGCACGCCCACCAGGCCCAGCGCCGGGAGGTGGCCCGCATCGCCGCGGAGTTTGTGAAGTCCGGCCACAATTTCAAATCCATCCTCCAAGGCTGGGCCGTCTCGCCCTTCTACCGGGCGGACGGGCTCGCCACCCAGGATCTGGCGGTGAACGCTGATCGCCAGGCGGAGTTGGCCGACGTGGGCTTGGTCCGCCTGCTCATGCCAGAGCAGCTGGAGCGCAAAGTCACGGCCATCTTTGGCCGCGACTGGGGTCGGCTGCGAGACCCGCAGTTTGCGCTCCTGTACGGTGGCATTGACTCCAAGGAGGTGACGGAGCGTGCCACGGACCCCAGCGGTGCCATGGGGGCCATCCAGAGGGCCATGGCCAATGATGTGGCCTGCCGGAATGTGCCGGTGGATTTCGCCAGGGCACCTGTCGCACGAGTGTTGTTTCCTGGGATCGAGCCGGATGTCGAACCCGGTGTCTCGCCCGAGTCCGATGCCCGCATCCGGGAGGCGATTGTGCACCTGCACCGCCTCATTCTCGGGCGGGACGATGCCCCGGACTCCCCGGAGGTTGGGCGGATCTACGATCTTTTTGCCGGCGTCATCAGCGATGCCCGGGAGCGCCAGGGACTGGAGCCGCTGGATATCTACGCCTGCCGGGTGGAGGGCGTGGGCCGCATCAGGGACCCCCGCTACATCATGCGCGCCTGGCGCGCCGTCGTCACCTGCCTGCTCCGGGAGCGGGACTTCCTCTACGAATAGCCACCCAGCACCATGACATGAGACGTGATTTCCTAAAACTGTGCGGCCTGGCCGGTCTGGGCGTGGCGGCACCCGTGGCGATTCCCGGGTTGGGATTCGCCGCAGAGGAAGCCCGCAGTGCCTCCGCCAACCCGGACGCCTTTGAAGGGCCGTACTACGTGGTCTTCAATGCCTCCGGCGGCTGGGACACGACCTATCTCATGGATCCCAAAGGCACCGACGGCATCAACCGTCTCTATGGGAACGGCGACATCCAGACCCGCGGCCAGTTGAAGTTTGCGCCCAACGCGGCCCACATGGAAGCCGGGGCTGGAATGAGCAATGAGGACTTCTTTGCCGAGTTCGGCAGCGAACTCCTGGTGGTGAACGGCCTGGACTATTCGGTGAACAACCACTCCCCTTGTGCTCGCTACATGGCCACCGGGCATCTCGACAGTCTGGCCTACCCCACCTTCGCCGCGCTGGTCGCCGCCTGTCGGGGGCCGCAGTGTCCCCTCGCCTACCTCACGTTTGGCAACTACTCCAACACCGGCAACCTCGTGCCCATGTCGCGCATCCCCTACCTGCCCTCCCTCCAGCGGGTGGCCAATGCGGACAGCGTGGAGGGCCAGCAGCGGTCGCCCTATCACGATGACTTTGTGCTGGACCGCATCGAGCGCACCCTGAAGGCGCAGACCGATGCCCGGCTCTCCCGTCAGGTGCTGCCGCGGGTGGAGCGTGCCGAGAGCATGCTCTACGCTGCCCAGCTCAATTCCAAGGCCCTTCAGCGGGTGACGCCATACATCCCGGCGGAGATCCCCAAGGCCCGTCTCGCCCAGCAGGTGGAGATCGCCCTCGCCTCCTTCAAGGCGGGCGTGTGCGTTTCCGCGAACTTGACCATCGGCCAGTTCGACAGCCACGCGAACAACGACAAGGACCAGATGAAACTCATCCCGGAGTTCCTGGCCGGCATTGCCCACCTCATGCGCCGGGCGGAGGATCTCAAGATCCGCGACCGGCTGGTGGTGGTGATCCAGAGTGAGATGGGCCGCACGCCCCAGTACAACAAGGGCAACGGCAAGGACCACTGGTCCATCGGCTCCGTCATGTTCATGGGGCGCGGCATCCAGGGGAATCGCGTCATCGGTGCCACGGATGATCAACAGTTCTGCGTGCCCGTGAATCCTGCCACCCTGTCCACGGATGCCGGGAATGGCATCCGCCTGCGCCCGGAGCACATTCATGGAGCCTTGCGCGAACTGGCCGGCATCGCCGACCATCGGTTGAGCGCTCAGTTTCCTTATACCGTGCCCGCCGCAGAGCGGCTCCAGGGCCTCTGGGGATGATGTTCCTCCGGGCCCCGGTCAGATCAGAGGCGCACTGGCGACACGAAGGGATGGAGGTCACTCCGCGGCACCAGAAACTTCCCTGGTGCCGCCGGGCTGTGCAGACCCACGAGGTATTTGCGCTCCTCGTCCGCAAAGAGCGGCTCCTCCTTCATGGTGAAGACTGCCTTCCCCTGGTGGAGTTTGCCATCCCTATCCGTGCCCTGGTAGTTGTAAACGAGTCCCACCTGCTTGCCGTTCACGACGTTGGGCGTCACGTTTGTGATCTCCAGGTTCACGACCTCAGAGCGCTCGCCGCAGCGCTTGGCCAGACTGAGTTGGCCGAACAGGGCGAACCCGCTCCATGCAGAAAACCCTCCGATTAAAGCCCCCATCACTCCCATAAAGCTGATCGCCAGCCACCGGCCTGTCAGGGCATCGATGGCCCAGGAGTGGGCGACCTTGGTGGGATCGCTTTCCAGATAGCGGGACTCCTGCCGGCCCTCCTGATCCACACTTGTCAGGAACGTGTCAAACTTCACCTTGGCGCTACGGGCCTGCATCTCCTTGTCCCCATACCGCACCACCAGATCGTACTCGTGGAAGATGAAGTTCTTCGTCCGTTCGTTGCCTTGAACCTCCGAGAAACTGGCCGGCACCCCGGTGTCCCAGATCTTCTTGTCTTCCAGGACCTGAGTGATGGATTCCTTCTCTACGAAGACGAAGAGAGCCAGGAATCCAATCCCCAGCAGAAGCAGCGCGATACCGCCGAGAGTTTTCTTGGTGGCGAAGGAACTCCGGACGCGGAGCGGGCGATCAGGAAAGGGAGAGATCATGGCCGGAAGAATTCGCGGGATCGTAACCGGAGTCCGAGTGACGGGGCAACAGAACTTTTTGTTTCGGACGATGCGTTCGGCGAAGGGGACAAGGTAGAAGAACCGTCCCGGTTCTTTGGGTGGCTGACCTACTCAGGGGGGCGCGGCAAGCGGAGCGCTCGCCCTACAGAATGAGGCCTTGGGAGGAGAATGGATCTTGGACCAAGTGGAGACGTTCTTGCCTCCTGGCGAACAACGATCTGGGTTGTAGGGCGACCGCCTCGGTTGCCTCAGTCAGGGGGGCGCGGCAAGCGGGTACCTATCTGCGCCTCCGCTCACTCCTCCTTCGCTTTCTCCTTTTCCTTCCTCTTCCCACCACCCCCGCCGCCAGCCCCACGACCGCTTGGCTTGCTGGCGTCATAGGCAGGATTGGTCGTCGGCAACAGCGACCCGGTCTCTTTGACGAGCCGCTCCATCGCCGCTTTCAACTTAATCACCACTTCGGGCTGCGCTGCCGCCGCGTTGGTTTTCTCTTCCGGATCCATCTTCAAGTTGTACAACTCATACCGATCTTCCTCGAACCAGTGGATCAGCTTCCAGTCCCCCTGGCGCACGGCGGTGGCGGGCGCGCCGCCCTGGTTGCCATAGTGCGGATAGTGCCAGTACAGCGTGCGGGGCGTCGCATCGGCCGCCTGGGGCTCCTGTTTCAGCACCGGCTTGAGATCCACGCCGTCTCCTGGATATCCCTTGGGCAGAGCCGCACCTCCCGCCGCCAGCAGGGTGGGGTAGAAGTCTGCGCCGCTCACCGGTTCATGAATCACACTACCGGGCTGGACCACTCCCGGCCAGCGCACCAGCAGGGCCTCGCGGATGCCGCCCTCATACATCCAGCCCTTCCCGCCGCGCCAGGGCAGGTTGGAGGTGGGGGACCCCTCGCTCGTGGAAAGCCCACCATTGTCCGAGGTGAAGACGACGATGGTGTTCTCCTTCAACCCCAGATCGTCCAGCTTGGCCAGCACCTTGCCCACCGCCTGGTCCATGGCTTCCACCATGGCCGCATAGACGGCGTGTTCCTGCACCTGCCTCACCTGGCGGGTGTCCTCCTGGCCCCACTCCGCTTTCAGTCCCAGCTTTTCCTTCTTGGCCTTGTACTTTGTCTCCAGGTCCGGCCGGGCCATCAGAGGCGTGTGCACAGAGTAGAATGAGAAGTAAGCGAAGAACGGCTTGTCCTTGTGGGCTTCAATGAAGCTGGCCGTCTCTGTTGCCAGGCGGTCAGGGAGATGTTCTCCGGGCGGCCCGTCGGACAGCCGGGGGTTGCCGTAGGGAGAGAAGTACTTGTTGCCCCCATAGGGGCCGCCGCGGTCAATCCCGCCTTTGTTGATGTCAAACCCCTGGTCCTCTGGAAACCAGCCCTCGGGACCCAAGTGCCACTTGCCAGCAAAGAAGGTGGCGTAGCCTGCTGTCTTCAACGCCTCCGCCATCGTGACCTCCTCCAGCGCCAGCCTGTCGCCATAGGGGGCGGGCAGCAGCTTCGTGTTGCGCTTCCATTGCTCGGGCTTCATGGGCGCACCGATGTAGTCGGTGATCCCTGTGCGCTGGGGATACTTGCCCGTGAGAATGCTGGCCCGGCTCGGCGAGCACACCGGGCACGTGGAATAGGCATCTGTAAAAAGCGCCCCCTCCTTCGCCAGCTGGTCCAGATGAGGCGTCTCGTAAAAGCTGCTGCCGTAGCAGGCGAGGTCTCGCTGGCCCAGATCATCCACCAGGAAGAAGACAATATTCGGCTGCCTGGGTGGGGCGGCCCCCGCCAGACTGGTAAGGAGGAGCAGGACGGCAGGGAGGAGGAAGGGACGGAGCATGACAGGAGTTCTCGGTGCAGACTGGGAACGACGGTCCGACCCCGATTTCTCTGCGAAATGGGCCGCCCCGTCTTTCTCTCATGTCCTCCGTTGTCCACTTGGTGTCATTTTTCCCGGTTGCGCCGCGCCCTTACCTTGCCAGCCTGTGCGCCCCGCATGTTCACCCTCCTTGGTACTGATCCCCACAGCCTCGCCCGTCGCGGTCGGCTGGTCACTCCGCATGGGGTGATCGAAACGCCCATCTTCATGCCCGTGGGCACCCAGGGTTCGGTCAAGACGGTTCATCCGGTGGAGCTGGAGGCCATCGGAGCCCAGATCATTTTGGGCAATACCTACCATCTCGCCGTCCGGCCGGGTATGGAAGTCATGCGTGAGGCGGGCGGTTTGCACGCCTTCGCCAACTGGAACAAGCCCATCCTCACGGACTCGGGCGGTTTCCAGGTTTTCTCCCTGGGGAAGCTGCGCAAGATCAAGGAGGAAGGCGTTCACTTTCAGAACCATGTGGACGGTTCACCGATGATGTTGGGCCCGGAGAGCGCGATGGAAATTCAGTCCATCCTCGGCTCAGACATTGCCATGCTGTTCGACGAATGCCCGCCCCACCCTTGTGATGCGGCGTATGCGGCCAAGAGTCTGGATCTCACCCTGCGCTGGGCCAAGCGGTGCCGCGACTGGGTGGACAAGAACCAGCCCATGACCAATGGGAAACCCCAGCTTCATTTCGGCATCGTTCAAGGTTCCAGCTATCCCGAACTGCGGGCCAAGTCCGCCCGGGAACTCGTCGGCATCGGCTTCGACGGCTATGCCGTCGGAGGCGTCAGCGTGGGTGAGCCAGAGCCGGAGATGATGGCCGCGGTGGAGCACAGCATCCCCCACCTGCCCATGGACAAGCCCCGCTACGCCATGGGATTGGGCACCCCGCCCCAGATGATTGAGATGGTCGCCCGCGGGATCGATATGTTCGACTGTGTGCTGCCCACCCGTCTCGCCCGTCACAGCACGGCTTTTACGGACGAGGGCACTCTCAACCTCAAAAACAGCACTTTTGCCCGGGATTTCCGTCCCATCAGCGAGGATACCCACCCACTTTGCCGCGGATTTACCCGCGCCTACATCCGTCACCTGATCAAGGCCGGGGAAATCCTGGGATTGCGGTTGATTTCCCTCCACAATCTGCATTTCTACCTGTCCCTCATGTCGCGTGCCCGTACCGCCATCGAGGAGGGTTACTTCAACGAGTTTCGAACTGAGTTTACCGCCAAATACCAACCCCACAAGGAATCATGAGTTTTTCAAGCATCATCGTCATCGCCCAAGCAGCTCCCGCAGGTCAGCCAGGTGGAGGCTCCAGCACGATCATCATGATGGTGCTCATGATGGTGATGATGTACTTCATCCTCATCCGCCCCCAGCGCAAAAAGCAGAAGGAGCAGGAAACCCTTCAGAAGGCCCTCTCAGCTGGAGATGAAGTCGTCACCATCGGCGGGGCTCACGGTGTGGTCGCCACCGTCAAAGAGAAGACCGTGGTGGTGAAGTTCGCGGAAGGAAAAGTCGAATTCGACCGCACCGCCATTGCCCTCAAGAAAGCCAAGGCCGACGAAGCCACGCTGGTTGACGATAAGAAATAAGCTTTTGCACCGTCTCATGACGCCGCCTTCAGGCCCTACGGCCCGCCGGGCGGCGCCTTTTGTTTTTCATCCCGCATCCTCAAAGTCAGTGCCATGAATACACCGCAAATCACCTTCATCTGGGGCGCCGTCCTGCTCTTCCTGCTGTTTTACTATCTGGGCACGACCATTCACCGGACCAAAAAGATCATCGGTACGGTTCTGACCATCGGGGTCAGTGCCTTCTGCATCTGGGCGTTCGCGGGCTTGGGCATCAAAAAGGGGATCGACCTTGGGGGCGGTAGCTCCTTCACGGTGCAGCTCCAGCCCTCCATCGATGACAAAGGCCAGCCGGTGCCCCTTTCTCCGGCTGCCGTCCAGCAGGCCATTGGCATCCTGGAGAAGCGCCTCAACCCCGATGGCGGCAAGGACCTTCTGACCGCTCCTCAGGGCACGGACCGCATCCTCATTCAGATGCCCGGCGTGCATCCTGATGAAGTCGGCAAGATTCGCGAGACCATCCAGAAGGTGGCACATTTGGAATTCCGCCTCGTGCATCCTCAGGGCGATTCAGCCCTGGCCCAGATGAAAGCCACCGGCCAGCCGGTCATCGGCTACACCGAGCTTCCTGGTAAGAAAGACAAGGAAGGAAAGCGCGAAGTCGCCAGCTATCTGGTGAAGAGCCGCGCGGATCTCGAAGGCGAGCACGTGGTGCAGGCCTGGCCGGCTCTCAATCCCGAAGGTTGGGTCATCCACCTCAAGCTGGACTCCGCTGGCAGCAAGACCTTCGCTGACCTGACCAGCGCCCACATCGGTGAGAACCTCGCCATCATCGTGGACGGTGAAGTGCTCTCCGCCCCGACGCTTCGCTCCGCGATCACCGGTGGCAATGCTGAAATCTCCGGCAAGTTCACGCAGGAAGAGGCCCAGGAACTCGCCTCTGGTCTTGAGAACCCCCTCAAGAACCCCATGAAGATCATTGAGGAGAGCAACGTCTCCGCCGCCTTCGGTGAGCAGACCATCCAGCAGGGTATCCAGACCGGCTGGGTCTCCACCATCCTCGTCGCGCTGTTCATGCTCATCTACTACCGCTTCGCGGGCCTCATCGCCCTGATCGGTCTCGTAGTCTGCATGCTCCTGGTGTTCGGCTCCATGGCCCTCTTCAACTTCACCCTCACCATGCCGGGTATCGCCGGTATCGTGCTCACCATCGGCATGGCGGTGGATGCGAACGTGTTGATCTACGAGCGTCTCCGTGAGGAAATGGTCGCAGGTAAAACACTCGGCGCCGCGCTCGAAGCAGCGTTTGAAAAAGCCTTCTCCGCCATTTTCGACGCCAACATCACCACCCTGTTCTCAGCGGTCATTCTTTTCTACCTCGCCACCGGCTTGGTGAAGGGTTTCGCGGTCACGCTCACGGTCGGCATTGTCGGCACCATGCTGGGCGCTCTCATCGTCACCCGCGTGTGCTTCAACTGGTTCATTGACGCGAATCTCCTCAAGAAGATCACCGTCACCCACATCATCCCGAACCGCACGTTCGACATGTTGAAGTGGTCCAAGCCCTTCGTGATTGGCTCCTTCGGCCTCGCGGCCGTGTCCCTCCTGGTCTTCCCCATCAAGGGCAAGGACTCCATCGGCATTGACTTCCGTGGTGGTGCCATCACCCGCTTTGAAGTGACTGCTGGCAAAACGGTGGAAACCGAGAGCGTTGAGAACTTCCTCAAGGAATCCAACATCCAGGGTGCTTTTGTCCAGGCCAGCTCCAACGCCACGGCCAACCTCATCACGGTTCGCAGCGAGTATGACGACGGGACCAAGGTGAAAGAACTCCTGGAGTCCAAGTACAAGGGTGAACTCTCCGGCGGTCAGACGGATCGTGTGGGTTCCATCGTCGGCAAGGAACTGGCCATCCGCTCCTCCATCGCCTATGGCCTGGCCATGCTGGCCATCTTCATCTACCTGGTGGTCTTCTATGAGTTTGCCTTCGCTGTGGCGGCCATCGTAGCCCTCTTCCATGACTGCGTCATCGCCATCGGCCTCTCGGTGCTCTTTGGCCAGCAGCTCTCGGTCATTCACATCGGTGCCATCCTCACTGTGGCGGGTTACTCGATCAACGACACCATCATCGTGTTCGACCGTATTCGCGAAATGCTCCGCACCCATCGTGGCAGCATCCGCGACATCATGAACGAGGCCATCTCCGCCACCCTGAGCCGTACCTTGCTCACCAGCTTGACGGTGCTCATGTCCATGATCGTGCTGTACTTCTTCGGCGGTCCTTCCATGAAGGAGTTCGCTCTGCCGATCATCATCGGCGTCGTGGTGGGTACCTATTCCTCCATCTACATCGCCTCCTCCCTGGTGCTGTGGTATGGCCGGGTCACCGGTCGCGGCCTCCAGCGCCATGCGCTGGACGACTCCGATTCGTCCGTGAAGGCTCCCGGAGCCGCGGCGTAACGGCAGGTCTCCGCAAGATCCCGCTTCAAACCGCATCTACCTCTGGGTGGATGCGGTTTTTTCTTTGCCGTATCGCGGATAGGGTGCCAAAAAACGGGGGTCGAAAACTTGAAAGTGAGAACCTCCCGGCCCTTGCGTCTCTCGCGAAGCGGGTTAGCGTTCCGTTGGACCATCAATCCCCTCCCAAGTCGGCATGATGCCCGAATCCCTGGCTCAAAATGCCCTGCCCGAGCAGCCCACGACGGAAGCATACGTCGTGCAGGAACGCGTGGCGATTGGCACCGCGGGGATCGTGTATCGGGCCATAGAGACGGCCACCGGTCAGCAGGTGCTTTTCAAGCTGCTCTCGGGGGAAACGTCGAATCCCATGGACCCGGCCTGGGTGCTGGAGCGGGCTCCGTTGCTCAAGCAGATCCGGCATCCCCACATTGCCACTCTGCTGGATGCCTATGATGATCCTGAAGGGTGCGTGCTAGTGTACGCCTATCAGGCTGGTTGGGCGGGCAATGCCTTCCCCACCCAGCGCCTTCTGGCGGATGCGGATGAAGCCCGTGAGGTGGCGCGGCAGTTGTGCGATGCCATCATGGTCGGGGAAAAGTCGGGCATGCCCCATGGCGATTTGAAGCCCAGCAATCTGATCATCACCGATCAGGGCACAGCAGGGTTGAGTTTGCTGGTGCTGGATTGGGGCCTTTCGGAATGCCGGGCCAATCCGCCGGTGGAGACGCTGCAGTTCATGGCTCCCGAGCGGCTCATGGGCGGACCGGCGACCGTGTCGGGCGATCTCTTCTCCCTGGGGGCGACCATCTGGTATCTTCTCACCGGGAAGCAACCGGTAGAGGGGAGGACACGCGAGGCCCTGCTGGCCTCCTGGCAGCAGTTTGATCCTGCCTCCATCACCACGTTCCGCGCAGATGTGGATCCCGCCTTTGTTCAGTGGTTGGGTTGGCTCTTGAAACTCGATTCCCGGGATCGGCCGGGCTGGGTGTCTCAAGCCACCGAGGTGCTCAACCGTCGCGCTCAGGCGTCTGCACCTCGCCCCGTGGTACCGCGGCTCGTGCCCCCGAGGCCGGCTGGCCCTGCGCCCGGCCCGCCTGTGGATGCGAATGCCCCCACGGCCCGGCTCATTGCCACACCCACCACCCACCTCGCGACAGGTGGTTCCCCGCGGTTCTTCTCCCCGGACCGTCTCGCGGGCGTTTTCTTTTTTGTCTGCATCCTGGCCGGTGCGGCCGTCGCTTTTGTTTGGTGGGCAGAGAGCAAGTGGGGCGCAGAATGGCCGACGGAACTCGGCAAGTTCTGGAAGGCGCTGTGGCGTTAGGGGCGGGGGCCGCAAGCGGCCGTTGAGACGCTACGCTGGTTGAAATGCGTTGATGAAATGGGATCGCGTCGTGATCTCTTGCAAAGGATGGCTGGGAGCTGTTCACGGCGTCGGCCGTTGCTGGCATCCCATCCGGGATGCAATGCCCTCAGACAACCGGGGGTATCAGTCGCTACGCTCCCTCGACCCCCGGCTACCATCTATGATGCCTTCGGCATCCCATGCCCGATGCCGGGCTTGTCGGCAGAAACCTGTCCGCTGGTCTTGTGTCAGTCACCTTTGCTACGCTATGTGTTACCCATGTTTTGACCCACAGGTGTTACCTATGGTTTGAACCTGGAGGCCCCACATCGGTAGCATCGGGATTCGATCTACAGGCTATACTTGATTCTGGCTGTCACCGCCGGGGTTCGGATGCCGAAGGCATCCCAGCTATTAACCGGATGGTTGAAGGAGCGTGGCGACTGATACCTCCGGTATTGTCAAAGAATTCCGCCGACCCCGGAGGGGTCGCAGCAACGGCCGTTCCACCCATTGGCTGGCATGTCATGTCACCAGAAGCGCGACTGAGCGGGGCTGGGAACCCCCGCCTCCTGTACCGGCCTGCGGACCAGCCCGCACCTCAGGTCTTGAGTCTTGCGTCTTCCAGTCTTGTGTCTCCTGCGCAGCGCCCTCACCTCCCTCCCACTGCTCCGGGCACCCGTGGATCATGCACGGGCTCGAACTCGCCCTTTACTTCATCCCATCGTACCCCTTGACTGACACCAATACCGACGCTGCCGGCTTCTTTGACGGTATGGCCGCGTTGTTTCATCGCGTCCAGGATCTCGGGGCCGAAGGCGTGCTCCATCCGCAGTTCGTCGGGTGACCATTGGTGGTGGATCCGTGGCGCGGCGATGGCATTTTGCAGGCTCAGCTTGAGATCCAGCACATTCACCAGATTCTGCAGGGTCTGGCTGATGATGGTGGGCCCGCCGGCGGCACCCACGCTGAGGAAGGGCTTGCCGTCTTTCACCACGATCGTGGGGCTCATGCTGCTGAGCGGTCGTTTGCGGGGCGCTACGGCGTTGGCGTCTGAACCCACGAGTTTGAAGGCATTGGGCGCACCGGGGGCTGCAGCGAAGTCGTCCATCTCGTTGTTCAAGATTACGCCCGTGCCCGGCACAATGACCTTGCTGCCAAAGGTGGTGTTCACCGTCTGGGTCAGCGCCACCCAGTTGCCTTCGGCATCCGCGGTGGACAGGTGGGTGGTGTGCTTGAGCAGGTCGCCAAACACATCCGTATCAGCCCGGGGTGGTGTCCCATGCCCTGGCACCGTCACGGCCGAGCCGCTAGGCTGGATGCGGCTGGCCAGAGTCTTGGCGTATTCTTTATCCAAGAGCCCGGTGGGCACCGGGACGAAGTCCGGATCCCCCAGCCAGTAGGCGCGGTCGGCAAACGCTGCCTTCATCGCCTCCGCCGTGGTGTGCACTCGATCGGCAGGTGGCAATGCCGCGAGATCGAAACCCTCCAGCGTGTTCAAGATCTGGGCCACATGCACGCCGCCGCTGCTGGGCGGTGGGAAGCCGATGATCTCATGGCCGCGATAGGTGGTGCGGAGCGGTTCGCGGAGCTTGGGCGCGTAGGCGCAGAGATCACCCTTCCGCAGCACGCCACCGTTGGCTGCCATCCATTCCCCCACCCGGTTGGCGAAGTCGCCTTCATAGAAGGCCCGGCTCCCTCCGGCGGCAATAGCCCGCAGGGTGGTGGCCAGATCAGGTTGCTTGAGGATGTCCCCTTCCTTCAGCACGCTGCCGTCGTCTTTAAAGAAGAGGGCCTTGGTCGCAGGAAACAAGGCCAGCTCCTTCTTCGTGGCGGCCAGCTTGCGGGCGTACACGGCATCGAGGGCAAATCCTTCTTCAGCGATCTGGGCAGCGGGCTGCGCCACGTCGGCCAGCTTCAGTTTGCCAAACCGCTCCAGCGCCAGGGCATAGCCAGCCAGGGCTCCCGGGGTGGCCACAGCCAGCGCTCCGGTTTTGCTGGCCTCCGCATTTACTTCGCGTGGCTCAGTGGTGCCCGGTTTCAGGTACATGTCCCGGCTGGCCAGAGCGGGCGCCGTCTCGCGGGCATCGATGGCGGCTACCGTCCCGTCTGCGGCGCGGATTAGGATGAAACAACCCCCGCCCAGGCCGGAGTTGTGGCCATCCACCACTCCCAGCGTGATGGCGGTGGCGATCGCGGCATCCACGGCATTGCCACCTTGTTCCAGGGCCTTGATTCCTGCAGCCGTGGCCAGGGGATGCACCGAAGCCACGGCGGACTGCTTCCATTCGAATGCCGGAGAGCGTTCACAGAGGAAAACCGACGACAGCAGCGCGCCTGCCGCTGTGATCAACAGTGAAAAGGTACGATGCCGGTGCATGGCCGACATCGTACCAGTGTGAGTTGGTCCGGAGCACCCAAAATCTTGCGGTTCACTCCAGACCCGTTGGGTCAGATAGGATCAAATCCGTCTTCAGTGGATCGAGCCGGAAGCCGAGGCGCTGCCGCCACCCGCTGAGGCAGAGCCGCCAGCCCCATGCGAATGGCCGTGGTGGCGCATCGATCCCGAGCCGCTGGCGGAACAACTGATCTGGGCCAGCGTTGCGAAACCCAGCAGCGCCAACGTCAGGATGGTCTTGGTGTTCTTGTTCATAACCCCGGATCGGGGTTTGGGGCACCGTTGCGTGGCAGGGATTGGCCCTGAGCCGATTCTCAGAGTCCCGCCCCCACCTTCTGGAGGGCGTCTGCCAGGCCATTCCATTCTTCTTCCGTCGTCTCCCAGCCGCCGCTGATCCGCAGTACGCGGCGCCACTCTTCCACAGGGGCGTGGATGGCCTGCATGACGGATGAGGCGCCCTTGTCCCCGGCGCTGCAGGCGGACCCCGTTGACACCGCGAACCCAGCCTGACTCAGACGTCCCAGCCACTTCCGGTGATCATGAGCGGGCAGAACCATCAGGCTCGTGTTCCAGAGGCGTGGCACCTCCCGCCCCACAATCCGTGTACCTGGGATCAGCGTACACAGCGTTGTTTCAAATGCATCACGAAAAGCCTTCTGCTGCGGGGCCACGGCTGCGAGGGTTTCCTCAACCGCCTCCAGCGCTGCCACCGTCGCCTCGATGGCTGGATAGTTTTCCGTTCCGGCCCTGCGCCCCTCCTCCTGGGGACCGCCCCTGGCCAGATGGAGGCGCTCGTTTTCATCTCGAACCACGAGGAAGCCGGTGCCTTTGGGGCCGCCGAACTTGTGGGCGCTGCCGGTGAGGTAGTCGCATTCGCCGAGGCCCATCAGAGGCATCTTGCCAATCCACTGGCTCGCGTCGCAGTGGTAGGGCACCTGTCTCGCCCGGCAGAGGGCGGCGAGATCCCGCCACGGGTTCAAGGTGCCACTTTCATTGTTGGCGGCCATCACGGTCACCAGGGCAGTGTTCTCTGGCTGGATCAGCCGGTCTGCTGCCTCCAGATTTAGAGAGGTGTCCGCATGCGCCGGCACCTTGATCACGCGACCGCGAAATTCATGCTCCAGCGGCTCCGCCAGGCTGGGGTGTTCCATGCTCGATGAAACTACCCTTCCCTCCGGCCCTGACTTCTGGGCCAGCCATCGCACCAGGGCGTTGTTGGATTCCGTCGCGCCGGAGGTGAAGATGACGCGGCCCGGGTCGCAGCCCAGCAGATCGGCCAGCCGTTCCCGTGCTTCTTCCAGGCGGTGCTTCACCGCAGCCGCTTCGCGGTAGAGGGAAGAGGGGTTCTGCCAGCAGCGGTCCGTCGCCTCCAGCCAGGCCGCCCGCGCTGCGGGGTGCAGGGGCGTGGTCGCATTATAGTCAAAGTAGCCGCGCATGGTGTTTCCTCAATCCCAGCTGATCCGTTCCTGCCCGGCGTACACATTCATGCGTCCACCCCGCAGAAAGCCGACCAGCGTCTGGCCGGACTCCCGGGCAAAGTCCACTGCGAGGCTGCTGGGGGCAGAGACGGCGGCCACCAGGCCGATGCCGCCGGCCAGTGCCTTTTGCATCAGTTCAAACGAAACGCGGCCACTGACCAGCAACACATGGCGGTCCAGGGGCAGCCGGTCCTGCCGGAGGGCAAACCCGAGAGCCTTGTCCAGAGCGGAATGGCGGCCTACATCCTCCCGTGCCACCACGAGCTGACCCTCAAGGTCAAAGATGGCACTGGCGTGCAGCCCCCCGGTCTTTTCAAAAGTGAGCTGCGCTGCCCGCAGCTTGTCCGGAAGGCTCCACACCAACTCGCGCGGCACCGTCCAGTCCCATGCCCGGGGGGCGAAGGACTGAAACACTGATTCGATGGTGGCCTTGCCGCAAACGCCGCAACTGCTGCTGGCAAAAACGTGCCGGGTAAGCCTGGACCAGTCCACCTCTCCCTTGGCCAGCAACACGTCCACCACACCGCCATAGCCTTCGGACCGGCTGGGGCAGATGGAGATCTCAAACACATCCTGTGGCCCGGTGATGACACCCTCGGTCAGCAGGAAGCCTGCGGCCAGCTCTTCATCGTGGCCAGGCGTCCGCATGACGACTGCCACACTTTTCCCCTCCACCCTTAGTTCGAGAGGTTCTTCTGCGGCCACTTCGTCTTGCAGCAGCTCGTCCGGCTGCCCGCGAAAGAGTCGGGTCACCGGGACAGAGAGCGAGGCAGGCAGGTTCATGAAGGGCTTAAAAGGGTAACCACCAACCAAAACGTAACGTCTTCAAATGCAACGGGGATTCCTTCCCCTCGGATTGCCTCCATACGAAAGTAAATCGCAATCTTGCAACCCTTCTTGCTTTCCGGGTTTCCCCTCCTCAATTTGCGATCATGCCTGCGCCGAAGGGTCCCCATCTTCTCTGCCTGGCTCCTCTCCCGGGGCGGTTGTCGCATGCCCTGGCGGAGCGGTTTGTCTGCCACACCAGTCTCAACGATGGTGAGGAGAACTCTATCCGGGGCCTGGTGGGGTCTGGCAATGCTCTGTATCGAGAAGGCCTTCTGGACATCCTGCCCAACCTGGAAATCATCTCCGTCTTTGGTACTGGCTACGAGGGCGTGCCGGTGGACTACTGCCGTTCCCGCGGGATCCGTGTGACCCACACGCCAGACGTCCTCACCGAGGACATGGCGGACGTGGCTCTGGCTCTGGTACTGATGACCTCCCGCCGCCTGCTGGAGGCCAATCGCTTTTTACATGACGGAGGCTGGCCAGCCATGTCTTTCCCCTTGGGCTTCAAGCCAGGGGGCAAACGCGCGGGCATCTTTGGGCTGGGCCGGGTCGGTCAGGCCGTCGCCCGGCGGCTGGAGGCGCTCGGCATGCGGGTGGGCTATGCGGCGCGGCGACCCAATCTCACGGTGAGCTATCCGTTCTTCAGGTCGCTGCATGATCTGGCTTTCTGGAGCGACTTCCTCATTATCGCCTGCCCGGGCGGATCCGCCACCCGGCATCTGGTGGATACCTCCGTACTGGAGATGCTGGGGCCAGACGGCACCTTGATCAACATCACGCGCGGCTCGGTGGTGGACGAATCCGCTCTGGTGCACGCCCTGGAAACCGGCACCATCCGGGCCGCAGGGCTGGATGTGTACGAGCGGGAGCCGCTGGTCCCTGATCAATTGACCCGACTGCCTCAAGTGGTGCTGCTTCCCCACGTGGGAAGCCGGACCGAGGAGAACCGCGAAGAGATGGCGCGCATCGTCCATGACAACCTCATCGCCCATTTCCAAGGGCAGCCGCTGCTGAACGTCATCCCTGATTTGCGGACCACCACGCAACGCCGGTTGGAATCCGTCACGCTTTTTTCCTCGCCACCGCCCGCTGTCGCCGCAAAGTAGGCTCATGATCATCGGCGTTCCCAAAGAGATCAAGGCACAGGAAAACCGCGTCGGGCTGCTCCCTTCTGCTGCCTATCAACTGGTCAAGCGCGGGCACCGGGTGGTGGTGGAGACCCAGGCAGGCGCAGGATCAGGCTTCCCCGATGAAGAATATGCCAATGCCGGGGCGGAAATCCTGTCCACGCATGAGGCCATCTTTGCCCAGGCGGACATGATTGTGAAGGTGAAGGAACCTCTGCCCCAGGAGTATCCCTTGCTCCGGCCCGGACAGATCCTTTTCACCTACCTGCATCTGGCCGCCAGCAAGTCGCTCACGGAGGCGCTCCTGGCCTCCAGGTGCACCGGCATCGCCTATGAGACGGTGGAAGTGAACCGCCGTCTGCCTCTGCTGGAGCCGATGAGTGAGATCGCTGGTCGTATGAGCGTCGTGGTGGGTGCCTATTTCCTGGCCAAGCATCATGGGGGCAAAGGGGTTCTCCTCGGTGGCGTGCCTGGGGTGCTGCCGGGCAAGGTGGTCGTGATCGGTGGTGGCACGGCCGGGGTGAATGCCGCTCGCATGGCCACGGGCCTGGGCGCGGATGTCACCATCCTGGAGGTGGATGTAGAACGCATGCGCTTCCTCGACATCACTCTCCACACCGCCCACACGCTGTACTCCAACCATGCCCATATCCTGGAAATGTTGCCCAGCGTGGACTTGCTCATCGGAGCCGTGCTGGTGCCCGGGGCCAAGGCGCCCAAGCTCATCACCCGCCAGATGCTGCAGGTCATGAAGCCGGGCAGTGTGCTCGTGGATATCGCGATTGACCAGGGCGGCTGCTGCGAGACCTCCCGCGCGACCACGCATGACCAGCCCACCTATGTGGAGGAAGAGGTCACCCACTATTGCGTGGCCAATATGCCTGCGGCCTATGCTCGGACGGCGACCCAGGCCCTGACCAATGTGACCTACCGCTACATCGAACTGCTGGCAGACCATGGTGTGCCCGGAGCCTTCCAGCGGGATGCCAATCTTCTTGATGGTCTCAACGTCTTCGACGGACAGGTGACCCATGCCGCTGTGGCCGACGCCCACGGAATGCCGTATCTGGATGCGGACACGATCTTTGCGTCACGATAGTCCCTCCTTTCGACATTTAACTGTTTTATCCAGCGTCGTTCCCCTCCTCTCTTTCACATGCCTCCCTCGTCCCCTTCCTCCCGCCGTCGATTCCTCTCCCAAGCCACTTTTGCCGGCGGGGCCTTCTTCATCAGCAGCCGTCTCACCTCGTGCGGAGGGAAGGCCAACGGCGCCATCAACGTGGCCGTGGTGGGTCTCAAGGGTCGTGGTGGCGACCATCTGGCGAGCTACAAAAAAATTCCCGGAGTGCGCATCGCCGCGATCTGCGATGTGAACTCGAAGTACCTCGCTGATGAGGCGGCCCGCCTGGAGAAGGAGGGCCTGAAGGTGAAGACCTACCAGGACTACCGGAAGCTGCTAGCCGACAAAGACATCGATGCCGTAAGCCTCGCCACACCAAACCACTGGCATGCCCTAGGTACTCAGTGGGCCATGGAGGCGGGCAAGGATGTCTTTGTGGAGAAGCCGGTCTCTCACAATGTGTGGGAAGGTCGCCAGATCGTGAATGCGGAGAAGAAGCTCAACCGCATTGTCCAAGGCGGTACTCAGAGCCGGAGCAGCTTTGCCATCCGCGAGGCCGTGGCCTGGGTGCAGGCGGGCAATCTGGGCAAGATCACCCTCGCCCGCGGTCTCTGCTACAAGAGCCGCCCCGCGATGAAGGTGCGCAAGACGCCTCTTCCCGTGCCGGCAGAGGTGGACCGTGATCTCTGGTTCGGGCCTGCCCCCATTGTGGACATCCGCCGTCCGCGCCTGGACTATGACTGGCACTGGCAGTGGGACTACGGCAACGGCGATCTGGGCAACCAAGGCGTCCACCAGATGGACATTGCCCGCTGGTTCCTTGGTGAGACCGCCATTGCCCCCACGGCGTGGAGCGTGGGCGGTCGCCTCGGATATCAAGACGATGGCCAGACGCCGAATACCCAGCTCGTGTACCAGGGCTATGAGAAGGCACCGCTGATCTTTGAGGTTCGCGGACTCCCCACCGCCAAGGACGCGGGTGAAGGCATGGACAAGTTCATGGGAGCTGGAGTGGGCGTCATCATCCATTGCGAAAATGGTCACGTTCTGGTGCCCGACTACTACAGCGCCATCGCCTATGACAAAGAGGGCAAGGAGGTGAAGAAGTGGGAAGGCGCGGACAACCACTACGAAAACTTCATCAAGGCCGTGCGCAGCCGCAAGCCTGCGGAGCTGAACGCGCCGCTGCTCGATGGGCACCTCAGCGCCGCCATCTGCCATACTGGCAACATCTCCTACCAGCTCGGCGAGAAGAAGAGCATCGAGGAAATCAAGCAGGCGGTCGCCTCCAGCCAGGGTGCGACGGAGACGCTGGATCGCATGCTCCAGCACCTCCAGGCCAATGCCGTGGATCTCAGCGCCACCCCGCTCACGCTGGGCCCGGTGCTGAAGTTCGATCCTGCGGCCGAAACCGCCTCCGGCAACGCCGCCGCCAGCAAGCTGCTCACGCGTGAGTACCGCGCACCCTACGTGGTGAAGGCTTATCCGGCGTGATTCTGCGAGACTTGTGATTGAGCCTGCGCTTCCCCAATGATTGGGGAAACGCAGGCCGGTGACCTGTTTGGTGCTTACGCGGGCCGGGTGAACTGCGGGATCTTCAGTGACTCCCCGCCCTTCAAGGCAGACTGGTGGGCGATGATGCCCGGCACGGTATAGGCGAGCGCTTCATAAAGGTCCACGGTAGGTCGTCTTGCGTTCGCCAGCGCATCAATGAACTCGTGGGTGAGGAAGGTATGGGAGCCGTGGTGCCCGCTGTTGTGGCGCAGCGGTTCCGGGAGCAGGTCGGTCTTCCACCAGTCGGGCTGCTCATAAGGAGTCAACTTGGCCGTGACCAGCGGGAAGCCGGCGTCATCGTGCCCCTGCTCCTTGCCCGGCTGCCAGATCACATGCCCCTGTCCCGGACTAGCTGCGAAGCTCATCTTCGTGCCGTACCAGTTGGCGCTCTCCCGTCCCCACACGGGCCCTTCCCACCAGATGCGCACCGGGAACGGCGTGCCCCGGTCGCTGCGGAAGTGGGCGGTCTCGTTCCAAAACGGGTTGTTGCCGAACGCGTTCTTCTTGCAGACGGGGTGATCATTGCCCCATCCTGAGCAGGTCACCTCCACGAGCCGTTCGCCGGTGACGCTCACGAGGTGGGCGGTGCAGTGCGTGGGGTAGAACATCGGCGGCACGCCGTAGCGCCAAGTGGGCTTTTCTGCGGAGCCGTACAGCACTCGTAGACCGGGATGCAGGTACTCGGACTCACAGGAAACGAGGCTGCCCAAGGTGCCGTCTTCATGGAACTTCCGCGCACTGATGGTGAAGTCCTGGTAGTAGCTCGTCTCGGCCATCATGTAGGTCAGGCCGCTTTTTCGCGCCGTTTCCTCCAGGCTGTTGGCTTGGTCCAGGGCTTCGGCCACGGTAGCGGCCATCACGGCCGGCACCGCGGAGATCACATGTTTGCCGTGTTTCAGCGCGAGCACGGCATGCTCATAGTGCTTGGGTCCATCAGTGAAGACCGCGATGGCGTCCAGGTTGGGATCCTTCACCATTTCTTCCAGGGAGGCGTAGCTCTTGTCGCAGCGGTAGGTCTTCACCAGATGGGCGCGGCGCTCCGGAATCAGATCGGTGACGGCGGCGACTTCGCATTGGGGATGCTCATGCCAGTGGAAGGTCGCGCCAAAGCGGCCTCCTGCGATGCCGAGGCGGACTTTCTTGCCTGGGGTGGTTGCAGCGTTGCCTATGGGGACGATGCCGGCGGCAGCCCCCGCTGCGATGGTGGCAAGAAATTGGCGGCGACTGGGGCGGTCTGGGGAGGTGGAGGATTTCATGCTTCGTGTGGAATCAAGAGTGGTTTTGCTGCCGTTATGTGAGCGTGACGTCGTCCTTTTGGGAATGGACGGCCCCCGGTGATTTCCTGCATTTTTTCAACCATGAACGTTTTGCCCTATCACCACGACTGGCCTTTGCTGGCTGACGGGCACTTTGGACTGCAAATGCACTGGTTTGGCCGCTATGCTGGGTACCCCGAGTGGGCGGTGGAGCGCAGTCGGCTCGCCCCGCACATGATGAGTTTCTTCTTTGTGGAGAGCTCCTCGTGCTGGGCGGAGATCAATGGAACCCGGCTGGAACTGGCCACGGGTGACTTCGTCATCATCAAAGGGGGCGATGAGTTTGAATTTGGACATGACGCCCAGGCTCCCCACGTGAGCCTCAGCGCCAGTCTCGCCATCTCCCAGGGGGGTGAACCGAATATCCTCCTGCAGCGGGCCTTCCCGCGGCGCTGCTCCTGGCATTCGCATACGGAGTTCGTCTCTGAGTTTGAAAAGGTGCTGTCAGTGCTGGGTGGCACGACCGTGGGGCAGGGATTTGCCCTGCATGGCGCGGTGCTCCAGTGGGTGGCGTATCTGATGCGTCACCTGCACGCGCCGCTTCACAAGGGTGCGGGCACCGCCGGCGCTCGACGCGGACTGGATGCCATCCTCCATGCCCAGCGGTGGGCCATGGAGCATCTGGCAGAGGAAATTACCCTGTCCGATTGGGCTGCTGCTGCCGGCATGGGGGGCGTGTACTTTGGCCGCCTCTTCAAACGCGAGACCGGCCGCCGCCCCATGGAGTGGCTCAACGAACGCCGGCTTCAACTTGCTGTTCAACAGCTCATGCATTCGCCCCGCGCCGTGGCGGAGATCGCGCAAGACTGCGGCTTTGTCTGTCCCTTCTATTTCTCCCGGGTCTTCCGTCGGCGCTATGGCTGCCCGCCCTCCGCCGTGCGGCGGCAACCCCATCAGCGGCTGCAATCTGCGTTGTAGTGGCAAGTCACTCTGACCCGCTGTGGCATGGCGGCAGCTGAGGGCCAAAGGCCCGGCGTGATATCAGCCTTAGACAGTGTCCAAGGTTCGATGACCGAATGACGCTCAGGGCCGCAGGCCAGATCGATGAAACTACTTTGCCATCCCCCGTTTCGTGATTTCCCGGGTGTCCAGCACCTCGCCCTTCAGGTTCTTGATCTGCACCTTCATCTTGTCTGATCCCGCAGTGAAAGTCAGCAGCAGGTAGTTGTCCTGGCTGGCAAAGAAGGCGGACCTGGCATCCTTGTACGGCGAGCCGTCGCCCTTGAGGCAGGTGTTGAAATACGGCAGGCCCCCTTCCAACTCGGCGCGTTCGGCGAAATAACCAAAGCCGGTGACCAGCGCGCTGCCCTTGCGGAACTGTTCATGCCACAGCCCCTTGGTCTTGCCCGCGAGCGAGGACTGGCGCTCGTTGTTCAGGGTGAAGACGTAGCCGCTGATGGTTTCGGCCATGAGTTTCTTGTACCATTGGAACTGGTCGGAACTTTCGTCCCACGCATGGCAGGTCTGCCAGGTGGTACCAAAGTCGGAGATGTGGTTCAGGTCCAGGGCGACAAAGCGCACGTCGAAGGCCGGGATGTCAAAGTGCCAGCGCCATTCCTCCCCAGGCAGGGCGAAGAATTCGCGATAGGCCGTGGCTTCTACATCATAGACGGGCTCTGCCGGTGGTTTGGGGCCGCGAGGCCGGACTTCGCGATCGTGATTGCCTAGAATAGGAAGGAACGGGGTGCTGCGGAACAGATCAGGCTGCTGATCGATCAAGGCTCCAAACGCCTTCAGACCGGGTGCAGCGGCCTCATGCAAGCTGGGGACATTGTCGCCCGCCGTCAGGAGCAGGTGCACCTTGTCGTTCTTAAGAGCGGAGAGATCTCGTCCCGGCGTATAGCCCCAATCTCCCACGATGGCCACTCGGAGCTCTCCTTGTGCGGGAAGGCTCTGGAAACGGGCCTCCTGGCTGACCTGGCTCCCCGTGCCCACTGTGTAGGAGTAGGCCGTGTCAGGCTTCTTCACCGGGATCTCCACATGGTGCAGCGTTCTTGTGCCCGGAAGACGTGCTTCTTCCTGGGTAGCTCCTTCCCCGGCCTTGTATCGAATCACAGATTCTGTCGGCGTGGCCGTCTGCCAACTCACTACCACCGCGTCGGGCGTGTGGGTCTGAGGGGTGAGCCACGTCCGTTCCACTTGGGCTTGCGCCATGCCCTTGAGCCCCACCAAGACCAGGGTAAAGAGGGCTGCTTTGGGTATAGAGGAGGCAGAAAAGCAAAAATGTCGGTGCGCCATCCGACAATTACGAGATGGCAGGCTCCGGTTTTGCTCCACCGAACCGTAGCTTTGGTCATTCTGAGGCTCCAGGAGGTCGCTTTTTGGGAGCGGAGCGACGCGCCGAACATCGTTTTGCCACTTTCTGACCGCGATAGACCCCTGCGAACACCCCTGAGGAACCTCCGTTTGAGGTCGTTGCACGTCTTCAAACAACTTTTCTCAGAGCTTTCG
>NZ_BATQ01000002.1 GCF_000739635.1 Verrucomicrobium sp. BvORR034 | reverse complement strand
TTTGGAGTGCACGCGGGAACCGCCGCTTGGGCGTCTCTTGTGATGTCCTCTAACCCTTCGCCGCCCGCCAGAGCCCACATCCTCCGTTCACACCCCAACGCTTCCTGCCCGGCACAGGACTTCCCAAAGCGGCAATGCTTGCCGCACTCCCCAAATCCCGCCAGCGGGATCAGGTGTTGGTCATCTCTCCGTACTTGGTAGCTCCTAGAACTTTCGACCTCTCAGGGTCGCGTCGCTCCTGATCACGGCTTCTCTTCCTTGCCGTTCCCATTCCCATCGCCATCACCCGGGTCCGACTTCTTGCGGTTGAACAGCTTCTTCACCGTACCCGTGACCGCGCCTGACACCGCATCCGTTGCTCCTGAAACCGCGCCGGTCACAGCACCGGTGACTCCAGTCACAGACTTGGTGACCCTCGCAGCCACTCCTGGGCCTTTTTCTTTCTCCTTTTCCTCGACAGGCTCTGCCATCACCACGGGTTTTGGCGGTGCAGCGGGAGCGGCCTCAGGCTTGGGTTTCGGTTTGGGCTGAGGCTTCGAGGAAGCAACAGCCTTTTTGCTCTTCTCGCTGGTGCCCTTGGTGGACTTCGAGACCGTGGCTTTCTTGGGGGCGGGGGCTTCTTCTTCCTTTTCTTTTTCCGCTTCTGCGGCCGCCATGCGAGCCTTCTGCTCGGCAGCCAGTTTGGCTTTCTCCTCCGCGGCGATGCGCGCCTTCTCCTCCTTCAGAGCTTTTTCTTCTGCCGCTTTGGCGGCCGCGGCTTCCGCCATCTGCGCCTCTTCCGCGGCTTTCATTGCTTTGGCTTCTTCCATCCTGGTCTTCTCTTCCGCCGCGAGACGCGCTTTTTCCTCTGCCGCCGCCTTGGCCTGGGCAATCTTCATGGCCTTCTCTTCTTCCAGCTTGGCTTTTTCCGCCGCTACCTTGGCGGCTGCTGCTTCTGCCAGCATGGCTTTCTCCTCAGCCGCTTTGCGCACCTTCTCTTCAGCCTCCTGCTTTGCCTTCATGGCGAGCTGCGCCTTCTCTTCCTCGATCCGGGCTTTCTCAGCCGCTGCCACCCGCGCCTTTTCCTCAGCTTCCATGCGGACCTTTTCCGCAGCGTCGGCTTTGGCTTTCTCTTCCGCAGCGATACGCGCCTTTTGCTCCGCGACCACCATGGCCTTCTCTTTCATGGCTTGTTCGCGATCGGCGATAAGCTGGGTCTCCGCCTTCACGACAATGGCGTGGGTTTCCGCAGCGAGCGGGTGGTCCTTGCCCAAGTGCGCCTCAAAGATGGCCAGGGCTTTGGCATAGAGGCCGGCGGCATCCTCGCTCATCTCCATCGCGGTGAAGTTGTCCGCGAGCTGACGGTAACAGCGACCCGTCTCAGGATGATCGGAAGGGTAGTGCATCCGGCAGATGCGCCAGGCCTCACCGCTGTGCTTCTGACAGAGGTCAAATTCGCCCTGCCGTGAAGCCAGCCTGGCCAGACTCAGCTCCACCAGCAGCAGCTCCACCGCATCGCGGGTCTGCTTCTTCAGCAAGTTCTCGCGGGACTTCTCCAGCAGCGCTTTCGCACCCGCATCATCTTCACCCGCGAGCACCATGAGGGCTCCCACACGGCTCTGGTAAAGACCTACATCGCGCAATTCATCGGGAAAATTCTGCTCAGCCAGGGCCAGAGCCTCGCGGGCCAGAGGCAGCGCCTTGGCATACCGGAGCTGCCCGTAGTAGATTTGCGCGAGCATGGACAGATCCCTCGCCAGGGCGGGGGGCTCATTGCCATGCGCCTTGCGTGCCGCATCTACGGCCCGGGCCACGGCCTTGTCCGCCTCCTCGTCCCGTTGCAAAAGCAGCAGGGTGTCTGCCAGCAGCCCGGCGGGCGCGATCAAATCGCCCGCAGGCCGACCGGTGCGCTCAGCATCGGACAGATTGGTCTCGAATGCCATGACCGCATCATCATAGCGGCCTGCGGCCTGACAGGCGCGGCCCAGTTTCTCCGCGAACCCAAAGGCGAGGTCGCCCTCCTTGCCGCTCCAGCGCTGGTTGGTTTCTGCATCGTAACGGGAGCGACGCCAGGCGTAGTCCAGCTGCTCGATGGCCTCTTTCCACCGGCCGACGGCGCGGTAGGCTTCGCCCAGCTCTCCGCGACGGATCACGATTTCGATGTCGTTTTCCTTAAACAGCTTCGTGGCCGAGCTCAGCGCCAGTTCGTAGTTGATCACCGCCTTCTCGTTCTCGCCCTTGAGCGCAGCCTCCTTCGCGATGTCCCGGTAGGACTGTGCGAAGGCCGTCGGCAGGGGTGCCAGCGTCTGAAGCGCAAGCAGCAGCGCGAGGGGGTAACGGAGGCGTGAAGGCGGGCCGGACATGGCGGAAAGTCTTCCCTCCACTGTGCTGGCAGGCAAGGCAAAGTTGGTTCCCGCCCGGCCGCGTGCAACATTCGGGGCCAAAGGGGTGTTTCAATTGCGCGGCCCGCATCGTAATCTGTAGGTCGTTTTCGCCCCCTTGAGATCCGCTGCCGCCCATGATCCGCCAAGTCCTGCCCCGTCTGCTCGCGAGCACCCTTCTGCTGGGGGGAGTGGCGGCATCCCTGCACGCGGCGGAGGCCCCCAATGCCTTCACGCTCCCGCCGCACAGTTACTGGGAGCGAGAGCCGCAGGATCGTTTTACGCGGTTCAAAACGGACTTCGAGGCCGGGCGGGCCCCGATCGATTTCAGCAGTGACAAGGCCTTCCTCATCAGCCTGCTCAAGGCGCTGGACATTCCCGCCTCGACCCAGATGTGGGTGTTTTCCACCACCAGCCTTCAGCTCCGGTTCATTTCACCCCGCAATCCGCGGTCGGTGTACTTCAATGACGAGGTGTCCATCGGCTACATCCCTGGGGGCCGCATTGAGGTGGCTTCGCTCGACCCCGATTTGGGTGCGATTTTCTACATCTTCGACATTCCCCAGCCGGGACAGACCCCGGTGATCGAGCGCTCCAACCGCTGCATGAACTGCCACGCGGGCTCAGAGACAGGCCGGGTGCCCAACTGGGTGGTGGAATCGTCCCTGCCGGGTCCTACTGGGGGCAGTGTGAAATCCTTCCGCCAGGAAACCACAGGCCATGGCATCCCGTTCAACGAGCGCTTCGCTGGCTGGCACGTGACGGGCAAGCACGCCATCACTGGCCACTGGGGCAACCTGATCGGCCGTCTCTCCCCACAGGGCGTGCAGACGGAGTCCGTGGTGCCCGGGGAGCGGTTTGACGTGAACAAGTACCCGGTGGCCACCAGCGATATCCTGACCCACCTCGTGTTTGAGCATCAGCTCGGGTTTGTGACCCGGCTCGTTGAAGCCACCTACCGCACCCGCGCCCTGCTGGAGGAGGACAAGGGTCGCCTGACCCCGGCCCACAGTGCGGAGCTGGACAAGGTCGCAGACGCCTTTGTCCGCTATATCCTCTTTGCCGATGAGATGAAGCTGCCTGCCGGGGGAGTGGAGGGTGATCCCACCTTCGTGGCCGACTTCCTCAAGCCGCGCAAGACCACTGCTGGTGGTGCCTCGCTGCGCGACTTCGATCTGCGCACCCGTGTGTTCAAGTACCGCTGCAGCTACATGATTCACTCTCCAGTGTTTCAGAAAATGCCCGCCGAGATGAAGCAGCGGGTCTATCGCCGGCTCGGTCAGGCCCTGAGTGAGGGCAAGCCCGATCCCACCTACAGCTATCTGCCGGTGGAGGAGAAGCGGGCCATTGTGCAGATCTTGAAGGAGACCGTTCCGGACATCAGCCGACGTCCGTGACATCGCAGGGCAGTTTCCGCACAAAGATTTTGCTGGGAACTTGCTAAAATACGCTGACAGAATGGGTGACTCAGAGTGTTAATTGCACCTGAAAAAAGTAAGCCCGGCGTCTTCCCACGCACCTCCACGTCCGCACAATGTCTGATACTGTTCCGAACCCCGCCATTGCCGTTGTCGGCTCGCTGAACATTGACACCCAGCTCTCGGTGCCGCAGTTGCCGGAGACGGGCACCACGGTGGCCGCCAGCAGCATGAGCAGCTGCTATGGAGGAAAAGGGGCCAATCAAGCCGTGGCCGCCTGTCGGCAGGGGGCCTCCGTCAGCCTGATCGGCTCGGTGGGGACAGACGCTGGTGGCAGTGCCTACCTCGAGTATCTGATGGCTCAGGGGATCGATGTCTCTGCGGTGCAGCCCTATGAGGACACCCCGACGGGCCGCGCCTACATCTGTGTGAACCCGGCGGGGCAGAACTGCATCGTCACGCTGCCGGGAGCCAACGCCTACCTCATGGCCGAACGAGTGGCGGAAAACATCGCCATGATCGAAGCCGCCGACGTGGTGCTCTGCCAGCTGGAAGTGCCGGTCGAATCGGTGGTCTATGCCCTCCAGACTGCCAACGAATACGGCAAGACGACGATCTTGAATCCCTCGCCGCTCAATCCAGAATTTCCCTGGGGCCAGGTGCCGATCGACTTCTTGATTGTGAATGAGAAGGAAGCCGCTTCGCTGCTTGGTTACTTTGTGGAAAGCACGGCTGAGGCCCCCACGATCCGCTCCCAAATGGCCGACCTCGGCATCGGCACGCTCATCATCACCCGGGGTTCCGAGCACACCTTTGCCTTCAGTGCCAATCAGGCGCTCAAGGTACCGCCACCCCAGCTGTCCGCAGTGGACACCGTCGGTGCCGGAGACGCCTTTGCCGGGACGTTTGCCGTGCACTGGGCCCAGTCTCGCAATCTGCTCGGCAGTCTGCGCAAGGCCAACATCGCCGGTGCCCTGGCCACCCAGCGCGAAGGAGCCCAGGATGCGATCCCGACCCGCGAGGAGGTCGATGACTTTGGCAAGGCACCCGCTCCAGAGCCCGAGCCTGAACCTGCTCCCGAAGAATCCAGCCCGGAATATTCCGAATACTCTGCGGAAGGGGAGGGAGAAGCCCCCCCGGAAGAGAGTTGGGACGAGCAACCGGCAGAGGAAGGCAGCGACCTGCCGACCTCTGACTCCGAAGACGACGCAGAACACAAGCCTCAAGGTTGAGGTCCCGGCGTACTCCCAGACACACCCGTAGCAATCTGCGGCCATGGATTCGCAAGCCCCGCCTACGGGTTGGGCTTTGACCCCGCGCCTTTTCACCGTATTACCTGTATTATGGATCTCACACGCACCGCATTTGGCAGTTGGAGCGGCGGCCGCTTCATGCACTTTGGCGAAGCCCTCACGGACGAACGCTACATTCAGCTCGTTCAGCGCTCCTATGAGAAGGGCACCCGCACCTTCGTGACCGCCGACGTGTACGGTGGCGGCCGTGCAGACACCCTACTGGGTGAGGCGCTCAAGGGTATCGACCGCAGCACCTACTCCCTGGTGGGCATCATCGGCCACGACTTCTACGGCGGCCTGCGGGCGGGTGCCAAAGGCTACCCCCGTTTCACGGAACCCGGCCTGCATGCTCCTGAGGAGTATGCCAGCTACGTCCAGATGGCCACGGAGAAGTCCCTCGAACGCTGCGGAACGCAGAAATTCGACCTGCTCATGCTGCACAATCCCGACACGACAGGCTACAGCAGCCCCGTGGTGTGGGATGCCCTGCGGGCGGTGAAGGCCAAGGGCCTGACGGAACGCCTCGGCATCGCCCCTGGACCCGCCAACGGCTTCACCCTGGACATCATCGACTGCTTCGAGCGCTACGGCGCAGACATCGACTGGGCCATGGTCATCCTCAATCCCTTTGAACCCTGGCCGGGCCAGCATTTGCTGAGCGCTGCCCGCAAGCACGAGGTGAAGCTGCTCGCCCGGGTGGTCGATTTCGGCGGCATCTTTCACGATGACGTGAAGCCCGGTCACAAGTTCCGCGACGGCGACCACCGGAGCTACCGCCCCAAAGGCTGGGTGGAAGAAGGCAATGAGAAGCTCGAGAAGGTGCGCCCGATCGCCGAGAAATACGGCCTGACGATGCTACAACTCTCCGCCATCTGGGACCTCTCGCAAGAGCCCGTTCGGAGCGTGGTGCCGACCCTCATTCAAGAAGCGGGGGAGGGTGCCCGGACCATCGAATCCAAAGCGGACGAGCTCGCGGCCCTGCCGGACATCACTTTCACTGCGGAAGAAGTGAAGGAAATCGCTGCCATCGGCGACAACACCGGCTGCATGAAGCTTAAGGGAGCCAGCGAGCGCCACGAAGGTCAGGATGCTCGTCCCGACGAGTGGCCCATTCGCGGCGAACTGCTTGAAGTGGCCAACCGTTGGGGCCTCGGCAGCACTTGGGCGTGGTGATGTAGAACGGGATGGGTTATGGGAGAGGGTTATGGGTTAGAAGTTAAGAGTTATGGGTTGGACGAGCTCAAGTTTCGCAGGAACTGCCTTCTGCCGATTCAGCCCATCAACGAATTCCTCATAACCCTTAGCTCATAACATCTAACCCCCTCAATCATGCCCCGACTTGCTGCCAGCCACCTGCTGTTCTTTGCCATCCTGTTCTCCCTGGCCGCTCCAGCCTCCGCCGAGATGCGCGGAGCCTGGGTGGCCTCGGTGCACAACTTGAACTTCCCGTCCCGCACGGGACTCTCCGCCGATCAGCAACGAGCGGAGATCCGCCGGATCATCAGCATCGCCGCGGCGTGCCGTCTGAATACCCTGATGGTGCAGGTGCGTCCTGAGGGGGACGCGCTGTATCGTTCACGTCTCGAACCCTGGAGCCGCTTCCTCACCGGCACCCAGGGGGTGGATCCGGGCTATGATCCGCTCGATACCTTCATTGCCGAGGGGAAGAGCCAGGGCATTGCCATTCATGCCTGGATCAACCCGTATCGCGCCTCCACCAGCAAGGCCGGCAAGGCGGAGAATCACATCTCCCGCACCATGCCGGGGGCCGTGCGCCGGGTAGGCTCCATGCTCTGGATGGATCCCGGCGATCCTGCGGTGCGCCAGCATGTGGTGCGAGTGGTGGAGGACATCGTCCGGCGTTATGCCGTGCGTGGGGTGATTCTGGACGACTACTTCTATCCGTATCCCGGCACCGGCCTGCCCCGCGGCACTTTTCCGGACGACACCACCTATGGCCGCTATCAAGCAGGGGGCGGGGGGCTCAATCGGGCGGACTGGCGTCGTGAAAACGTCAACACGCTGATCCGCGAATTGCACACGGTGGTGCATGCGAACCGCCAAGGTGCCTGGTTTGGCGTGAGCCCGTTTGGCATCTACCGGCCCAACGTCCCACGCGGCGTGGAGGCCCAGCTGGACCAGTTGACCGAGCTGTACTCAGACCCCGTGGCCTGGCTCCGCGAGGGGACGGTGGACTACCTCTCCCCGCAGCTCTACTGGGCGGACGCGGGTCCGCAGAGTTTTTCCTCGCTCCTCGGCTGGTGGCGCAGCTCCAGTGTGAATCCGCGCGGCATCCTCGTATTCCCGAGCCTCGCGGTGGACCGCCTGGGTGGCAGCCACAACTGGCCGGTTCAGGAAATCAGCCGCCAGCTGGACATCGAGTCCTCCATCCGGCCCAAGGGCGGGTTCATCATCTGGAGCATGGCCCCGTTGATGCGCAACACCAAGGGAGTGAATGGGGTGTTGCAGGGGAGGTAGGGCCCGCTGCGCGGAGACAGAAGACCCGAGCGCACGCCAGCGACGACACGTACAACGAAGCGGCCGGCAAAGGGAGAAAGGGACATTGGTGTCCCGGTCCGATCCAGTCGTCCCATGAGGAAGTGTCGCGTTCCTACGGCCAAACACTGGGCTGTAGGGCGACCGCCTCGATTGCCTCAGTCAGGGGTAACTTGCGGCAAGCGGAGCGCTTGCCCTACAGGGTGTCTGGGGCAGAGTTGAACGATCAAAGGCCTGGGGGTGTTCTGTTCCTGACCCCATGGCCAACTACTCTGGGTTGTAGGGCGACCGCTTCGGTTGCCTCAGTCGGGAGGGCGCGTCCTGACCGTCCCGCATGCGGGACGGAACTGCGACCCCGACGGCGAACGGAAGGTCATGGATTGCCGATCGGGGGCCGGTATGATGTTGCTGGGGACGCGCGACTGAGCGGAGCTGGGAACCCCCCGCCTCCTTTACCCAGGAGCAAGTGTCGAGACCACATGAGTGCAGAGCGCAGGAGGCGGGATCTCCGGTCCCGCTGGTGAGCGAAGAGAGAAAATCTCACAACGTACACAGACACACCAAGTCCCTCGCACATCATTTCCTGAACCCGGAGGGTTCGCCATGAATAGCCATGGCGTCGGCCGAGCGGAGCGAGGACTACCCATGGACCCATGCCACCGCATTTCTACCGCGGAGCGGTAGGCCCATAGGACACCCACACCCCTGACTCACCTCTCGCATCCGCACCCACTACGCCACCACCACCCGCGCCACGCGGGCGGTGATGCCCGTAAACACGTGCCACGAGATCGTGCCAGCCTTGTCGGCGACCTCCTCGGCGGAAATCTTCGCCCCGCCCTGGGTCCCCAGAAGCACCACTTCATCGCCGGGCACCACGGGCTCTTTCCCAGGGAGGTCGGTGACATCCACCATGATCTGGTCCATGGTCACCCGCCCGAGCAGAGGACAGCGCTGGCCGTGGAGGAGGACAAAAGCGTTCTTACCTGAAACCTGACGGGGGTAACCATCGGCATACCCGCAGGCCAGGGTGGCCACCCTGGTGGGCCGGCGGGTGACATGGCTGCGGCCGTAGCTGATGCCGTGTCCCTCGGGGAGTTCACGCACCAGGATCACCCGGGTCTTCCAGGTCAGCACGGGCCGGAGTTTTTCCTGGTAGGGATCGCCCAGGCCGGTGCTCGCCAGCGGATCCACGCCGTAGAGCATGAGACCGGGACGCACCAGGTTGCAAAATTCGTGACCGGAGGGATACCCCAACAATCCAGCGCTGCTGGCCAGGTCG
>NZ_BATQ01000003.1 GCF_000739635.1 Verrucomicrobium sp. BvORR034 | reverse complement strand
GTTTACTGAACCACCGAACTACCGACTCCCCCTCTCGCCGCCAGCTCCAGCGCCCGCACTTCCGTAAGCACGGCCAGCAGCGGATGCGGGCACTCTTGACGGTTTCCGGACACGCTGCCTTCTGCCAGCCCGCTGCCGCTTTCCACCGCCACGGCCACGTTCTCCAGCAACCCTTTGGTTTCTGCCACCACTGCGGCGGGATCCGACGCATCAGGCGCAAGGCCGGCCTCCATCTGGATGGCGAGGGCGCTGATGGCCCGGGTGACACGGTCGTTGGCGGTCACCACCCCGGTGGCGGAGGCCTCAGGGTGATCTCCACCGGGCTCAGCCAGCAGACGTTGCAAACTGGCGGCCGCACGGCTTGCCGCCCGTTCCGCCACCTGCTTGGCACGAATGATGTCCTGGTGAAAGGCGCCCCTGGCTCCGTACTCACGGGCCACCTCATGGAAATAACCGGCATTGGCCCGGATGGCGGCGGCCATGAGACCGGGGAAACGCTGCCGCTCGGACACCGGCCAGAACCACGCGGCGGCCACGAGGGCCAAGACGGCCCCGGCCAGGTTCGAGAGCAAACGGCCGAGCGTGAAGTCCAGGTGCACCGGCACATGCAGCTCCGTGAGGAGCACGATCATGGTGGTGACAAAGAACACGGCGAGGCCGTAGCGGCGCTTCAGGAAATAAGCAAAGGCAAAGGCGGCAGAGATCGTCAGCCCCGCCAGCAGCCAGAGCGGCAGCGGCACGAACAGCGTGGCACTACCGAGCAAGGCCCCGGCCACGGTGCCGGTCACCCGTTGAAAAGCGCGCTGGCGGGTCGCCCCGTAGTCGGGCTGCAGCACGACGATGATGGCAAAGGCCATCCAGTACCCACGAGGCACCGCCCAGTGCAGATAGGCAGCCACCGCCAGCGTAGTGAGCAGCGCCATGCGCAGCGCATAGCGGACCAGAGCCGGGTCTGGAAAGGGCACAGAGTTCAGCCAGGACGCAATGGCCGGCATGGAGGCGCGGCTCAGATCCGGCAGGTGCTGCGGAATGGTGGCCGGGATGTCCGAATGCTCCACCGTAGGTCTCAGAGAGGCCTCCAAAGAAGTGAGCTGACGGCCCATGGCCTCAAAGAGCGGCCGATGGGAACCTGCTCCCGGGAGGGCTGCACGAGCCTGCCCTTCCTCATCCTCGCGGGCCATCACCTCCATGAGATGCCAGCAGGTCTGAATGCGGGCCCGCGTGGCAGCGAGGTTTCGCTCCTGATGAGTGATCAACGTGATGGCCACCGACCGGCCGAGGTTGGCCAGTTCCTTGAGCACGGCCTCCCTTGCAGCCCTGCGCCGGGCGGGCTCGGCCGCGGGACCAGTCGCAGCGATCCGGCTTTCCGACAGCGTGTGCCAGGCGGCGGCCTGCATGGCAAGGTGACCGGCCTCGTGCACCATCTGCTCCAGGTGGCTGATCAACACCGGGCTGTTGCGACTGCGGGCGGAGTTCAGGGCTGCAGTGGCGCGGTCCAGAGTGTCCCGCAGGGCGCGTTGTTTCATCGTCCAGCCGTCCCCCTCGCCCTGTCCGGTCTGGATCAACGCGAGATAGAGGTCAGATGCCGCCACCCAGGCATCCGCCACCGCGTGACGCAGCGGATGTTGCGGACGAAAGGCCCACAGCCCCAATTGCAACACTGCTGCCCCCGTGCCCCCCAGGGCGGTCCACAAGGCCATCTGTCCCGCGCTGGCTCCATGAGAAGGCCCTTCCAATGCCAGGAGGAAGAGCAATGCTGAATCGATCCCCAAGGGCGGACCGTAGTCCGTGCTCACGTGCCGCCAGATCCCGCTGAGCAAGGCCAGCAGCCCGATGCCCGCCACTGCTGCTGGCAGATGATGCGCGGCCAATCCTCCCAGAAACGCGGCCCCGGAGATGACGCTGATCATCACCGCCATCACCAGCACCCGCTGCGGATAAGCCCCGCGCAACTGGGGCATGCTCAACCCCAGCGCCGCCGTCGCAGCATACTGCGCAGCCAGCGGTGTTCCGGTCAGGGCGCAGACGATCAACGCGCCAGCAAAGGCGGTCGTGGCCCGGGTGGCCCGGGCGAGGTCAGGCTGGAGAGCGGACCTTTCAAGCATGGGAGAAGGAAGGAAGCCGGCTCAGAAAATCGGATCAATGCCAGCGCGCCAGAAAGGTACGCAGTTCATTCACATCTGCCTCGGAAAAGGTGCGCCCCAGGCAATCGGCGCGTTTCATTCCAAATGCATAGGGGGAGGGAGGATCTCCACAGGCATCCCTGCAGTTCGCAGGATAGAACGTGGCCACGGGTTTGTCCTCAAACCAGGCTGCCTGCACGAGGCTGGAGAAGCTGCCGACCACAGCACGGCTGGATTTCACGAGATTGAGCGTCGCCGGTGTGGAGAGACTGTCGAGCACGGTGATGTTGCCACCGGCCCACTGGTGGGCATCCTCGTCCCCGTGCAAAGCTCCGGGACCGGCGGTACCCCGGAGATAATTCCGGGTGACCAGGAAGACCGGGCAGGGTTGCTCACGCAGCACCGGGACGATGCGCTCCGTCAGCCCGCTGGGAAGACCGCGATAACCGTTGTTTCCTGCAAACGGTTGGAAGACAATGTGGCCCGAGGAAGCCACATTGTCCGGTGCATCAAACGTGGGCCAGTAGCCGGGATCAGCAGGCCCTCGCACGAGGCTGGCATGATCCACCCCGGCAAAACGGCAGATCTCCTCATTGATCTCGCGGGCCGTGAGCTTCCCCAGCAGCTCCTGGTACTTGTGCCCCAGGTCGTAGAGCACAAACTGGGTGGCGTTCCGATGAAAGCGGAAGAGCTCCATCGAAAATGGGTTGTGTGATGCCACCACCACCGGCACGGGACTGGCCGCCTCCTCCAGATGCTGGAGGCTACGGGTCAGATAGCAGGTGCGAATGACGTCCCCCAGACCTGCGGTGAAAATGACCGGACGCATGATTTCAAAACAGCCAGCGCGGTGGATCCCCCTGCGGTCCACTCCCATCGCCGTGTCATCTTACTTCGCGGCCTTGAGCTTCTGCAAGAGTCTTGCGGCGGTCTCCACCAACATCTCCCCCGAGCCCGCAGCACAGCGGGCGCTGACCACTTCATAAGCCCCCTGGCCGTAGGCGCGTTTGGTGGGGATGTAGCCGATGGAGCCATTGGCCAGCTCCGCGATGAAGGTGTGCTTGAAGGGGGACAGCTTTTTGATATCCAGCCCCAGCTCCACGAAGATCTCCCCGGGCAGGCTGACTACCGCCACTTCATCTCCGATGGCAATGACCTGCACCTCCACCTCCCAAGGTGCGCCCTTGCGCCCCTCCACATCCACCACCTTGAATGCATCCACCTGATCGAGGAACGCCGGCTTCTTCTCACCCGCGACGACCTCCTGCATGATGGTCGTCGCCTTCTGAACCTGCTCCGGTGTGATCGCTGGCAGGGGAAGTTTCACCACTTCGCGGGCGACCCGCAGTTGATCGCCACTGGCAGGCTTGAGCTCACGCGCGGCCTTGAACACATTGGCCGCCAGGATGGTGCCGATGCGTGTGGCCTCGCCCGGGCCTTTTTGCGGTGCCTCCCAGTTCACATCCCGATGGTTGATGTTCCCACAGGCTCCATTGGCAAAGAGCGTCACGCTCTCTCCGCCGCGCCAGGTTCCCACCAGCCCGGCCATTACTCCAGGGTAGTCCGCAGAGATTCGGCTCCCACCCACGGTGTCCGGATGCAGGGCGAAATTCACCAGCGTGGCGAGCGGCTTGCCTTTAGGGTCGTTCACCGCCAGCACCAGCACCTCTGGATCCACCGGACCAGCGGGCTCCACGATGTTTGGATCCAGCTTGCGGGGATTCCAGGCCACCGAGCCGTCCTTCAGGAAGAAGCGGCGGTTGAAGGCGAGGTTCTTCTCCGAAGCCCGGCCAAGAGACAGCGTGGCAGGAGAGAGCCGCACCTGGGCTTGCTCCACGCATTCCGCAATCAACCCGGGCAGGGTGGCGTTGTACTGGCGCGTGATGTCCTTGCCACCACCGAAGACATTGTCACGCGGTCCCCTGCCGGTGATGATGGGAGCGGTGTGAGTGTGGGATGCCGTGATCAGCACATGATCCGCAGGAATGCCCGTCTGCTCCTGCACGGCCTTGCGGGTGGCCTCCACCATCGGAGCAGAAGTGGTGATTAAATCCAAGGTGACCACCGCGGCCTTCGTGCCGTCTTTCTCAAACACCAGCGCCCGGGCAAAGAGGTCATCCAGCACCCCTTCTGAACCTCGCTCGTTATAGTATCCCGCCATCGGGATGCCATCGGGAGGCGTGATCTTGATCTGGGCCGCCCCCACGCGGAGTTCCGCCGCGCCCACCATGGCGGGCAGGACCAGACAGGATGTCACGCCTGCCAGCAGCAGCGAGAGGGACTTGGAGGAGGAGTGGAATGGGGATCGCATGAGGGAGACAGGTACGCGTCATCTTTACAGCAGTTTTCTCCAAGGAGCGCAAGGGCACGCTGAGGTCGCCGCAACCATGTGCCTCCGACAGGGTTCCATCCCCCTACCTGACCTGGTCTGCTGCGACCGATCCCCTCTCCTGCCATGAAACCGAATGCTACCTGTCTCTTCGCCTGGTGGATCTCGATCCTGGCTTTCACGGGGCTTACCGTTCCGCAGGCCTCGGCCGACTGGCCCCAGTTCCGCGGCCCCAACCGGGATGCTGTCAGCCAGGATGCCAAGGTCCCCTCCACCTGGAGCGCCAGCGAGAACTTGAAGTGGAAACTCGACCTTCCCGGCCAGGGGGCCTCGAGTCCTGTGATCTGGGGAGACACCGTGTTCGTGACCTGCTTCTCCGGCCAGGAGGAAAGCGGCGATGTGTCCCGACTGATGCGACACGTCATTGCCGTGGAACGCACGACTGGCAAAAAGCTGTGGCAGAAAGACTTTGCTGCGCCGCATCCAGACGATCCGTGGCAGGGCATGATCCGTGAGCACGGCTATGCGAGCAGCACGCCAGTGACGGATGGCAAAGTCCTCTACGTGCACTTTGGCAAAGGCGGGGTGGTGGCCCTGGACTTCAGCGGCAGGGAACTCTGGCGCGCCGATACCGGAAAGGAATCCAACCAGCGCCGCTGGGGAGCGGGCGGGTCACCGCTGCTCTGGCAGAATCTGCTGATCGTAAATGCCTCCGATGAAGGACAGGCGCTGGTGGCGTTCGACAAAACCACCGGCAAACAAGTCTGGCGTCAGGAGTCCTCCCTGCTGGATCTCGCTTTCAGCTCACCCCAAGTCCTGAAGCGCAAGGATGGCAAAGAGGATCTTCTCTTTGCCGCACCAGGCGAGTTGTGGGGCATGAATCCCGCCTCTGGGAAACTCCGCTGGTATGCCGAGACCGGGCTGACGGGCAACATCTCACCAGATCCCCTCACGCAGGACGAGACGGTCTATGTCTTCGGCGGGTTCCCCGGGACCGGACGGGTGGCGGTGCAGGCAGGCAGCAAGGGCGCTGTGGCTGCATCCGGCATCCTGTGGCGGGACAACAGTTCCAGTTATGTACCCACACCTGTGCTGCACGACGGGCGCCTCTATGTAGTGAATGACCAGGGCTTCGCCTGGTGTGCCGACGCCAAAACAGGCGCGGAGCTTTATCGCGAGCGTGTAGGCGGCGGTAGCACCGGCCGGGGACGCGGCAAGCCGTTCTATGCCTCACCGATCCTGGTGGGCGACAAGATCTTCGCCGTGAGCCGGAGGCAGGGCACCTTTGTGCTCGCTGCCAAACCCCAGTTTGAGGTGCTGGCCACCAATGTCATTGCAGGAGACGACACGGACTTCAACGCGACCCCGGCCGTGAGCGACGGCTGCTTGTTCCTGCGCTCCAACCAGGCGCTCTACTGCGTGGGTTCAGGAAAGTAGGCTACGGGTTGTTGGCGGCAGCCTCACGCCAACGGCGTGATACAAAACAGCCTGGGGTCAGACCGCGAAGCGGTCGCCACCCCGGGTAGCACGCGGTGGCGATGGAACTCCAAGGGAGTTCTACAAACCGCCCAAGCTACCTGAAGACGTTCCCGCATCCGATGGACCCGGCAAGATGCGGCAAGGGTCTGTAGAACTCACTTCGGAGTTCTGGTGCGCCTGCCCATGTACCCAGGGTGGCGGCTCGTACCTCGCCTTACCCTGGGCTAGCATGTATGACGCCCTTGGCGTCAGAAGCAGGTTCAGGCACCAATCCAACATCCGCATACCCTGAGCCCACCGAGGGTACTCACCACAGACCCACGAATCACTTCCGCGCCACCGTCACGATGGTGATGTCATCCGCCTGCGGCTCGCCGCCCTTGAAGCGGTTCACGCTGTCACAGAGCAGGTTGACCACGGCTTGGGGGCCATCAGGTGCGGCTTCCGCCAGCGTTTCCTTGATGCGCTCCACCCCATACAGCAGGCCTTTGTGGTCAGTGGCCTCATCGACCCCGTCGGTATAGAGGAGGAGAATGTCTCCGCTATCCATGGAGATGGAGACATCGCGGGTGATGCGGTCAAAGACCTCCCCCTTGTCCACACCGACGGCGAGCCCTGGGGCTTTGATCTCGTCCACTTCACCCGTAGCCTTTCGCCAGACGAGTGGGTTGGTATGGCCAGCCCGGGCAAAGGAGACACTCGCGCCATCCTTCTGCAGGATCAGATAGCCCACGGTGATGAACATGTCCTCGCGGATGTCCGGAAACAGGTTCCGGTTCACGGCCGAAAGCACCGCAGTGGGGCTGAAGGTTTCACGGGCATTGGAGCGCAGCACGCTGCGGCACATGGCCGTGATCAGCGATGCCGGAATCCCTTTGCCGCAGACATCGGCGATGGCCACACCCAGATGGGTTTGGCTCACAGGCACATAGTCAAAGTAGTCGCCGCTCACCATGCGCGCAGGCACGTTCTTCGCGGCAATGGCGAAGCCGGGCATCTCTGGCGCTTTCTCTGGCAGCAGAATGCTCTGAATCTCGCGGGCATTGCTCAGCTCGGCTTCCAACTGTCGTTTCGCACCCGCTTCATGGTGCGCCTGCGCGTTGCCAAGGGTGAATCCCACCTGCTCCGCCAGGGCGATGAACATCTCCAGTTGGTGCTGGGAGAAAGGCTTCGTGCGGTCCGACGCCACGGCCAGGACGCCCAGAGGACGTCCGCCATGACGCAGCGGGGCCATGAGCGCCGCCACATGCTGCTGGAAGGGATTGGTCTCGCCATCGAACTTCTCGTGATGCCGCAGATCCGGGACATTCTCCGCCTTTTGCGAAAGCACGACATTGCCCAGCACACCCTCTCCCGGTGCCACGCAGTGCAGACGGAGGTAACTGGGCAGCGTCCCGGCATTCGTCTTGGCCTGGGTGACGATGCGTTCTGGCAAGGCAATCAGAGGAGGGCACTCCTTCGTGTAATGCCGGGGTACCAAGGCGAGTCCCTTGTCGTCCAACAAGTAAAGGGCGGCCCCTTCCGATTCCACTACCTTCACGGCCCCTTCCGCGATCTGACGATGCAGCGTGGTGTCAGGTTGCCCCTGGAGAATGGAGTCCCCCAAGATGTGCAACACCTCAAACACCCGGCGTCGTCGGGAAGCACGTTCCCGGTCGCCTTGGAGAAATTGCAGCCGCAGCCGTCGCTCCCGCTGCCAGGAGCGGAAGAGGGCGTAGCTCCCTGCCGCTCCAGCCAAGAAGAAGATGACAGCGGCGATCCAACCGGAACTCATGCTGGGAGACAGGCTAGCGCAGGAACGCCGCCTGGGAAAGCAACTTTAGAAAATGTTCCCTCGGGTAATGGAGGGGATCAGGCCACAGCGACGGCACGGGACCGGACTTCCTTTTCAAGAAACTCGATCACGTCCTTGAACCGGCTGGCATTGGCTTCATTGGCCTTGGTAAGAGCCTCATGAGCCTCGAGCACATGCTCGGCCTGTTCCACCTTGTCAGGGGAGACGTTTTCACCGCATTTGCCAAGTTCATCACACACTTGCTTCCGCTCTTTTTCATGGCGGGAGCCGTCGTTGTCGACGTCGAGGATGTGATCAAGTCCAAGGCTGCTCAGCAGCTGGCGGTTGCGGGCGTTTGCGTTGAGGATGCATACTTCACCATCTCCAATTTCACGGAGATTGAGTGCGGCACCGGTAAGGGTCCCCAGAAAGGTGCTGTCCATGATGGGGCAGCGCTCCAAGTCCACAACGAAATGGCGGGTGCCTTTTTCAATCATGGTCTGGAAGCAACGCTTCACCTGCACGCTGTTCTGGAATGAGCCCTTGCCATCCACGCGCATCCAAAAGAGGTTGCCAATGTTTCCAACAAGAATGGGGGCGGGCGATGTCATGACGACGAAGAGGAGTCTGGAAGATAAAAAATGCTAACCTCCAACTACGAGCGGCCACGGGCAGCGACGGCATGCTCCACCCGTTTCAAACGGGAAGAGAGGTGACATCGGATGGCGGACACGGGCACGAGGGGGTTTAGAAGTCCAAAAAGTGTTATCGAACCTAATCTATGTTACGCGTCTGTCACGCAGTCGGGTGATAAACGCAAAAAAGCGCGTGCTCATTCCAGCACGCGCCATCAGGGGGAGCCTTACTCCCAGAGATAAGAATTGTAACTCGTGAGCACCTGGGAACCACGAACGATGCTGGCCCGCCATGCGGTAACCGGTCCGTTGCTCACATAGTCATCACCGATGAAGGCAAACTTGGTGACGTTGTTGCGGCCAATCTCAGCCACATCCTGTTCCACCTTCTTGATGGTCAGGCCGGAGGCTTTCTGGCGGTACTCAAGACGCACTACCACAGGCTGGCTGCGGTCTTCCACCGTCCAGAAGACGGTGAAGTAGTCTCCCTGGCGGGCGATGCGCTCCGCTTGGGAGATGGCACCATGAAGGATCGAGTCCTTCTCAAAGTTGATCGAAGGATCCGCCGCCACCACACGAGCGTTGACGTCCTTCAAGTGATAGGGGTTTACCTTGGTTATGGTGGCCCCATTGCCCACCGACTTGGTGCTGCACGAAGCAAGAAGCAAACCGAGACCTGCCGCAAGGATGATGCGGGAGTGGGAGATGAGGCTGGGCAAACTCATAAACGCGGGACGATAGGTAGCGCCATGGGATATGTCAACGACGTGCGAGGGAAAAGAACTTCAAAATTCAAACGTCACCTTCACTCGTGAATCTAAGGCCCCGATCCCTCGATACGCGGTCTATTTGCAAGGTTTGGGAAGCCTTAACTGTCTTTTTGAACATTATATCTGGCCGACCCACCAAGATTGCGCGATGAGAGTGTAGCCAGTCGTCGAACGAACTCCGTGTCGCCCTCCTCCCAACGCCCCATTGCCCTGCAACACACCGGTGGCATCTACCTGCCGGATCTGGACCTCTGGCTGGACCCTTCCCGGCCAGTTGGGCGGGCTTTTGTTTCGCATGCGCACAGCGACCACTTCGCCCGCCATGAGTTCACGCTCTGCTCTCCGGTCACTCATGCGATCATCGACAAACGCTACGGAGCGATCGCTGAAGGAGCCAGTCTGACCCCCGCCTATGGAGAAGTCGTGATCGAACGGGGCCATGAGCTTCGCCTGTTGCCCGCTGGTCACATCCTGGGCTCCGCCATGCTGCATGTCACCCGCCAGGAAGACGGTGCCACGCTGCTCTACACTGGGGACTACAAGCTCCGGCACGGCCGGACGGCCGAGCCTGCCGAACTCCGGCCGGCGCACACATTGATCATGGAGACCACCTTTGGCCTGCCCATGTATGTCTTCCCGCCGCAGGAGCAGGTGCTGGCAGACATCATCCAATGGGCACGAGAGACCTTGGAGGACCAGGGCATCCCCGTGCTGCTGGGCTACTCACTTGGCAAAGCGCAGGAAGTGCTCTCTGCCTTCCATGGAGCAGGGCTGCCGGTGATGCTTCACACCTCGATCGTGAAGATGACCGTGGCCTGTGCCCCGTACTTCCCAGACTTCCCGCCCTATGAAAAATTCGATCCGGCAACAGCGGCGGGGCATGTGCTGATCATGCCGCCCAGTGCGGCGCGGTCCCAAGCCATCCGCAAGCTGCGGGTGTGCCGCACGGCCATGCTTAGCGGCTGGGCCCTCACTCCAGGGGCCAAATACCGCTATCAAGTGGATGAAGTCTTTCCCCTGAGCGACCACGCGGACTACCCGGAACTGCTAAAAACGGTGGAAGAGGTGCAACCCCGTCAGGTGTACACCGTTCACGGCTACACCAGTGAGTTCGCCCGCGATCTGCGCGAACGCGGCTGGGAAGCCTGGTCCCTGGTGAGCGAGGATCAGCTTGAGCTCACGCTTCCCGGCACCGCGGTCACCACGGACGCTGTTTCTTCGCCAGCGACGCCTGAAGACGCCGGGGAGGCCATTGTGCCACCTCCAGACTCCTTTGCCGCATGGGTGCAGACCTGTGAGCGGGTCGCGGCAGACGGCTCCCGCCTGAAGAAGCGCGCCCATCTGGCCGAGTACCTGCAACAACAGTCGGGCGGGGATCTGGCGAGGGCGGTGCGCTGGTTCTCGGCACAACTGGAGGACCCGGTGCTCCAGCTGCCCCCTTTGCAAACGGGGTGGTCGGTCATCCGCCGTGCCCTCCTCGAACTGAGCGGCCTGCGGGAGGCGGAGTACCGGGTGATCTCCCGATCCCAGGCTGACACCGGCCGGACGGCCCGCCTGGTGCTGGACCGGGCCCTGGCGGCGGGGAGGTTGTTTCCTGCATCTCATACTCCTGCCACGGAGGTCGTCGGCCTGTTTGACCGGCTGCGCAGTGCTCACGGCCCGGTGGAAAAGACGACGGTGCTGAAAGAGGGTCTCGCCAAGTTGCCACCTCTGGAGGGCAGCTATGTGGTCCGCCTGCTGACAGGCGAACTCCGGGTGGGTTCACGGGAAGGGCTGGTGGAGGAAGCCATTGCCACCGCCTTTGAGGAGCAGCCAGACCAGGTGCGGGAGGCGGCCATGCTCTGCGGGGACCTGGGACGGGCGGCGGACCTGGCCGCCCGTCATGAGCTGGACTCCGCCCAGCCGGAGCTCTTCATCCCCGTGAAAGTCATGCTGGCCAGTCCGGAGGAGACTGCCAGTGACATCTGGAACCGGCTCACCACCCCACACGAAACCGACGGGGGCGACGAGCAGCCTGCCGCCCCAGCCCCCACCACGGTGTGGCTGGAGGACAAGTTCGACGGTATCCGGGCGCAGCTTCACCGCTCTGCCGGACGCGTGGAGATCTACTCCCGCGATCTCAAACGGATCACCGAACAGTTCCCGGAGATCGCGACGGCCGCCGGCCAGCTCAGCGATGAAGTGATGCTGGATGGCGAGATCGTGGCGTACGCCGAGGATCGCAAGCTGTCCTTCTTCGATCTCCAGAAACGTCTGGGCCGTCGCGACCAGGGGGACCTGTTTATTTCCTCAAGCATCACCGTGCGGTATGTCGTCTTTGACCTCATCTGGCAGAACGGGGTCGGGCTCCTGCATGAACCGCTGGAAGCCCGACGGGAGAAGCTGGAGAAGCTCCCACTGCCGCCGCTGCTCAAGCGCATCGCCGTGGCCGAAGCGGCATCAGAAACCGAGGTGGAGGCAGCCTTTCACGCAGCCCGACGCAACGGCAATGAGGGCCTCATCGCCAAGGATCGCCACAGCCCGTACTCCCCCGGCCGGCGGGGCAAGTCCTGGCTGAAACTGAAGAAGGCCTTCTCCACGCTGGACGTGGTGGTGGTGAAGGCGGAGCAGGGCCACGGCAAACGCAGCCATGTCCTCAGTGACTACACCTTTGCCGTGCGCGACGAGCACAGCGGAGCCCTCAAGGTGATCGGCAAAGCCTACTCCGGCCTCTCGGATGTGGAGATCGAGGAACTAACGGAACACTTTACCGAGCACACCCTCAGCCAGCGCGGCAGCGTGCGCACGGTGACGCCCAACATCGTGCTGGAGATCGCCTTTGACTCCATCCAGGCCAGCCAGCGCCACGACAGCGGCCTGGCCCTGCGCTTCCCCCGCATCAAGGCCATCCGCCGCGACAAGGGCGTGGATGAGATCAACACCCTGGCCTATGCGCGGAAGCTGGCGGGAAAGTAGCGTGCCATTTTTGAAATTGCGATTTGTGATTTTGAATTGCAATCACCTCACGGCCCTGCCGGGTTTGCGGGGGGACGCGGCGAGGCCCCCTTTGGGTTCTACGATTCTCAGAATACTGGCCAACCCGGCGCAAGGGAAAATCAAACGCCTGGCCCGGACTCCTGCTGCACGGGCCTCCGCCGCAGTGACCGTCTGGGGAGGCTGACGACATCTGGGGTGTGAAATGTGCGAATTGCGGCATATAGAGAGGTCCTTCGCAGCGTAGTGGGGAGCCACGTTCGTATCAATGGGCCCCATCATGTCTGACACCCCCACCCCCGCCCGCATCGTTGACTCCTCTGCCGGGGATGCAGCTTCCGCATCGCCAGCCCGTCTGGGTGCCCTGGCGGCCTGGAGCAATGTGGTCCTCGCCGCCCTGCTGATGCTGGCCACGCTGCCGGGCCGCACCCAGGGGCTTAGACTAATCACGGAGCCGCTGCTCAAGGATCTGGCGCTGGACCGGGTGGCATACGCGAACATCAACCTCTGGGCCACGCTGCTGGGCTCCGCCTTCTGCCTTCCAGCGGGCTGGCTCATCGATCGATGCGGCCTGCGCTGGACTACCGCGGCCATTCTGCTGCTCCTGGCAGGGGTGGTGTGGCAGATGAGCGTGCTGGCGGGGGGCGTGACGATCTTGTTCATCCTCGTGCTCTTGACCCGAGCCCTTGGTCAGAGCGCCTTGTCCGTCGCCAGCATCAGCACCGTGGGCAAGAGCTTTGGGCTCAAGGCGGAGTGGGCCACGGCGGTGTACTCGGTGCTTTTGAGCATCTTCTTCATCGCCGCCTTTGTCTGGGTGGGTGGCGTGGTGGAGTCCCGCGGCTGGCGGGTAGCATGGGGTCAACTGGTCCCCGGACTGCTGGTGGCGGCAGGCGCGGTGGTGTTCCTCCTGCGCGAACCTGGCACTGTTGGTGGCAAGACTGATGCGGCCTCCCCTGCCGAAGGACTCACGCTGGGACAGGCGTTGCGCACCCAGACCTTCTGGGTCTTTGCCGGAGCCACGGCATTGTTCGGGTTGGTGTCGTCCGGTTTTGGCCTCTTCAATGAATCGATCCTGGCCGAGCGGGGATTCGATCAAAAAACCTTCCACGACACCCTCGCCGTCACGACCCTGTTCGCCCTGCTGGGGCAAATGCTCTGCGGATGGCTCTCCCTGCGCAGAAGGCTGGCCCACCTTCTGGCGGTGGCGCTGCTACTCTATGCAGGCGGTCTCTGCGCCCTGCCCTTCATGACGACGCTGAACCAGCTCTGGGCCTTCGCCGCCATCTTTGGCGTAGCGGCCGGCTTCATCACCGTCATCTTCTTTGCCATCTGGGGTCGTGCTTTCGGGCGGGCCCATCTCGGGCGCATTCAGGGGGCGGCGCAGATGCTCACCGTCTTCGCCTCCGCCATCGGGCCGCTCGTCTTCGCCCGGAGTCACGCTGCCGTTGGCTCCTATAGCCCGCTCCTCTTTTCTCTCGCGCCGCTGCTTCTGCTCGTCGCCGGGATTGCCTGGTGCACCCGGCTGCCAGATGAAACGCCCACGTCATCTCCAGCATGAACTGGTTCCAACGGGATCGTTGAACTCTGGCGCGCCGCGTGTGTCCAGCAGAGGTCGTGAGGGCTATGCCGCCTGACCGGCGCGGATCTTCTCCAGCACCGGTGAAGCCTCCTTCCAGTCCACGTGGTGGGGGAGAACCTTCGTCCGGGCGGCGAGGGCCGCCACCACACCGGCCGCCTCGCCCATGGCCACGGAGTTGCCCGTGACCCGGTAACTGGCGTGGGCGATGAAATCACCGCTGATGCAGCGGCCAGCCATCATGAGGCCGTCCACGTCTTTGGCAATCAAGGCCCGCAAGGGGATGTCGTACGGCTTGGTTTTAACCCCGGCACTGTGATAGGCGGCTTTTTCATTGGCCTCCTTGCTCACGGCGTGGATGTCCACGTTGAACGACGCCCGCATGACGCCGTCCTCCTGTTTCCGCCCTTCAATGAGATCCTCCTTGGTCAGGACATAGCGCCCGAGGATGCGCCGGCCATCGCGCACGCCGATCTGCTCGGCGGTGGCGACGAGTTGCAACCCATCCCAGGGACCGCCGAGTTTGCGCAGCCCACGCACCACCCGATGGATCTCCGCCCGTGCCCGGAAGGTGGCTTCTGTGACAGCGGCGGCATCGTAGGCTAGGATGCCGTACTCGTGATTGATCATGAGGTTGAAGAGCCGGTCCCTCACCTGGAAGAGCGAAGGGGTGCCGTAGGTGGCCTTCAATCCGGCCTGGGCGAGGGCCTGCCGGAAATTCTCCACTGGCTCCTTTCTCCAGGAGGCCTGGCCGCCAAAGTGGGAGGCAAAGGGTCGCATGGCTTGGGGATCCACCGCCATGACCATGGCCATCATCGTCAGCGGCTGACAGGGGCACTGCTTGCTCTCCCCCACCTCCCAGGAGCAACCGGCCAACGCCCCGAGATCCCCGTCGCCGGTGGTGTCGATGAAGACCCGGGCCCGCCACGCCTGGCGGCCAGCCTTGGACTCCGTGATTACAGTGGTGACACGGTTGTCCCCGTCCTTCTGCGCGGCCACCACCCGGGTGAAGAGCTGCACCTTCACGCCGGCGGTGAGACACAGCTCCTCCAGCAGGAGTTTCATCTCCTCCGGATCATAGAAATAACTTGAGGCGTTGTTGGGCAGGTGGGAGCCGCGCTCACCCAGCCGGGTCACGAGTTCGCGGTTGAACCCCGGCTTGTCCGCATCGAGCACATAACTGAGCAGCCCCGCCGTCCAAACCCCGCCCAGGCAGCCATGCACCTCCAGCAGTCGCACCCGGGCTCCAGCCCGGGCAGCCGTGAGGGCCGCGGTGACCCCGGCAGGCCCGCCCCCACAGACGATCACGTCCATGTCATCCACCAGCGGAACGGTCCGGCCGATTTCCTGCACCTGTCCTGCGGCAGGCGAAGGTGCCGCAGATTCCGCCGCGCTGACCACTCCGGTGACCGCGGCAGCGACGGTGCCCAGGGCACCGCGCAGCAGCGAGCGGCGGTTCACGTCTCCGGCCGGGAGGATGGAAGAGGAGGAATCGGTCATGCGGACCCTACGCGCCCGCCAGCAGACTTCTCGCAGGGACCTCCCCAGGGCCAATTCATCCTGCATCCGGCCTGATCCTGTGTTAGTCTGCCCAAATTCATCCTTATGACCCCTTCCAACAACAACGCCACGATGGCGGTTTACCTCGATCTCGAGAACATCGTCCTCGGTGCCCAGGAGGCGCGCTACCCCAAGGTGGACATCCAGAAGATCATGGAGCGTCTGCTGCTCAAGGGCCACATCGTGACCAAAAAAGCCTACTGCGACTGGGAGCGGTACAAGGACTTCAAGCGGCCCCTGCATGAGGCCGCCTACGAGCTCATCGAGATCCCACACGTGCGCCAGTCGGGCAAGAACTCGGCCGACATCCGCATGGTGGTGGATGCGCTCGACCTCTGCTACACCAAGGGTCATGTGGACACCTTTGTGATTATCAGCGGGGATTCGGACTTCTCCCCCCTGGTTAGCAAGCTGCGGGAAAATGCCAAGACGGTGATTGGCATGGGGGTGAAGAACTCGACCTCGAATCTCTTCATCACCAACTGCGACGAGTTCATCTACTATGATGACCTGGTGCGGAAGGAGCAGAGCCGCGCCTCCCGCAGCACCAAGGACAAGGATGCCAAGGATACCACCAAGGAAAAAGCTCCCGTGGTCAAGAAACTGGATCCTGCCGACGCCATCCGCCGGGTGGCTGAGACGCTGGAGGCGCTGACTGAGGACCGGGATGCTGATGATCCGGTCTGGGGATCGATGATCAAACAGGCCCTGAAGCGCCGCGATCCGGGCTTCAACGAGCGTGCGTTCGGCTTCAAATCATTCAATGCCCTGCTGGAGGACGGACAAAAGCGCGGGGTGCTTACGCTGGAGGCGCATGAGAAATCAGGGGGATACCTGGTGAAAGCGAAGGGTTGAATCCCAAGGGACGGACCTTCAAATTGCGCGTCCCCGCCCACCCATGTCCCACGACGCCCCTCCCTCGCCCCCACCCCCAAAGCCCACCATCGCCTGGTGGCGCACGCATGGCTTTCTGCTTGGACTGGGAGTGGCGGTGTTGCTGGGATTCCTGCTTCCCGCCCCGGGAGCCCGGGGCGGCGTGCTGCATGCCGAGCTCGTGACCAATTTTGGCATCGCCCTCATTCTCTTCCTGCAGGGGCTGTCCCTGGCCCTGGAGAAGATCAAGAGCGGTGCGGCCAACTGGCGCCTGCACGTGGTCATTCAGGGCTTCACCTTTGTGGTGTTTCCGGTGGTGGGCGTGGTGATGAACTGGGCCAGCCCCTGGTACTGGCCGGACTGTCCGCAGGCGATCCGGGATGGTTTCCTCTATCTCTGCGTGCTGCCCTCCACCATCTCCTCCTCGGTCGTGCTCACTGCCGTGGCGGGTGGCAACACTCCGGGCGCCCTGTTTAATGCGGCATTCTCCAACATTCTGGGCGTGATGGTGACCCCGGTGCTGGTCCATCTGCTCATGCAGAAGACCGGTCAGTCCGCCCCTTTCCTGCCGCTGCTGATGAAGATCATGCTGCTGACCCTGGTGCCCTTTGGCCTGGGCATGGCGCTTCGTCCGTTCCTGAAAAAATGGGTGGACCTCCACAAGGTGTGGGTGGCTCGCATCAGCAATCTGGTGATCCTGTTCATCGTCTACGCGGCGTTCTGCGACTCTGTGATGGATCGCGTCTGGGAGCGCCACGGCTGGGGGCTGACGGTAGGTGCCTGCCTGGAAACGGCAGTGCTGTTTACCGGCATCTCGCTGCTCACCTGGATGAGTTGCAAAGCTCTCCGCCTGTCCCGGCCTGATCTCATCGCCGCCTACTTCTGCTCAGTGAAGAAGACCCTGGCCATGGGCGTGCCCCTGGCGATCCTGATCTTTGGCGATCGTGAGGATCTGCCCCTGATTCTCCTGCCGGTGATGTTGTACCATCCATTGCAGTTGCTGGCCAATGGCGTGCTGGCGAGCTATTGGGCGAAGGAAACGGCGTAGGCCACGCCCTGGGGGGGCGATCCGGCGTCCCTCCGGGACGCATGATGGTGGTGGATGCGAAGTCCGGTGGTTGGCACCACCGGCTACTGTCCATGGTCCTTCCAGGACCCAAATTCTCTACCTTTGGAGGCGATGAGCCACGCGACGCTCGGCGTCAGCGTCCCGGAGGGACGGCGGAATGTAGCCGGAGGTGAAGGCCTGTAATCAGGCCGAGAACCACCGGATAAACGTCTCCCCAACTGTTGCGTCCCGGAGGGACGCCGGAACGGACGCATTCCCCCCTCACAACCCCTTCAACACCTGCACGGCCTTTTCCTCGAACTTCTGCTGCCACTCCGGCGCCACGAGGGCATCGCAATCCTCCTGGGCGAACCCCGGGTTGTTCCGCTGCGCAGCGGTGGCGGCATAGTAGATGTAGCCGTTCGTGTACCCCGCCACAAAGGCCCTCGGATCCCCGGCGGCCTTCTTGATGTTGAGCCCAACCTCCACGGTGAGCTCCCCGGGAAAGGTGACGAGTTTGAAATCGCCCACCCGCAGGCCAGCCACCTCGACTTCCAGCATCGGTGAGCCCGCTGCCCGATTCTGGGCCAGGTGCTTCTTGAGCAATGCCAGATTGGCCGAGAGCCGCGTGAGCTGCTCCATGACCTGGATGTTGCTCAAATAAGCCTCCACCTGGGCCTTGTTGTCGGCATCCAGACGCTCGATATCCGTCCGCCCCAGGGCGCGATCATGGAAATAACTCTGTGAATAGTGCGAGGGAAACTCCGGTGACAGCTTCTGCCCGATAAGCAGGGGCACAAAGGTCTTGAAGTTGATGTTGGTGGGCTTCAGTGACCGGAGCAACGTGGTCTGGAGCGCCTCGATCCGGACGATGCGCTGTTCCAAGTCCACGCCACGGGGCAGGCTCAGGGTCTGGCTGCCCACCTTGAGAACACTGTCCGCCGCGGGCTTGATCTTGTGCAGCGCCTCAATCACACTGCCACCCAACATCGTCCCCAAGGGAGCGGCATCCGGCGGGCGGTTGATTTCCTTGTACCGAACCGGGTTGATATCGCCCCCGCAGCCCTGCACGAAGAAAGCCAGCGCCTCGCCCCCCAGACTGTCCTCGATCACTTTCGACGCATAGGCCGGATAGTCTGCCGAGTTGCCCTTGCTGGGCGGGTTCATGATGGGATGGCAAGCGAAGTTGTAGAGCACCGCCAGCGGCCTCCCATCCAGGCGGTCCAGACGCAGCAGACCGATCTGGGGATCGATGGGGCCGACACCGGCCACGTCTTCATCCCGCGGCATGGAATAGGCGCGCCGCATGTCCACCGTGGTGCCATCCTTCAGCTTTAAGCGCCGGTTCTCGCTGACCCGATCTTCCCGGCCGAAGCCAGCGCCTGCCAGCACCGGAGCCAGGCTGGCGTGCGCCTCCTTCACCGCCTGCACCACCAGTTGGGCGGTATCTGCGCGCACGATCCCATGACAGTGGCTGGCGTTGATCAGCACCCCCTCCGGGGCAATGCCCAGTTCCTTCTGCAATTGTGCCCTCACCGTGCCCAGGAAACCATTGCCGATGCGGCCGATCTCCCCGATGGCCACCGCATCCACCGTGATCAACACTGCCGTGGTGCCGCCGTTTTGAAGCACCAGCGCTTTGGCATAGAGTGGATCGTGGACGGGCCCGGCCGTGACATCGGTGATGTCCACCCTGGCAACCCCAGCCCTGAGGTCCGATGCCCGAAGGGTCTGACACGCCAGCAAAGGCGTCAGCAGGACAACCGCAAAACTCAAGACCGTGGAAAAGGGAGATCGCTTCACGCCCAATCTACGCTCCCGTGCTCAAGATCACGCATCCCCCTTGGGAAGTGATGGCAAAACCACCGAAAACTGTCATGGAAGTACCTTCTGCCCGCTGCGCAGGAGACACGAGAGAGGACAGCGTTTCGCGACTGGATGCACTGACGCCAAGGGCGTTGAACAAGTTGGCCCAGGGTAAGGCGAGGTACAAGCCGCCACCCTGGGTACATGGGCAGGCGCACCAGAACTCCGAAGTGAGTTCTTCAGACCCTTTCCGCATCCCTGAGGTGGCCACCGCATCGCGGTCTGACCCCGGGCTATTTTATATCACGCCGTTGGCGTGAAGGTTCCGCCAAGATGCACCAGTGACTCATATCAAGGCTTGGACTCTCACTCAGCTCAACCTGACCCGCATGCGCATTGCGAGACTGCCCCCCGCACACTCCGCCAACGTTGTGGCATCTCTCCTGCTTCTTGGAAGGCGTTCCCATCAGGCCGCCCCAATGCTCGACGCCCGGATACGTATGGAAGATGTCGCCCGGGCGGCCGGGGTGTCTGTCGCCACCGTCTCACGGGCGCTGAAGGATGACAGCCGCATCTCTCCGGCAGTGCGGGAGGCCGTGAAGGCGGTCGCGGTCCGGCTGGGCTATGTGCCGAATCCGCTGGTGCAAAGCCTCATGAGTCAGCGGCGTACCGGCCGGGAGGGCCGGGCGGCGGAGACCATCGCCCTGGTGACAAACTATCCTCACGACGCCTGGCCACAGAAGGATGTGTGCCGGTGGTATTTCAAGGGGATCGAAGAGCGGGCCCTCCAGCTCGGGTATCGCGTGGAGGTGTTCTCCCTGGAGGCCCTGCATCATGATCCCGACCGGCTGGGCCGGGTCCTGCGCGCCCGCGGCATCCGGGCCGCCTTGCTGGGCTTCTCGCGGGATGAGGAACATCCCGTAGCGCTGGACGTGAGCGGCCTGAGCGTGGTGGGCTTGAGCACTTATTTCCGCGATCTCCCGGTGGACCGGGTGCACCTGAACGGGTTCTACAACATCAAGCTGGCCTGCCGTCACCTCCGGAGCCTGGGCTACCGCCGGCCAGGGCTGGTGGTGCCCGTGGCGAACAACCAGATCGTGGGCGGCCAGTGGTCTGCTGCGGCGCTGGATGAACAGTGGCAGCGACCAACGGCAGAGCGCTGCCCGCCCTTTCTCGTGGAGGGACAGCAGGTGAAAATGCAGGCCTTTCGAAACTGGTTCGAGGAACATCAGCCGGACGCCCTCATCGCCTACAAGGTGCCGGTGGTGGAGCTGCTGGACCGGCTGCGGCTACGCGTGCCCCAGGACGTGGGGGTGGCCGCCCTCTATGGCACCGAACAGGACCGCCGCAACATGGCGGGAATCGATGGCAACCTGGAACAGGTGGGCGCAGCGGCCGTGGACCTGCTGGTGCAGAAGCTGCAAGTCAACGAACGAGGCCTGCCCGGCCAGCTGCGCGAGGTCTTGATCGCGGGAAGCTGGCAGGACGGGCCTAGCGTAGACAGGATTAACAAGATTTTGAAAGATTAACAGGATGGAGCTTCAAATGAGCGATGTTACCTCGAACCCTTTGAAGCTTGGATTTTGAAGTTTGAAGTTTTGTTTTTCTCTGTGCCTCAGTGGTTAATCCCCACCCTCATCTACACGTCACAGATCCCCACCGCCTGGCGCAGTGAACCAAGGACATCCGGACGGGCGGGGATGAACTCCTGGGCCACATGGCCTTTGTAGCCGGTGTCCACGATGGCCTTCATGATGGCGGGATAATAGAGCTCCTGCGTCTCATCGATCTCATGGCGTCCGGGCACGCCGCCGGTGTGATAGTGGGCGAAGTACTTGTTGTCCCGCTTGATGGTGGCAATGACGTCCCCTTCCATGATCTGCATGTGGTAGATGTCATAGAGCAGCTTGAAGTTGTCCGAGCCGGTGCGCTTGCACAGCTCCACACCCCAGGCGCTCTTGTCGCACATGTAGTCCTTGTGGTTCACCTTGCTGTTGAGCAGCTCCATCACCAAGGTGATGCCGTGTTTCTCGGCAATGGGCAGCACCTTCTTCAGGCCTTCTGCGCAGTTTTTGAGACCCGTTTCCTCATCCATGCCGCGGCGGTTCCCGGAGAAACAGATGACGTGCTTCGCCCCGAACTCGGCGCTGGCCTTGATGTGGGGTTCATAGATCTGCACGAGGAGGTCGTGATACTCGGGGTTGTTGAAGGCATGTTCAATGCTGCCCACCTTCACATCGCCGGGCCCCTTCGTGGAGGGAAAACTGATCATGGCGCTGGTCAGACCATGGGTCTTGAGCGTGGCGAAATCCGCGGGATCCACGAGGTCGATGGAGGTCAGCCCCATTTCCTTGCCCGCACGGCAGAGTTCATCCAGCGGCACCTTGGGGTAGCACCATTTGCAGGCGGAGTGGTTGATCCGGCCCTTCAGCCCGCTCGCCTGGTCGGCAGCTTCGAGGCGGTGCTGGAGGGAAGCGGCCACGGTGGCAAAAGTGCCAGCCTCCAGAAAACGGCGACGTGAGAAAGAAGATTGCGACATGCCGAGCATGCTACGTGTCCCTCCCGAGTTTGCCAAGTTTTGCCCGAATCTCGCACCAGGACCGAAAATTATCCAAAGCCGCCCGGGTGGTCAGTTCCGATCTGTTGTCATAGGCAACTATCCCTTTTGCAATATCATGGACACCTCGCCCCAGGACTGTGCGGCAGACCTCCTCGAAGTCGTCCCCCTCATCATGCGGGGCGTTCGAGCTGAAGTCCGCCGCGACCGAACTCCCGAACTGTCGATGCCCCAGTTCAGGGCCTTGTCATTCGTGGAGCGTCACGAGGGCAGCACCCTCACTGAGGTGGCCCAGTTTCTCGGCCTCACTCTGCCCACTGCCTCCAAGATGATGGACGGACTGGTGGACGCTGGCTATGTGCAACGCGCCCCGGACCGTCGTGACCGACGGAAGATCAAACTGCACCTGAGTACCGAGGGCCAGCAGATCCACGAGGCCATCCTGCTCCAGGCACGGGAATTTCTCGCCAGTCGGCTGCAGCACCTCGATCCCAATATCCTCGGAGACATTCGCACCTCGCTGAGAGTGCTCCGCACCGTGTTCGAGCCTGTCTCGGTTCCCGGTGAAGCGGTCGGTGCCGCCTGAATAATGGGTCAGCCTCCGTAAGTTAGACCCGGAGTTCACGAGTTTGGGCATGTGATTGCAGATTGATCCGTCCCGGGCATGACGTTAGGTTTCGACGCATGCTCGTGCCCCATGGTCATGGCCAATCCCCCCAGCGCTGCCAGTACTGCGGCCAGCCGCTCCAGCCGCACTTTTACTTCTGCACGGCATGCGCCATGCCGCATACCGATGTGGAAGCCGTGCTGCCCGAGGTGCGCCCCGCCCAGTGGGATGATGAAACCCGGGTGAGGAAACTGGCCCCGGAGGTGTGGCGGCTGTTTTTCGCCTACCTGGGAGCCCTTCTGGGGGCGACCATCCTGGGATTTCTCATTCACCCGGTTGACGAGGGAGGGGTGCCAGGGCTGATCATCGGGCTGCTGTCGGTGGCCGTTGTTTCCACGGTATTCGGCTGGCTTCATCGCGATGTCCTCCGCCCGCAGTTCGCCGGGCTGGGCCTCCTCTCACCCATCATGGTCAAGGGGCTGCTGGGGCTGGCCGCCCTGCTGCTGGTCAACCTGCTGTGGCATGGCGCGCTCTGGAACCTGGCCTCTGAAGAGCTGCGCAAGGACATGTACAAGGATGTGACCGGGCTGGTGCCGATGGTTGCCGGCCGGGTGTTCCTCATCTGTGTGATGCCGGCCGTCTTCGAGGAGATCGGCTTCCGCGGCCTGGTGCAGACCTGGCTGATGCGGGTGATCGACCCCTGGAAGGCCGTGGCCCTTTCAGCCGCCCTTTTCAGTGCCATTCACTTTTCGGTGCTGAGTTCCCCCTACCTGTTTTTGGTCGGTGCCCTGCTGGCCTGGACGCGATGGAAAAGCGGCCTGCTTTTTCCAGGGATTCTCCTGCATTTCTTGCACAACCTCGCGGTCCTGTGGTATGAAGGCCTGCTAACGTAACCATCCCATCAAATAACCCCCTTATGGACGACGGCGGCGAAGTAATCTTCCGGATCATCATGCTCTGTGTTTTCGGTGGCGTCTGTGCTGCCGTCGCGAACTCCAAGGGCCGCAGCGGGGTGGGCTGGTTCTTTGGCGGATTCTTCCTCGGATGCATCGGTCTGGTCATCGTCCTCTGCCTGCCCAACTTGCGGGAGCAGCAGGAGGCTTCGCGGATTCAAGAGGACATGAACCGCCGTCTGCGGGAGCAGCTTCGCCAGGAGCAGATGAAAGTGGACGCGCTGCGAGCTCACACGGCGGCACGCCTGGATGCCCACGATGCCGCCCTGAAGATGGATACCCGGGCGGCAGCTCCTGCGCTCCTGGCCTCCTCACCGCCACGCCCCCACCTTGGAGGCTCTCCCAACCACCGCCCCACGACGCTGGAGGAAACCCGGCCCATCTGGTTCTATCTCGACCAAAGTTCCTCCCAACAAGGCCCAGTGACCCTGGCCAGGATCAAGGAAGAAACCTCCATTGGCGCGATTCATCAGGACACGCTGGTGTGGCGCGAAGGCATGCCCGACTGGACAGCCGCCCAGCAGACCCCCGAGTTGCAACCGCTCTTCAAAGTCTCCTGATATGGCGGTGAGCGGCACTTACACTCTCGACGGTCTGCTTCAGGGTCCCAATCCTGGAGACGAGGCAGTGGAAAACTGGGTCCAGCAGGCGGCCAAGTCCGGCCTGGACTTCAGCCTGGAATTGGACGGCGGGCAGTTCTCCCTGCTGGCCAGCAATGCCGAAAAGAAGACCTCCCGCCTCGTGGGTGGAGATCTGCAATCGGTGATGACGGCCGCGCTGGAGGCGTTCTCCGCGCTCTATGGCGGCTCCCCTGCCCCTCTCTACTCCACCCTTAGATCCCGCGAGTCCCGCGGCGGAGCAGAAATCCAGACGCTTTATTTCATCCAGCCCGACGGCAAGGTGTCGGTCCAGTCACGAAAGATCGGGACCGAGGCCCCGCCTCCCCCGCCCGGCGCGGCGGCAGCGAAGCCAAAGCGCCACCTCCTGCTGCAAGGCTGCGGCCTGCTGGCGCTGCTGACCCTTCTGGGAATTGTTTCCCTGTTCCTGGTGGACTGGAAGGAGCTCTTTCATCGTACCAAGGTGATGGTGCAGCCCTCCCAGGGTGTGGAGCTGGAGTCCTCCGCCACGGCGGACTATGTCAGCATCACCATCAGTTCCGTGAAACAACTGGACGGCTACGTGGAGCTGGAGATCAAGCGGGGTCCCCGCTGGGCGGAAGCAAAGGCGACCGACCTCAACGAGCCTGTGCCCCAGGCGGGCACCCTTCCCTGGCGCGAATTTCTCGCTCTCCAGGCGGTGAAGCGTGGCTACGTGTACTGCTGCTTCTATGACGAGCGCGGCGTGTACACCGGTGAATCCATGCTCCCCCTGGACCAGCTCAACCAGCAGGAGTCCTTCCTCGGCCAGACCGCGATACCCCGGACCCGCGCCATGCTGAAGAAGCTGGTGGTGAAGCCTTGAGGCCTGCGCCCAATCGGGAGCGCAGTGCGAGATTCCCGGCGTTCTCACGTTTGCTTGTGAACTCCGCCCTGAGCGGGGTGTCACAGATCCTTCTACCGAACAGCCTCTTCCTTTGCCCAAGTCATCCCCCGCACCCCGCCCAGTTCCGATCAGGAACGGCCTCCCCGTCGCCAACTTCGACCTCGCCGCCACGTTGAACAGCGGGCAGGTGTTCCACTGGCATGAGCAGGACGGCGGTTTTGTGGGATTGATCGGTGGAGAACTCGTGACCGTCTCCCAGCCAGAGCCGGGGATGCTGCACGTTTCTGCGGGGCACGAGGACTTGGTCAGCCGGTATCTTGCCCTCGATCATGATCTGGTGAGGATGCAACGCACGCTGCCCAAGCGGGATGCCCACCTGAAACGGGCGCTCCAGTACTCGCCTGGGTTGCGGATCTTGCGCCAGCCGCGCTGGGAGTGTCTGGCGACTTTTATCACCTCCTCTCTGAAGCAGGTGGCTCACATCCGTCAGATTTCCCTGACGCTCAGGGAGCGTTTTGGCCAGCCCGCCGCGACCCTGAACGGGAAAGTTTTGCACACCTATCCCACCCCTGAGGCGCTGGCCCGGGCGGGTGAAGCAGCACTCCGGGCCTGCGGTTTGGGGTACCGGGCGAAGTTTTTGCACCAGACTGCCAGCCGTATTGCAGAGGGAAACTTCGATCTGGAAGCCCCTGCCGCGCTGAATGACGAGGCCGCCTGCGAGCTGCTCTGCACCCTGCCAGGGGTGGGTCCCAAGATCGCCCAATGCACCCTGCTCTTCTCCTACGAACGTCTGGGAGTCTTCCCCATCGATGTGTGGATCGAGCGCGCCCTGAGGGAGTTGTACTTTGCCGGGACAGCGGAGAATGTGTCCGCCAACGAGCTGCGAGAGTTTGCCAAGACGCACTTTGGGCCCTATCGGGGCTACGCTCAGCAGTGGCTTTTTCACCATGCGCGTACGAGCGGGACGTTCTCGCGGTTGCGTAAAGTGGTTTGATTCTTGCAGAAGCGCTGTCAATAATCTGTTGTGGTCTACCAGGAAACCAAAGCCGTCAGGATTGGCATTGTCGGTTCGCTGACGATGCATCTCCTGCTATTTCTTTTTGCGGCGCTATGGCTGAGCATGGCACCCGCCCGTGAGGCGACGCTGGCTGACAAGGCCCAAACGCCGGTCGAGGAGGAGACGCTCATTTTCCCGGATGACGTCCCTCCCGATGTGACTGCGGAGCCTGAACCGGAGCCCGAGCCCGAACCGGCCCCCACCCCCGAGCCGGAAAAGACGCAGCCCAAGCAGCAGTACGTGCGGACTACGCAAAACACGGAGAGCCCCGAGGCCCCTGCCAACGCCGCCTTCACGTCCGATCGGAACACGGTCGCCTCCTCCAAGCTTCTTCCCGACAAAAACGGCGAGCCCGGCCGCCCTACCACCCGCGGCACGGATGAGCCGACCCTGGAGCTGGCCAACCGGGAATACAAAGACGGCGAGATCAAGAACGACGCCGGGATCTCCATGACCGGGATTCCCACCCTGCCGCCGGTGACGCTGGTGCCGCCATCCACCCCCAAGGCCCCCACCCCGGCCGTGGCCGCAGCGACCCCTCCTTCCGTGCCGGTGCAGGCCGTGCCTGAAGTGAAGCCGGCACCCACCCCGCCAGCCCGTGTGGATCCGGCCATGACCTCTCCCACCTTGGATGAGCCCAAGCATTCCATGCCGGACATCGCCATGAAGGTGGAGTCCCGCTCCGAGCAGATGGTGCGTGAGCTCGAGTCGCAGCTTCGCAAGGCGGACGCCGTGGACACCCCGCCGCCCGCGCCCCGGACGCCACCACCGCACTGGAAATGCGGACGCCGTTGGATGGTGCCCAGCCCGGCGTCCCCCAGCCTCCCCTTCCTCAAGGTGCCTCCCCCAGCGATCGCTCCCCGCTCGTTCCGCCGATGTCGAAGTCTGAACTGGGAGCCTTCTCCCCCCAGACCCGTACCAGCGCCACCAAGGGCACCATCAGCAACATCGGCTCGGAAGACTCCGTGGCGGCAGCGGTCACTCCGGTGGGTCGCTACATGCGCCAGGTGACGAGCGCCGTGGAGAAGAAGTGGCATTTCTACCGCAGCCGCGAGGCCGATGCGGTGGAGCCCGGCCGTCTCAGCTTGAAGTTCTACGTCAACAAATATGGCAAGGTGGAAGACTTGAAATTCACCATGAAAGATGCCAATCCCTTGATGGAAGATTTCACCATTGAGGCCATCCTCAAGGCTGAAATTCCCCCTATCCCCCTGGACCTGGTTCCCATCCTGGACAGAGAGCGCCTGGAGATCAACTACGACATCGTCATCCATCCCTAATCACCTGCCCATGTTCGAACCTGTCTGCCTTGCCGTCCTTAATAATGGATTAACGCACATCTGGAACTTCCTCGTGGGAGGAGGACAGGTGATGATCCTGATCGTGCTGTGCTCGATCATCTCTGCGACGGTGATCATCATGAAGGCACTCCAGCTGCGGGACAGCATCCTGTTCCCCGCGCACATTGAAGAGGAGATCCGCAAGATTGAACGCTATGCCACCACCGGGGACATCACCCCGCTCCAGAACATGCTGGAGGAAGACGGCAGCGTAGCCGCCCAGCTCGGCATCATCGCCATTTCCGGCAAACACGAAACGCGTGAGGAAAACAACGAAGCGTGTGAAACCGCCGCCCACGTGATCCTGCACCGACTGGAGACAGGTGTGCCGCTCCTTGAAGTCATCGTGACGGTCTCCCCGCTGCTCGGCCTACTGGGCGCTGTGGTGGGTCTCGTGACCGTGTTCTCCACCTTCGGCACCGGCAATGTCGTACCCGACGCCGACACCCAGCAGGTGGCCAAGGGGATCGCCGAGGCGCTCCACAGCACCATTGCCGGCCTCTTGGTGGCCATCCCGACCGTCATCGCCCACGGCTACTTCAGCCGCAAACTGGACGCCATCTCCGTGCGCATGGAGCTTATCCTCCGCCGCGCCATTCACGACTTCCACCGCCACTTCGAAGTGCGTCGCTCCCCACTGGCTGGCCGCTATTGAGCCCTCCGCCCTCCCTGCTAAGAAAGAGACGAGAAGCGCTGAAGCCGCCCTGCCTGCATGAACATCCGCCGCAAAAAACGCACCACGCCCCAGATCCCCATCGTGGCGCTGGTGGACATCCTTGTGATCGTGCTGCTCTTCATCGTGGCGACCACGACGTTCCGTGAGCAGCGGACGCAGATGAAGATCAATCTGCCAACCTCCAAGACACTGGGTGCCAACGCCCCCTCCAAGGAGAAGCGAACCACCCTGGCCATCACCCCAGAACGCAAGATCCTGCTCGACGGGACCGAAGTCACCGCTGACAAGCTCGCCGAAGCCCTCACCGCCCTGCGTGAACGGGATCCCAAGGCCAAGCTGGAACTTCAGGCCGACAAGGAAACTCCGCTTGGACTCCTCGTCCGAGTGTGGGATTCTCTGAAATCGGCTGGCATTCCCATCAACGATGTGCCAGCCCGCATCCAGCGTGGCATGGTTGCCCCCGCAGCCTCTGCCGCCACGGTGGCCCCGTGATCCAGCTCCCATTCCAGACCTGACACCCCGCTTTTGCGGAGTCCAGTTCCTCGGATTTTGCCTGCGGATCGCCCTTCCGGCGGTCCGCAAGCGTTTCCAAAGCAAACAGACCCCCAGTTAAATCTTCATACCCGTCATCATTCATGATCCTGCCCATTGTCATCTACGGCGACCCCGTTCTTCGCGTGAAGTGCAAGCCCATCACCGAAGTCACCGAGGAAATCCGGAAGCTGTCGCAGGACATGATTGAGACCATGCACAACGCCCGCGGCGTGGGTCTGGCCGCCCCGCAGGTGGGCATCGCCCTGCAGCTCGCCGTGATCGAAGTGCCGCCAGACGACGAGTCTGTGACCTACGTCCGCATCAATGGCGAGGACACCCCACTGGCTGAAGCCATGCCGCTGATCTTCCTGAATCCCAAGCTGGACCACGGGAAAGAGAAAGCCATGGGGGAGGAAGGCTGCCTGAGCATCCCAGATCTGCGCAGCGAAGTCCGCCGCTCCGCCGGAGTGAAAGTGGAGTACCAGACGCTCGACGGAGAGACCCGGACCATCGAAGCCGACGGTCTCCTGGCCCGTGCGCTGCAACACGAGATCGACCATCTCAACGGCATTCTCTTCATCGACCGTCTCTCCGCCGCCGCCAAGCTGGGTGTCCGCCGCAAGCTGAAACGGCTCATGCTGGAATGGGAAGAAGATGGCTTGATCCCGTCGAAACGGTAGTTCGGTAAGACGGTGATTCAGTAATTTGGTAGGGCAGTAATCCAGTGGGGCGGGGAAGGAGGCGGGGGCAGTTCGTAGCTCGTGGCTGGGTTCGTGAGAACCCGGTCAGGCCACTCGTCACCCAGGATCCGCTACTCACCCCGCAAGGCCGCGCCACCCTCCACACTCTCACGAGTGCAGCTACGAGCTGCGGCTGAGCGTGGTCGGAGCATCAGATTGACTCAACTCCTCACAGTGCCACCGCCGCGATGGAAGGAGATGTGTCCATCTCGGCAAAGGGCACGCGTTGCTCCTCCCAGGCCAGTTCGAGGAGCTTTCCACTCGTGATGCTTCCCACGGGGGCGCACGCGATGCCGCTTCCCGCGAACTCCCGGCAGACTTCATCCACATGCTCCGGGGCTGCCGTCAGCAGGTAGCCATAGCTCGGAAAAGAAAGCAGCCAACGACTGAGCTCCGCCCCAGCTGGCTTGGGGAGCTGGTCCAACTGCAACACCGCTCCTGCAGCCGAGGTGGCCAGCAACATGGCCAGCGTGCCCAGGACACCTCCGTTGCTGATGTCCTTGCCTGCTGTGAGCAGCCCGGCTTCTGCAAGTCGCGGCAACAGCTTCAAATCTGCCTGCAACCGCCCCGGTGGCGAACCCACGCTAGCGTTCCAGAAAACGGTGCCGGCTCCACGATAGGCCCCGCGCAAGTCCACTGCCATCAACAGGGTATCGCCCGGTTTGGCGTCAAAGCTCGTGATCAGCTTTTTCGCGCGTCCCACCACGGCCACGGCCAGCAGGGGAGTGCGCCCCTTGCCAAAACGCGTGGTGTGCCCGCCCACAATCGGCACCCCGTACGCAGCTGACGCCGCCTGCATGCCGGCCCAAAGCTCCGAGGTCACGGGGGAGGACTCCTCGGTCCAGACCACATCCACCAGCGCGGTGGGAGTGCCGCCCATGGCGGCAATGTCGCTGAGGTTCACCATCACTGCGCTGTACCCGGCGAACCAGGGGTCGAGTTCGATGAAACCTTCCATCATGCCCTCGGCCGCAAAGAGCAGGAAGCCGTCGCCATCTGGAATCGCAGCCGTGTCATCACCCACCGCGATCTTTTGAGCCACCCCCAGAGCAGGGGAGTAGGCGGCTGCGATCTTGAGCTTCTCCGCCACATTCGGATGCTCACGCAGGCTCAGGGCCAGGGATTCAAGCTGGTCGGGGGTCATGGGAAAAGCAGGAGGAGGGACGACACGCTCAAAGAGGAAACGAAGCTGAGGCTGCAGCCCAGCGTGTCATTCATCCGGTCTCACATCGGCACCTGCGGCTCACGCCACGAGTTCCGCCGGAGGATAGTGACCCAGTTCTGCCTCCATGTGGGCGTGCACGCGCCCGTGCAGCACCCGTTCCTCCAGCTTGAGCCAGTGCAGGCGCTGAAAGAATCGCGCATTCTGCTCCTGCACGTTCGCGAGAAAGCGGTCACACCCAATGGCGTTGGCCGTAGACACCGCTTTGTAAATGAGGCCCGCCCCGAGCGCTCCAAAACCCCGGTGCACCGGCTGATGATTCCGCACGCTCACCCCCGGGCTCATCTCCGTGAGCCGGCGATGCGCCTTGTGCACACACAGACGGCTCCCATACCAGAGACGGGGCTGGCGTTCATCGATCCGCACCGTGCCGACCACCTCATCCACCATGCCGGCCACCAAGGTGGCACAGATGAGGGGAATGGCGTGGGCGTCCACCTCATCGCGATCATGCTCCACAAAGACGCCCTGTTCTTCGCAGAACACATCCCGCCTCAGATCCCAATAGCCTTGTAGCTCCTGGGGAGTCGAGGCGATCTTGAACACAAAGTCCCGCGGTTTGTACTCTGGAAAGGGGTCAAAGAGCATGGCTCAAAAGGGGTGGGAGAACTGTTGGAGAGTCTGCAAAGGTTGTGCCAAGCGGGTGGACCATCACGAACCGAGGGCCAGTTCGTTGAGCTTGCGACCCGCCAGGGACTTGGTGGTGTTGTGACGGGCCTCAACACAGTCCGCGAGGAACCGCGCATCATCCGCCACCCCCGAGAAACGTCCCGAACCCCAGGTGTGCTGCCAGGGCAGACCTAGGAAATAAACACCGGAGACGTAGGTCACGCCCCGCTGATGACTCGGGTACCCTTTGCCATCGAACACCGGGATCTCAAGCCAGCGGTAGTCTGTTTGAAAGCCCATGCTCCAGATAATGGAGCGGATGCCTGCGGCGGCGAAGTCGAGATCCGGCGACTCTGCGGGCGGTTCCCACACCGGCACGTAGCGCTCCTCCTGCGGAACATCGATGCCGCGTGAGGCGATGTACTTGTCGATCGTGTTCTTGATGCTGTCCGCGACGTTGTCCGCGTTGTCGAGGTTCTGCTTCAAGTCGGTGCCAAACTTGAGCCGGCCCTGGCGCATCTCCAGCAGGCGGCCGTGCAGCTGCATGCCTTCGAGCGCGAACTTGCGCAGGTCGATGTCGCGACCGCCATCCCGGCCCGTGACATAGTGGTTGGCCTTGGCCCGCACCCGCTCCTTCAGCGGGTGTTCGTGCACGGGCAGGTTGTAGTAGCCCATCTCGTGGAGCCAGTCCACGACGTCCTTCCCGCGGTAGCGCCGGGCGGTGCGAGGAGCTCCACCCACACAGAGGTGAACCTTCCTGCCCTCGAGATGCAGGTCCTCCGCAATCTGACAGCCTGATTGCCCAGTACCGACCACCAGCACCGCCCCCTCGGGCAGGGCGGCGGAACTCTTGTAGTCGGAGGAGTGCATCTGCACGATGTCCTCTGGAAACTTCTCCGCCATGCGAGGGACCGTGGCGGTGTGGTAGCCGCCCGTGGCAATCACCACCTGCCCGGCGGTGAACTCGCCCTCGCTGGTGCTTATTTCATAAATCCCCGACTCATGGCGGCGCACCCGCTCCACGCTTACACCTTCGCGCAGCGGGGGATTGAAGAGCTTCACATAGTCCTCGATGTACTTGACGATCTCCTCCTTCTTCATGAAGCCGTTGGGATCGTCCCCGGAGTACTTGAACCCGGGCAGGGAGCACTGCCAGTTGGGAGTGACCAGACAGAAGTTGTCCCAGCGCTTGGAACGCCAGGCTTCGGCGAAGCGGTGTTTTTCAAAGATGAGGTGGTCGATGCCCCGTTCCTTGAGGCAGTAGCTCATGGAGAGGCCGGCCTGGCCTCCACCGATGATGATGACGGGATAGTGATGGGTGGGCATGACGGACATGGCAGAAGGTTGGTGTGCTCGGACTCTGGTTTCAGGGGCGGAGAGAAAGATCAGATGGAAAGGATGCGGACCGTCCCCTGAGGGGGTTGGTTCCTGGAGAAGTGCTCGATGTCGCTGATCTGGGCAGACGCGGAGGTGCAGTAGAAGCCGAACTTGGCCCGCACTCGCTCCGACGCCTCCGTGAGCGCCTCGCGGCTCCGGGAGACAAACTCCGTCACCGTCATTTCCTCGCCCTTCTGGAAATAGGTGCGGACGACGGTGGAAGGAGAGTAGCACTCCCGGGTGACGCCGTCGGGAAGCTGGATGGTGAAGTTGACGGAAGGCATGGGGGGGGAAGAGGGAAAAGGGAAAAGGGAGAAGGGGTAAGGGAAGAGGGTGGAAACAAGCTTTTTGAGGAAAGACTCCTAGAACCCAGAGGCTGAAACCCAAGTAAAACCTCTGTGTTCTCTGTGCCTCTGTGGTTAAATCATCAGGCTTCATTCACCCCAGACACATGTTCTGGCCGTTGCTGTCCTGGTTCTCGAAGGTGGAGAGCGATGAGCACGCGCCGCATTTGGCGCAGCCGGCCTTCACGGTTTCAGAGGTCATGCCTGCGGCGGAGAGCATTTCACCGAGGGGCTGGAGGATGCTGCGCATAAACTCCGCGCTGGGTGGCTGACGGTGTTGCAACGGGGTGCCGCCGATGGGGACGAAGGGCACGACGAAGGGATAGACGCCCAGGGCGATGAGCTGGCGGCAGCCGTCCAGGAGGCCTTCTGCGGTATCGCCCAGGCCGCCCAGCAGGTAGGTGCTGACCTGGCCGCGGCCAAAGACGGCCACGGCGGCCTCGAAGGCTTTCAGGTAATAACGCACCGGCACCTGGGCCTTGCCCGGCATGATGCGGGCGCGCACCGTCTCATCCCAGGCCTCGAGATGCATCCCGAGGGTGTCAACCCCCGCGTCCTTCAGCCGGTGGAACCAGCTGAAGTCCGCCGGGGGTTCACACTGGGCCTGGATGCCCAACCCGGTGCGGGACTTGATGGCACGGGCCACGTCCACCAGCACGGCGGCTCCGCGATCCTCCGTGGGCGGGGTGCCGGTGGTGAGCACCACCTGCTCGACGCCATCAAACTTCTGGGCGGCGGCCGCCACCTCGGCGAGCTGCTCCGGCGTCTTCCGCGCAATCGTGCGGCCCGCTTTGAGAGACTCACCGATGGCGCAGAACTGACACTTCGTCTCCGCATTGCCGTACCGGATGCAGGTCTGCAGCACGGTGGTGGCCAGGACGTTGTGAGAGTGGAGCTGGGCGAGCTTCCAGTATGGGATGCCGTCTTCCGTAGTTAGATCATAGAACCTGGGCTGGCGGGGGAAGCGGATGGGTGCCTCCGGGCGACCGTCCCGGTAGAGCATGGAGCGGCCGTCCAGCGCCGGCGGGTCGGCCGTGAAAGGGGAGTGGCGGGCCGGATGCGTATGAATGGGCACCATGACGGTGGTGCCCATGACCTGGAGGGCTTTGTGGTCGCTGGGCCCGGCCCCGCCGCGCCGGCTGGAGGCGGATGCCGCCTCATCCACCATACGCAGACCGAGGGACTGCAGCTCAGACACCAGCCATTGCTTGCGGGTGAGCAAGGCGGTCTCGAAGTCCGTTGGATTCATGGGAAGGGGAGCTGAGGTCATGGCTGCGGGAGGTACCGTTAATCAGGGGTTCAGGGCTCGCCGACAACGGCGAGGGGCACGACGTGTATTGCTGAAGCGGCTGCTGGTGCATCACCAGGGAGAGCAGATCCGGCCGGGAGTAGTGGCCCACGCTGTCCATCATGCGCTTGCGTTTGGTGATGAGGGCAAAGTCCAGGTCCGCCACCAGCATGCCTTCACCTTCGGTGAGCGGTTCACCGATGAGCGCACCTTCAGGAGAGACAATGGCGGTGAAGCACCCGCCGCGGAGGGCTTTCTGCATCTTGGCATCGGGAGTGATGCTGGTGATCTGCTCATTCGTGAGCCAGCCGGTGGAGTTCACCACAAAACAACCGGACTCCAGCGCGTGATGCCGGATGGTCACCTCGATCTGATCCCGGAAGATGGGCCCCACCATGGACCCGGGGAACTGGGCACAGTGGATCTGCTCGTGCTGGGCCATGAGCGAGAACCGGGCGAGGGGGTTGTAGTGTTCCCAGCAGGCCAGAGCGCCGAGGCGGCCCACCTTCGTCTCCACCACCTTCAGCCCGGAACCATCGCCCTGGCCCCAGATCATGCGCTCGTGATAGGTGGGGGTGATCTTCCGCCGCTTCAGCACCAGGGTGCCATCGGCATCAAAGACCAGCTGCGTGTTGTAGAGAGACCCGTGATCCCGTTCATTCACTCCCACCACCAGCACCATGCCATGACGCCGGGCCTGTTGGGAAAGAATGTCCGGGATCCAGCCGGGGACTTCCACCGCGTTTTCGTAGAGCCGCAGGTGCTCGCGACCGGCGCTCACCGGCGGCTCTACAAAGGAGAAATAGGGGTAGTAGGGCACGAAGGTCTCTGGGAAGACCGCCAGTTCCACCCCTCCGGCGGCGGCCTCAGCCACCGCCCGGCAGACACGGTCCACCGTGCCTTCCACACTGGTCAGATCAGGTGCGATCTGCACCGCTGCCGCTCGAATCATCGTCGCCATACGCCCCTGGGGGTTGTGTTTGTCTGCGGGTGCTGCTTCCTGCCCGCTTACAGGTTCCAGGAGTGGATCTGGACCGCATTGGCGCGGCCGTGGAGAAGGACGATGTCCAGTACATCCAGGGGATTGATCGGGATGATGCCGGGCAGAAACGCCTTCTCCGTCTGCCCGTACAGTGCCTGGGTGGAGAAGCGGCAGGCATAGATCTTGCCCCCCTCCGCCATGAACTGGGAGAGCCGCTTGTTCACCAGCAGATGGCCCGGGAAGGCTTCGTCACCCAGCGTGGGGAACCCTTTCTGGAAGCCCAACGTGACACCCGGCCCATAGAGGAGGATGGAGGTTTCATAGCCTTTGCGCAGCAGCCGGGTGGCCACCAGGGTGTTCACCAGACCGATGGACCCTTCGAAGGCGACACCGTGAAAGGTGACCAGCGCCTTTTCGCCAGGATTGGCCTTCACGTCCTCGAAGACCTTCTCTTCATAATCCACGAGAAAGTCGCCGTCCTTGTTCATGTCTCTGTTTACCGCGGGCATAGTCGTCAGGGAGTAGATGGTTTTCCGTTTTCCTCGGAGGCCCTGAATGGGTCCTCACACGCCGCAAAGATTCAGCAGCCGCGGTGCCACCATGCCAGGTGGTCTGTCCCGTCTGGCCGGACATTCATGCAAATCGTTGCATGACCGCCGGGGCGGCGGAAACTTCAAAATTCAAATGCCAAACTTCAATGGGGACCGGAAAAACGGGCTGGAAGTGGAATTGAGTTTTTGAAGTTTGTTTTTTGAAGTTTCCATCCAAAGGCCTTTCTGCCAAAACAGGGGCCTTACTCCACGTTCCCATGCTCCGCGCCGCCCTCCTACTTTCCCTCCTCGCGAGCCAGGCCGTCATGGCCGGGCAGGACTCCATCTGCGCCTGCGGCAAGCATCTCCTGCCCAAAATCACCAACGAAAAACCAGGTCGCAAATACGCCCGCGACCGGCTGGTGGACATCCTGCACCTGAAGCTGGATGTGACCCCGGACTTTGAAATGCGGACCGTCAAAGGGACCTCCACGCTCACTTTCAAGCCGATCGCCACTCCACTCACCAAGCTCGAGCTGGATGCGGTAGGCCTGGTGATTGAAGACGTGCAAACGAGCAACGCCCTGCTGGCCGAGTATGCGGTGACGGACGAAAAGCTGGTGCTGGTCTTCAAAAACCCCGTACCCGTTGATGCCGAGGCAGGCGTGGTGATCCGCTACCGCGCGCAACCTGAACGGGGACTTTATTTCCGCACACCTGAGACCGGCTGCAAGCCCGGCGACACCCAGGTGTGGACGCAGGGGGAGGCGGAGTTGCACCGCTACTGGTTCCCGTGCTACGACTACCCCAATGAGCGCTTCACCAGCGAGGTGGTCTGCCACATTCCCGCTGATATGAAGGCCATTTCCAATGGGGTGTTAGTTTCCAACAACCAGAAGGACGCCGCTGGTCTCACGCTGTGGCACTGGCGGCAGAACCAGCCGCATGTGAACTACCTCGTGGCCCTGGCCGCAGGTTATTTCCACACCCTGGAGGGGAAGGCCGGCACAGTACCCCTGGCCCTGCACGTGCCGCCGTCCGAGACCGCCCAGGCGGCCAATGCCTTCCGCGACACCGCGAAGATCATTCCTTTTCTCGAACGGGAGACGGGCACGCCCTTCCCGTGGGACAAGTACCATCAGGTGTACTGCCTGGACTTCATCGCCGGCGGCATGGAGAACACGAGCTGCACCTTCCAGGCCGCGGGCCTCCTTTTCCAGGATGACACCGAGACGCTCTCCAGCCTGCACTGGCTGGATGCGCACGAGGCGACACACCAGTGGTTTGGTGATCTGGTCACGTGCCGCGACTGGTCGCACCTCTGGCTTAACGAAGGATTCGCCACCTACTACACCGTCCTCTATGAAGGCGAGCGTAACGGCCCGGAAGCGTTCCAGTTCGGACTGCTGCGGGAGGCCAACAAGGTCTTCGACCGTCTTGACTCGCGCCCAATCGTCTGGCGGGATTACAAGGACCCCATGGAGCAGTTTGACTACCGTTCCTATCCCAAGGGCGCCTGGGTGCTGCACATGATCCGCTGCCGCCTGGGCGAGGACCTTTTCCGCAAGGCGGTGAAGACCTACCTGGACCGACACCGCAACACGGTGGTGGGCACAGATGATCTCCAGGATGTGCTGGAGGAAGTGTCCGGCCTGTCCTTCGACCGCTTCTTTGACCAGTGGCTCTACCACGGGGGCGTGCCCGAATTGAAGGCAGACTACTCCTGGGATGCAGCGACCAAGCTGGCCAAGGTGACCGTGCGCCAGACCCAGAAGGTGAGCGACCAGGTGCTGCTGTTCCAGTTTGACCTGCCGGTGCGGTTCTGGCTCAAGGGAGCGGAAAAGCCGGTGGACTTCAAGGTCACCGTCACCAAGGCCGAAGAGGACTTTTATTTCCCTGTACCTTCTTCGCCCGAGCTGGTACGCGTGGATCCCGACACAACGCTGCTGACGAAGTGGGATTTCACCCCGCCTCCGGACATGCTGAAGCGGCAGCTGCAAGGGGATGTGCTAGGTCGCATCTATGCCGTGCAGGCCCTGGGCAAGAAGAAGGACGATGACAGCGTGAAACAGATTGCGGAAGTCCTGAACAAGGATGCTTTTCACGGGGTGCGGAGTGAGGCGGCCAAGGCCCTGAAGCAGATCATGACCCCGGCCGCTCGCGACGCCCTGGTTGCGGGCTTGAACCAACCCGACGCCCGGGCCCGCAAGGCCGTGGTGGAAGCCCTGGGAGCGTATCCTCATCCCGTGGCCCACGCAGCCCTCCTGCAGCAGGCCCAACGCGAGAAGAATCCGGAGATCCTCGCACAGATCATCAACACCTGGGGTGCACGGCCGGCTGAAGCAGCCATCACCGCCGAACTGACGCGGTTGATGGCCACGCCCTCTTATCACAACATGGTGGCCGCCGCAGTGATCGGTGCGTTCCGTGCCCAAGGCGATGCCACGGCTGTGCCGCTGATTCTGGCCAAGCTGAGCTCCAAGGCGGATGTGCTGGAGTTTGATACCGGGGACTTTGCGGCTGGCATGGACGCGCTCGCTTTTCTGGCACGTGACCTGAAAGCAGAGGAACGCGAACCAGTGCGAGTATTCTTGACCAGCCATCTCAGCCATCCCAAGGAAGACCTTCGCGTCGCCGCAGTCCAGGGATTGGGCACGCTGCGAGATGCAAGGTCACTGGCAGTGCTCAAGCCCCTGACGACCGTGAGCAAGCCCTTCAAAGATCCGGTGCGGGATGCTGCGGAGAAAGCCATCGTGACCCTGAATGCAGAACAGCCCCGGCCGCTGGAGTTGAAGGATGTGTGGACCCAGATGCAGGACCTGCAACGCAAGGCGCAGGAGATGGAAAAACAACTGGAGACGATGAAGAAGAAGGCCGAGGCGAAGTGACGGGAAGAGGCGGTGAACATCAAGGTATTGGGGAGCGCAGTCCCGACGCGTCGGGACTGCCGTTCCCGGCGGCTCAGTGATCGGAGCGATAGGGTGAGCTCGTGGGGAGATGCGCACTGAGCTGCGGGCGAGCCGCCCTTGCAGCAGGCGGGCCGCCTGCGCTCCCCAAGCTTCCCATTCAGTCGAG
>NZ_BATQ01000004.1 GCF_000739635.1 Verrucomicrobium sp. BvORR034 | reverse complement strand
GCGGGCTGTTGGCCAGCGTCATCGTCGTGGGCGCTTCTGGGATGGAAGTTGGCGCGGGCGGCGGGGTGGCCGCAGCCTCTGATGCAGGAGGCGGGAGGTCGCCCGGCATCGCAGCCAAAGCTGGAACGGACGCTGGGGCAGGAGCAGGCGTCGCGTCTGGCCCAGGGACAGGGACAGGGACAGGGACTGCCGCGGGGGCGGGTGCAGCGGTGGGCACCGACGCCGGAATAGAGGCGCCCGCCTGGGCAGGTTCACCCGGGAAGTCGGTCACGGGAATGGCCATCGGTACCGGAGCCTCTTCCGCAGCGGGCTTGGGGGCAGTCTCCGGCACCACTGTAGCCGGGTTGTGCGTAGAGGGAGCCAGATCCGGGGGGGCAGTAGGTGACTCCGCCACTGCTGCCGAGGTCGGAGTCGGTTCGGCATTTGTCGCCCCGAGACCAGTTCCAGCCTCGGAACGGGGTTCGGTCTGCGGCAAGACGGTCGCTTGGGCAGGGCTGCTCAACCAGGAGGCGATGGGTTTCCGGCAGAACCAGAGCAGCAGGAGCAGATCCACGAGGAGGAAACTGACCACCCCGATCATGGCGATCCGGTTGAGCCGCAGACGACGTTCGCGACGAGGCGAGGTGCCGACCATGACCAACGGAACATGCAACCAGGGGCGCGGTTCCTGGCCAGGCAGGTTCAAGGATCCTCCCATGGAGCCCCCCGTCGCAAGCATCTCACCCATGCCGGGCTGGGCGGCCGCTTCTGCAGTCTCTTCGTCCGGCAGGGTATCTGGCACCAGCGCACTGGCCACTGGGGCCATCACGACCTCAGGCGCGGTAGTGACCGGAGGGGAAGGTTTTGCTCCCTTTTTGGAGGCGACCGCTGTCTCGAGTTTGCCTTTGCTCTCCGGCTCGCCCGCTGCGGGCTCGTCAGCCATTCGGGAAATCGACTGCAACTTGGAGCGCATCCGCCCTTCCTGCGATCTCCCCATGCCAGGTCGGGAAGGGGTGGCCGGAGCAGCACCCTCCTGTGCTGGGAAAGCAGGCTTCAGTTCCGACTCGGCCGGGATCGGCGGAGACGGCTCGGGGTTCAGGCCCTTGATTTGCGGGGCCGGCGGGAAAGTGAAGCCAGCCCCAAAAAGATCAGGATCCTCCTTGGCCGGAGGAGTTGCAGCAGCGGGGATCTGAGATCCCCCCTCTGGCCAGGTGGCAGTTGCAGCCTCCTGGTTTGGAGCGGGAACTTCAGCCGCTGGAGCAGGCGTAGGAGCCACCTGAGGAGTGCTCACCGGGGCAAGCTCCGCCGCGACGGTGGCGAGAGTGGCTGCCGGTGAAGCCTGGGCAAACTCTTGTGCAGACACCCTTGCAGCCTCGACAGGGGTCGGCTCGGCACGTGGAACTTCCAGCGCCGCGGGAGGCACCGGATCCAGCAAGGCAGCGGCGGAGGCAACAACCGGCGCGGCGGTCGCCGTCCGTTCAGGGGCTTTCTCCACTCCCACAGGCGGGACTTTGGCCGCTTTCGGGCGCAAGGCGTCTGCCAGTTGTTCGGCGCTCCATTCTGCGGCGGCGGCAGGCGCGCTCACAGGGGGCTGCACGACCGCAGGGGGCGCGGCCTGGATCTGAGCAGGCGGAGCCTGCACCGGAAGGGACGGCGAGGTCACTACCGCCCCGCATTTGGGACAGTTGTCACTCAAGCCTGCCATCTGGAGCGGAACCGCCAGCTTGGCGCCGCATTGGTGGCATAAAAACTTAAGGAGTCGTTGCATCAAGGCATTCGGACGGCATTGACCTAGAGGCTCTAACTACCAGAAAATCCTAGACAATCAAGCAGAGACACGGTGAGGGCAAAGCGGTGGAGTTGAGCAATTCAGGGCGAAAACCATGTGCCACAAGGACACGAAATCGCCATCCGTCAACGAACGGTCAGCAATCAACTCCTTCTCCACACACTTGAAAAGTAAAAACCCGCCGGAGCTTCGCATCCGGCGGGTAAATAAAGAAGAGATCGAGGAGATTCTGCTGAATCTGGCTCCTACAGCTCCTTGAGGAAGACGTTGCCGTACTCGCCGCCTTCTGCGCCTGCCTGAAGGCCAATGGCACCTTTGGCCGCCAGCCCGGGCAGCGCGACGTTGTCGAGCACCGTCTTTTCATTGAGCTCCACCGTCACGCGGTCCCCTTTGAGCGTGATGAAATAACGGTTCCACGCGCCCGGCTTGAGTTCCACCTGGGCCAGCGGCTGGAGCGCAGCCTTCAATTCCGGGGAGTCAGCCGTCAGGCCACGCAACAACACCCCGCCGAGCGGTAGCGGCGTGCCGGACTTGGGCGTCTTGCTGTCCACGCAGAGGGTGAAATCACCAACCTCCCGCTCGGTCCACAGAGTCTTGCCCACGGAGGCTTCTCCTGCCTTGGCCTTGAAGGTGGCCCCATTGGCAGACCACACCGCCTTCACCTCATCCGGCGTCTTCCAGCCTCCAAGGCCTTTGCCATCGAAGAGTTGCTTGAAGCCCTCATACAGCCGGGCCGATTGCTCTGGCTTGGCCCCGGAGGAGGGCAGCTCCTTGATGCGCACATTGCGGAAGTGGGCTTCACTGCCCTCGCTCTCCAGGCAGATGTACCCTTTGCGCGGGTAGCAGTCCTTGCCCACGGTCACGACTTTGCCGTTCACGGAAAGGTGGATCTCCCCATCCTTGCACTCCACGCGGTAGTGATTCCACTCGGGCGAGGGTTTGACGCGGTTCTCCGTCGGGAAGCTGCGCTTGCCGGTCTTGGCCACGCGGCCAGTGGGGGTCATGGTCGCGCCCCAGATGGGGAAGATGTCACCATGGGAGGTGAACCACTCGTTGGCCCCTTTGTTTTTCTCATAGCCGAGGTCGAGGATCTGCACCTCAATGCCACGGGCGTAAGGCACGCCGGGAGCTGGCAGGCCCTCACCCCAGATGAAGAGCCCGCTGTTTCCCGCCTCCTTGAGGTGACGCCACTCCAGCTCGATGATGAAGTTCTCATACACCTTGCCCGTGCGCATGAAGCCCGTGGGCTGGCCAGTGGTGATGACCATGCCGTTCTCCCAGCGGAAGGTATCCTCCGCCACATTGCACGGCACCCATCCGCTCAGGTCTTTCCCATTGAACAGGGGCGTGAAGCCGTCGGCATCAGCGGCAGGCGACTGGGCACGCAGGGGTGCGGCAAGGAGGACAAGGGGCAGCAGGGCCAGGAGGAAACGAGGTTGTTTCATAGGATTCGGATGCTGGATGATCGACAGGACCGTGTGGCATGCCGCCACATGGGCACTACGTCATCTCAGATGGCCTTCTTCTACCAGGTGGGACCCGATTTGATGCACCACAGAGCAAATGCCCCGGTGCCACACGCGTCTAGGTCCCTGACGAAATCGTCTTGCGCTTCTCCGGCACAGGGCTCGTGATGATGCCCTCCTCTGTCTCCTGCTTGAGACGGAGCTGACCGCAGGCGGCGGCAATGTCATGCCCCTTTTCACGGCGCAGCGTGGTCATCACATCGTGGGATGCCACGATGTCGCGGAAGGTGTCCTGGCGACGTTCGCTCGGCCGCTTCCACTGCAAACCTTCCACCGTGTTGTAGGGGATGAGGTTGACCTTCGCGTCCAGACGCGAGGCGTGTTCACCCAGCAGGCGGGCCTGTTCGAGGGAGTCGTTCACCCCGTCGATGAGGATGAACTCAAAGGTGAGCCGCTGCTTTTTCTTCAAGTTCCAGTACTCCAGCGCGGGGAAGAGCTCCTCCAGCGGGTACTTGCGGTTCACGGGCATGATCTGGTTGCGCACCTCATTGCTCGCCCCGTGGAGGGAGATGGCCAGACGCACCTGCAGCGGGAAATCCGCCAGCTTGTGGATCTGCGGGGCCAGTCCGCTGGTGCTCACCGTCATGTGGCGGGCCCCGATGTTCACGCCCCATTGGGCGTTCAGCACCTCAATGGCGCGCATCACGTTCGTCAGGTTGGCCAGAGGCTCGCCCATGCCCATGAAAACCAGGTTGTCCACCCGTGCCCCTGCCAGCTTCTCAACTTGCAGGATCTGCTCCACGATCTCACCCGCCGTCAGGTTCCGGGTAAAACCGGCCAGCCCGCTCGCGCAGAACTTGCAGTCATAAGCGCAACCCACCTGGGAAGAGACGCAAAGCGTGCGCCGGTCGGACCGCTCGCCATAGAGCGAGGGCGAGGCGGGGATGAGCACCGTCTCGATGAAGCGGCCGTCGTACAGCTTGAAAAGGAACTTCCGCGTGGTGTCCTCTGAGCCTTCCACCCGCGCGTAGGTCATGCTGCGGAGCGTGAGCCGGGTGGCCAGCGCCTCCTGCAACGGCTTCGAGAGATTCGACATGGCATCGAACGACTCCACCCGCTTCTGGAACACCCACTCCTGCACCTGTTTGACCCGGTAGGACTTCTCGCCCAGCTCTGTCAAAATCGCGCCCAGCTCGGCCGTTTGAAGGCCGAGGAGCGAAGGCAGAGGGGTGGGCGTGGCAGACATGGCGCGGGCGCAGAGGGTCGGGGAACCGGGAATCTAACCCAGAATTGCCTAAAGTCGAAGAAATCGGCAGACGCGTATCCAGCTATGCCGGGGTCAGGAGCTTGCCAACCCTCCGAAGCCCGTGCATTTTTGCCCAACCCATGTCAGATGCCACGCTTGATGCCCTTTCTCCTGTCACTTGGATGGACGGGCTGGCCGAGTTTCTCGCCAACGAGCACGGGGTGGAGGCCATCCTCCTGCACCCAGAGCAGCGCAAAGTGAGCCTGGCCACCCTCGGCACCGTGGATACCGCGGCACTGACGGACCGGCTCAATGAGGTGCTCCGTGAGCTGGATGCCCAGTGGTCAGCCCATGGTGAACCCGACGGCACCCTGCCGCCCGGCGGCACTTTTTCCCTTCAGGTCCGTCACCTCCCGGATGATGCGGTGCTCATTGAAAAGCCCAGCTGCCCCACCGCTCCGCGATTCTGGAAGTGGCGCGAGTTCTCCTGGCCAGAGCCGGATGAGCTGGAAGACCACAGCCGCGAGGAGTGGCAGACTCTTGCGTGGCAGGCGGGCATGTGCGGTGTCGCCTTGGTCGCGGGCTGGACGCTGGAACATTCCGGCGTGTCCAAGGCTTTCTGGATCGCCTGCTATGTGGTGTCGATCATCGCTGGTGGCTGGGACGCCGCCAAAGATGCGGCAGGCAAGGTCCCCAAGGGCCAGTTCGACATCCATTTCCTCATGTTGGCTGTGGCCGTGGGGGCCATGGCGATCGGCGCATGGCATGAAGGGGCGCTGCTGCTCTTCCTGTTCTCCCTGTCCGGCGCGCTGGAGCACTACGCGCTGCACCGCACGCATCGGGAGATCAACGCCCTGACCAAAGCCGCACCCAAGATGGCGCGGGTGATACTCCCCAACGGCAGCACTGAGGACCGCCCCGTGGCATCCCTTCAGCCAGGCGACGTGTTGCAAGTGCGCCCCGACGAACTCTTCGCCGTGGATGCTTCGGTCCTGGAAGGCGAAACCGCGGCCGACGAATCCAACCTCACTGGGGAATCCGTGCCCGTGGGCAAGCAGAAGGGCGCCCAAGTGTTCAGTGGTACCTTGAACCTCTGGGGTGTGGTGAAAGTGAAAGTGGAGCGCCGGGCGGAGCAGAGCTCCCTGCAAAAGATCATCGCCCTCATTCAGCACGCCCAACATCTGCGCGCGCCCAGCGAGCGTTTCACGGACAAGTTCGGCACGCGCTACACCTGGCTGGTGATGGGCATTACCGCGGCCATGTTCTTCATCTGGTGGCTCGCCATGGGGAAACCTCCCTTCCAGAACGCCGGCGAGGAAAAGTCCGCCTTCTACCGTGCCATGACCCTGCTGGTGGTGATGTCTCCCTGCGCTCTGGCGTTGAGCATTCCCTCCGCCATCCTGGCCGCGATCGCGTGGGGCGCCCGCCATGGCATCCTCTTTCGCGGAGGCGCGGCCATCGAGAAGCTGGCTGAAGTGCATGTGGTGGCCATGGACAAGACGGGCACGCTCACAGAAGGCGAACTCCGTGTGACCAGCGTCGAGAGCTTCCCGCCCGGTCGCGAGACGGAGGTGGCCCGCATTGCCTTCACCCTGGACGGCCAGTCCAACCACCCCATCTCCCGTGCCATCACCGCGCATGGAAAAAGCCTCGGACTGGAGCCTTATCCGGTCACGGAATTCCAGCGGCTCACTGGCGCGGGTCTGCGCGGCCGGGTCAACGGGGACATCTGCTATGTGGGTCGACGCGAGCTCATGCAGCAGGGCGACTTTTCCCAATGGCTGGACAAGATCCCCGACACACCGTTGGGCTTCTCCGAAGTTTGGGTGCTCAGCCCTCAGGGCGTGGGCCGGATTTTGCTGCAAGACACCATCCGGCAGGGCAGCAAAGGCGTGCTGGAGCGCCTCCATGCCGACGGCGTGCGCACCATCATGCTCACTGGCGACCGTCGAGCCGCGGCAGAGCAGGTGGCCAAAGACATCGGCCTGGATGAAGTGCGCGCCGGCCTGAAGCCCGAGGATAAGGTGGCCGCGATCAAGGCCATGACCGATGCCGGCGAGAAGGTGGCCATGGTGGGCGATGGCGTGAACGACGCCCCCAGCCTGGCGGCGGCCTATGTGAGTGTGGCCATGGGCGCGCGGGGTTCCGATGCGGCGCTGGAGCAGAGCGATGTGGTGCTCATGCAGGACCGCATTGAAAAACTGCTGACCGCCCGGGAGCTGAGCCTCAAGGCCCGGCGGGTCATCAAGCAGAACCTGTTTATTTCCCTGGGTGCCATTGCCCTGGCCTCGATGGCTTCGATTCTCGGCTGGCTGCCGCTGACGTTGGGTGTGCTGGCGCATGAGGGCAGCACCGTGGTGGTGTGCCTGAACAGCCTGCGATTGTTGTTGGGGAAGGAGAAGTAGTTGGGGGCCTCTTGATGGCGGAAGTCGCCGCGACATCACAGGCAATTTCCGCGAACTTCCATCTGAAAACAACCAACACGTGGTCCCGCAGGCGGGACTGTGGAGCGCGTGCGTGAAGCGCTTTCGCGACTCTGGAGATGGCTCTCGTCTGAAGACGGCAGCAGCGGCGCAGCGCAGTTCCCCCTCAACTACCCAGCGTGTCTTGCACACCCCGGCCCTTCCAAACTCGCGCCAGCGTCTTGGAGTGTCGGTGGCTTGACACCGCTTTCGCCAGCCGGTGACGGAAACGCGCTGGAGGCAAAGGCCGCCTGGAGTCAAAAGGGTCGCGCAGGGCTGCCGCGGTTTTGGATGCGCCAGCCCCCCTGTTGACACGCTCAGGTACGAGGAACTCACAAGGCGCGCCAAAGCGGCGGTTCCGGCACGCACTCCAAAGATGCTTCGCATCCAGGTGCAGGACCTCCCCAGGATCAATGTCGATGTTTTCGGCTTCCGACTCCTCCGTGGTTCATGAGTTAACCGCTTGTGAAATCACCTGCCGCATTCACCAAATCGCGTGCTCCGAGCCCGAACCTGTAGGGTTCATGAGCTAACTCGCCCCAAACCGACGCACCGACGCACCGACGCACCGACGCACCGACGCACCGACGCACCGACGCACCGACGCACCGACGCACCGACGCACCGACGCACCGACGCACCGACGCACCGACGCACCGACGCACTG
>NZ_BATQ01000005.1 GCF_000739635.1 Verrucomicrobium sp. BvORR034 | reverse complement strand
TGGCGGCACCACGGACTACAGCATCGTGCGCCCCCTCTCCTGGGCCTCCCTGGATCGCACCGCCCGCAGCAATCCGGATGCCGCGGAGTTCTTCTCCCTCATCGGCACGGGCTATGACTTCCAGTTCGGCAACTTCACCGTGGGTCCTCAGCTCAGCGCCCAATACACCCACCTGGAGATGGACGGCGTGAAGGAAACCGGGGCTGGTGTGCTCAACCTGGGCCTGGATGACTCCACCAGCGAAAGCTTCCGCACCTACCTGGGCGGCCGCCTTGCCTACACCCTCCATGCCAGCGAGACCGTCACCATCATTCCCGAACTGCGGGTGTTCTGGCAGCACGAGTTCCTCCAAGATGACGAAACTCTGCACGCCCGTCTCGACGGCGGTCGCGGCCCCGGCTTCGAATACCGCAGCTCCAACAACGACCGCGACGCCGTGTTCGTCGGCGCTGGTGTCGGCGTTCAGGTGGGCACAGAGCTCTACTTCAATGTGTACTACAATGCCGACTTCGGTCGCGGCGATGACGGCAACCACGCAGTGTCTGCGAGCATGAACTTCAAGTTTTAGTTCAGTCTAGTTCGCAGAGCCAACACCTGTTCCACCTGCCCCGGTCTCCACACGCGAGACCGGGGCTTTTTGCTCCCATCGCGCACGTCCCCGGCGACCTCAAACCGGCCCCTTATAATCAATCCACCACCTCCTGTTCGCCGTCAGGGTTGGAGTTCCGTCCCCGCATGCGGGACGGTCAGGACGCGCCATCCCCGATCCGGCAACCAAGGCGGTCGCCCTGCAACCCAGAGGATTTGAACGCGGGCATTGGCACAGTACGTCCAAAGGCCGCCTCGCGGCGATGAAGCACCCCTTGGACACACGGTCGCAGCACACGAGGCAGACGTCGCATACACAGAAGTTAGTGCCTCCTCACGTCGACAACTACGATCGGTTTTGCCAGCCTCACGGCAGAAGGAATCCTCAAACACCTTCTGTATCCGCACTCATCCCGATGGCTCACGCCTCGGCTCTCCCTCACTGGTCTTTGATCGCCAACCACCCAGCACCCTGTAGTTGTCGACGTGAGGAGGCACTAACTGAGGCGTCTGCAAGCTTCGCCTTCGCCGATGCCACCAAGTTTTCCTGTAATGCCCTAGAACCTACTGGTTGGGAAACGTGGGTTCACTTTTGGCATGTGACCGCACCTTCAGCACTACCCATCCTCCTCTTCATCTTCCCCATCCCCGCCCCCACTCATGAACAACTCCAGCATCTCTCTGCTGAAAACGACGTCATCATCATAGTCCCGCAGAAACCGGTTCAACGCGGGCGTCAGCGACTTCTCCTGATCCATCCTCGTGCCATCGATCAATCGACGCAGGGTGCCCACGGTAATGGGCCGCGCCTCTCCCAGTTCATATCTCACTTTCACAAATGTCCAGATGAAGCGCAAGGGGCGGGCCCATTCCCTCCGCTTGCCTGTCGCCGTCAGTTCACGGAGCTTCGCGTCATCCTCAATCAGCCAGTGAAACTTGGCTTCTGGATGGATGCTCTCCGTCGTCTCATAGGTCGTGCCCGCCACCTGCCGGAAATTCCAGATCTTGGAAAAGTCTTCGCCGCCGGGGACAATCATGTCATCAAACCGGAAGAGAGCGGGGCAGATGTCGGAGTTCATACGCAGGATGCGAAAGGGAGGGTCTCTGCGAAAGCGAGGTCTTCGATTTCCGACAGAGTCACACAAACGGCAGCCACACCAGATTCCTTTGTAAAACAAAGAAAAACCTTCGGGAGTCAAACTCCTCGCGCTAGCTTTTATCCGGGCCAATCAACTGCCGACTGCCTATAGGATCCTTCTACGCCTCGTCTTCGTCACCCTCCCTCCTCACTCACAAACAACACCAGCATCACCTTTCCGAATACGGCACAGGCATCGTCAGGGACTTCTCCTTGTGGCTTAAGTCCGGCGAGGCAGGCACAATCAAGCGCCAGCTCATGTCTGACATCTTGTGTCTTCTAGTCTTGTGTCTTCCATTCACATATCCCGCCCACCCACCGGTGCATTCAAACACTCGCGCACCATGTGGGCCAGCTTGTGGGTGGTAAAAGGTTTGGGCAGGAACCACACATCCTCGGAAAGGGCAATGTTGCGGTTCAAGAGTTCCACACTGTAGCCGCTGGTGAACAGCACCCGGATGTCCGGCCGTGCATCACGGAGCATGTCCGCCAGATCCTTGCCGCTGATGCCCTCGGGCATGACCATGTCCGTCAGCAGGAGATCGATCCGTTCCGGATGGTCCTCCACCACCTTGAGCGCCTGACGCCCGGAGCCGGCCTCCAGCACGTGATAACCGAAGTGCTTGAGCGTCATCTTGGACACGAGACGCAGCGCCGGCTCATCGTCCACCAGGAGAATGGTCTCGTGCCCTCCCGTCGCCTTGGGTTCCGCCTCTATGGGATGCATGGGCGACTTCACTGCGGCGCGACAAGCGGGCAGCAGGATTTGGAACTCCGTACCCACTCCCAGCTGACTGGAAACCCGCACCAGGCCCCCATGCTGCCTCACGATGCCGTGCACCGTGGCAAGGCCCAGGCCCGTGCCTTGATTGACCTCCTTGGTGGTGAAGAAGGGCTCAAAGATGCGCGTCAGATTCTCCACCGGAATGCCGCAACCAGTGTCCGTCACCTTAATAAGGGCCGCCAGACCCACACGCGCATCTGCATGCTGCCGGGCCTCATCCTCCGTGATGACCGCCGAGCCCGTGTGCACCGTGAGCGTGCCGCCTTTGGACATGGCATCGCGGGCGTTCACCGCCAGATTCAGAATGATCTGCTCCATCATGCCCTGGTCCGCCATCACACCGGGCAGGTCGGTGGCCGCCTCCACCTGCAGCGTGACATGTTCGCCCAGCGTCCGCCTCAGCAGGGTGATCATGTTCTGCACCACGCCATTGAGGTCCAGCTCACGCGGTTGCATGATCTGTTTCCGGCTGAAGGTAAGCAATTGCCGGGTCAGGCTCGAGGCGCGCTCCACCGAGGCTGAGATCTCCCGCACCCCGTCCGCCGGAGCAATGTCTCCCGACTGCAAGAGCGAGGCATAGCCCTGGATGACGGTGAGGATGTTGTTGAAGTCATGGGCCACTCCGCCGGCCAGCTGGCCCACCGCCTCCATCTTCTGCGACTGGCGGAACTGCTCCTCCAGCTTCTTGCGCTGGGTCACATCCTGGATCTGCGCGGTGAAATGCAGCGGCCGACCCTTGCCATCACGCACCAGGGAGACGGAGAGAAGCGCGGAGACCACCGCACCCCCCTTGTGGATGTAGCGCTTCTCCATCTGGTAGCTGTTGCGGTCGCCCGCCAGCGTCTTGCGCAGCAGGCCCATGTCCGCCTGGAGATCATCAGCATGGGTTATTTCCTGAAAGGTCTTCGCCATCAGCTCCTCCGCCGTGTAGCCGAACATGGCACAGAGGGCGGCATTGACCTTGAGGAAGTGCCCGTCGGTGCCCACCAGGGCCATGCCGATGGCCGCTGATTCAAAGGAACTGGAGAAACGCGCCTCGCTGGTGCGCAGGGCCTCCTCAGCCCGCTTGCGTTCACTGATGTCCCGCATCACTGCCTGCACAATGGTGCGTCCGCCGACATGCAGGGCATTGACGCTGATCTCCGCATCAAAGATGCTGCCATCGGGACGTTTCACGAGCCATTCAAAGAGTCGCCGGGGCCCTTTTTCCTCCACGCTGAACCGCTCCGTCACACCATCCCGGGCCTGCCTGCCATCAGGCTGCAGTTCTGCAGAGATGTCGAGCGGCGAGCGGCCGATGATCTTGTCGCGACTGCAGGCAAGCAGCTGGAGAGCGCGCTCATTGCAGTCCACGAACTTCAGCCCATTGAGGATGAAGATGCCGTCCAGGGAGGACTCAAAAAGCGACTGATACCGGCCCTCACTCTCGCGCATGCGCTGCTCCACCAGGAGACGGCGGTCTCGCTCAGAGACCATCACATTCTGACGCCAGATAATCAATACCACCGCCAGCGCGGAGGCGATGTCCACCGAGATCTGCACCGCGGGCGAGAACTGCCGGAAGGTCTCTGCCAGCACCACGCTGATGACGGCCAGCATCGCCAGCACCAGCGGCAGCATGCGCAGCGCCACTTCGCACGGGCGTTCCATCCGCGGATGGTTGATCCCTTGAACCCGCCACGTCATTGCTCCGTAGCCGAGCACAAGGTTGGCCAGGGAGAAGAGCAGGTTGAACCAGGTCCCGTCAGCCAGTTTTTCCTGGAGTTGCAGGATGTTCCACTGCATCCACACCATCCCAGTGCCCGCCAGCGCCAGTAGAAAGAGCATCCAGCTCGCACGGGGCAGAAGCCGCAGCGTGAGGGCTAGAACCACGCCGATCCACAGCGCGCCCAGCAGCGTCACCGGGTAGGCCACCAGCAACAGCAGGGGCACTGGCCCCATCTCCCCCTGACTGGGAAGATAGAGCGTGAGGACAAATGCCGTCGCCCCCACGCCGAGTGCCGCGGCGTCCAGGGTGGCCACCCGAAGTTCGGGTTTGGAAGTATTGGCCCGCAGGCACTGCCAGAGCCCTACAGCGCAGCATGGCCCCAATGCCGAATAGAGAATGTCTGCGGGGGCGGGAAACGGGTTCCACCCTGTCACCACCTGAATGTCCCAGATGATCTGCCCAGCCGCATTGGCCAGCAAGCCCCAGGCAAACCAGCGACGCACGCTCTTCTCCCCTGGCGAAGCCGTTTTCACTCCGTGCCACCCCAGCCAGGCGGCCACCACGAAGCACAGCGTCCAGTGAAAGTTGTCCAGGAACTGGATCACCGGCACGCTGACCCCCGTCTGGCTGATCCCGTAGGCTGCCAGGGACAGCAGGACTGCGGACAGCAGCACCACCTTCGGCAATCGCGAAGGTGGAGAACCGCTGGGGGCAGAGGGTCCTAGCATTGAGAGAGAGTCTGCCAGATTACATTCATCTGAAAATTATAACAAGTATAAACCTCCATCTCACATCGTCCGAAAGGACTACTTTGAGTCGAACAAAATTTGCGTGACAACCTGCTGCTCAATTCTTTAATGCGCCTTCGAAGCGGCTGTTCATCAACACCTCCTACCACTCACCTGGAAAGTCCATCGAAGGCAATCGCAATACCAGGGGTGGCAGCGGCGAGGATGTTACCTTGTATCTTGAAGACCATCCGGGAAAGTAGCCACCCGCCTCCCGATGCTTAGACATAGATCTGCGCCATGCGCCGCCAGTAGTAGCCGCTGTGGGCGCGGTCCTCCCAGAAATGGATCTGGTGCCCGATGCCCTTGCACTGGAGGATGGAGCTGAGCAGCTCATTGTTCTCCCGGAAGGGATCTTCCTTCCCGATGGTCAGCACGATGTCCATCTCCTTCAGCCGGTTGAGCTGCCGGGGGCAGTCCACCTTGGGCAGGAAGTGCGTGGGGGTGTGCTCATGCACACTGTCGCTGTAGTAGCCGGAGAACAAATTGCTGAAGTGCTCCACATTCAACGTGAGGTCATACCTGCCAGAGAAGGCGGCGAGCTTTTTGAAAAGGTGCGGATGACGGAAGGCGATGTTCGCCGCCTGATAGGCCCCCAGACTGCAACCATGAGCGATGACACAGGGATCGGGGTTGCGGGAGTTCATGAAGGGGAACACCTCATGCAGGATGTATTCCTCGTACTGCGCATGACGGCGTATCCGGTCTTCCGGATGAGCCCACGGGCAGTAGAGACTCTCCCCGTAGATGCCATCCACACAGAAAAACTGGAGCTGCCCGGCCTCGATCTTTTCCTGCAGCATGAGCGGGATGCGCAGATCCTCGTACTCGTAGAAGCGACCCTCGCGCGTGGGGAAGACCAGCACCTTGGCACCGGCATGACCGATCACAAGGAGCTCCATCTCGCGGCTCAGCCGCCAGCTCCACCACTTGTGATACTCGCGATTCATGAGGGATCTGACAGCAGAAAGTACCGCCACCGTCCCCAATTTACGTCACAATGCCGCAAAAAAATTGTGAAGTTCCCGCCTCAAGCGAGCATCTTCCTCTGTCTGCCCCGGATGCGGGTGGTGTCCCGCTTCCAACACGAAGAGTTGCTTGTCTCCCGGTAGGGCGTTGAAGATGGAGAACTGTCCGGCGGGAGCCACTGCGGGATCAAACACCGCACAAGCCGCATGCACGGGCACCTTCACATGCCGGGCAGCCACGGCCGCATCGAAGTACCGCAGCACCTCCATGGTTTGCGGACGCTTTTTCACATGCTGCTGCACACTGGCCGCACTGCCGATCGTGGCCAGCTTCATGCGCAGCACCTGGTTGCCAAAGGTGGGCACGTTATAGTGAGCGCGCTGCACGCGATCCTCCCAAGCCACTGCCAGGGTCCCCACCCCGCCGCCAAAGCTGATGCCCATGTACCCGATGCGACCCGCCACCTGGGGGAAGAGGGCCAGCATGGCGGATACCGCCAGCCAGAGATCATCCACACAACCGCCCAGCACATACCGGCTCCGGCTCTCGATCTCATGGAGCACATGCCAGTGAGGCTGGTCGGAGATCGACGGATGCCAGCTCCGGCCCAGACCCCGGGCACAGGGAAAGAAGATGACCGCATCCTCGTCCACCGGCAGTTCGAAGTCTGGCTCACTGCGGCCTCCATAGCCATGCCCCACCACCAGACCGCGGACGACCCGACCTGACTCTGGCACCAGAGCCCAGCCCTGAATGCGCGTGCCACCCGTGGAGATGTAAGAAAGATCCAGCACCCGCCAGCCCTGGTTCACCTCGCCCGTATCCCGCAGCCGGGCCCGGGGGTCGCAGACCAGCGCCTCTGCGCGGCGGGCCAGCCAGAAGTCTGAGAAATCCCCAGCCTCTTCCGGAGCCTCCACCTTCAGCAGGTCATCCAGCTTGTACCCATGGGTAGGGTCGAAGGGATGACCGTGTGCCATTCTGATGGAGGCCGGGGACATGCGTTGGGGGAATGTAGTTTCTTGAGCAGTTCCCATGCGCCAGCGGCCTCAAATGTCTCCAACGACTTGCAAAAATGCCTAATTGTCTTGCGAACGACTCTCAAAGAGCAGATTCGCGAGCATCACTCAACCGGAATCGGCCAAGCTAGCCAATCGGATAGGGGTGGCAGGGGCGTTGCAGTGTCAGTGGATCCAGTCGCTCATATCGTAGAGTTTCCGGTCGCGCTTGGGAGCCCGCAGGCCGTTGCGCAGGCGTTTCACAGTTTGGGTGAAAAAGTCTGCTCCATCAGCTCCCTCCCCTTCGGGGCCGCCAAATTCTGACTCCAGTTTTTCCGGATCTTCGCCTGCCTCCAGGCGGCGAATCATCTCCCGCATCTCTGGAGGCGCTTTGTCCCCCATGACATCCGTCATCTTCCGCATGAAGTGGCCCAGCTGACGGGGATCGGGATTGCTTTCGTCCATCCCGGCCATGTCACGCTCCATCTCCGCCATGAAGGACTCCATCTTGGCGTCATCCATGCCCGCGAAGGGATCGTCCCCCGCGTCCTCCTTGGCACCTCGCAGGAAGGCAAATCGGGAAATGCGTTTTTCCATCCGGAAGGACGGGTCTTCCGGGCAGCGGGGTGTTTTTTCCCGGTAGGACAGACTGCGTGCCAGAAACTGGTACACGGTGTGATTGTCCGGGCAGTAAAACTCGTAGATAGGCATCGCAGAATGAAATGAAAAAGGTTCTCCGTGTTGGTGCCTCGCGCACACCATTTCGTTGAGAGATAATAGATTGCGTTTTCCCCGCGGCTTGACAAGAAACATCCCCGCCCCCTCTCATACCCGCTGCCAGTGATCACCCGCTTCGCCCCCAGTCCCACCGGATGGCTGCATCTGGGGCATGCGTATGCCGCAGTGTTTGCGCGTGAGGAAGCCCGGCAGGCTGGAGGACGCTTCCTGGTCCGTCTGGACGATCTGGACCTCACGCGGGTACGCCCCGTTTATGAAGAGGCCATCTTCGAAGACCTCACCTGGCTCGGCCTCACCTGGGAATCTCCGATCCGAAAGCAGAGCGACCACTTCGAGGACTATCGCGATGCCCTGCGCCGCCTGGAAGCGCTGGGGCTGCTCTACCCATGCTTCTGCACCCGGCGGGAGATCCAGGAGGAGATCGCTCGTGCCGGGCTCGCCCCGCAAGGTCCCGACGGACCTTCCTACCCCGGGACTTGCCGCCGTCTGGCTGCGGATCAGGTGGCGGAACAGATGGCCTCCGGACGCGACTACGCCATGCGGCTCGACTTGGGCAAGGCCCTCGATCTGGCAGGCCGGGATCTGGACTGGCTGGACCTGAACCACGGCCGGATGATTGCCGATCCCACCCCGCTGGGGGATGTGGTGCTTTCGCGGAAGGAGACGCCCACCAGCTACCATCTGGCCGTGGTAGTGGATGACTTTGCCCAAGACATCACCCTGGTGACCCGCGGCGAGGACCTGCTGCCCTCCACCCATCTACACAGGGTCCTCCAGGCGCTGCTCGACCTGCCCGTCCCCACCTGGAAACACCACCGCCTCATCACTGATGAATCCGGCAAGCGCCTCGCGAAGCGGGATGACGCCCGCTCCCTGCGCTCCCTCCGCGAGGCAGGCTGGACACCGGATCAAGTCCGTGCTGCCATAGGCGTTCCTCCGCCGGAGGGTTAGTTCATCCGCGCACCCGTCACTCCCAGCTTCCACCTCCCATGTCCCTGCCCCGAATCAAACTTGCCCCCAACGGTCCCGAATTCTCCCGCCTCGTCTATGGCACCTGGAGGATCCTGGACGATGGATCCAGCCTGCAGGAATTGAACCGCCGGCTGAACCGCTGTGCGGACTTGGGCATGACCACCCTCGATACCGCAGAGATCTACGGCCTTTATGAGGTGGAAGAGGCTCTGGGTAAGGCCCTGGCCCTCTCCCCCGGCCTGCGGGACCGCCTGGAGATCGTCACCAAGGCAGGCATCTACGTGCCCAACAAGTTTCACCCGGAGCGCCGCACCGCCTTCTACAACGCCACGGGTGCCCGCTTGATCAAGAGCCTGGAGAAGTCCCTCCGATTCCTCGGCACCGACCGCGTGGACCTCTTCCTGGTCCACCGACCCGACTGGCTGACCAGCGCGGAGGACACCGCCTCCGGCCTCAATCAGCTCCTGCGGGACGGGAAAATCGCCAGCGCCGGAGTGTCGAACTACAGCGTCACCCAGTATGACCTGCTCAACAGCCGCCTGGAGCAGCCCCTGGTGACCAACCAGGTGGAATTTCACCTCCTGCATATGGATCCCGTCTATGATGGCGTGTTCGACCAGTGCCAGAAACTCCAAGTGCGTCCCATGGCCTGGAGTCCGCTCGCCGGAGGACGACTCTTCGACGCCACCAACGAAGCGGCCCGCCGCCTCGCCGCAGAAACCGCCCGTCTGGCCGACAAATACGACGGTGCCACGCTGGAACAGCTCGCCTACGCCTGGATTCTGGCTCACCCAGCCCAGGCGCTGCCGGTGATCGGCACCAACAAGGTGGAGAGAATCGAGAGCGCGGCGCAGGCGGCCAGCATCCACTTGGAGCGTGAAGACTGGTACTCCCTCTGGGAAGCGGCCAAGGGCCATAAGATCCCATGATGGGCCGCTCGTCCTTATTCACTTGAAGCATCCCGGCTTTGCGGCACTCATGTGCCTTCCCTCATCATGCCTGCTCGTGTTGCTGTCGTCATCCCCTGTTACAATCACAGTCGCTTCGTAGGCGGAGCCATCGAGTCCGTGCTGGCCCAGACGCGCAAGCCCGACCGCATCCTGGTGATCGATGACGGCTCCACCGACAACTCGGTGGAGGTGCTCAAGGCCTACGAGAGCAAAGGCATTGAGCTCTGGACACGGGAAAACCGCGGCGCGCACAACACCATCAATGAGCTAGTGGACCGTGCCGCGACGGACTGCGAGTACGTGAGCATCCTGAACTCTGACGACCGGTATCTGCCGCAGCGCATTGAGCTCTGCCTGGAACTGGCGACCCAAAATCCGGTGAAGTGCGTCTTTTGCACCGGCCTGCGGGTGATCGATGCCGAAGGCGCGGTCATGCCGGAGGACGCCCCGCGCGCCCGGTGGTTCCACGGGGCCTGGAGCCTGGGCAAGCAGCAAGGCATCACCATGGCGGAGTGGTTTGGCCAGGCCAACTTCGTGGCCACCACCACCAACGTCTTTGCACGGGCGACCTACCTGCAACAGTACCCCTTCCGTCCCTACCGGTTCAATCACGACTACTTCTTCCTCGCCACCGCGGCGCTGGAGAACCAGATCGCCGTGCGCCAGGAGGTGCTCCTGGAGTACCGGGTTCACGGGTCCAACACCATTGCCACCAAGCCCGCGCCACTCATCAAGGAGATGGTACGCATGCAGCTCGATCTCTACAAGGAGCATACCGAGGCCTTCATGACCCAGCCGGAGATGCGCAAGCGGTTCTACCAGTTCGCCCGCGCGTCATGGGACAACATCAGCAGCTTCCACGCGGGGCTGTTCCAGCTCGCCCTGGCCCGCCTGGCCACCCTGGCCTCCGAGCAGGAGTTGGAAGCCATCGCCGCCAGCCTGGAAGGCCCAGAACTGGACGAGTTCCCCAACAAAATCCTCGCCGGCTCCTACGATGGGAAAACGCCACTTGTCTCCGGAGGCGTGCTCAATGACCGCCTCGAGACCCTGCGCGCCGAGCACGACCAGTGCAAAAAAGACCGGGAGGCGCTCGACCAGCTCGCCCGCGCCCGCCAGAAGGTCCTCTCCTCCAAGTGGCTCCGCCTCGGTCTGCTGCTCGGCCAGCTCGGCGCTCTCACGGGGAACGAAGGCAAGCGCCCGGCCGACAAGTGGCAGAACTTTAAAGATGCCTGCGCTGCCAGCAAGTGGGTGAAGATCGGTGCCACCCTCCGCTCCAAGAGCGCACGGACGCTGCGCGATGCAAAGGATTGACTCCGCGGCGCAGGCCGGGATTGGGATCGACAAAACCTGACGTTTCCGCAACCATGCGGAAATGCTTCCCCACCGGCTGCGCCTGATTCCTGTCGTCATGCTGACCACAGGGATGATCGTCTCTCACGCGATTGCCCAGAATGCCGCCCCGGCTGACTCAGCCTCCCTCCCCGCATGGAGATCCTGGCTTCACTCCGGCCCGCCCATGCTGGTCTCGGATGATGAAACGCTGCGGGAGAATTTCAGGGCTCTGTCCCCCTCAGAGCAAGCCGCAGCGTCCCGGTACATCTTTGACACCTGGAATGTAAAGCATCGTCCCGAAGTGGACGAACTACGCCAAGCGGTTGAGCTCCGCTGGTATGCTCTCATCACCGACTGGGCTCAAAAAGATTTCGAGGCGGTGTTCCGCAGGGTCGAGGAATGGGAGGGCTATCATGGCAATGAGTTAAGAATTGCCCTGGTGCGACAAATGGCAGCCCGCGATCCCATCGCAGCAGCCCGCTTCATGCGGCTGCGGCTCAACCCCATGAGCAAGCAGTACTACTACTATGTGCTGATCGAGGGCCTGGTGCCTGCCCTTAAAGACCAGCCGATGGAGCGCATCATGGCCGCGCTGGAGGAAATGAGGTCCGGAGAAAAAACCATGGACGACTTCCGCTGGCGCGATGCCACCTACTACCTCCTGAGTGGGGAAAAACCTTGGACCTCACCCAATCTCGAAGCGGACTGGAAATATCTGCTCGCGCAAAAGCCGGGCAAGCTCCGCACCATCTTGCTGACCATGGTCCTGCAGCAGGCGCTGGAGAAGGACTTCAACAACGCGGTAAAGTTCGACCTGAGCTCCAGCCAGATGGGAGTGCCGGAGATTGAAGAAGTGCTGAGAAAACAGCCGCCAAAGCCCACCGTGGAGGCGTTTGAGCGGTTTCTTGAGGCAGATCCGCTCCTCATGCAGGCCTGGGTGAATCTACTGGTGCGCCAGATGCAATCTCCAAACTGGGGCGAATGGTCAGAGCACGTGTTGCGCCTCGAACCCAAATCCAGGAGAGATAAAGTCCTGCCAGCCTTCACCCGGTTGCGGCTGCTCCATGACGAATTTCCCGCCCGCCAGTGGGCAGCCACCCTGGCGGACCCCGCTGCCCGCACCCTTGCAGAACAGCAGGTGATGATCAGTGAGGTCATCCATCAGGCCTCGGAAAACTGGGACCAGGCCTGCGCCGCGGCTCGTGCTTTCAACGAACCTGAAGCCCGGCGTCGCGCCCTGGAAGGGGTGTTCAAGGCGGGTGTTCATCTCCCGCTATCCGAGACAACCACCCAGGCCGCCGCAGCCGCAGCCACTCCCGGGGAGGTGGACGGGCTCATCGACTCATGGACCTCGGGGCAGATCGAGCTGGCGATGAAAGATGGGAAGCGATTTGCAGAGGGTTATGCCTTCATCCTGACCTTGCGCGCCCCAGCCACCAGACAGCACTGCCTGGAGAAGTACGATAGTCTTGGCCGGAGCATCGGGTTCGAGATCGTACGCAAGCTGGTTGGCGAATCCGCATTGGGCGGCGCCGAGAAATCCCTCCTTCTTCAGGACATCGCGACTGATGAAGTTGACGCGCTCCTCAGTGGTTTCCACGCACCGGATGAATCAGGCGGCCCCAAAGCGGCGCTGGAAGCCGCCAACCGCATTCCAGACCCTGAACTGCGCTTCATCCATCAACGGAGCATCGTCCATGACTCCGTGAGAAGCGATGTCGCCGAGGCGAGACACCAGGTGGAAACCGCCAGAGTGGACGCAGAGACCAAGTCCCGCCTCATGAAAGAATGGGAAAGGGTTTCCCGATGGTACGTGCCGGAAAAGTAGCAACACCTCACCTTGGCTGACGCTCAGACAAGATCATGCATCACGAGATGCTTCGGGCCTGAAGGGCCCCAGCCCAGGGGCGGAGGCCACGAAGTGGACAGAGACCCTGGGTATGGGTCCCCCCCTTGAGTTGCGGCCTGAAGGGCCGCGCGCGAGGTCCGCTTGCCGTCTGGCTGCGCTACAAATTCTCTACAGCGTCGATAACCGATGCAAATCGGGAGAATATGGCGGGGAAGTTGGATGCCAAAGGCATCCCAGCCATTAGACGCCGGGCGTTGACCAAAGCGATATCCCAGGGACAAGGAGAATTTGCGTTCACCCCGAGGAGGTGACAGCAACGTGCGCCTGCAAAAAGACATCGCTGGCATCCACTTCGGGCTAATCGCTTTGATGCCTCCGGCATCGGTTACCCCGGACTGGGACACGATCAGATCGTCAAAAGCAAAGCCCCAACTTCCCTGCAGGGATTACATTCGGACTGAGGAGGCCACCAGGCGCAGCAGCCGCATAGTCGAAGCTCTTCCTCGAAGAGGATCTGGCCACAAGCCCACCGTTGACGAGCTTCCAGCGAGTCTACGTTGGGTAGGTGGGCGAAAAGAACCTACTCCGAAGGAGTTGTGGCGGTCTGGTTCGCGGCACCCCCACCACAACCTAACCATCCAGTGACTGGTACACACTCACAATCCACCGGCACTGCAACAAGGCCGCGGCCCTCGGTCGGGCACACAAGACTTCCAGGGAAGGCAGCAGCGGAGCCAGCGAAAGCGTCTTCGCGCGGGCCTGCCAATCTCTCAACTCCTCCCCCACACCATGGCTGGTCGTGCTGGTGCCCCCTTCCGCCATCCATTCCAAAGAGCTGGCTAATCCGGACAACAACCTCTGCAGAGGCCCCATGGCGAGAGGGGCCGCGGGCGCAGTTGTCTCCTCGATCTCCTCTTCCTCTTCGCCGTCCTCCGGCTTCAGCACCGGCGGCACCGCAGTCCTGGCTCCCGCTGGCTTGTGACCGGCTTTCTCCGAAGGAAAGGCCAGCATCACGGGCCCGCCCTCCCGCAGGAGTCCCAGAGGATGGACCACCAGATGGCCCCCCTCCCGGTGCACGCGCCCAATCACCCGACACGCGGTGAGCTCATCCGGCGGAAAGTTCTCCAGCGCTTCGATCAAGGGCTTGGTGAGATCGTCGTACACCACGCGCAGCAGCAGGGCCCTGCCGGTGTCGTCCATGAGATACCAGCACAACGACTGGGAGACAGGGTCAAAGGGCTGCCGTTCCCAGCGGGAGGGTTGCAGAAGATAAAATGCCCGCCGGGGGTCGTGTTCCCGCAGGCCCGGCCGGGACGCGGCAGCAAACTGCCTCTCCAGATGCTCCCAGTTGATCTCCACCGGGGCCAGTACCTCCACCGGGTTCGAGGAGCCCGTCACAAGCGCCTGCGACTGGCTGCTGCCAGACAGCCTTCCCCACCGGTTGCGGCGGGCCTTCATGAGCCGGAACCGGCTGGATGCCAGTTGCGATGGGGAATCCGCCCCTTCCCACGGACCGGGCGCGGTGTACCGCCCCACTGCACTGAACCCTCCGGCAAAGGCCTTGGGGCGGGCCTCTGTCCAGGTGGACCAGTCTTTGTTGTCCAGGTCCCAGAACAGCACGGTCAGCCCTTCATATCCGGACGCGGTGCGCCAGGGCCACGCGGCGACTCCACAGAGCTGCAGCGTGCCCACTTCCGCATACTTCTCGCGCGGGGTCCCGGTCAGATGCGGCTGCGCTTGATGATCAAGCCCCTGGGTCAAGGCATAGGCCTGCGCGGCATCCGCCAGCAACCTGGCGAGGTCGGCCTGCGGCTTGCGGTCCAACCAGTCACCCACCTGCGTGGCCAGCCGTTGCAGCAGCAGCGACAGACGGGGCAATCCGGCGGCCTGGGCGGAAACGCCGAGCGATTCCAGTCGCTGGCCCTCCGACTCCGTCAGCCGGGCCAACCCTGCAGCCACCACCTCCTCCAGCAGGATGGTCACGGCGGGCAATACCTCGGCACGGGTGGCTCCCGCCACCTCGCTGCCCGTCTTCAAGGCAGGAGGCTCCCAGTTCTTTCCCGCAACCCGACGCACGGCCTGTAGCGCCGCGGCCGTCATGAGGTCATGCTTCTTCTCAGGAGCGCCAGCCACCATGATCCCTGCGAGGCCAGTGCCCGGCAAACCACGGATCTCGGCATTGAGATGCGGGAACCGCACCACCAGATCCGCCGCAACCTGAATGACGGGCTCCTGCTGCTGGAGCAGCTCATGCGCCGCCCTCATCACCGGGAGGCTGAAGGTCTGCACCAGGGTTGCATCATCCAGGATGAGCCATTCCTCCCTTACACGTTCACCACCTGCCGCAGAGAGTTGCCCGGAAGGGTTCGAGGAAGGTTCGCAAGTGACACTTAAACACGCTGCCAGGATGTGCTGGCACACTCCCGCGGCCGGGCAGGAACAGGCCGCCCGCCCGGGACCTGCCCTAGGCAGGCGCACCTGATGCCCGCTCACGGTAGCGGTCAGGGAGTCCGCGTCCTCCACCAAGACGAACTCTCCGACCTCCCCGCGTTCCACATCCTTCTGGGCCCGGCGCAACAGGCCTTTGTTGGCCAGCGCTTCCAGGGCGGCCGGAGTCAGGGCGGCATAGACCTGCCGGATTTCTTGCTCTCGGCTCATGTCATTTCAAGCTGGTGATCTTGGCCAGCCAGCCGGCCAGTTGTTTGGGAGTGAGGGCCGCGATCTCCATTCCGGCCTCCACGAGCTGCTGCGCCGCGGCGGGATCATGGGCGGGTACCGCATTGGCATCCAGAGCAGCCAGCCCCATGAGCACCACACCGGCCTCCTTCATTCTCCGGACCGCGGCCAGCATCTGCCCAACGGGTCCGCCTTCCATGAAGTCGCTCACCAGCACGAGCACGGTGCGATGAGGATTCTCCAACAGCCCCTCACAATATTTGAGTGCCTTGGCAATATGGGTGCCTCCGCCCAGCTGCACACTCATGAGCACTTCCACGGGATCTTGTGCGTGCTCGCTCAGATCGACAACCTCCGTGTCAAAGACCACGAGCTTGACCAGCAGGGAGGGAAGCCCGGCGAAGATGCCCGCCATGACGGCGCTGTGGATGACGCTGTCTGCCATGCTGCCGCTCTGATCCACACACAGGATGATGTGCCACGGCAGCCGCCGGGTGTTGCGGGCAAAGAACCGCGGGTCCCGCAACACGACCGTCTTCCGGGCCGGATCATAGCTCTTGAGATTGCGTCGGAGCGTGGCCCGCCAGTCAAAGTTCTGCGCGGCCTTGAGCGGGCTGTGGCGGAAGCGGTTCAATCGTCCCGTCAGCGCCTGCCGCACCTCACTCTGCCAGCGGTCTTTTATTTCCTCGACCACATGCTGGATGATGCGTCGTGCCTGGTCCAGCACCTGCCCTTTGAGGTGACCGCGAAAGCTCAGAAGCGTCTTCACCAGATCCAGGTTGGGCTCCAGCTTGGCGAGCGTCTCCGGATCGGTGACCAGCTCCTTGATCTCGTAGCGGTCGAGCGCATGTTTTTCAATGACCTCCACCGTCTCCTTGGGGAAGAGCACCCGCACCTCCGAGAGCCAGGCGGGCACGGTGAATTGGGAGGGGCCGGTGCCGCCCTCACGGCTTTCGCCCGTGGGTTCACGCAAACCGCGCCCTTCATACTCACGGGAATAGAGGTAATCCAGCGCGGCATCCATGCGGGCCTGCTCGGCCCCAAGTGGCGTGGAGAGCCTGTCGTCCGCATACTTTCCCAGAACCAGACGCCAGCGTTCGAGGGTGCTGCTCATGTGTTGGCGGCCTCCGGCAGGGGTTGGGGATCGTTGACTTGAAGCCAGGTGGCAAGACCGTCCTCACGCAATGCTTTCTCCACCACCGATGAGGCCTGGAGCGCGGCGAGCAACTCTGCTTCCGTCACCCCTGCGTATCTCGGCAGCGGCAGGCTGGCCACGCCGTTGTGCTCCGCCACCAACGCGGCAACGCGATCCGTTTCGCGCGGGGTGAGGTCAGCCCAGGCAAGGCGAAGATCGGGAAGCCTGCGCAGAAATTCGTCATCGCTCCAGTGAGACATGAGTCCCTCCACTTCCGCAAGCAGTCTGGGCTCCCGCCAGGCCAGCTCCCGCGCGGCTTTCAGCAGGCCGGTCAGGAAAGCAATCTGCCGGGCGCTCTCCCCCACTGCCGGGGCCAGATTGCCGCGGGTAAGTGCCAGTAGAGACTCCAGATCCATGCGTCCCGCGGTGTGGAGCAGGCCTGCCGCAGCCCCGCGCAAAAGAGGGGCGCATTGAGCGTGGTGTTGCACCCGCCTCAGCGCCTCCCAGAATGGGGCGGCATCCAGGTGCCCTGCTCCTTGATCTTCATCCGACCCGGCCTCCGCACCTTCGTCGTCGCCTTGGGCAGCCAGACGCGACCGCAGCATCAGGCAGGCCCGCACGACCGGCTCCGCCTGTTCTTCTGGCAAAAGAGAGGCCTGCTCCAGCAACTGGCAGGCCCGCTGATAGCCCGACTTCACCAGGGCCGGAAGCAGGTCCAGTTTCCGTGCCTCCAGCGGTTCGCGGCTCTGCCAGAGCAGCAGGAGCTGCCCCAGACCCTCTGCCACGGAGCTGAATGACGGATCCGAAGCGATCCACTTTACCAGGTGCAGGGCCAACGATGTCGCAGCATCTGGCAACCCCATCAGACAGGCCCGGATGAGCAGGGAAACTCCCTCGCCTGTGCCCGGGCTGGACGCCGATTCAAGCTGGGTGACCGCCTCTGCCAGCCTGGACGTTGCGGCCTCTCTCACGGAGGAGCCATAGACAGAGCGTTCGATCAACATCGCCTCCGTATGAGGAGCCCACTGGCAATCCCAGTGCTCCACAATACGCCGGAGGTTCGTGCCATTTACAAAGTCCGGCCCCGCCTTCCGCGTCCCAAAGGGAACTTGCAGATACTCCAGCTGGTGCAGGAATCGGGATACTGTCCGGTGGGCCTCTTTTTTGTAAATCTCCAGTGCCACCCCTTCCGTTGCAGCATACTCCACGGGGAGTCTGGCCTGTTTTGCCGTCTGCCGGAAGTCTTCCACCAGCGGTGGCACACCCGCATCGGGAGGCACATCCCCCGTAGCCCGACCGGTAAAGATCTGACGGGCCAGGGCCATCAGCGCGCCGCCATCCGCGCCCATCTCGCCTTTCACCATGGCACCACGCAGACCATCCCAAACATCTTCACGCGAGGGACCGGGATGGCCTCGCAGCTGGGCCAATCCTTGCGTCTGTGCCAGCGCCGCAATCTCATCGGCGGCGGAGACGGTGCCAGCGAGATCCCGCGACCGTGCCGTGCGCCCGAGCTCCACGATCATCCGCAGGGCCACGGCATCCAAAGGTTTGTCCTCGCTGGAAGACAAGGCCTCCCAGCAGGCCTGGTAGTAGCCCGGCTGCGGCATGCCCGCACCGTATCCGGAGAGCGAGTCCAGTTGGTTAAAGGTATAACGAGTGAGGCAGGAGTGACGTTCCTGGGGCTCATGCCGGGGGGCGGGCGACACGGTCAAGGCGTTCACCAGATCCGGCAGGACCACCGTGTGAAATCCGCCCGTGACCACCAGCACGGGTCCGGCCGCCGGTCCCTCTGTTGGCTGGCCCAGCACCTCCCGGATGGCGGTCGCCATGGCCGCCTCCCGCGCCAGGGTGCCGTCGGCTTCCATCACCTCTGGGGGGCAGTCGAGACGGGAAAACCAGCAGTAGGCCGCCACATCGTGCATCAGCTTCTCCGGCTCCCCCTGCCATCCCCGCACCTCGATCAGATGGTCCCAGAGTTCATCATGGTCCCGGCACCCAAGCCGGCGTGCCAGCTCCTGCAGATAGGCACTGCGGCGGAAGTGGTGCTCCGCCTGCAGGGATTCAATCTTGAGCGCTCCGGGCTTCTCCTGCGCTGCGTCTTCCACCACCCGCTGGCTGGGATAGTCCAGATCAATGAACCTCAATGTCGCACCCACTGCGTGGCCTTCACGCAAGGCCACCCACTCCGGGGAGTACTCGCAGAGAGGGTAATAGGCGGCATGGCGTCCCTCGCTGCTCTGTTTATTCTTCGAACCCGGCCGCCGAATGCGGTAGTGCGTGTAGATGGCCACGGGCGGGCGACACTTCTCATGGAGCAGATGCGGAACCAGCGGCATGAAATCATCCGGACCCTCCACTAGAACGGCTCGCGGCCGATGCGCACGGATCCACTGGCGGATCTGCCAGGCACAGGCCGGGCTGTGGTGGCGCACTGGAAAATAAACAACCTCCGGGGTGATGAGCTTCTGCTGCATCGCCCGGAGTCCATCCGCCAGAGCCGTGTCTGGAGGAGTCATCGGATGATCCCTTTGCGCGCCTGGTGAAAACGGTCCCAGGTCTTGCTCTTCGCAGCCCGGGCCTTCACCACCACATCCATATAGTGACGCAGCTTCTTGATGTCGTCTGCGTTGTCCTTCAGCGCCGTGCCCAGGAGCTGTCGGGCCAGGTGCTCCGGCTCCAGCGTCCCTTTGCCAAAGTAGTGGGCATCCAGCGCGGCGGCGTGCGCCACCGCCACGGCCTCGGCGGTGGACATGACGGTGCTGGGACGCTCGATCACGGTGCCCTCCTCCGTACGCCCCAGGCGCAGATCCTGGAAGGTGGTCACCAGAACCTCCATCACATCCTCTGGGCACTTCACCGCAATGTTGGAGTCTGCGAGCAGGGCCTCGGCCTGGCGCTTCACCAGCTCCATCTCCTGCTTCTTGTCCGCCAGGGGCGGCACCGTCTCGAAGTTGAACCGGCGCTTCAAGGCGCTGGACATTTCATGAACCCCCCGGTCACGGAGGTTTGCCGTGGCGATGACGTTGAAGCCCTTCCTTGCAAAGAGCACCGAGTCATCCCCCAGTTCTGGAATGTGGAGCGCCTTGTCAGAGAGCAGGCTCACCAGGGTGTCCTGGATTTCCGGCTGGCATCGCGTGATTTCTTCGAACCTGGCCAGCGCCCCGCGCTGCATGGCAATGTGCAGCGGCGAAGGCACCAACGACCGCTGCGAGGGCCCTTCCGCCAGCAGCAGGGCGTAGTTCCAGGAGTATTTGATGTGATCGTCCGTGGTTCCCGCCGTTCCTTGAATTACGAGTTTGGAATCCCCGGCGATGGCGGCGGCCAGCAGCTCGGACAGCATGGACTTGGCCGTGCCCGGCTCGCCCACGAGCATGAGTCCGCGGTGACCGAGGAGCGTCACCACACAGCGCTCAATAAGGGCGGTCTCCCCATAGTACTTGCGGGTGATGAAGGTCTTCGTCTTCTTCCCCTCCCACTCGTGAGTCAGTGCCGCCCCCTCAGACCCCAGGATGAACTGCCGCACCGCCTGCGGAGAAAGGTGCCAGTTCTCCGGCCTCGGTGCCTTGTCATTCGCCGCCAGGGCGGCGAGTTCTTCAGCGAACCGGGTTTCGGCGGGAGGTTGGATGGAGGCGGACATGAAAGAATGCGGGGAGTTGGTAAGGCTTACGCAATGTTGCCCGGTCTGGCGGGCTTGGGCAAGTCCAGGGCAGGGTGAAGGGTCACTCGCACTTGTTGCACCAGTCAGGATCGTACCCTGTCCCGTCCGCCGCCATTTGACGATAGTCGTTCCAGCATTCCGTAAGCAACACATTGGGGACTTCTGAGAGCGGAAGCGCCACTCCACCGTAGCCCACCCCATGCGGTTGGAAGGAGAGGGCTATCGTAGCGCACTGGCGGTTCACCTCGGGCAGGCCGTTGCCGGAGAATTCCACCACAGCCTGGATTCCGGCAGTAGGGAAACGCTTCACATACTCATTGAACCAGCCGCCATCACCGGTCTCTCCGCGTGCGTAGCCCAGCTTGGTGGCGCGACTTCGCAACTTGAAGGTCTCTCCCATCCAGCCTTCAAAGTCGCGCAACTCCAGGCACTCCTTTTTGTCTCCTTGGATCTCTGGACTCTTGCGATTGAACTGGTCAAAGAACGGCGTCACCTCGTAGTCCTCCAGATGCCGGGCCCACAATGCCTGCTGATCCGCAGACAGGAAGACGCCATGAGCCAGACGGACGATTTCGTCCGGTTTCAGTTTAACTTCATTGTCTTCTGCGTCCGTCAATGTACCATCGGCGATCGGCCTGAAAAGTCTGACCACCTCGCTGCCGTTGCCCGAGGAGACCATCCAGACGAGCTTCTGGCAGCAGTGACGGACGATGGGATGCCGGTTGAGATAAACATCCCAGTCCTCGAACCGCCAGCACCGTTGCAGGCACATGGCCTCATAGAGATTGGCCCGCTGCTGATTCAGAACCTGCTTCAGTACCTTGCGTGCCGAGGACATCGACTTTTTAGCGGCAGCCGCCAGTTCGTCATCATCGTCCTTTCGGGGGAGCGGGAGCGCCTTGAGCGGCTTCTGCTCTGCATCCTCCAGAATCGTCTCCAGATCTGCATTGAGCCTGAGGAAGAATCTGCGCGGACCGTAGTCGAGTTCCTGTATGCCGTTTTCATCGAACCCGGCACTCGGGATGGTACGATCCGCCAGCTCGGCCAGCGTCCACCCGTTCCGTTCCGCGATCTCATGCGCAAGCCGGATGGCCTCCTCCTGGATGCTCTTGGTGCGGAAGCGGGTGCCCACCGCCAGCAGCGTCTGGATCGCCGACGGATGCTCCACCCATGCCAGCATCTGCAGCAGCGCCTTGCACTGGTGCACCCGCTGGCCATACCATGTCTTCAAGAAGGTCGCAGCAGGGGCCGACGCGCCAGCACCCAGGCAGGCTGCAGCCAACGCAAGAATGCCTTTGCATTCGTTGGCAGACCCAAGCGGCTGTCTTTGCAGGACAGCCATGTGTTGAGCCACTTGGCCCGACATAGATAGCTGAGCGTAGTATTGCGGATACTGCTGCGCCATTTGCCGTGCTTTGGCTTCACATTCCTCGCGGGTGGGGAGACGCACATCCTCCACAAGCCAGGAGTTGAGGACGTATTCACCCAAGGTCTCGCGGTCGGCAGCTTTCATCGTCGCCACATAGCGCCTCAACAAGGAACCGGGCACAGGCGTCTTGAGCTTGCACGCCTGGATGAGCCAGGCGGTGATCACTTCAGGAGGCACCGTGCCCGTCCCATCCTCCCAGCGTACTCCGGGGAGTTGGGAAACAGGAAACCATGCCAATGCCGGCGGCAGCCCTTTGGCGGTCAGTTTCAACGCGTCCTTCTGCAATGCCTTCCGGTCCATGAACTCTTCCACAGGCACTCCCAGTCGCTCCAGTGCGGTGAACATCGCCGCCTTGGGCGCATCGTGCTTTTCCTTTATCACCGCCTGCCTCAGGGGTGCTTCCGCCTCCGCCACTTTCAACCGGCCCAACCATTCAGCAGCCACCGCACGTTGCTCCATCTGCCCGCAAGCAAGGGCCGCTATGATGCGCTGGTCACGACCCGGCGCACGTTGAAGCGCGGTTTGCGCCAGCAGACGCTCCGTCTTGCTGCTGCCCAGAGCGACGTCCCACATGCCTTCTACCAGCCCCTGGGGCGGCACTGGAAAGGCCGTGAGCACCCTCCATGCGTTGGCTTTCAGATAGTCCCCGTAGTATCGGTAGAGACTCCTGGTGGGATCGACTGGCAGCCAGCCCAGCGCCTCACGGAGCATTTGCAATCGTTCGGCAAAATAGCTCCAGGCTTGCGACGGTTCCACCACGGAAATCCCAACGTTGTTAAGGTGCCCTGCCTTCAGCCAGCACTCTCCAATCCAGTTACTCGGGAAACCCAGAGCTTCACAAATGGCCGCCAGAGTTCTCAGCTCGAACTGGCCATGCCTGCCGAGCCATCTCTCCAGCGGAAGGGTCGCCTGATTGTGGAAGTGGTAGTTCGCCTCCACCATCCTTGGACGAAGGATCACACACCAGCGGAGCGCATGAATCAGTTTGAACTGCGGATGAGCGCCAAAGGTGTCCAACTTGGTAGCGGTGCGGAACGGGTCCGACCATATGGCCTCATTCTTGGGCTTTTCCGGCATCACCAGATTCTTCGCTGAAAGTGTCTGCAGCAGATCAAACCAATCCGTCGCCAGGGAGGCATCCATCTGATTTGGGATCTTGGGAGCCCATTTCTGATGCTGAATTTTCTGCCAGCCAGACAACCAATCCTGATTGGTCTTAACCATGCATTCTTTGAGCTCATCCAACACTCGCAGGTCCAGCTTCTGATCAGCGAGTAGATCGCCCGGCAACGCCGGTAGAACTAGCTTTTGCGCAGCTTCAATGACCTCCACTGGAGAGGAATCGGACACTGCGGAATTGAGAAGACGCTGAATCTCATCCACCACCGGGCGGGCTTTTTCCTCTTGCACCCTCTCCCGCAAGAATTCGTGCGAAGCGCCCCCCTCCAGTTGTATCAACAGACGAACTGCATGATAACGCTGGTCCGAGCTGCCCTCCCTGACTTGCCGTCGAATCAGGGGGACGGCCAGCTCTGGTTCCCGGGCAAGCCATATCTGGGCGATCTCACGTGCCTGCTTTGAAGTCCCTGTGGCATCCTTGTCTACTTCATCTAGACACAGGGAGAGCGGGTAGGACGCCTTCATTAGAGAAATCATCACCCGGCTCCTCCGCTTGTGGTCTGGGTTGGCCAGACATTCACGTATGGTGTCCGGGTGCCTCTGGATGGCCTGGTCCATCCCCGGGATCACATGAAACAACCAATCATATGGCACACTTTCAAATCCGGCCGGGTTCACCCAGAATGCACCTCGCACCAAAAGGGACGGAGGCTGACCATTATGGACCAGCATGGCCTCCAGTTCGTCAGCCGCCAGCAGGGTGGCCTTGGCCTTCCTTGGATAGATATTCCGGGGCACCCTCGCAGCTTCCATTAGGTAAACTGCCAGCCAACTGGCATCCTCATTGAGGCCCGGGCATTCGGTTGAGACTCTGCCTGTGTTCGCAATGGCATTCAGTGTTCGCGCCAGCCGCAGGTGAAATTCCACCGACCGGATCGTTCCTTGTGAAAAGAACTTCGATAGGCCTGCGCTCGTAGAGTCATGAGAAGCGCTCGCGTCGCATCGCAGCTTGATCAAGGCCGTGGCATCCTTGATGGTGGCGATGTCAGGCAAAACCATCTGATCCTCATCGAGCGCCAGGTAAGTCATCAACCGATCCGCAATCCCAGGCGAGCGATCATCCAGCCGCTTAAAGTCCGCCGCCAGCCACTCCAGCTCTTTGGCGGGATAAGGCGATTGCAGCCAGACTGGACCTGAGCCAGTGAGTTTTTTCAACCAGTTTAGCATGGGGACAATAGCTTGAATGCCGATTCGCGTTTCTCCAGACTTCAAGCAGGGGGTTGCTCATTGTCTATTTCCTCTCCCGTTTTCCCGCTGATTTTCCGCAGGTCTCCCATCACCTCCGAGAAGGGCACGGGGGGAACTTCGCCAAAGGGCACCAGACGTGGGTCATCCTCCTTGGAAGGTTCGTCATAGGTGTAGCTGCCCGTCTTGACCGTCCCGGTGCGGACAAAGTACACATTCCCCAGGGTGATGGTGTCATCCATCCCGATGCCGATGTACATGCCGTCCACATTCAAAAACGCCTCCACCCCTGCGGCGGTGAAGGTCTTTCGGTATGAGGTGACGCCGCCGCCATCCACCACCGATCCCCGCACCCAGCCAATTTTCTCCGCCCGTCCACGGAAGGTCATCGCGTTGAGCTCGGTCCCGCGGACGTGCTTGCCAAAGCGCATTTCCCTTTCCTCATCCTTGGCCCGGATCACCGGGCGGTCGAGCTGCGGGAAGGGTGGCGCGATGTCGTAGTCCGCCAGATGCTGGAGCCAGGCTGTACGAGTTGTTTCCTCAAGATCCAGCGGATGCACAATCGTCACGGAGCCAGCCATCGGCAGTGTCACGGAGTCCTCGTTGACATCCGTGAGCGTCCCGTCCTCCAGGGCGCGGAACACGAGCGTCGGCTCCCCCGCCTCTCCCTGCCAGCTCCACACCAAACGCTGGGTGAAGGGGCGCAGCAGCGGATTGCGCAGATACAGCTCCTGCCAGCGCGAGACTGGCCAGCGAAACTGGCGCACCAGCAGCGTCTCAATACGCAGCACTTGGGCCTTCGCGGCCTCCTTGAGCGTGTTCGCCATTTCCTTGAACTCAGCCTGAATTCCCGCGGATGCCCCAGTGGGCAGCTTGCCAGAGCGCTTGCCCGTCTTGGTGTCGCGGAAGCTGAGCTTGAAGTCCTGGTCAATGCTGACTTCCACCGTGGTCTTGCCAGTCTCTACAAGCCGGGGTTTACCCGCTTCAAAGCCCAGCCAGGGGACGACAAGGTCTCCCAACTCCTCGACACTCACTCCCCGTGCTTCCGCCGCCTCGGCAAAGGCATCGCCCGCAGCCTTGCCGATGTTCTTGTTCTTCACCCGGAAGCGGACACTCAGGCTCTCCACCATCATGAGTGCCTGATCCGTGCCCAGCAGCGCCAGCGCCTGGGCCCCGTACTCGGCCAGCTTCCCGCGACTGTTCTCCGCCCACTCCAGAACGGCCTTGAAGAGCGGCGTGACCACCCGGTCATCCCCCACCAAAGCTGCCCAGGTCAACACCCAGCGGTGGTCAGCGTTTTGATCGGAGGCCAGATAGGCCGCGAGCGCGTTTGCCGCACTCCCGCCGTTGCGGCCCCGGTCCAGCTCCGCATACAGCGGCTTGGCCTCCAAGTCCGCGCGCATTTCCTTGCACCGGGACTGGCGATAGAGCAGGTAAAGCACCTTGTCATCGGACAGGTTTGTCCCGTCCTGCTTGGCCAGTGGCAGATCCGCAGGTTTCAGCCAGGGAACTGGGGGCTCCTTCATCTTTGCGAGCGTCTTCTGGATGCGCGCCTCGATCTCCTCTTTCGTCAGGGTAGCTCCGCCCCCCACGCGCTCCAGGGCCAGAAGTATGGCATCCCGCACATCGTCGCCCTCTTCCACTTCGAGATGGCCCTTGAGCGCCGCCAGCGAATCCTGCGTGCCGAGTTGTTCCAGCACCGCCACGGCCGCCAGTCGCACATCGGTTTTCTTGTGGGCCAGCAGCTTCACCGCGCGAGGTTGTGTGTCAGCCTGGGCCAGAGCCGCCAGGGCCCGCGCCGCAGCCATGCGCACCGGCCGGGACTTGTGTTGAAGAAGGGCCCAGATTTCTTCGGTGAGCTGCGCACCTCCCCAACTGATGGCTTCGGAAAGGGCGGCCACGACGGAGGACGGCTCCGAGTTGCCAAGCAGAGCGCGAATCGCGGTGACAACGGCTGTGCTTTCTGCAGCGCCGGGAAGCGTGCGCAGTCTCTTCAATCCCAAGAGAGCGACCGAACCATTGGGACTCTGGGTGCAGGCTATGCAGGCCGCCCAGAGTTCTGCTGGATGGGCCTTGGCCAGCTCATCCAGCAGCAGCCCACGCTGAATGTCCACCCCGTATCCCTTGCAAGGCGACGCCAGCCACTTGCGCACGAGATCGAAAGCTGCCGGTTCTTCTGTCTTGATCAGCAGCTCACCCGCTTGCCTCTCACTGTAGGCGTTGCCTGATCCGCTCAGCGAGCGACGGGCCGCCTCCCAGCCTGTTTTCCGATACAGTTCCGGTTTCACGTCAAACAACAATCCGGCCAGAAAAACCTTCTCCTCATCGGAAGACGTCTTGAGCAATTCCGCGTAAGTCGATTCATGAAAAACCTCCGGATTCGCCCGCATGTAAGTGGCAAGACTGGAGCTTCTATACTTGAGTTGAACCCCTTGGTGCAGCAGTTTCAAAAGGATGTCCGGGAATCGACGAGAGATCAAAAAAGCAATCGTGCCGTATGAGTACTGGGTGATCAATGTGGGGATCTCCGACTCATCCATCTGAAGATAGAACTCTCCCACCAGCGTCGGCACATCGGCGACATGGTCCCAAGCCTCGGCATGCTCACTCACCAACCGGATCTCGGCATCGGTCATCCCTGCATCGCGGAGCCGTTGCACCGCCGCGGGGTGCAGGTACATCAGGCCGTTGCTGCTCCGGTCGTAGCGGTGCAGCCAGTCTTTGAGAAGACTCTTCAATCCCATGATCACCGCCATCCTGAGCAGCCGGACGCCGTGGACATCCAGATCACCGGGTGCCGGGACAGCCGCGTAAAGTGTGTGGAGCCACCCATCGTTGAGCTTTAGGCCATTGAGGAGGCTTTCGTCACCCGTTTCGATGAAGCGCGTGATGGCGGGGTTCTTCCAGAGCAGCCAATGCTTGGCCGTATCATCCAGTGCTTTGAGAATGTCAGACATTGAAACTCAGGGTTGGGGTTGTTTGGGAGGGAGAGCCTCCAGTTTTGCGCCTTCTCCCAGACTCAGGCAATCATGCAATGCTCTGTCGCACAAATTTTCGTCACGAAGCTTTGCCTGGCGATCGCCCTTTCCAGACCACCGCTTGGCGCTAGAATGTCCCGCCCCCGCCCATGGCCACCAGCTCCGACTACAACTTCACCATCCTCGATGAAACCGAGGATTGGCTGGTGGTGGACAAGCCGGCCCCGCTCCAGATTCACCCTAGCAAGCCGTCGGATGCGGGACTGACCCTGTGGGACGGGATTCGCGAGTTGCTGGCCTATGAGCTGGCCAATGGTGGACAGGTCTCCATCATCAACCGGCTGGACCGCGAGACCAGCGGGGTGGTGTTGATTGCCAAGACCGGCCCAGCGGCGCGGCGGCTGGGCAAGGCCATGATGCGCCGGCAGATGGACAAGACCTACCTCGCGGTGGTGGCGGGCTGGCCTGAGTGGGAGGAAACGACCGTCACCGCCCCCATCCTGCGACAGGGGGACGTCATGGACTCCCGTATCTGGGTGAAGCAGCGGGTGGATGAGCGGGGAGTCCCGTGTGAGAGCCACTTTCAGGTGCTGGAACGACATGAGAACCGCCATGGTCAGTTCTCCCTGGTGGAGTGCGCCCCACATACCGGTCGCATGCACCAGCTCCGGGTGCATCTCGCCCATCTGGGGCACTATGTAGTGGGAGACAAGATCTACGGCCCTTCCGAGGATTGCTACCTGGAGTTCATCGAGACCGGGTGGACGCCCAAGCTGGAGGCCCAGTTGCACCTCACCCGCCAGGCGCTGCACTCCCACCGGCTCATTCTGGATGACGGCCAGGGCAGGCAGGAATGGGCGGCTCCGCTGCCGGTGGCGCTGGGGACGTTTCTCAGCAGCGGCCGCCCCTGAGGGTTGCCTTTTGCCCGCTGAAACGCATGTTGCGGGCGTACCCTTTTGCTCACGCCGAACGATTTTCCCGTCATGAATTCCAAGTTTTCTGCCTACGCCCATCCCGATGCCCTTGTCGACACCGACTGGCTGGCCGCCAATCTCGACACACCGGGCCTCCGGATTGTGGAAAGCAACGAGGACCTGCTGCTCTATGACACCGGCCACATCCCCGGCGCGGTGCACATCGACTGGCGTCGGGACCTGAACGATGAAATCACCCGTGACTACGTTGGTCCGGACGCCTTCGCCCAAGTGTGCCGGAAGAACGGCATCACTCCAGACACCACCGTGGTGTTCTACGGCGACAAGTCGAACTGGTGGGCGTGCTACGCGCTGTGGGTATTCCAGCTCTTCGGCCACCAGAACGTCAAGATCCTGGACGGTGGTCGCGCCAAGTGGACGGCGGAGGAAAAGCCGCTGACCCGCGAGGTGCCGAACTATCCCGCAGCTGACTATCCCACTCCGCTGGAGCGGGATGACACCACGAACCGCGCCTTCTACCATCAGACCTGGCAGCACATGCTGGCCAAGAAGCCGATGGTGGACGTGCGCTCCCCCAAGGAGTTCAGCGGCGAGACCACCCACATGCCAGAGTATCCGCAGGAAGGCGTGCTCCGCGGAGGCCACATCCCCGGAGCCAAGAGCTGCCCCTGGGCCACCGCCGCCAATCCGGACGGCACCTTCAAATCCGCCGAAGAGCTCGACCAGATCTACACTCAGAATCTGGGCCTCAAAAAGGACGACGACATCGTCGCCTACTGCCGCATCGGCGAGCGCAGCAGCCACACCTGGTTCGTGCTCAAGTACCTCCTGGGCTACGACAAGGTCCGCAACTACGACGGCTCCTGGACCGAATGGGGCAACATGGTGCGCAGTCCAATTGAGAGGAGTTTCTGAGGCTAAGAGTTAGATGTCAGTCGTTAAGAGTTGGAGCCATACGACGACTCCGATCAGTCTGGCCTTATTCTCCTGCGGAGATGCTCACTCCTAACTCCCAGCACTCCCCACTTTTCACTCTCCACTTTTCACTGCCTTTCATGTCCTACCCCCCCGCCCTTCAAGACATCATTGAACTCTTCGAGCACCTCCCTGAACAGGAGCGGCGGGAGAACCTCATTGTGATGTCGGACGGTGCCAAGCGTCAGGAGCCCAAGGAAGGAGAAACCTTCGATCTCGAAGACGTCCGCAAGGACGAGGAGTGTACCGACACGGTGGGTGTGTACTTGAAGGTGGACGAGGAGAACAAGGTGCACTTCGCCATCACCCTGGGGCCCTTGGTTCAGACCCTCACCAAGGCCATGACCTCCATCCTCTGCCGGGGCCTCAACGGGGCGCGGCCAGAGGAAATCATGGCCGTGCCCGCCGATTTCGTCCCCCGCATTGTAGGTGCCGAACTGGTGCGCCTGCGCAGCCAGACCGTTTATTACGTGCTGGGCCGCATGAAGACGGCTGTGAAGATGTACCTGGACCGCAAGCGGGCTGCCGCTGCGGCAGCAGCTTGAGGCAAAACGAGTTCGAGGAGCGGCCCCGCGCTTTTGTGTCGGGTTCTTGCAAATAATTGCATCTCCTCGCGAGAATATGAGGGGGAACTCCGTAAACTGGAGCTCGCAAATAATCCCCTCACGCTCGCATGGCTCCTTCCTCACCCGGCGCCGCCGCGCCTTCCCCCGTCGTTTCCTCCATCCCACCCAAGAACAACCCTCCGACCAGGCCGCTCTTGCGACCGGGATTGGTCGCGTTGCTTGTGGCGACAGGGTTCATTCCCGCATGGGGAGCAACCCGCAACAAGACGAGCTCGTCCAACGCCCTCAATGACCCGGCCAGCTGGAGCGGAGCAATTCCGGGGGGGAACGACATTGCCGCGTGGGTCGCAGGCAGTGCCACCTCCAATGCCTTGGGCGCTGACCTTTCGTGGCTGGGTATCAAGCTCGACGGCGTGGCCTCGGCTGTGGCGATCACCGGCGCGAACACGCTTACGCTGGCGTCAAACGGCATCGATCTGAGCGCTGGTCCCGCCCAAGATCTGACGATTTCTTCGAACCTGGCGTTACGAGCCTACAGCGGCCAGGTGTGGAATGTGGGGACCAGCCGGCTTCTGACAATCAATGGCAGCACCTTCACCCGTGGCCTGGGAGCCACGCTGAGTGTTCAGGGTGCTGGCACCGTCGCGGTGGCGGGCGGCTTTCCCACCAATGACAGCACCGGCATCCTGGGGCCCTGGATCACCTATGGAACGGGTGCCAATACCCGATATGCCCTTCGCAATGGCAGCAACCAGATCGCCGGATACACCGGCACCACGGTAGTCGCTGCAGACGCAGTCGATACCACCGGGGCCCTGAACTATGAAGTGAGCGGCGTGGGCACTCTGGGCGCTGGAGCCTCGTTCAACACCCTGCGTTACACAGGAGCCAGTGGCGCGCTCGCAGGAGATTTCACCGTGAACGGCATCCTCAATGCCGGAGCCGGAACGCTGACCGTCTCTGGGAAAGTCACGGTCGGAGCTTCACGTGAGCTGGTCCTGACCGTGCCTGATGCCACGCGGAACCTGACCCTCAGTGGCGGCATCGCCGACAACGCCTTGGGAGCCTCCAGTGTCACCATCGCCCACAACACCGCGAACGCGGGCACGGTCACCCTGTCGGGCGGCAGCACCTACACGGGCACCACTTACATCCAGTCTGGCACCGTCGTGGTCTCCCACAATGATGCCCTGGGCGCATGGGACACCAACACGAATCCCGGCGCGGGCACCATCGTGTACACCGCGAACCGCGGTCGGCTTCAGGTCACTGGCGGCGTGACCCTCTCCGAAGTGATTTCCTTCATTGGAGATGATCCCAATGGCACTTCCCACTCCAGTCTGATGAACGGAACCGGCAAGAACACCTTGCTGGGACAGATCCGGCTGATCAACGGGCTTCGCATCGGCGGCAGTGGGGCTGGCAATGTGCTCAATATCAAAGGCGGTATTGTCTCCTCCGATGGCACCAATCGACAGCTGGTCCTCAATCCCGGCGGCAGCACCGTGAACATCACCGACAATGCGGTGAACCTTGCCGCCGGCGGCACCTTCTACTTCGACCAAAGCGGTCTCGTCACGCTGGGTGTCGGCGGCAACGTCTGGGGCCGGACCATTGTAGGGGGCGGTGGCACAATGCGCATGATGGCAGCCAACGTGTTGCCCACCGCTGCCGTCCTGCAAATGGGAGTGGCTTACAACGCCAGCGCCAGCATCTTGGATCTCAATGGCTTTGACCAGACGGTCTCGCGCCTTGAGCAGAGCACGGCCACTCCGGGCTCGGTAACCAGTGCCACAGCTGCAACCTTCACGGTTAACCAGTCATCCAGTGGCTTCTTCACGGGCCAGATCACTGGTCAGGTGAAACTGGTGAAGCAGGGCAACACCACCCTCCAACTCGGCGGAAACAGCACTCATACCGGCAACACAGTCATCCAGGCTGGCGTGCTGGAACTGAACTCCATTGCTGCCTCCGTGGACAACAGCTCCACCGTAGCCAATACCGTGTCCTCGATCTCCGGCCTGGACACCACTCAGCTGTTGGTGGGTCAAGCCGTGACGGGCACTGGCATCCAGGCCGGCACCTACATCACCTCAATCGTCAACGCGACAACGGTCAACATCAGCCGTGCCGCCAACGCGAATGGCGATGGCACGGTCTCCTTTGGCGCCCTCACGGGTGGTCTCAGCGGCAGCACCGTGGACTACGACAGCTACGGCGGCAGCCTGACGTTCGGCAAATTCACCGCCGCCGCCCAGATCGGCGGTCTGAAAGGCAGCCAAAACCTCTCTCTCGTCAATACAGCCAGCGCCGGAGTCGCCCTCAGTGTGGGAGGAAACAACGAGTCCACCACCTATAGCGGCGCGCTCAGTGGCACGGGCGGATCCGTGAACAAAGAGGGCACTGGCACCTTCACGGTTACGGGCAACAACACCTACACCGGCGGCACGACCATCAGCAAGGGCACATTCCTGGCCAACAACACCGCCGGCTCCGCCACGGGGACGGGCAGTGTGAACACCGTGGCAGGTAGCGGGGCGAAGCTCGGTGGCACTGGCAGCATCACCGGAGGAACCTCGCAGAACATCACTCTCGGCGCGGGCACCTTCCTCATGATCGGCGGTTCACACGGCGTCAACTCCGGCGGAGCCCAGGATCTGGTTCTTGGAAACAGCGGTGGCGTCACCAATGTGGACATCAATCTGGGTGGCACCCTTCAGTTTGACCTGTTCAGCAACGACGGCAGTGGCGTTTCCAATCCCCTGGGGGAAAACGACGTGCTCAAACTCTTCTCCTCCGTCACCGTGGATCTCACCGGCAGCAGTCTGGAAGTGGCCGCGCTGGGCATGGACCCGCTTACCTGGAACATCGGCGACACCTGGATGCTGATTGATCTCTCCGGGGTGACCCATCCCACCAAACTCGATGGCAGCCCGCTCCTCTCCAGCATGCCCACGCTTGCTCCGGACAAGAAGTGGACCAGCTACTCGGATGCGAGCGGCTTCTACGTGCAGGTCGCTGCCGTGCCCGAGCCGGGTCGCGCCATGCTGCTCATCCTGGCAGTGGGGGCCTGGGGCTTGCGCCGTCGGCGCAAGCTGTCCGCTTGATCCCCTTTACAGGCCTGCCGGCTTCTGCAGCATGATGGAGACAATGAACGCACCCAGACCGATCAACCAGACGAGCGCCAGCCCACCGCCTACGATGATGCCAATCCAGGCGTGGGCTTTGCCGCGGATCCACGGCTCACGTTTGGCGCGTTTCAGCCCCTTGATCCCCAAGACGAGCGCCGGGATGCCCGTGAGAATGCCGACGCATGGGATGAGGGAAGCCACCGCCAGATAGTAGGCAGTGAGTGCCTGCGGGTTCTTGTACGGAATCACCCCGCCGGTGTGATCCCCCTGAGCCGACTGCAGCAGACTGCCGACCGTAACGGGTGTTTGCGATCCCACCGGCCAGGCCAGGTCCGTGGGGTGCAACGATCCGGCCGTGAACAGGCGGCGCACCTCCTCCAGAGGATAAGGACCGTACGACTCGTTCTGGCGCTGAATGGTGTAGTTCATGGAGGATGTTTTGGCGGTTATTTGGAATAAATATCCGGGATGTAAAGCGGTGAGTTTTCAACTGGACAACCGGAGACCTCGCGGCTGACTAGGGAGCATGTACTACGTCGGCAAAGATGGCAGGCAGTCGGGCCCCTTCTCTCTGGAGGAGCTGCGCGCCATGGTGGGCAAGGACCAGCTGCACGTCGATGACCTCATCTGGAAAGAAGGCATGCCCCAGTGGGTGCAGGCCGGCGCTTTACCCGGGCTCTTTGGCTCTGCGAGCGTCCCACCGCCGCCGCTGGGCATCTCGCCACCCGGAGCCCAGGCCTCGCATGGCTACCCGCCGCCCACGTTTGAAGAAGTGCCCACCTACCTCTGGCAGTCCATCGTGCTTCTTTTGTTCTGCTGCCCCCTCTTTGGCATTCCGGCCGTGGTGCATGCTGCCCAAGTGGACAAGAAGATGGTCGTCGGTGACGTGACCGGAGCCAGGCGGTCTTCCCAGAAAGCCCGCTTCTGGTGCTGGATGTGCGTGGTGTTCTCCCTGATCAATTTCGCAATCACCCTCTGGTACGCCTACCAACACCCTGACTTGCTCCAAAATTGAGGGATCTGGAATCTTCGTTGTCCATGAAAGGAAGCCCGCGCACCGCCTCCCGGATCGCCCTTGGCAGCGCGCTGTTGGTGGCCATGCTGGTGGGCGCGATCGTGCTCTACCAACATCCCCCGGAGGGCAACGGCCTCTACCCGCAATGCATGTTCCACCGCCTGACCGGCTGGCATTGCTCCGGCTGCGGTGCCACCCGCTGCCTGCATGCCCTGCTCCACCTCAGGTTCGAGGAAGCAGCACGCAAAAACATCCTCGCGCTGGCGGGCTTGCCCATCCTCGGATTCTTCCTCCTCCGTGGCCTATGGCGCTGGATGCTCAACCGCCCCACTCCCCCACCCCTCAAAGGCCCCTCCCGGTTCATGGCCATCGCCATCGTCGTGGTCATCCTCGGCTTTGGCGTGGTGCGCAACCTCCCCTGGCCGCCCTTCACGTGGCTGGCCCCGCATTAAGATTGATGCCGTTTGCGCACCTCAACCGCGCAGAACCAGGGGATGGCAAGGTGAATAGCACGGCGTTTCATGGGGTAGTTTCCTGATAAATCAGCTGCATCATGTGTACCTTGAGAAAGACTGCCTGGAGCTTGGCTTTTCCTGATACCGGTGTCTCAGTTGATGACCACACACCGAGGAGCACAGGTTTGCCACTTATCATTGGGGCGGAAGTGCTGATAGAATGGGCAGCCACTCCGCCGATTGCTTTTTCAATCTCGACTGCCCCATGCTGGACAAGGTCAACGTTCACTTCGAGCGTGTAGCCATCAGCTCTGATGATTGTCTCCAACGCCAGCCGGGTGCCGATTCGTATGGGCTCCTCCCCTTTTTCGTCCTCTTGATTCTGATTCTTGCTCTTGGATCCCCCTCCCCATGCTTCGCCCGAAAACACTGACTCCTTCTGCCCACTACGCGTCTCGGTGATCCAAAGAGCGGATTGCCTGATTTCTCCTTTGGCCACCATCTCCTCCATGAGCTTCCAGGCTGCTGTGTGATCCGCAAGCCCTTCCGTGGCGGCGACCAGCGACCGGATCTGAGCCGCCTCTCCTTCTACAATCTGCAAGGCTGATCTCAACACCATTGAAGGATGAAACATAAGTCCATCCAGAAAACTCTGTATCTGATCGATGTTGTCCTGAGTGTTCAGGACAACCAACCTGCAGGTGGGGCGATGATAATAAATCCTTGCGCCTCCCTGAAAAGGTATTCCCTGCTGCTCCAATATTTCCTGAATCGATACGGTCTGACCTAAACTGGGATCTTCGGGCGCTTCCTCTTGTGTGTCTAGAAACGGATCCGCCCCCTTCCTGTCCTGCACTTCGTAGTCTTGCCACAAATGGTACAGGTTCATGGGACACCTGATCTGCCGGAGCACCAGGCCCCGGGGGACCGGAATGTCTTGAGGGTTCGATGTCTTCGCGCTCCCTGCAAGCCCCCCAGACACTTGCAGCTTCTCCGCGAGTTGAGTGTTCTTCTCAGGCAAAACGGGCATCGCATCGACCGTGAGTACTGCCGTTCTTATGACATCTTTGCCAGAGCCTCTCGGTTTCCACATGCCGACGACCCGAGCCCTTCCGCACTGGAGGGTCGCAGTCATCGTGCTTGTCGCCTCCGCGTGAACATCCGGGATCTGACGCTCCGCAGGCAGCGCTGTAAGATGCTCGAAATGCAGGTTCACATCGACCACCCCGCTGTGCCCTAAAGTGGGATCGATTTCCAGTTCCAGACGGGAAGCCGTTTCAGGATGATCGCAAACAACATGGGCTCGTTGCCCGGACCTCCCGTCCCACTGGGTCACCGCAAGCACTGTGGCTTCTCCTTTCTCCGCCAGCTTTCGGAGGGCCTCGGCATGAATAGTGTGATCGTGCGTCGCTATCAACTTTTCATGAAGTCCGGAGTCAGCGCCTGACCGAGATTCAAACACCTCCATCTTAAAGTTGAGCACGGCTGGGACATTGCCTGTCACGGTCTCGCAGAAGTGCTGGATCCTCTGTAGCGATTCGTTGGTGGATCGAACCGCCAGCGTCCAGGATGCGCTGTCATACAAGAAGGCAGTTCCCTTTGGCAATACCCCCACATGATACTCCATCATCTTTACTTCAGGAGGCGCGTCGGGAGACGATCTTCCCTTCTGGCCCCGCCCTGGTCCGACCAATGACGACAATGGGAGTTGGAACTCCCTAACTGACCACTCGTCCATTTTGTGAAAACCCTCCAGCGCGGCATCAAAGTCAGCGCCCTGATTCTCATCCTGGGCCAGTATGGAGAACGGACCCAGGCAAATGAGACTACACCAGAGCAAAAGCGCAGTATTCGTACGATTCATGAAGTTGATATAGTTGGGGGTATCCGCCTCAAACTCCTCGCAATCGTGATGGCTCGGTATGGGACTGCTGAAGCGTGGTCTGGGTGCTGGAACCATAGCCGTTTCAGTCAGTCACCTCGAACCTCGTCACCCGCAGAAAGACAGCCTGCGACATTGACCGGCCAGCGGCGTCAGGATCCGGCAGGTTCCACAGATAGATGAGTCGGGGACTGCCGGACAGCATGGAGGTTGAGGTGACCACTGATCCAGAGGGCGTCGGCCCCCGATGCTGTCCGATAGCCAGATCCAAGTCAATCGTACGTCCGTCGGGGCCCATAGTGGCGTCCACTTCCAGGCGGGTAGCGTTCTTCACCGGTCCCGAATCTTCATTTTGCGCGGGATGTCTATTGGTCAGGCCGGCAAAGAGGAACAAACGGCATCCACTGCTTGTTTCCGATCTCAGAAAGCCCGTTCGCTTCAAGTCTCCTTTCGCCAGCAGAGCGTTCATGCGCCTCCAAGCAGCGGTGTGATGGGCATGTCCACGAGTCTCATCTGCGAGCGATTGCATCAATGCCCGCTCCCCTTGGACCACTAGAAAGTCGTGCACCATGGTGATAGGGCTCATCTTGCTCATCGACTCCGCAAAAACCTCGATCATCTCCAGGTTCTCCGGGGTGTTGAGGGCCACCAGCCTTGCTGTCCTGCGGTGCCAGTATGCCCTAGAACCCTTTGGGAGCGGAATGCCTTGTTGTTTGAGCACTTCCTCTGCTGATCTGGCCCGCCACGAAACCTTGCCGACTTCTGGTGCCTGCTCACTTGAGCTGGCAAATGGATCTGACAGTGCTTCCGTTTCAGACACCGTATTCCCTAGCCCGAACAAGCTCAAGGGACAGGGGAACGTGCGCAGTTCCATGCCCTCCGGAACACTGATCTCAGGGACGGGCGACGGTTTGCCCCCATCAAGGCGGCGCACTTGTGCGTTCAGTCGGTCTGTCATTGCGACAAACAACGGGTGAGCGTTAACCACCAGAATAGCCGTGCGCGTCGTGTCCAGACCATCTCTCGCGGGCTTCCACATGGCGACAGCGCGGCTTGCTCCGATCCTTGCCCGAAAAGTTGCTTTCACCGTAGCCGCCTGTCGAAGCTCGTCTGCTCCCTCGGCTGGTGACGGTGCATCACGACTCTGAAAGAGCATCTTCAGGTCAACTGCTTCAGACTCGCCCAAGGTGGGCGTGATCTCGAATTTGATCATCGGCTCAGCGTCATCGCCCTTTTGCTCAAGCTTGAGTAGCTGACCGGTTTGCCCCTGTCCTTGAAGATGGGCAATCAGCCTGGCCTGACCTTTGGCGAACTGCTCACGCAAAGTCTTCGCATAACTCTCATGATCCTGGCTTTTCGCCAATGAATCAAGAAGCGCCTCATCCGCGGCGACCTCAGATTCAAAAACCTCCAGCTTGCAGGTGACGACCCGTGGCAATTTGCGAACAACATGTTCGCAAAAATAGCCGGTCCGCTCCAGCCCTTCACGAGTAGATCGCACAACCAAGGTGTCGGCATCGAGGTCTACTGCAACAGAACTTCCCTCAGGAAGAGGTCCGATTGTCTTTTCCAGCTCCCTTTTGTCGCGGGCCACAATGGGTTGGAAGGACTGAGTATCCCATTCATCCATCTTCCGAAAGGCCTCGATGGCCTCGGCTGCTTCCTCTTTATTCCCCAGATCGCGGGCCAGCAGCGAACCCATACCAGGAAGAACTTGGATGACGAATAGCAGGAATAACTTTTGGGCTCCATTCATTGGCAAAGGGGGGGTGCCTGATGGTTGGCGGAAAGGTCCAGACTCGCCGACCTTGTGAACAACTGGGATCTGGTGTGAAAAAGTCTGCTCCAAACGGGCCACTCAGGGCAAGCTTGTTCTCGATGCGCTCTGGAACAAACTTCCTTGGATCGCGATAGGCCATGGCCAAACCGACGTTAAATTACCATAAGCACCCAATTCCGGGATGACTCCTGTCCCTTAGCTGCTAGGATTCGACTGTGCTGCAACAAGCCCAACAGGAACGACTGGCCCTCGACTGGCTCTACGGTACCCAGCTGTTTGGGATCAAGCTGGGGCTGGAAAACACGCGCAAGCTTCTGGACGACATGAAGCTGCCGATGGGCGGTCAGAAGTTTCTCCATGTGGCGGGCACGAATGGCAAGGGGAGCGTCTGTGCGTTTTTGCACAGCCTGCTAAAGGCGGCTGAGGTCAATGCCGGGCTTTTCACCTCTCCCCACCTCATCCACTTCCGGGAGCGGGTCCGGGATGCAGAGCGCACCATCACCTCTCAGGAGATCGTCAAGGAGGTGGAGGCCATCAAGAAGCGGGTGGAGGGCTGGGATCCTCATCCGACGTTTTTCGAACTCACCTTTGCTCTCGCGCTGGACTGGTTCCGCAAGCGGGAGTTGGAGTGGGTGGTGCTGGAAACGGGCATGGGCGGGCGTCTGGACGCCACCAATTCCGTCCTCCCGGCGGCCTGTGTGATCACCAGCATCAGCCTGGATCACCAGCAACACCTGGGCGCGACCCTGCGGGAAATCGCCACGGAGAAAGCTGGCATCATCAAGCCAGGAGTGCCCGTCATCACGCTGAAACAGGCCCCCGAGGTGATGCAGGTGCTTTCCGACACCGCCCGGGAGCGGGGAGCCCCCCTCTCCATCGTGACCACGCCTCTGCGGGGTTACCAGCTTGGCCTCTTCGGCCAGCATCAGCTCTGGAACGCCACCCTGGCCGTGGCCGCCTTCAAAGCCGCTGGCTTCCGGGCCAGCGAGCCCGTGCTGCGAGTGGGCCTGAAGACGGTGGAATGGCCCGCCCGCTTTCAGCGCGAGGAGCAGGACCGCTTGGTCATCGACGGAGCCCATAACCCTGACGCCGCCGAAACCCTGGTGCGGACCTGGCATCAAGCCTTTCCGGGAGAGAAAGCCAGCGTCGTGTTTGGCGCGGTGTCCAACAAGGACGCCAAGGCCGTCATGCGCTCCCTCCAGCCGATTGCCTCCCACTGGCATTTCACCCGCTTCGACAGTCCCCGCGCCATGGCACCGGAAGATCTGCGCAAGGAACTGGCCGACCTGTATGCCAGTGCCGTGAATTGCAGCGTCCATGAGACGATCGAAGACGCCCTCGCCAAGGCCCGCCACAACGCGGAACGCGTGCTCGTCACCGGCTCACTCTATTTAGCAGGAGAAGTCATCTCCATCCTCCGCGGCGAACGCGAGTGGTTCCAGAGCAGTACGCAGTAGGGGGAGAGGGATAAGGGAAGAGGGCCAAGGGATAAGAAACTGAGTACGGAGCAGCCGATTCTGCGTCCCGAAACACGCCTTCCCCATTCCGCATTCGCTACTCTACTGTCCGCGCCAGCCGTAGCTGGTGATGGCGGTCAGCTCCACCCAGTGGTTCTTGCCATCGGTCTTCCAGCCGAGTTCAGCAATGACCGGCATGTCCATGCCCCAGCCGAGCTGGTTGGCCAGTTGCTGGGCGAGAGAAGACTTCTTCGGCACAAAGATGTGACCCTGAAAGTGGCCGTGGGGCTGCTTCACCTCGAAGGCATCCTTGGAAGTCACCTCAGGCACGTCTTTGTCAAAATAGTGCTTCCTGCGAAGCATCACGCGAAATTTTGCGTTGGGTGCGCCCTTGGTCTCCAGGAACTTGAGCATCAAGTCCTCCTTGAAGTCCATGAAGGCCTCCCAATCCACCCTCACACCGGACTTGGTGGATTGTTCCACGAGGGTCAGCACCGGGTGATCCAAGGAGCCGCCGCTCAGCTCAAACATGCAATAGGGCGGCACGCCGTTCTTGTTCACGTAACGGTCCACGAAGTCGATCTGACCAACGCGGATAGGGCCGTCTGCGAAATGCCCCGGATTCTTGTCGAGAGCGGCCCGAAGCGCATCGGCTTTTTGGACCAGGGTCAAACGGTCGCGCCACGTAGGGGCATCCAGGAACTTTTGCAGCACTTCGACCGCCGTTTGAGCCTCCTTGGGCAGTTTGCTCACCTTCGCGCTGGTGGCGGGGGTCGTAACGAGAGTCACGGCAGGACCCGACATATCCGGGACGGGGCCGTTGGGCAGGGCCATGTCGGGCGGGGGCGGCGGCAGCCCTCCATAGGGCACCT
>NZ_BATQ01000006.1 GCF_000739635.1 Verrucomicrobium sp. BvORR034 | reverse complement strand
CGGCGGCACCACGGACTACAGCATCGTGCGCCCCCTCTCCTGGGCTTCCCTGGATCGCACCGCCCGGAGCAATCCGGATGCGGCGGAGTTCTTCTCCCTCATCGGCACCGGCTATGACTTCCAGTTCGGCAACTTCACTGTGGGTCCTCAACTGAGCGCTCAATACACCCGTCTGGAGATGGACGGTGTGACGGAAACCGGGGCTGGTGTGCTGAACCTGGGCCTGGATGACTCCACCAGCGAAAGCTTCCGCACCTACCTGGGCGGCCGCCTCGCCTACACCCTCCATGCCAGCGAGACCGTCGCCATCATCCCCGAACTGCGCGTGTTCTGGCAGCACGAGTTCCTTCAGGACGATGAAACCCTGCACGCCCGTCTCGACGGCGGTCGCGGCCCCGGCTTCGAATACCGCAGTTCCAACGACGACCGCGACGCCGTGTTCGTCGGCGCTGGTGTCGGCGTTCAGGTGGGCACAGAGCTCTACTTCAATGTGTACTACAATGCCGACTTCGGTCGCGGCGATGACGGCAACCACGCCGTGTCTGCGAGCATGAACTTCAAGTTCTAACTCAGCTAACAACGTCGGTTCAGGAGCCCTCCGTGTGTATCGAAAGGATCACGCGGAGGGTTTCATACTTTTCATCCAGAGCGCCGCACCTGTGCGGCTCTCGATGCCCAGTTTCTCAAATACGGACTCCAGGTGCTTCTGCACCGTCCGGGAACTGATGCCCAGAATCTGACCGATCTCTTTGTTCGTCTTGGCTTTCCCCACCCAGTCGAACACCTCCAACTCTCTCGCTGAGAGACTCTTCAGCTCTGCACGCCTCCGCATTTCGCGAAATGATTTCTCCAGACCCGGCTGCATGAGCGAAAGAAGTACGCGCTCACGTTCATCATAGTCCTTGTGCGTGCGGGACAGCGCCAGTCCCACCAGATATCCGGGCACCGGCTGTGTGGAGGTGGACATTTGATATTCCACCCCGATGTGGCGGTACACTTCTTGATACAGGGTGAGTTTGTGGAACTGTTCTTGAGTGAGAAAATCGCTGATCTTCAACGGCATGGAGATGCCACCCTCCCCCAACTGATAGCAGGGATGTTCGTGGATGTACTGGTTGAAGGCCTCGCCATAGGTGGCCAGCAATGCGGTGTCACGATCCATGATGATGCTGAGCCGTTCGCCTTTGTAGAACTCATTGCATGAGATCCAGTTGGAGGGGATAAACGTGGGAAGCCATTTGAAGACCACCTTCTGGCGTAGCTCCGCCTCGTCCGCGCTAGCCATCAGATCCTTGGCGCAGGCACTGAGCTTCTTCAGGTCGGACTGGGTGATGAGAGACATGGATAAAGGGCTGGGGTGGCAATGGAGCAACAGTCAGCACGCAGCATAGAACGAATCTGCATCGCATAAATTACGCCATTTGGCGTATGGTCAGTAGGAGAGCGAGGGGAGATGACTCCGGCATGAAGACAAGCCGTTCTACCAGGGGTCGCGTGCGTGTTCTTGCATTCATCGCCGTTTCATTGGTTATAAATTCCCGAATGGCTGTGTCCCAGGTCACCTGGATCAACCCTGCCGGAGGCAACTGGTTCACCACCGGCAACTGGAGCGGCAATGCCCTGCCCGTCTCGACCTCAAGCGTCATCATCAACAATGGTGAATCTTCTGGACAGACGCTGGTGGATCAGGCGGGCGCGGTAGCTCAAGGCCTCATTCTGGGCGAGACGTCTAAAACGGGTGCGCTCGAAGTGACAGGTGCCGGAACCCTCACCGTAGGTTCCGGAGAGTTCTCGATTGGAGACAAGGGCGTGGGACTCCTGACCATTTCCAACGGAGGCAAGGTTACTTCTGCCTCTGCAGTGCTGGCCAACTATCCAGGGACAACAGGAACAGCTTTGATCAAAGGGACCGGCTCCCAGTGGACGGTCAACTCGACCTTGTACATCGCTGCCGATACCGGGGCGGTGGGCACGCTTACTGTGGAATCAGGTGGAAAGTTGCAGGCGAGTTCGCAGGTCTTGCTCGGCTCGTTTGATCCGACGGCGTCAGGAACGCTGACTGTCCAGGGCACGGGATCCAGTTTTGTTCAAACCGTTGGATCCCTGACGGTGGGCAATGGCGGGTTAGGTTATTTCAACCTCCTGAGTGGAGCCACCGCGTCCACGGCGGTGGTGACGGTGGGGGCTGCGTCATCGGGAACAGCAGTGATTTCTGGGAATGGCACGGCGTGGTCCACGGGGAATTTCCTCATGGGTTCCTCCGGCGCAGGGATCGGGACGGTGACCGTCTCGGATCAAGCCAAGATGAGCACCGTGCACAATCTCATGGGGGCCACCAGTGCCATCAGTAGCGGTCAGGTCACCGTGCAGGGTGCTGGCTCGGAGTGGAACATCAGCGGCGTCTACAGCAATCTGGCGATGACCTTGGGGCGGACTTCGGCGACAGGCAGTCTTTCTGTGCTGGATGGGGGCAAAGTCACCATCGCAGCAACGGCCACGAACGGCATCTTCGCAGACGTCCGGCTCGGCGGTGGCGCTAACTCCACAGCTGTACTTCTCGTCAGCGGCACCGGTTCCACTTTTAGCACGCCGTACAATCTCTATGTCGGCAACAACACGAATGCCAAAGGCACCATGACCATCAGTGCTGGCGGCACGGTGAACAGTGGATTCTCCGTCATCAGCTCCGCCGCCGATGCTAGCGCCACCACGACCGACGTGGTCACCATCACCGGCCCGGGTTCTGTATGGAACATCTCAAACACGCAGGCGGTGGCAGCAGACCACGCCACAGGAATGACCGTGGGATCGACCGGACGCGGCGTCCTGACCCTTGCCGACGGTGGAAAACTTAAACTGAACAACTCTGACGCCTTTGTCGTAATCGGAGGCATCTCGGGTAGTCAGGGCACGATCAACATTGGAGCTGATGCAGCCTCCGTGGCAGCCGCTCCAGGCGTCATTGAAGCCCGCGCCGTGCTGTTCGCCACCACCACGCCAGGTCCGCTGGTCTTCACTTTCAATCACACCTCGAACAACTATGTGTTCGCACCGCAAATTTCAGGCAGCGGCCCCGGCATCGTGAACATCGTGGCAGGCACCACGATCTTCACGAACGACAACACCTATACCGGCACCACCACGGTCTCCAGCGGTGCCACCTTGCAGTTCGGCAATGGTGGTACGACCGGCAGCATTAACAAAAACGTCACGGTCAACGGAACACTCATTTTCAACCGCTCGAACACACTGACATTTGCCCAGGTTGTTTCCGGATCTGGTGCGGTGGTCCAGTCGGGTAGTGGCACCACCATTCTTACAGGAAACAACACCTATCTGGGCGGCACCACCGTCAATGCCGGCAAATTGCAGATCGGCAATGTCCTCGGTGACGGGGCCTTTGTGGGCGACGTGGTGAACAACGGCACTTTCACCTTCTATCGCACGAGCGCCCTGGACTATGCGGGCGTGATCTCCGGCACGGGTATTCTAGAAAAGATGGGCAACGGTATATTGACCCTTTCGGGAGTACAGACCTCCACAGGAGGCACCCGCATTTCTGCCGGCACACTCCGTCTGGCCGCGAGTGACCGCCTGGTCAGTACGGCGGCGGTGACCGTCAGCGGCACGGGAACGTTTAGTCTCAACGGATTCAATCAAACGGTGGGGGACCTGTCTTCCACCGGCGGCACCATTGCCATTGGTGCAGGGACCCTGACCGCAGGCGCGACGGCTTCCACCAGCATTACTTCTCAAATTTCAGGCAATGGCGCATTTATCAAGCAAGGGGCGGGAACCCTGACCATTACCGGAACAAAGACCTTCTCTGGTACCACCACTGTTTCGGCGGGCAAGTTGCAACTGAACGGCAACATGTCTGCAGGCAGTTTTACCGTGAACTCCGGTGCCACTCTGGCCGGAACGGGCAGCGCCGGGGCCACCACCATTCAGAATGGCGGCATTCTGGCACCCGGCAGCAGTCCTGGGACTTTTACCGTGACCTCGCTACTGCTGAACAACTCGTCCATTCTCGAATACGAACTGGCTTCCCCAGGCGGCGTGGGGGATCTCATTCAGGTGACAGGGAATCTCACCCTGGACGGGGTGCTGAATGTCACCGGGCTCACCGGCTTCACCACGGGCATCTACCGCCTCATGAACTATGGGGGGACCCTGGTGGACAACATCCTCAGCCTCGGCACTCAGCCCTCTGGATATGACTTTACCGTCAGCGCCGGGGCAGGTCAGGTCAATCTGCTCATCCAGACCACCGGCTCACTCGGCCTGCAGTTTTGGGATGGGCCCAACACCACCGCCAATAACACCGTGGATGGTGGCACTGGCACCTGGAACTACCCCAACACCAACTGGGCGACTGCCTCAGGGGCCGCCAACGGAGCCTGGGTCAACGGCACGGCCGTTCTGTCGGGAAGTGCGGGCACCATCACCCTGGGGGCGGACATCACCTTCCAGGGAATCCAGTTTGTCACCAGTGGTTATGTCATTGAATCCGGCGGATTTTCCCTGCTGCCCTCCGGCGTGGCCACCTTTCGTGTCGATGGCAGCAGCGGGGTGGGGACGATCAATGCCCCCTTGGGCGGCAGCGGGGCCGTGGTGAAGTCAGGCCCCGGCAGACTGGTGCTGAATGCTGCCAGCACCTACCTCGGCGGCACGACCTTGCAATCAGGGCTCCTGGTGGCGGGCGGAGTCACGCAGACTGGAGGTGCCGGAAGCTACCAGTGGTATGTCACTGCCCTGGGTGCGGGAGCGATCACATTGGAAGGCGGCACCCTCGGTTTCAGTCCCACGCTTGGAGATCCCGTCAACGGGGCCGCGGTGAATTCCTACCATTTGTCCAACAGCCTCACGGCCTCTGCCAACTTCGGGCTGGCCTTCGCCACCTCTGCCAGTCGCGCCCCAGAGGTCTACTATCTGGATGGAAACCTCGCCCTGGGCGCAGATGATCGCACGACTCGCTTCGGGCACCCCGACATGGTCTCCGCACCCGTGACCCGCGTGCATCTTTCCGGCATCATCAGCGGTGGGGGCGGGCTGACCCTGGAGTCTGATCCCCTGGCAACCGGAACCCACGTGGTCACCTTTGAAGGTACGACCGCAAACTCTTATGCAGGCATGACTACGGTCAAATCCAGTATCATCCTCGAACTCGATAAAGGTGCCGCCAACGGCGCGATTCCCGGCGACCTCGTGGTGGAATCTGGCGGCCAGGTGGTCTCGCTCGCTTCTGAGCAAATTGCTGATGATGCCGGAGTGACCTTCAACGGTGGAGCCCTGACCCCTGCCAGTTTGTTGATGGATGAAACCATCGGCACTCTTAATGGCAACGGCATCCTTGAGCTCGATGGCTATCTTAGCCTGGGTGGCGGCGAATTTTCCGGCAGTCTGCAGGACAGTGCCACCAGTGCCGGGGACTTGGTCAAAACCGGTGGAGCGATCCTGGTCCTTTCCGGTGCCAGTACCTACACAGGCGGCACAGAGGTGGTCGGTGGCACCCTCAAGGTGCTTAATACCTCCGGCACCGCCACTGGGTCCGGACCCGTGATGGTGCGAAGCGGAGCCACGCTGACGGGTGCGGGCACAGTGGCGGGCCCTGTCACGGTGGAGAGCGGGGGCAGCCTCACCCCAGGTGACGGGCCGGAAACCATCGCTGTAGGTTCCTTGATCCTCAATGCTTCGTCCAATCTCAACTTTGAACTCGGCGGTCTCGTCAATGACCGTATCCTCGTGACCGATACCGCGGGCCAGCTCGTCCTCGACGGCGTGCTGAACTTTCCTTTCCAGCGGGGCTTTGGATCTGGAGTGTACCGCCTCATCGACTATCCCACAGCAGGAACTTTCTCCTTCAGCAACAACCTCCTTGCCACGGGTGTGGTCCCGTCTGGCTTTACCTACGAAGTGAATACAGCCACCGCCGGCCAGGTAAACCTGCTTGTGGATCCCGGCAGCCTTCGATTCTGGGACGGTCCTGGCAACGCCAACGATGGTGTGGTGCAAGGGGGCACCGGATTCTGGAACACCTCGAGCGCCAACTGGGCCAATGCTGGGGGGACGGCCAACACGGTCTGGGACCAGGCCAACGCGGTCTCCAATCCCCGTGTCGCCATCTTTGGCGGCACCGCTAGCGTCGTCACTTTGCAGCAGGAGATCTTTTTTGACGGTCTGCAGTTCCTGACAGATGGCTATGTCATCGAACCCGGTGGCTTCGTCCTGCACGGTGGCACCGATGGCAATACCAACATTCGCACGGAAGCAGGAGTGGCGGCCACCATTCATGCGCCGTTGGTGATCGAGACGGATCTTGGCAAATACGGTGCAGGCACCCTGGTGCTCACTGGAGGTGCCGCTTCTGACGGCGACTACTACGTCGAGGGAGGCACGCTGGAGGTGCAGGGTGGCGTGGTGAGCAGCGACTTCGGCGGAGTCTTCGTCGGTGGCACGGGCGCTCAAGCCACGACCTCGGGGGTGCTACGCCTGTCTTCGGGTGCCTCGCTGGACACGCAGGAGGTCAAGGTCTGGTCAGGCAGCCGGCTCGAAGGTGCCGGTCAGATTCTATCCACCGTCACGGTCAACAATGCCGCCACCATCGCCCCCAGAGGTTCGTTGGCGACAGGGGCACTGGAGTTAAATGAAACGACGGTCCTGGACTACGCCCTGGGCGCCCCCGGTGACTCAGCGAACAGTCATCTGCAGGTCGACGGTGCCCTGGTGCTCAACGGACTGCTGAACATCACGGACAATGGCGGATTCACGACCGCCAGTTACCGTCTCATCGACTACTCGGGATTTCTGACCAACGGGGGACTCACGCTTCAGAGTGTGCCGGTCGGCTTTAATGCCGGGGACTTTTCGATTGATGCCGCGACGACCGGCCAGGTCAATCTGGTGGTAGGGGGCAGCACCGGTCCCTCCGGCCCTGGCTCCCAGTACTGGGATGGAAGTTTTCCTCTCGCAAACAGCCGTATTGACGGAGGCAGCGGGGTTTGGAGCCTTGCTGGCACCAACTGGACCAACTTCGCAGGCAACGTCAACGGCCAGTGGAGCGGCATGACGGCCATCTTCGCCGCTCGCGCTGGCACGGTCGTTCTGGCAGATGACATTCCTTTCCGGCAATTGAATTTTGAAGTCGACGGGTACCGGATCGAGTCTGCTGGTCGGGCCCTGGTGCCGTTGGGAGATGCCGGGATTGAAGTGGTGGGAGCGGCCACGACCCGTATCCTTGCACCCCTGGTTGGCTCTGGAACCCTTACCAAATCAGGGTCAGGCGAACTGATTTTGACCGGGGCTCAATCCTCTGTGGTGGCCGGTACTTTTGTGGAGCAGGGGCGGTTGTCTGTAAACACGGTGTTGCGTTCACCCTTCGTCAATGTCGAACACGCAGGCACCTTGGGGGGCAACGGGCTGATCATCGGAAACGTGAGCAACGACGGTATCGTTGCTCCAGGCAACTCCATAGGCACTCTGGCGATTCGGGGAAATTTCCGGCAGAGCCGGCAGGGCACTCTGGAGATTGAAGTGGGCAGTCTTAGCCACTTCGATCAACTCGTGGTCAGCGGCACTGCGCGATTGAGCGGCACCTTGAAAGTGACTGGCAAGGGCCATGAGTTTGAGTATGGCGATCTCTATCCCTTTCTTCATGCAGGCCGCATCACAGGGCGCTTTTCGAGGATCAACGTGCCAGACCCCTCTAGGTTGCGGGGACGCTTCTTCGCAGAGGGTGGCACCGGCATTCTGTTGATCGCGCCCGCGAGCTATACACTCGTGGCCCAGACGCCCAATCAAACTCGTCTGGCAAAGGCGCTGGACCGCTGGATCGGCATTGAGATCGGAGAGATCGGGGCCGCGACGCTCGCACTGGATGTTCTGCGCGCGGACCAGTATCCCGCCGCATTTGAAGCCATCCTGCCCACCTACTATGACGGGGCTCTCCGCACTGGCATTGAGCTCAGCCACAACCACGGCCAGCTCCTCCACCAGCAGCTCAGCGCCCGCCGCCTCGGCCAGCGCACCCTGGCCGGCGAGGCAACTCCCGCCCCAGCACCAACCGTTGGTTCCAAGAACCCCAAAGCCGTGCAAAAAGTCGCGGCCCCC
>NZ_BATQ01000007.1 GCF_000739635.1 Verrucomicrobium sp. BvORR034 | reverse complement strand
GCTGGATCTGCCGGTCAGTAAAAGGAGCAAGGGACATTCTTATCCCGGTTGGACGGACATCACTGAGGTGGCAGACCTCATTGCGTTCAACCGTCTCAGCGCGTCCCCTACTCCGCTCCCAAAGCCGGTTGGGACAACCGGACTACGCCGCAGGTGACAGCTGAAAAGTAGTGCTAGCCTGGCGTCTCCCGCGCAGCGGGCCTACTTTGCTCCGCTCCCGACCTCAGGTCTTGCGTCTTGTGTCTTCACCTCTTCTGTCTCCTTCACAGCCGGCTTCCCCGCCACGCTCAGCCACACCCGGGAGTCCTCGTTCACCAGACGGTCTCCGCGGGGCTCCACGCCGCGCAGGTCATAGACGGCCTTGTACTCCGCCGCGGCATCGGGCGGGGAGGTCTTGACGACCACCTCCACGGGTCCGCTAAAGGAAACAACCTCTGCCGTCGCGGCCAGCTTCAGCGTCACCTCGCCGCCCTTCTTTCCGGGAACCTCCACCTCTGCCACGGTCACACCGGCGGGCAGCCCGGTGACAGTGGCTGCCAGCTTCCCCTTGAACTCGCCGGTCACGGCGGCGGTCAGTTTAAGCTCCGCCGTCTTGCCGGCCTCAAGTTTCAAAGCGTTTTCCGTGAGCGTGCCCAGCACCATCGGCCGCACGGGCACAGCAGACGCGGGACTGATCTGCACCTGGTAAACAAAATCCCATCCGCCGCGCTGGAAACGATCGCTGATGGCCAGCACGAACTTCCCGTCCACAGGAGCCTTCCAGTTCAGCACAGGGTCAAAGTTCCCCTCCTTCGCGTCATCGGCCTGACCGATCAGCGTGCCAACAAGGTTCTCGACCCTGAGCCACGCATCCAGCGGTGCATGCAAAGTGGAAGAAGCGACCTTGAAAACATAGGTCTCCCCTTTTTTGGTGGCGAACATGAGCCGGTCTTCGTCCCCCGGAGATTGCAACACGCCGTGCCATGCGACTGCGCCCGTGGGAGTCAACACGTGGGCCTCAGCCTCTTTAGCGGTTTGGTTGGGCTCCATCTCCAGCACTGGCTCCCCATCGAACAATGCCACCCGCAATGGCTCGGGGCCGGAGCCCATGATTTCCACGAACTCGGCACCGGATGCGGCTTCCGAGGCGTCCACCTCAAACGCAGGACCTTTGAAGTCCCCTGCCCCGCAGTTCCAGCCCAGCGGCTGCACGGACGACTTCGCGCCCCGTTTCACGCCGGGTGGCCAGGCCAGTCGCGGCGTGGGTTCCTGCGTGATCGTCAGCCGATACACATGGTCCGGGCTCCCCCTCAGACTGACATCGGCCGCAGGGGGGTGCGCATAGCCCATCACTTGGAGGACATACGTGCCCGCCTTCTTGATCTCATAGGCGATCTGCGGATCGAGGTTGTACGAGTCATGCCCCAGCGCCAGTTCGGTGCCGTGCTCATCCAGCAACCGCAGCGCGGGATCCATCTGCATACCCAGGCCATAGCCCTGCAGCACCGCCACGAGCCACTGGCCCTCCTTGGCCGTGAACTTGAAGGCATCGGCATCGCCCGCCTTGTCGAGACGGCCATTCACCGTCACGGGCAGCACGGCGAGCGCCTGGGCCGTCGCATGCGCATCGTCGTTGGGCTCCGTGTCCGTGACCTCGGCTACCGATGCCGCGCCCACCATGAAGGTCTTGGGCGCGCTCGCTCCTTCGGCATTGAAGAAACGCACCAAATGCGGCCCTGGGGGAGTGTCCGCGGCCAAGCTCACCTCAAAGGCATTCGGCTTCGCCCCCGGCTTGAAAGTGATGCCAGCATGATCAGCCCACACCGCGGGCGCCGTCTTTCCCACCGCGCCAGTCACGGTTAAAGGAAACGTCGTCCCCGGACGTCCGCCGGCGGGATACAGGGTGGTCACCGCTGGCGCAGCACCATGGAGCGCCCCCGCTGCCCAGCAGGGGGCAAGGAGGCCGAGAGTCTGCCACAACCGCTTCATGAGGAGCCCGGGGGCGATCAGGCAAAAAGCGGTGCAATGGGGCTGCCGCCGTTCACGAGCTGGATGGGCCGGCCCGTGTTCGTGTGCAGCACCTGATGGGGGTTGATGCCCAGCTTGGTGTAGAGGGTGTTCGCGAAGTCCTCGGGGGAGTGCACGTCATCACTGGCGTAATACCCCTTGGGATCCGTGGCTCCGATCACCCCACCGCGTGGCACGCCTGCTCCGGCGAAGAGCACACTCATCGCCCCGGGCCAGTGATCCCGGCCACCGTCCTTGTTGATCTTCGGCGTCCGGCCAAATTCACCGAGCGCCACCACCAGCGTACTTTCCAACAACCCGCGGCGGTCCAGGTCCGTCAGCAGCGCGGCCATGCCCTGGTCAAACTTCTGCATGAACTCACCTTTGCAGGTCTTGAAGAGCTGCCGGTGATGATCCCAACCGCCGTAGTGAACGGTGACAAACGACACGCCCACCTCCACCAACCGCCGGGCGAGCAGCATCTGCTGGCCCAGATTGTTGCGACCATAGAGATCACGCGTCTTCTCATCCTCGCGCTGGATGTCGAAGGCCTCCTGCGCGGGCTGCGAACCGATGAGGTCCACCGCCTGGCCGTAAAAGGTGTCAAAGCTCACAGCCGGATCATCTGCAACCGCTTCGTGGAAGCGCTTCATGCGGTCAAGCGAGGTGCGCAGCTCCCGACGGGCCAGACCGCGCGCATCCGAGATCTCCGTGGGCAACACCACGTCCCGCACCTTGAAGCCCTTGGCATTGGGATCACCGCCGATGACAAAGGGAGCATGCTGGGCCCCGAGAAAATTCGGTCCGCCGGAGCGCGTGATGGAGGGCAGGGACATGTAGGCGGGCAGTCCGCTCTTGACCCCGCGCTCATAGGAAACAACCGATCCAAAGGACGGGTGAAACGTGACGAACGCCCCACAGCCCACCGGCACGGGTGTGGGTGAGCCCGTCATGAGGTAGTGGTTCCCCGCGCCGTGATTGGGATCCTTGTGGCAGATGGACCGCACCACCGTCATCTTGTCCATCACCTTGGCCAGGTGCGGCACACAGTCGGAGAAATGAACGCCCGGCACATTCGTCGGAATCGTGCCGAACTCACCGCGGATCTCCGAAGGCGCATCCGGCTTGGGGTCAAAAGACTCGTAGTGCGACGGACCTCCGTCCAGCCACACCATGATGCAGTTGATGGGACGCGACATGGAGACGCCCGTGGTGGGGAGGTCCGCTGCATTGGCCGCCCGCGCCCGCATGAGATCCGTAAAACCCAGACCGCCGCCCGCAGCCGTCAGCCCGAGGCGGAGGAAATCCCTGCGCGTGGCTCCGGCGCAGTTGTGGGTGGTGCGGGTCAGGTAGGGGCGGGACATTGCAGAATCGTGACAGTGAGACAGTAACGGAAAAATGGTGCTTTTCTTGCGCCAACACCCCAAGATGACCCCCTCGATGGTTACAAAAAGATCAGAATGGATGCCTTTCTGCGGGGGATAGGGGCCGAGGAGGGAGGGACATTCGTGTCCCGGTCGGACACGCGGCCCCTGAAGTGGTAGGCAGTAGCTGAAAGTAGTCCGGATCCCGCATGCGGGACTCTGGACTACTTTGCTCCGCCATGAAGAACCTCTTGGGCACTAGGTAACTCGCCGCAGGCAGACCTCGCATACGGGGAAATAAGTGCCTGCCAAGGAACCTGGGGTGGTGAACGGCAGTCAGATCATCACCATTTCCCCTTAGCAACGGATTTGCGAAGGGGAGCGCAGGCGGCTCGCCTGCTTCAGCCCGGCGGCCCGCCGGGCAGGTGAGGTGGCTGGAACAAAAAGAGGGCCTCCACCGGATAACGATGTGCTACGCGGGCGGGGCCGCCCTTGTGGCAGGCGAGCCGCCTGCGCTCCCCAAAACACCCATGTGCAGGTCGGTTCCTTGGTGACCACCCCAAAACGCACGCGATTGGTTCGTTCTCCTCACGTCGACATCTACTACCGGTGTTGTTGAGCACCAGACAGAAGGGATCGTCAAACACCCACTGCATCCGCACTCACCCAGATGGCTCACGCCTCCGAACCCACCCCCTGGTGTTTGAATCCCGACCACCCAGCGCCCCTGTAGTTGTCGACGTGAGGAGGCACTCGCTGAAGCGTCTGCGGACCTCCCCTTCCCACCCAAGTCACCAGGTTTAGACAGACTCAGGTACTCCACGAGCTTGATGCAAGAGAATACCCTTCCCGCCCCTGACGCACTGTAGGGCAAGCGCCCCGCTTGCCGCGCGCGTCTCCTGAGGCTGCAGACCTCATCCCGCCCAAACACCCCATACGCCGCATCCCTCCGCTCACCATGCCGGTTGGGACAACCGGACTACGCCCACTGCGGCCCACGAAAGTAGTGCCGGTCCCGCAGTGGGACCGACGTTGTTCTCCACCAACAAAAAACTGCTTTGCACCACGGGGGCGCAAAGCAGTTTCGCAATCGTTTACCCTAGCCCAACCGCGATCTTTAAATCGCCGCCAGGATCCCGTTCAGCGTTGCGCTGGGGCGCAGGGCTGCGTCTGCCAGCTCATCATTCGGCTGGTAGTAGCCGCCGATGTCCACGGGCTTGCCTTGGACGGCACCGAGCTCGGCCACGATCTTGGCTTCGTTGGCGGTGAGATCTGCGGCAGGCTTCTCGAAGATGGCCTTCAGTTCGGTATCGTCATTCTGGGCGGCCAGGGCCTGGGCCCAGTAGAGGGCGAGGTAGAAGTGGCTGCCGCGGTTGTCGATGCCGCCCACCTTGCGGGAGGGGGACTTGTCATGAATGAGGAACTGGCCGGTGGCCGCGTCGAGTGTGTCGGCCAGCACCTTGGCCTTGGCATTGCCGAAGACGATGCTCAGGTGCTCCAGTGACACGGCGAGTGCGAGGAACTCACCGAGCGAATCCCAACGGAGGTAGTTCTCCTCCAGGAACTGCTGCACGTGCTTCGGCGCGGAGCCGCCGGCACCGGTCTCGAAGAGGCCACCGCCGTTCATGAGCGGCACGATGGAGAGCATCTTCGCGCTGGTGCCCAGCTCCAGGATGGGGAAGAGGTCGGTGAGGTAGTCACGCAGCACGTTGCCGGTGACGGAGATGGTGTCCTGCCCGGCCTTGAGGCGCTCCAGCGTAAACTCGGTCGCGGCGGCCGGGGCGAGGATGTGGATCTCCAGGCCAGAGGTGTCGTGATCAGCCAGGTACTGTTTCACCTTCTGGATCAACTGCGCATCATGGGCGCGGTTCTCGTCGAGCCAGAACACCGCCGGGGTGTTCGTGGCGCGGGCGCGGCTCACGGCCAGCTTCACCCAGTCCTGCACGGGGGCGTCCTTCACCTGGCACATGCGCCAGATGTCGCCCTTCTCCACGCTATGCTCGAGGAGCACGTTGCCGTCCGCATCCACGACGCTGACGGTGCCGTTGCCGGCGATCTGGAAGGTCTTGTCATGCGAGCCGTACTCCTCGGCTGCCTGGGCCATGAGGCCCACGTTTGGCACCGTCCCCATGGTGCGCGGGTCAAAGGCGCCGTGCTTCTTGCAGAACGCGATCGTGGCCTGGTAGACACCGGCATAGCTGCTGTCGGGAATCACGGCCAGCGTGTCCTGCAGCTTGCCCTGAGCGTCCCACATCTTGCCGGAGGAGCGGATCATGGCCGGCATGGAGGCGTCGATGATCACGTCGCTAGGCACGTGGAGGTTGGTGATGCCCTTGTCGGAATTCACCATCGCCAGGCCGGGGCCACTGGCATAGGCAGCCTGGATGTCGGCTTCGATCTCCGCCTTCTGGTCCGCCGGCAGCGTGGCGATCTTTGCCACGAGGTCGCCGAAGCCGTTGGTCAAATCCACGCCCAGCTTGGAGAAGGTCTCTTCGTGCTTGGCAAACACGTCTTTGAAGTAAGCGCGCACGCCGTGGGCAAAGATGATGGGGTCGGAGACCTTCATCATCGTCGCCTTCATGTGCAGGGAGAAGAGCACGCCTTGCTCCTTGGCCGCGGCCACTTGCTCCTCAAGAAACGCCACGAGCGCCTTCTTGCTCATCTTGGTGCCGTCGATGATCTCGCCCGGCTTCAGGGCAACTTTCTCCTTCAGCACTCGGGTGGTGCCGTCTTCGCCCACGAACTCGATGCGCACCGCGCCGCCGTTGGCCACGGTCACCGACTTCTCATTGGAGAAGAAATCGTCAGCACCCATGGTGGCGACTGACGTCTTCGAATCGGCGGACCACGCGCCCATGGAGTGCGGGTTCTGGCGGGCGTATTCCTTCACCGCCTTCGGGGCGCGGCGGTCGGAGTTGCCCTCGCGCAACACCGGGTTCACCGCGCTGCCCTTGATCTTGTCGTACTTGGTCTTGGCGATCTTTTCCTCGTCCGTCTTGGGGTCCGCCGGGTAGTCGGGCAGCTTGTAGCCCTGGGCCTGGAGCTCGGCAATAGCCGCCTTGAGCTGGGGGATGGAGGCGCTGATGTTCGGCAGCTTGATGATGTTGGCCTCGGCCTTCAGGGTCAGTGCGCCCAGCTCGGTGAGGGCGTCCGCGATGCGTTGCTCCTCCGTGAGGGACTCGGGGAAGTTCGCGATGATGCGGCCCGCCAGCGAGATATCCCGGGTCTCCACCGCGATGCCGGAGTGCTTGGTAAACGCCTGGATGATTGGCAAAAAGGAGTAAGTCGCCAGGGCAGGTGCTTCGTCGGTCTTCGTGTAGATGATGGTGGGACGCTCGGACATGGTAGGACGGGACGGTGAAAACAAAACGGGGTGAAAGGGGCACCCCCTTGGTGCCTGTGGTCACATAAGGCAGGCGCGGCAACTGGTCAAAAAGCAAATGTGAGGCCGGGCAACGCGGGGATTTTTGTAATGCTTCCCCTTGAAGAAGGGGCATTTTTTCCACAACTTGCTCCAACCCCCCATTTCACCGATCATGTTCTTCCGCCCCCGGATCTCGCATCTCGTGCCAGGCCTGCTCGCCGCCGTCATCGCCCTGAATTTCCAGCCTGCTCAGGTACACGGGCAAAGCCCCGCCACCGCCGCGCCGACCAAACTCTCGGCCATGCAGGAGGCAGACTTCGCCAAATGGCTGGTGGGCACGCAGTGGGAATCCGAACGGCAAGGCCGGATCAAAACCTACTGGTTCGTGACGCCGACCTTTGTGATCTGGACCTCTGGCCGTGAAGGCGGACACTCCGTGGGATTCGGCTACCGCGTGACGGGCAAAGGCTCCGTCTTCTGGAACTTCGAGCCACGCAAGGAAGCCAGTCCCAACCAGATGACGGTGGCGGAGGACCTGACCTCTGGCACCCTGAACAACGGCACAGACGATCTGCCTCTCAAACTCCTCGGTCGCCGCACGCCTGCCGCCCTGGAAAAGAGCACCACCCCTGCGGAGTTTGAGAAATGGCTCCTCGGTCAGGAGCTTCAAGGCGGCAGCACCATCGCGGTGGGCGACGACCGGCACCTGACCTGGAACGGGGATCGCAGCCGCGGTGAGTACCGGACCATCGTGCCAGGCTTGGTGGAGTGCGAATGGCACAATGCGCTCGACCGGAGTCTGCTCATCTTCAGCCCGCATCAAGACAGCTACCAGTGGTACTCCTCGTGGGGGCAAGCCTCGGGTCCAGTGGTGGCCTCGGCCAACGGGTCGACGGCGTCCAGGACCGTCATGCTGCCCCCAAGCACACCCGCACCCGCTCAGCCAGGCATGGCGCTCAAGCGGCGCAGTGCCTCAGTAGGCGGGCTGCTCGTAGTGCCACTGGGAGGATCCCGCTATGCTGGCAAGACGTCCCGGCTCTCTGTCTCCGCTTTGAAGCTGGACTATGGTGGACCCGCCACCGTGGCCTTCAATCAGGAAGTGGGCCCCAGCATGACCACCGCGCTGGATGAGGTGGTGAAGTTTCACGCCGTGCGCCACGATGGTGCGCTGCGGGACCACCGCATGGAATTGTCCTTCGACGACAAGTACTCGCCCAAGGACGGCCCCTCCGCCGCCGTGGCCTGCGCCCTGCTGCTAGAGTCTCTGATCACTGGTGTGGAGCTCGATCCCGGCTTCTCCGTCACCGGGGACATGAACGCCGACGGCTCGGTACAGCCTATCGGTGGCGTCATTGCCAAGCTGCGCGGTGCCTCCAGGGCGGGCCAGCAGATCACCGCCATCCCGTTGAAGAACCGGACCAGCGCGGTGGATCTGGCGCTGGGGGAGGGTATCACCCCCTTTCTGGGTGTGCAGCTCTTCAGCATCGGCCAGTTTGACGAGGCACTCGCACTGGCACGCAGAGATCGTGACCCGGAGATCAGCAAGGCGATGGTGGCTTACTCGATCCTCAGCGACCAGCTTCGCAGCAACCCAGCCCTGCTCAACACCCCGGCGGTGAAGAAGACGCTGGGTGAGATCGCGGCTGCCGCCCCCAATCATGTGGCTGCCCGCCTCTTGCTCGCCATTGGCGAAGGCCGCATGCCACGGCAGCTCAGCGCCGCCGGCTCTCTGGAGGCGGTGGACCAAACGGTGGCCGCCATCAAAGACGCTACCCGCCTGGACGTGACGACCACCAGCTCCCTGGACGGTGGCGAGGTGGCTGGCATCCGGAATCGGCTCCAGCGCATGCGCGCCCTGCTGGACAGCCGGCTTCACCCCTATGTGGATGCCTGGACGGAGTGGACGACCCTTGCCGACCAGATCATCACCCGCCGCTCTGCCACCCCGCAAATGCTTACGCAGTTCAAGGCCGCGGGCCAGCGCATCGGTGCGGAGGCCCAGAAGCTGGAGGGGAACAGCGAGTTCATGGAAGAGATCATGAAGTAGGGCCCGCGAAGCGAGAGACGGAAGACGCCAGACTTGCGTTGAGCTGACGCACCAAAGCTCTGAACCACTTTGCTCCGCCCCTGACTCTGTAGGGCAAGCGCTCCGCTTGCTGCGAGCGTCCCCTGAGGCCGCAGCCCCCATCACGCTCGAACGCCAAACATGCTCTTCACTTCGCTCCAATGCCGGTTGGGACAACCGGACTACGCCGCAGGCGGCAGCTGAAAAGTAGTCCAGAGTCCCGCATGCGGGATCGGTATTGGAGGAGGTGGGTAGCGCGACTGACGAGCTAGAGCTCTGGACTACATTGCCTGACCGCTCCGCTAGGGAGTTCTCTCATGCGCCAGCTCAGGTCTTGAGTCTTGTGTCTTCCAGTCTTCTGTCTCCCGCGCAGCGGGCACGTCTTACGCCGCGGGATTCGGATTCAATTTCGGTGGCATGGGAGGCGCGGGCGGTGACTGCGGCGGGCTTCCCTTGAACGCTCCCAGCTTCTCCACCCAGTTCACCTTGGCGGTCAGCAGCATGAGCAGTGCCAGCGTCAGGATGGCTCCGATGGTGATGGTCAGACCCGTGAGCCCGTCAAAGAAGAAGCTGTAGCTGAAAAGCACCATGTAAACCGTCTGCGCGGCCAGGGCGACCCAGAACATCTTCCGCCCCGACACGGCTCCGACATAGGGGCAGACGAGGGCCAGGGACACCACGGCAGAGATGATGAAACTCAAATGGAGCGGCACCAGATCCACGAGGTAGGCAAACAGGAGCTGGAAAGCAAAGCAGCCCGCGGCGAGGAAGAAGTAGTTCATGGGGTGGAGGTTGGCTCCATAAACCATGCCCACAATGAGCAGCACCGTGAAGAAGAACACGAGTGACACGGGGGCGAAGAACGCGATGCGCGAAGCCACAGGACCGGCATTGAGCACCTTGGGCATGTCCATGCCGATGGCCGGGGCGGAGAGCACATCCGGGTAGTCCCAGGTGAAGAGGCGATTGTTAACATCTCGATCCGTGGGGGAGCCGGTGCCCTTGGGAAAGTTGATCTCGTCAAAGTTCGTCTGCATCACCAGGCTGAACTGTGCGACCCGTCCGGCCTGGGGAAACGCGTAGCCCCAGGTGTCCATGCCGCGGGTTTCATAGGTCACCTTCAGCGGCACCGCACTGCGGGCGGGCACCACCACTGCCTCCGTCACCATCCCGCCGGAAGGCGTGGCCTGGCTGGCGGCGGCCCCGCCCAGGGTGAAGGAGAAGCGCTGGTAGCTCGCGTCACCCGAGGGCAGAGGAAACTGCAAATAGAGGGTCTGCGGCACCGGCGTGGGGTTGGAGAACTCGTAGTCGGCGGCGAAGTCGGCGCGATAGGTCCGGTGCCAAAGCAGGCCGCGCTTCTTGGGTTCGTAGTCGAGCTTCACCGTCACCTTGCTGCGGCTGGGCTGCAGGGTGACGCGGCCCTTGGCCCCGGTGGGGCTGAAGTAGAAGGCCGTGGGATGCGCCTGGCGCATCTCCGGGCCCCAGACATCCGTCACGTCATCGCCGAGCTGGCTGCCGGAGCCGGAGGTGCGAACCTGGAGGGTGCGTCCCAGCACGGCCCAAGCCACGGCCGTGCAGAGGGTGATGGCCGCGATGGCAAGAATACGTAGAGGGGTCATGTCAAGATGGGGTGAAAAGGATGAAGAGATTGGATGAAACTACCTGCATGAAGACTGCCGGGGCGCGCCTACTGGAGCAGGCCGCTCTTTTGATAGAAGAGCTGCGCCTGCGGCCGCTCATTGCGGCAGAGCTTGCGCACCAGCCGGACGGTGTGGCCGTTGTTTCCTGCTCCTCCATCGGCTGCAGGGGCGGCGTGCTCGATCCCCTCCCCCACACCGCTGATCTGGTAGGTGTCCGGGATCTCCACGGACCAGAGCACCTCCTGGATGAAGAGCGGGGTGAGCGGGAGTTCCAGGCTCGTCTGGCCTTCCACGGCATGGAGCTTGTCCTTGGTCTCCGTGTAGGAGAAGGCCACCTGACTCTTCACCGTCTTGGAGCCCGTGCCGGTATAGGGCAGTGGCACTTCTACCACGCCATTTTCCCGCACGATGGGCTTCACCGGAGTACCGTCCACAGAACACTTGAGAAGGTTGCTTTTCTCGGGCAGCGCCACACTCCAGCGCAGGGCTTCATCATGCTCGATCTCCACCGTCCCGGTCGTGAGCACAGAGCCGTCTCCCACCAGTTTGGTCACATAGTCACTGCGGGTGATGACGCCCACCGCTGTCTCCAGCCGCGGCAGCACCCGGCTTTGCAATGTGACGCCACTGGCGGCGGTCACGGTGCCAAACTCGGGGGCCTTCGTCTCCGCAATCACCCAGCGGGGCAGCTTGTGGGCCGGGATGGGACCTTGCAGACCGACTCCGGCAAACTCCACGCCTGGCGACAGCACAAACATGAAGAGGGACTTCACCTGATCCTCTTTCGCCAACGTCGGCGCGCGCAACGCCCACTCGGAGGCCATCGGCATCTGCTGCAGGGCGTAGGAAACGGTGAACTGGCGCTCCATGATGTCGCGCGTCTTCCATTTCAGTCGCAGTTCCGTCTGGCCGCTGGCCGTGCGGGCGGGACGGCTGTCCAGGAGGTCATCCCCGGTCACCTTCACGGAGCGCGCATTGGCTGGCAGCAGGAGCACCGCTTCCACGGCGGATCCATTGAGCGCGGAGGCATTGATGAGAGAGCGGTAGCAAAGTTCACCCTCACCTTCATACACCAGCACCTCATTCTGCAACGCCCACTCGCTGGGCGCGAGCGGCGGTGGAGGCGGGGGCGGGGCCTCCTCCTTCGGGAGCAGCGCGGCATCCGTCAGGCTGAGTGTCACCGGACCACCGCGGGCCGGAAGGCTCAGTTTCATGACCCCCTCCTGGACCTGGCCAGAGGCCGCGCTGCCATCGCCCATCAGCACCGCCCGGCCCTCCGGCAGGCCGCGCAGCTCCAGGGAGCCCACCGCACTGGGCAACGTGGTCAACCGCAGGAACGGAGCCCCGCCCGCCCCTGGCAGGGGTGTTTCCGCGAACTTCACTTTGATCGTGGCGGGCCCAGTTTGCGGCGCGACAAAGAGCAGGTTGTCCTCCACCACGGTGAGGCGGGTGTCGGGCGGCTCCACGCTGGCCACCGTCAGCCCTGCGCCCATCAGCGGGATGCGCTCCCACTTCCCGGCAAAGCTTTCCACTTTGAACTCAGCTTCCACCCCCACCTTACCCGAGGACAAGTCGGCGCGAAACAACGCGGCAAGCAACAAGCCCTCGGGCAATGGTTCTGGGGGAACAGGGGTTTTCGCCGCATGCGCCTCATCCCAGAGCTTCTTGAGCTCCGAGTAGGGGATGCGGACCTCCGCTTTATCCAGCAGAGTAGGAGAGGCAGCCTGCCCGCCAGCTTCCTGGCCGAGTCCAGTCGCTTCTCCAAAGGTCATCAATCCAGAAGCGACCAGCAAAGGAAGCGCAAAAGCGGGTGGGCATTTCATGAGTGCATCCTCCCACCCGCACGTGAAACGTTGATGAACCGCTCATGAAAAGACGGTGAAATGTCCAAGAAACGGCAGAGAAACTTTCGGGAGTGAGGTTGGGATCGCCGGAGCCCCCTGGGCTGTTCTGTTCCTGCCCCCTCATCAGTAAAAGGAGTGAGGGACATTCTTGTCCCGGTCCCGGCCAAACGTCCCATGAGGTGAAGTCTCACCCTCACTTGCCACCATCCTGGGTTGTAGGGCAATCCCGACGTGCGGGATTGCCTCAGTCAGGCTGAAACGCTTATCGAAGTGCCCTGTAGTGCCTCGCTGGATTGCTCCTGCAATCTAACACTCGATGTATCAAGACTCCCCCATCGTCATCGATCTTATAGTAGATCGCAAAAGGGAATCGCTTCGAGAGCAGTCGGTAGTGTCCGAAGATCTTACGCTGAAGCCCCTTGTAGAGAATCAGAGATTCAATATCCGAAGAAAGGCAGTCCTCAAAGTACCGGCCCAAACCGGCTTCCTGGAACTCATAAAAGTCTCGGCCATCTTCAAGATCCTGGACGGCCGACTCGGAGATTCTGATGGTCATTTGCCGGCAGAGAGCCTCGCTTTAGCCTGTTCCCAAGTATAGACAGCTTCACTGCCAGCGGCGATCCGCGCTTCTGTTTCCCTCAACGCGGGCCCATGCCAAGATGGGGATTCCAGTTCCTGATCCTGTCTGGAAAGATCTGTCCAGAGCGCTTCCATCAACCTCAGCTTGTCAGCACGTGGAAGTTCAAGGGCCATTTCTTCAACGCTCATTCTGTCAGATAACACAACTGGGGAGGTTCTCAACAGGTGATCCTTCCACTGCCGTTCCCTTCCGCGGGGTATCCCCCACCCTGCCCAACATCATCTCCCCTTGCACCGCCGCCAATCCCGGCTAAAGGCACCATAGGTGGTCAAATAAACACCAGTCCGATGCACCCGACCGCCGCTGGCGCACGAATCGGATTGGCTGGATCTTGTCCCCCGCCCTTTTCTTTTCCGCACGCCCGCCTGCCTCGCGACCACCATGTCCACCCGCAAGAAAAAAGCCGCCCCTGCCGAGCCTTCTCCCGCTGCTGCGCCGACCGATGCCTTCATCCACATCCGGGGTGTGCGGCAAAACAACCTGAAGGGCTTCGACCTGGACCTCCCTCTGGGCAAGCTGAACGTCATCACCGGCCCCAGTGGCTCCGGGAAATCCTCCCTGGCCTTCGACACCATCTACGCGGAAGGCCAGCGCCGGTATGTGGAGACCTTCTCGCCGTACACGCGCCAGTTCTTCGAGCGCATGGACAAGCCGAATGTGGACGCCATCCACGGCATCCCGCCGGCCATCGCCATTGAGCAGGTCAACAACATCCGCTCCACCCGGTCCACCGTCGGCACCATCACGGAGATCAATGACTACCTGAAGATGCTCTTCCCGCGGCTGGCCGTGGGCGAGTGTCCGGAGTGTCACCGGCCTGTGAAGCCCGAGACGCCGGAAAGCATCCTCCATGCGCTGCTGCCTGCGCACACGGGGAAGACCGCCCTCCTCCTCTTCGGCGTACCCGTGCCCGCAGACACGGCAGTGGAGGATTTCTTCAGCTTCCTCCAGGCGCAAGGTTATGTGCGCGTGCTGATCTACGGCGAGGTCTTGCGCACCGACGAACCGCAGAATCTGAAAGGCCGCAAACTGCCGGCGATGGTGCATGTGGTGCAGGATCGTATTGTCCTCGAACCCGCCAACAAACCCCGTCTGACGGAAGCCATCGAGGTTGCGTTGCGTCACGGCAAGGGGCAGGTGAGCGTGTCGCTCACCGGCAAAGACGCCCCTGCCAAGCCGGAGATGTTAAGCTTCTCCACCGACTGGCGCTGCGCCGATTGCGACTTCAAGCTACCGGAGCCCACGCCGGGGCTCTTCAGTTTCAACAACCCCATCGGAGCCTGCCCCAGCTGCCGTGGCTTTGGCCGCACCCTGGGTCTCGACATGGGCAAGGCGATGCCGGACGAAACGCTGAGCATCCGTGGCGGTCTGGTGCGGGCCTTTCAAGGCGACACCTACAGCGAGTGCCAGGACGACCTGGAGCGCTGCGCCAAGGCCGCCAAAGTGAACATCAACACCCCCTTCAACGAGCTGCCGGTGCAACAGCAGCGCTGGCTCATTGAGGGCGACAACAGCGACCCTGAAGAAGCCCATCGCAATGGCGAATGGTACGGCGTGCGCGGATTCTTCAAGTGGCAGGAAAGCCGCGCTTACAAGATGCACGTCCGCGTCTTCCTGAGCCGTTACCGCGCCTACACGGAATGCGAGGCCTGCGGAGGCGGGCGGCTGAAGAAAGAGGCCGCGTATTTCCGCGTCGGCGGGAAGTCGCTGGCGGAGTTCTGGAAAACGCCGGTGAGCGATCTATCGCCTTTCATCCAGGGGCTGGAGGTCCCGGACGGCGATCGCGCGGTAAAGATGCTGCGGGATGAGATTGTCTCCCGCCTCAGCTACATGGAGCGCGCCGGCCTGGGGTATCTGGATCTGGACCGCCAGACGCGCACGCTGAGCGGCGGGGAGCTGCAGCGCGTGAACCTCACCACCTGCCTGGGTGCCTCACTCGTGAACACGCTCTTTGTCCTGGATGAGCCGAGCATCGGCCTGCATCCGCGCGACATCGGCCGCCTCATCGGGGTGATGGAGGGCCTTAGGGATAAAGGAAACACCCTGCTCGTGGTGGAGCATGAGGAGGCCGTGATGCATGCGGCGGACAACCTCGTCGAAATCGGGCCCGGTCGCGGCGAGAAAGGCGGCGAGCTCGTCTTCCACGGCCCGCTGACCGCCCTGCAGGACACGCCGGGCACGCTCACGGGAGACTATCTCTTTGGTCGCAAAAGCATTCCCGTGCCCTCCAAACGTCGCGCCGTGAAGAAGGGTCAGAATCTGCGCATCGTGGGTGCCCGCCAGCACAACCTCAAAAACGTGAGTGTGGATGTGCCTCTGGGGCTGATGTGCTGCGTCACCGGTGTCAGCGGCAGCGGCAAGAGCACCCTGGTGCATGATGTGCTCTACCGCAACCTGCTCCGCCAGCGCGGCGAGGTGATCGAGGAAGAGCCCGGCAAAGTGAAAACCATCGAAGGCGGCGACAAGGTCGGCCAGGTGGTGATGGTGGACCAGAGCCCGCTGGCCCGCACCCCACGCAGCACACCTGCCGTGTACGTGGGCGCCTTTGACCAGATCCGCCAGCTCTTTGCCGACACGGAAGATGCCAAGACGGAGGGGGTCACCGCCGGATTCTTCAGCTTCAACAGCGGAGACGGCCGCTGCGAGCGTTGCTGGGGCAACGGCTTCGAGAAGATCGAGATGCAGTTCCTCAGCGACCTCTACGTGACGTGTCCGGAGTGCGAGGGCAAGCGCTACCAGCCGCATGCCCTGCGGCTCAAGCTTCGAGGAAAGAACATTCACGAGGTGCTGAGCCTCACGGTCGAGGAGGCCGCAGAGTTCTTCGGCGCCATCGAGTCCAGCCGGGCGAAGGCCGTGGTCGCCTCCATGAACATGCTGGTGGAAGCCGGCCTGGGCTACCTGCGTCTGGGCCAGCCGCTCAACACCTTGAGCGGCGGGGAGGCCCAGCGGCTCAAGCTCATCGGCCACCTGCTCGACACCCAGGGCATGGCCGAGAGCGATGATCCAAAGGGAAAAACCCTTTTCCTGCTGGACGAGCCCACCACAGGGCTCCATTTCGACGACATCGCCCTCCTCCTCAAGCTGCTGCAACGCCTCACCCAGGAGGGGCACAGCATCCTGGTGATCGAGCACAACATGGAAGTCATCAAGTGCGCGGACTGGGTCATTGATCTGGGACCGGAAGCGGGCGCAACCGGCGGAAACATCGTCGTGACAGGCACACCAGAAACGGTGGCCGCATGCGACATCTCCTGGACCGGGCGCTATCTCGGCGAGGTGCTGGAAGGCTCCGGCACCGCCGCCAGACGTGCCGCCTCCCTCAAGGAAGCCTCACCCAAGTATGGAAGCAAGACAGTGGAGGCTGCGCCCAACACCATCGCCATCCGCGGGGCTCGGGAGCACAATCTCAAGAACTTCAACCTCGACATCCCGCGCGACAAGATGGTCGTCGTCACAGGCCTGAGCGGTTCCGGGAAATCCTCCCTGGCCTTCGACCTCGTCTTTGCCGAGGGGCAGCGCCGCTTCCTCGACAGCATGTCTGTCTATGCCCGCACCTTCGTGGAGCAGATGGAGAAGCCGGATGTGGATCTCATAACCGGCGTGCCTCCCACCGTGGCGATCGAGCAACGCGTCTCCCGCGGCAGCGGGAAGAGCACCGTGGCCACCGTCACCGAGGTCTATCACTTCCTGCGGCTCCTCTACTCCAAGGTGGGCACCCAGTTCTGCCCGAACTGCAACGTGGCGGTGGAGAAGCAGAGCGTGGCAGCCATCGTCCGCTCCGTGGAGACCATGGCCGCCAAGGGCAAGGTGCACATCCTCGCCCCGCTCGTGAAGGCCCGGAAGGGCTTCCACACGGATGTGGCGGAGTTCGCCGCCAAACAGGGCATCACGACCCTGCTGGTGGACGGCCAGTTCAAGGAAACCGCCGGGTTCAAGCGCCTGGAGCGGTTCAAGGAACACACCATCGACGCCGTGCTCGGCCAGGTGGACAAGAAGGCCTCCGCCATCGCGCTGCGCCCGGTGATCGAAAAGGCGCTTAAGATGGGCAAGGGCACGATCAAAGTGCTGCTGGCGGACAAGTCCACCCACGTGCTCAACACGGAGATGAGCTGCCCGCAGTGCGGCATGTCCTTTGAAGAGCTGGATCCCCGCCTCTTCTCCTTCAACAGCCCGCATGGCTGGTGCCGCGACTGCCGCGGCTTCGGCTTCCGCCCGGCCACGGAAAATCTGGACCACCGCCGCGACGATGTCTCCCTGCTGGAGGCCGAGATGGAGGAGGAACGCAAGTTCGCCAGCGAGGAGCACGCCCTCGTCCCCTGTGAATCCTGCCACGGCAGCCGCCTCAACCCCGTGGCCCGCGCGGTGGAGGTAAAGGGAGTGCGCATGGAGCAGATTGTCTGCCTCTCTGCCGAACGCGGCGGGGAGCTCGCTGCCCAGTTCAAGTTCAGCGGGATCCAGTCCGAGATTGCCCGCGATATCATGAAGGAGATCACCCAGCGGCTCCGCTTCATGCAGGAGGTGGGCCTCGGGTACCTGCAGCTCAACCGCAGTGCCGACACCCTGAGCGGCGGCGAGGCGCAGCGCATCCGGCTGGCCTCCCAGCTGGGCTCAAACCTGCGTGGCGTGCTCTATGTCCTGGATGAACCCACCATCGGGCTCCATCCGCGTGACAACGAGAACCTGCTCAACACCCTGCTGGCCCTGCGGGATAAAGGTAACTCCCTGCTCATCGTGGAGCATGATGATGAGACCATGAAGCGGGCGGACACCATCATCGACCTCGGACCTGGTGCCGGGCGCTTTGGCGGTGAGATCACCGCCATGGGCACCCTGGAAGACATCCAGTCCAATCCGGCCTCGGCCACCGGACGCGCCTTGAAGGATGTCATGAAGCATCCACTTCACGGGCAGCGGCGCAAGCTTCCGGCCCGGAACTCCCCCACCGGCTGGCTCCGGCTCAAGGGGGCCACGGCCAACAACCTGCGGAACGTGGATGTGGCCCTGCCCTTCAGCCGGCTCTCGGTGATCACCGGCGTGAGCGGCAGTGGCAAGAGCTCCCTCATCCGGGGCTGCCTGCATCCCGCCGTGCAGGCGGTGATTTCCAAAACCAAACGGAAGAAGAACGAGGAGCGCACCTGGAAGGAAGTCTTGAACGCCGACCAGATCGCCGCCGTGTACGAGGTGGATCAGTCCCCCATAGGCAAGAGCTCGCGATCCTGTCCAGCCACGTATGTGGGCGTCCTGGACGACATCCGCAAGCTCTTCGCCCAGGTGCCGCTGGCCCGTGCCCGCGGCTATGAAGCGGGGCGGTTTTCCTTCAACACCGAGGGCGGACGCTGCGAAACCTGCCAGGGCAATGGAGAGATCAAGGTGGAGATGAACTTCCTCCCCACCACCCGTGTGCATTGTGAAGTCTGCCACGGCCTGCGCTTCAACGCCGCCACCATGGAGGTGGAGTTCAACGGCAAACACATCGGCGAAGTGCTGCGCATGAGCATTGCGGAGGCGGCAGATTTCTTTGCCAGCATCCCTCGCGTTGCCCGACCGCTGCAGTTGCTGGCCGACACCGGTCTGGGCTACCTGCAACTGGGGCAGCCCAGCCCAACCCTGAGCGGCGGCGAAGCCCAGCGCTTGAAGCTGGTCACCGAGCTCAACGTGGGGCAAGGCCGCACCGTCACCGAGAAGATGCGCGGGCTGAAGAGTGACAAGCGCAACCTCTACATCATCGAGGAGCCAACCATCGGCCTCCACGCCCACGATGTGCGCCGGTTGATCGAGGTCCTGCACCGCCTGGTGGATGAAGGCCACACCGTGGTCGTCATTGAGCACCATCTCGACGTCATCGCCGAGGCGGACTACCTCGTGGACATCGGCCCCGAGGCCGGCGAACGCGGCGGCAAGGTCATCGCCCTGGGCACCCCGGAAGAGGTGGCCAAGGTGAAGGACAGCTGGACAGGTAAGTTCCTAAAACCCGTGCTGAGGTAGGGTGGTCAGACAAAGTAGTGCTGGTCCCGCATGCGGGACTGGCGGTCAGGACGTGGGCAGCGCGACTGTGACTACTTTGCTCCGCCTCAGACGCGTCGGGGTTGCCGCGCTCGGCCCTGATGAGGCAACCGATGCGGTCGCCCTACAACCCAGGGTATTCGTCCGCGAGGTCAGAAGCAGAACCTCCAAAGGCCTTTGCACGCCCAACCCCACCCCTGACACCGCAGACCTCAGCACGTCCAAACGCCCAACACGCTGCCTCCCTCCGCTCCCACAACCGGTTGGAGACTGGGGACCGTCGGACTACGTCCGCACGCCGCCACTCAAAAACCAATCCCTAGTGCGAACCCGTCACGCTTCCGTTGCTCTCAAGGATGGCCTGCACCTTCACCGCTTCATCCGTGACGATAGCGAGGAACCGGTCCCGCAACACGGAGGGAAACCGGTCATCGTACAGCGCATACAACTCATAACGCAGACCCCGGTCTGCGACGGGCACGGTGATGCATCCCGGCGAACTCATGCGTTCGGCGATCTTCGGGATCAAGGCCACTCCGCTGCCAGCTGCCACCAGGGTGACCAGATTGTCCGGACTGGATGCTGCCGGTCCGAAGCGCGGGAGGAAGCCTGACTTCCGGCAGACTTCCTGGCTCCAGATCCGCTGGGCGTCTGTGCCGAACATCGTGATGGGCACAAAAGTCTCATCCTCCAGCGCATTGAGCCGGATGCTCTTCTGCGATGCGAGCGGGTGCCCCGTGGAAATCACGATGGCCAGGGGGCTTTTCAAGATCAGCTGGGCCGCGAGCTTCTTTCCCGCTCCCAGGCTCGGAAACGGAGCGGGCACAAAGCCGAGATGCACCCGCCCTGAAGTCACTTGGGTGAGCTGATCCGAGGCGGACATCTCCGTGATATTGACCTTGGCGGCCGGCAGTTCCGCATGCAGCCGCGTCAGACAGGCTGGGAGGAAGTTGAACGTCAGCGGCCCCATGGAGGCGACCCGGAGTTCCCCGGTTTTCCCTTCGGCAGCCTCCCTCGCCCGCGCCACCGCCTTGTCCGCCCGCGCCAGCACCTGCCGGGCTTCTTTGAGGAACACCGCTCCGGCATCCGTCAACGCCACGCGATTCCGGTCACGCTCCAGCAGTTGCAGGCCCAGATCATCCTCCAGGCTGCGGATTTGCGCACTCAGAGAGGGCTGAGCCAGCCTCAGACGCGTGGCCGCCCGACTGAAACTCAGGGCTTCCGCCACTGCGACGAAGTAACGCAAATGCCGGAGTTCCATAGAATGAGCTTATAGGTTTTTCCTATCACGCGCAAAGGAAACAAGTCATGTCCACAGGTACGGCGGTGAAGGAGATTCCGGGTGCAACCCCAGAACTCTTTCCTATGAGCAGTCGAGTCATCAGCCTCAATGAGCTTCCCAAACGGGGCTTTTCTCCGGCCCCCGAAGTGGAGCACAACGGAGCGGCCGCCCCGCAAACCACGACCCCGGCGGAATCGGAGCCCAAGCCGCCTCAATCCACCGGCCACCGCAGCCGCAAGCCCCTCCTGATCGGGCTTCCGATCCTGCTGGTGGTGGCGACCACCGTCGGCTTCTGGCTGCACTACGCTGCCCAGTTTGTGGAAACCGACAACGCCTTCATCGAGGCCGATGTGCATCCGGTGAGCAGCCGCGTGGCGGGCAACATCCAGAGCGTGCTGGTGGAGGACAACCAGAAGGTCAAAGCCGGAGAGCCCGTCGCCCAGCTCGATCCTAGGGACTACGAGATGAAGCTGCAGTCTGCCCGCACCGCCCTCGAACAGGCTGCCGCCCAGATACCCCAGGCGGAGGCCGCTCTCGCCCAGGCGCAGGCGACCAGCGCCCAGACGGAAGCCCAGGTCAACGCCAGTGCCGCCCAGCTGGAGAAGTTCCGGCTGGACTTCGAACGCGCCCAGAAGCTCCGCAACCTCTCAGGCAAGGCCATCTCCGACCAGGACTTCGATGCCACCAAAGCTGCCTACGTGGCCGCTCAGGCCAGCCACGCGTCCACTCAAGCCGCCCGCCAGGCTGGTGAAGCCGGAGTGAAAACCGCGGAAGCCAACCTCGCCGTGGCCAAGGCTGGCCAACACCACGCCCAGGCCGCCGTGTCCGATGCCGAGCTGCAGCTCTCCTACACCATCGTGCGGGCGCCCGCCGCTGGCACGGTGGGCAAGCGCACCCTCCAGGTGGGCCAGCAGATTCAACCCGGTCAGGCCCTGCTGGCGGTTGTTTCCCCAGACCACTGGCTGGTGGCCAACTTCAAGGAAAACCAGCTCGCCACCATGAAGGCTGGCCAGCCTGTGGAGATCAAGATCGACGCCATCAAAGGCCAGCGCTTCGAAGGCCGGGTGGAGAGCTTTGCCCCCGGCACCGGTGCCAAGTTCAGCCTGCTGCCTCCTGACAATGCCACGGGGAACTTCACCAAGATCGTCCAGCGCGTGCCAGTGAAAATCATCTTCGATCACAACGCCAACACCGAGGCCAATCAGGACCGCATCGCCCCCGGCCTCTCCGCCATCGCCACCGTCAAGGTCAAGTAAACCAGTTCTTTGGCTTCCTCTCCGGATCCTGAATACTGAAAACTTGAACCTGAAAACTCCTTCCCTCCATGAACGCGACCGCCTCCCTGCCCCTGACAGGCTCGCGTGACTCCACGAACCCCGGGACGTCACTGCGCAACTGGATTGCTGTGTTGGGCGCCCTGCTCGGCGCGTTCATGGCGGTGCTCGACATCCAGATCTCCAACTCCTCCCTGCAAAACATCACAGGCGGCATCGGAGCCACGCTGGATGAGGGCTCCTGGATCTCCATCGCCTACCTGGTGCCGGAGATCATCGTCATTCCCCTGTGCGGCTGGCTGGCCCAGGTCTTCGGGTTGCGCCGCTACCTCATGTGGAACAGCGTGCTCTTCCTCATCTTCTCCATGTGCTGTGGTTTTGCCTGGAACCTGGAAAGCATGATAGCCTTCCGCGCCTTTCAGGGGTTCACGGGCGGCGCCCTCATCCCCATGGCCTCCACCATGGTCATGATCATGCTGCCCGCGGAAAAGCAGCCGGTGGGTTTCGCCCTCTTTGGCCTCTCCGCGATGTTTGCACCCGCCATCGGGCCGAGCATCGGCGGCTGGATCACTGAGAACTACTCCTGGCCCTGGATCTTCTACCTCAACCTGGTGCCGGGCATCATCCTTATCAGTGCCATCGGCTACGGCCTGAACTCCACTCCGGCCAAACTGGACCTCCTGAAGAAAGGTGACTGGTGGGGCATCGCCTTCATGGCCGTGGGCCTGGGTTCCCTGACGGTGTTTCTGGAAGAAGGCACTCGCGAGGACTGGTTCGGGTCTGAGTTCATCACCACCCTGGCCATCATTGCCGCCATCACGCTCCCGGTGTTTGTGATCCTCTCTCTGACAAAGCGGAAGCGCACCCCGGCAGTCAACCTCAGTCTCTTTTCCCGCCGCAACTTCCTCCTCGGCTGCATCGTGAACCTCGTGGTGGGCCTCTGCCTGTACGGCATGATGTACCTGCTGCCGCTGTACCTGGCCCAGATTCAAGGGTATAACGCCCTGGAAATCGGACGCACCCTCATGTGGGTGGGCCTGCCCCAGCTCGTGGTCATGCCTTTCATCCCCAAGATCATGCAGTGGGTGGACAAGCGCGTCGTGGTGGCCTTCGGGCTCGGCATGTTCGGCCTCAGCGCCCTGCTCATGAGCGGCATGAGTGCCGACACCGGCCATGACCAGCTCGTCCTGCCGCAGATCATCCGCGCCATCGGCCTGACCTGCACCATCGTGCCGCTCTCCCTCATCACCACGGGCGGCATCGAGTCCGAACAAGCTGCCAGCGCCTCCGGCCTGTTCAACATGCTGCGCAACCTCGGCGGATCCATCGGCATCGCCCTGCTCTCCGCCCTGCTCACAAACCGCGAGCACTTCCACTCCCATCACCTGGGCGAGGCCATCAGCGCCTACAATCCACTCACCAATGAGCGGCTCACCGCCATGGCGCAAAATTTCATGAACCAGGGACTGGACGCCGTGACCGCTCAATCCCGCGCCCTAGGGCTGCTGGATCTGGGTGTGCGCAAGCAGGCCTACATCATGGCCTACAACGACAGCTTCCACGTCGCCTCACTGCTGCTCTTCGCGATGATCCCGCTGATCTTCCTGACTCGCAAGGCCACCGGTCCAGCACAAGCAGGAGCGCATTGAGAGGGAGACCAAAGACTGGAAGACGAAAGACAGAAGACTTGAAGTGTGGGGATCTGGAAGCTGTATGGAGTACAGACTTCAGTCTGCTCGGGCCATCTGCAGTGCACTGAAACAACCCTGAAGTTCGAACCACCAACAAAGCCCCAGCGCAGAGGGCTGTTGGAAGCTCTTCGTAGTTCAAACTTTAGTTTGCCGCATGGGCTAAGCGCCGCTTTCGCCTGCGCGATGTACATCCCGCCTGCCCAGCATGTTCTCCTTCAGCTTGCCTCAAGTTCCAATGGCTCTGGTGCTTTTCCCTCTGCCTGATGATCTCCAGAGGCGGTCGTAGTTGTCGACGTGAGGAGGCACTAGCTGAAGCGTCTGCTGCGTGAATCTCGCAGGAGATGCCCGGTTGCCCTTGGCTTTGGTCCCGCCTGTTCCAGCGGACACCTCGGCTCCTTGGTCCCGCTTCCGGCCGCTGGGTGATAGACGGGAAAATTTGTGCCTCCTCACGTCGACAACTACAGCCGGTGTTGATGAGGCTTGGGCAGAAGGGATTGTGCTGGGCCAGTTGTCGGCGCAGGCAGGCTGGATGGGCGGTGGGCTCCGGCGGATGGCGGGGGTTCTCTTCTGCGCAACAGAGCCTGCGATGCCCAAACGCATCGCAGGCCCGGGGCGCAGCGCAGCGCTGCTGCTTACTTGGTCTTGTAGGGCAGGCTGAGATCTTTGGAGGCGACGGAGTACACTTCATACACGCCGAGCATGGGCTTGGCCATGCAGGAGGTGTTCACCTGCATGTAGCAGGTGACGGCGTCGAACTTGAACTCGGTCTTGTTTCTCAAGTAGTAGGCGGGCACGATGGCGCGGATGGTGTTGCCCTTGGTGACCACGGGATGACCGGCGGCATCGAGGTACATGGGCATGCCGCAGTTGGTGGGGGGCAGAACCACGGTCTTGTCTTCTTTCTTGAACTCCTTCACGGACAGTCCGCCGGGAACGCGGTCGTCCTTGGTCAGGAGGGCCCAGTGGGTGTGGTAGATGACCTTGTCATCATCATAGCGGCCGTTGGCGTTCTCATCCCAGAGGGGTGTGTCATCAAAGTCCGGGTGCGAGGTGATGGCGAGGGCGACGATGCCCTCGGCCTTGCCCATGCCGACATCTGACGCCTTCAGGGTGGTAGGAAATACATAGGCCAGCACGGGTGCGCCGTCGAGCTGGCCGGCCTTCTTGGGCACGGTGTCCCCGGCGGGCCCTTCCAGGTTCATGCTGAAGACCATGAGGTCCAGGTCCTTGAGGTGCTCCACGGTGGCGCCGGTGATCTTCAGGCTGGGGGACTTGGCCAGCTTGGGGTCGTTGTTGAGCTTCACGTCGCAGCTCATGACGGCCGGGGTGAAGGTGATGGCGGTGGCGGTCAGCATGGCAGACAGGAGGTGTTTCATTGCGGTGGATGATGGAGGTGTGAGTGCCGCGGACGACAGATGGGCAGGCAGGGACCGGGCACGGCGATGCCGATGCCCAATGCGCCCCCGCCCTGTCTTCGGCCGGGTTCAACTGCTTCCTTGGGAAACCCGCCTGTGACGTGACAGAGATTTCCCGGAATCTTTTTTCCTCTGCTACTCCATCCCCGTGATGCCGCCGATGATCTGCCAGACGCCTTCTGTATGCATCCAGAGGCAGGGGGTCTGCATGATGTTCATGTCCGGGATGAAGAGGCGCAGGTTGTTCACGCCGTCGCGCCGGATCTCCACGCCGGACACGCCCTCCACCTTGTTGGGACCGACGATGAGATAGCGGTTCTGCACGCCGGAAGGCTGGGTTTCCGTCCAGCCATCTGGTGTCTTGGTCCAGATGCGCGGCCCGGGGTCGGTGCCGTGGTAGTCGAACTTGAACTTGGTGGGCTGCCGCAGAGGGCCGGTGCCAGGTGTCGCGGGCAGCATGAGGGCGTTTCCTTTAACCAGCGAGGTCGCTTTCCCCTTTTTGTGCAGCTTGTTCAGCACCTCCTCCACAGAGGCACCGAGCTCCCGGTACTGCGGCGTCTTGGGGAAGCGGGAGTTGAGGTCCACGAGCATCCATCCCGCCTGCCCGGCCAACCGGAAGGCCTCCTCGTCCTGACCCACGCGTTCCAACATGTCTGCCAGGTACTCCAGGCGGATGACCTGGTTTTCCCGGTACTTCGCGACGGAGGGGAAGTCATCACACAGCTTCTGCTGGAGGCCGACGGAGCGGCGGATCTGGGTGATGCCCTCCTCCACGCGGTCCAGCATGCAGAGGGTGACGCCCAGATGATACACGCTGGCGGCGAGCTGGCGCTGACCCTCGCGATTGACAGGCTCTGTCCGCATGACGTCCTGCAGCAACACCACGGACCTCCGGAACAGGGGCTCTGCCTCCTGGTTCCGGTTCAGGTTGTGATAGGTGGCGCCCAGGCGGGTCTGGCAAACCGCGAGCTGCAGGCGGTACTTGGGGTTGTTGGGAAAGCGGGTGGCAAGGTCTTCCGCGATGTCGACGGCCCTGAGCATCAGGGGCACGCCTTCCACATGGCGGCCCATGAAGAGGAGGGCGTTCGTCCGATTGCCCAGGACGACGCACAGGCCATTCAAGTAGGCCGGGTGGTCGGGAGTCTTGCGCAGGAGCATTTCATAGAACTCCTCTGCCTTGATCTGGTCGGCGATGGATTCCTCAAAGCGCCCGCGCATTTCTCTGATAACCCCCAGGGTGCCGTACCGGAGGGCCAGACCTGACTGCAGGACGGCGTCATGGGGCCGCTGTTTTAAGCGGTTGGTCTCGATCTCGATGGCTTCCAGGATGAAGGGCTCGGCCTTCTCCAGCTCGCCGATCCTCTGGTAGATGGTGCCCAGCCGCCATAGCGCCGCGGCCCGGTTGCTGTCGAGCCGGGCGTCTCCCTTGGGCGACTTGCTCATCTCCAGATAGAAGGGCAGCGCGGTCTCCAGAAGGTTCCGCTGCAGATCGGTGAAGTCTGCCTCCTTGAGCCGGGCGTGATCCGTCACCTCATTCAGGTAGTGATCCACCGCGCTGCGCGCCCGCTGGAAATTGGCCTCGGCCTCGGCCCGGCTCTCCTCGGCGCGGGCGGCCTGCCAGAGGCTGGCGGCGGTGCCGGCCAGGAGGGCCGCGGCGATGAGGGTCGAGGAAATCAAGGCGGCGCGGTGCCGGCGGGTGAACTTGCCCATCTGGTACTGCCAGGTGGGGGCGGCGGCGCGGACGGGGAGCTGGTCCAGATGACGCTGCACGTCCTCCGCGAGGGCGGCGGCGGTCTCGTAGCGGCGGGCGCGGTCCTTGTCCAGTGCCTTGAGGACGATCCAGTCCAGATCTCCTCTGAGGAGGCGCGAGAGGCGGGCCGGATCGGATTGACCGGAGTTCGAGGAGCCCAATGCGGGATCCAGCGCGAGCTGGCTGGGGCGCACCGCCTCCGTCTCGCGGATCCAGCGGAGGGTGTCTGTGAGCCCGGTGGGGCGGCCGGGGAAGGGGCTGCACCCGGTGAGGAGCTCGCAGAGGATCACGCCCAGGGAGTACACATCACTGCGGGTGTCCACATCCGCCACGCTCCCGGCCTGCTCCGGGCTCATGTACTGCGGGGTGCCGATGATGGTGCCGCTCTGGGTGTAGAGGAGACTACCCAGGTGGGCGGCGCCCAGGGTCTCCTCTGTGGCGGCACCGAGCGCCTTGGCGATGCCGAAGTCGATGACCTTGGGCACGGGCCGGCCGTCCACCTCGGCCACGAGGATGTTGGAGGGCTTCAGATCGCGGTGCAGCACCGCCTTCTGATGGGCGTGCTGGACGGCACCGCATACGGCGATGAAGAGCCGCAACCGCTCGATAAGGCCCAGCGCGCGATCTTCGCAGTAGCAGGTGATGGGCACGCCGTTGACGAACTCCATCACAAAGTAGGGCCGGCCGGTGAGGGTGGTGCCTGCGTCCAGCACGGTCGCGATGTTCGGGTGATCCATGCGGGCCAGGGCCTGCCGCTCCCCGGCGAAGCGCACGAGGATCTCCCGGCTGTCCATGCCGGGCTTGATGAGCTTGAGCGCGAGCGTGCGGTGGAAGGGGCGGGTCTGCTCTGCCTTCCACACGTGGCCAAAGCCGCCCTCGCCGAGTTGTTCCACCAGCTTGTAGCGGCCGATCACATCCCCTGCCCGTTCGCCAGGCAGGGCGTCGGGTGAGGGCTCCCCCGCCCCATCGGTGAGGAAGCCGAGCTCCAACAACCCCAGGCCCGGCAGCCGGACGGGGGCGTCATTGGGGTCGGATGGAGGGATCTCGGCCATGATCGGATCTGTCTGCTGCCTGCTACCATGCACGCGATGAGGCTGTCCGCATCTGACGAGTGCAGGCGGCTCTGGCAAAAAACTTCATCAGCCCGCGGCTGACGAGGCGCTGCGGCTGCGCAGGCCCGCTTTGAGCGCGTGCAGTTCCTCATCGATGCGCGCGTCATCTGGGTCCTGCAGGGTGGCGGCGATGCGGTCGCGGAGACATTGGCGGAATTTCTTGCGCAGGCGGCTCACGGTCTGGCGCACCGCCTCCTCAGACATCTGCAGGAGGGCGCCGGCTTCCTGTGCACTCCTCGAATCCGTGGCGTCGGGATTCAGGCAGCCCTCCAGCACCTGGAACTGCCGCCCCCGCCCCGCCAGGGTCTCCAGATCCGCCAGATGCAGCACGGCGGCCCGCAGCATGGCGTGGGCCCAGGCCTGGTCGTAGAGCGCCTCGGGCGTGTGACCGGAGGTCGCGGTGCCTGCCTCGCTCAGAAGGGTCTCCACCTCCTGCAGGTTCACATTCAGCGAGATGAACTCCCGCCCGCCGCCGCGCTTCAGGGCGCGCTCGCGATCCAGCACGTCGCCGATGTGGCGCTGAAAGGTCTTCAGCAAAAAGGTGCGCAGCGTGCCCAGTTCGCGGTTGGCTGAGGTGAGCAGGTCCTTCCCCAGCAGATAGGCAAAGAAGCCCTGCGTGAGGTCCTGGGCATCATGCTGGTCATGCCCCATACGCCGGGCAAAGGCGTAGAGGGGCATCCAGTAGTCCCGGCACAGGCCGTCCAGAGCCTGCCGCCGCACCTGGGTGTCCCCGGTGCACGCTGCCTTGACCACGGCTGTCCATTCTGTGGTGGGGAATCCGCCCTGCCTGCCTTCCATGCCCTCCACCGGAAAACAGGATGGTGCGAAGTCAAGGCCCGCGAAGCGGGCAGGGCAGGGAGACAGAAGACTGGAAGACGAAAGACAGAAGACATGAGCTGGCGCAGGGGTTGGGGGCGAGGGGCGGGGCGGGCGTAGTCCGGTTGTCCCAACCGGCTTTGGGAGCAGAGGGAGGCAGCGTTGGCGGTGGTAGAACGGGGTGAGATCTGCGGCGCCAGGGGTGGCGCGTGGCAGGCGGGGCGCTTGCCCTACAGCGTCGGGGGCGGAGCAAAGCAGTCCGAGAAGGCTACTCAGCGGAGTCTCGAAGCTTGGCTCGGCTTTTGGAGGACGTGGGTCGCGCGACTGAGCGGGGCTGGGAACCCCCTCCTCCTTCGGCCTGACTGCTTCGCTGGGCATGGCTCCCCATGCGCCAGCTCATGTCTGGCGTCTGGTGTCTTCTCGTCTGGCGTCTCCCGCTTCGCGGGTCGGTCAGGGCTCGGTCGAAGCGGGTTGCAGCACTTCGACCTTCTTCTGCAACTCACGCACGGTCTCCACCAGCTCGGGAAGTTTCCGGGCGGCGGCCATACGGCGGCGCTCTTCCTTGGCCGGGGCCGCGGGGAAGCCCATGTAGGCGGCGCGGCCGGGGGGCAGATCCTTGGTGACCACGGTGCGGGCGGCGATGGAGGCGCCTGAGCCGATCTTCACGTGCTCGATGATGCCCACCTGCCCGCCGATCACCACGTAATCGCCGATCTGGACGCTGCCGCAGATGCCGACGGAGGCGACGATGACGCAATGCTTCCCGACGACGACGTTGTGCGCCACCTGCACCTGGTTGTCGATCTTGGTGCCCTGGCCGATCCACGTGCGGCCGAAGCGGGCGCGGTCAATGGTCGTGCCCGCACCGATTTCCACATCGTCATCGATCTGGACGATGCCGGTCTGGCGGACCTTCCGGTGCTCGCCGTTGACGAACTCATAGCCGAAGCCATCCGCGCCGATGACGGTGTTGGAGTGGATCGTGACGCGTCGGCCGATCTGGCAGGATTCCTGGACGGTCACATTGGGATAAAGGCGGGTGCCCTCGCCCAACTGCACATTGTGTCCGACGTAGCAGCCCGCGCCGATGACGACGTTGTTCCCCAGGCGGACGCCAGCCTCGACGACTGCATGCGCGCCGATGCTGATGCCGGTGCTGCCGCCGAAATCCGGCTCTGCCACCACGGCACTGGGGTGAATGCCCGGCACGGGCGGGGTGGGCTGGAACCCATACTTTTGCACCACCTTCTCAAAGGCGGCGGGGGGATTCGGCACGACGAGCGGCGTGAGATGGTCTGGCACCTTTTCGCAATCGGCCGTGACGAGCACGACGCTGGCCTTGGTGCTGTTCAGGTGCTGGCGATAGCGGGCATCTGAGAAAAAGGTGAGTTCCCCCGCACGGGCGTCTCCCAGCGAGGCAAAGCCAGTGATGGACAAGTTTGCGCCATCAGCAGGCGGGTTAACGCCCAAAAGCTCCGCGAGCTCAAGCAAAGTGATGTTCATATTAAGAGCGGATAAATTGCATTTCGACCGGGGAAAGAAAACTGATTTTGGCGATTCCGACACAATCTTCGGAACCCTTGGATAAAAATGGTCAGCGGCCTGCTGCGCGGGCAGACAGAAGACTTGAGCTGGTGCCGGGGAGGGCACGAGCAGCGGAGCGATTCGGGCCTGAGGGGGCGGAGGCCATGAAGGGGCGCTAGCTGCACGGGTGGACTGAGTCTATCGCGGCGAATCGCCGGTGAGGGTAGCCATGCGTTTTCCCTCCGCTGCCAAGCCGACGGGGACCGTCGGACTACGCCCGAGGCGGCTGCGCAAAGTAGTGGCAGTCCCGCATGCGGGACTGCCTTTGAAGGGCCTGGGTGGCGGGACTGTGACTCCTTTGCCCCGCCCCTGACTCACTGTAGGACAAGCGCCCCGCTTGCCTCGAGCGTCCCCTGACGCCGCAGACCCCATCACGGTCAAATGCCTGATGTGTTTCATCCCTCCGCTCCCACGCGGGGCTGGGAACCCCCGCCTCCTTTGGCCTGACCGCTTCGTTGGGGGCGTCCTTCCAGGCGTCAGCTCAAGTCTGGTGTCTGACGTCTTCTATTCTTTTGTCTGCCCGCGCAGCGGGCTCCCGTACTTCTCCACGGCCGTCTTCAAGAAGGTGCTGTACAGCTCCTTCTGATCCTCCGGCCGGAGTTCCCAGAGTTGCACCAGCAGCACGAGCGCGAGATCATGTTGAGGGTCGATCCACATCATGGTCTTGCGGGCACCGCGATGCCCGTAGCTGCCTGCGGGCAGGCCTTCGTCCTCTTTGATCTTGATGGAGACGCCCACGCCATAGGTTTCTGAGGGGTTCACGGAAACACCGGCTGTCTGGGAGGCGGCCATTTCGTGCACGGCTTTTTCTGACAGGTAACGCGTCCCTTTCCAGGTGCCGCCGTTGAGCAGCATCTGGCAGAAGGTGCCCATGTCAGCGGCGGTGGAGAACAGGCCCCCTGCAGGCTCGCCGTACTGGTTCTGGTACTCGAAGATCTTGCCCACCCCGAAGTTCGTGAGCATCAACTGGGGCACCTTCACCCCTTTGCTGAGCCGCGCGATCCCCTCCGGAGTCAGGGTCTTGTCGAGGTGGATGTCCTCCAGCCCCTTCTGGTCGTCTGTGCGTTTCACGGTCCTGGCCAGGCGGCTGCCTTGTTCCTCTGTGGGCCAGTAGGTGGTGTCCTTCATGCCCAGAGGGGTGAACAGGCGGGACTTCTGGAATTCGGCAAAGGGCTGTCCCGCCAGCACCTCTACGACGCGGGCACCGGTGTTGATGCCGGAGTTGTTGTACTGGTATTTCGCGCCGGGTTCGCGGAGCAACGGAGCCGCGGCGTACTGCGCCACATTCTCTGCGAGCAGGTTCTTCTGCTTCAATCTCTTGTCGCCTGCGGAGATGAGGCCGCTGGTGTGGCTCATCACCTCCCGCACGGTGATGGGATGCCCTGGTGACCGCTCGGCTCCGCCTTCTTCCGGGACCAGTTTCTGGCCTTTGAATTCAGGCAGGTGCTTTTCCACCGCATCATCGAGGCTGAGCTTCCCTTCATCCACCAGCATCATGAGGGAAGCGCCGGTCACTGATTTGGACATGGAGGCGATCCAAAAAAGGTTGTCCGTCCGCATGGGGATCTTGTCCTTCACGCTGGCCAGGCCCACGGCCTCCAGAGCCAGCACTTTCTCCTTGTCTGCCACCAGAGCGACCGCCCCGGCAATGATCTGACGGTCCACCAGCGGCTGGAGTGCCGCGGCGAGGGGGCCGGGGGCAGGGGCGGGCTCTGCTGCCTTGAGAAGCACGGAGGACGCGAGGAGAAGCCCCAGCAGACCGGGGCGGAGCGTGGCGGAAGGTAGTTTCATGAAACGAGAAGCATCGGGGAGCAAAACGCGCGCTTCCGCCTGCTTCTCCCATGAACTTCCTGTCACGCTGCGAGGGAGACGCCAGACTGGAAGACACCAGACACCAGACTTGAGCTGGCGCATGAGGAGCCACGCCCAGCGAAGTGGTCAGGCCAAAGGAGGCGGGGGTCCCAGCCCCGCGTGGGAGCGGAGAGATACAGCGTATTGGGCGTTTGGGGGGCACCACGGGGTCTGCCACGTCAGGGGCCGCGCGTGGCAAGCGGAGCGCTTGCCCTACAGTGTGTCAGGAAGCGATGGTCCAAGGAGCGGCGCTGGGACCCCCGCCTCCTTTATGCGAATCGCTCCTCTGATCGTGCCCTTCCATGCGCCAGCTCAAGTCTTCTGTCTGGCGTCTCCCGCGCAGCGGCTCCTGTCTCCGCGCAGCGGTCGGATCTTCGCATCCCTGTGGTGGGATCTGACTCTACGCGCCTTCATCTGCAAGACCGGCCCGTCGCACCGCTTCCCTCTTTCTCTCCCGCACCAGCATGTCCATGCCCATGTCCCCCGCCCGCCCTCTCACTCGTCGTAGTTTCCTCTCCCACTCCACCGCGAGCGCCGCCGCGGCCTTGACGGCATTCCCGTTCCCGTATGTGCAGGCAGCGGACAAGACGGCGCCGGAGTTTCACGGGGCCGTCATCGGCCACGGCACGCACCGTTACCGGGTGGACAAGCTCTGGAGCCAGGCGGATGCCACGAAGGTGCCGGTGAACAACTGCCACGAGATGGTGCAGGTGCGGGATGGCCGCCTTTTCATGCTGACGGATCAGGCGAAGAACAACATGCTGATCTACGACAAGAAGGGCGCTCTGCTGGGCACCTGGACGCTCAACCTGGGCGGGGCACACGGTCTCTCTCTGGTGCGCGAGGGCGACAAGGAGGTGCTCTGGATCACCGATACCAAAGGGCGGGTGCTGAAGGCGGATCTGGAGGGCAAGATCCTGCTGGAACTGCCCACGGCGGCAGAGTGCGGGGCCTACCCCGTGGGCCAGAAGTATGCGCCCACGGAGGCCACGGCCAGCCCGGACGGGACGATCTACGTGGCGGATGGCTACGGCTCGCAGTTTGTCCTCCGCTTCGATGCCGCGGGCAAGTTCCTGGACAAGTTTGGCGGCAAAAGCGATCTCGCCCCCGGGAAGTTCCTGCAGGCGCATGGCGTGGCAATCGACACCCGCACACCGGAGCCGCTGCTGCTGTGCACGGAGCGCATGCGCAATGAGTTCCAGTGGTTCACGCTGGATGGCAAGTTTGTCCGGTCCGTGTATCTGCCGGGGGCCTTCATCAGCCGCCCGGTCATCAGCGGTGAGCATCTCCTGGCGGGGGTCTGCTTTGGCATGATCCCCAACGACTACCGTCCCAAGCTGAACCGCGGCTTTGTCACCATCCTGGACAAGGACAACCGTGTGATCTCGAACCCCGGCGGCACCGCGCCCAAGTTCGACGACAACGGCCAGGTGCTGCTGATGATGCAGGAACAGGCCGTCATCCAGCACGGGCATGATGTGTGTGCGGATGACCAGGGGGATCTGTACGTGTGCCAGTGGAATGCGAACAAGGTGTACCCGTACAAGCTGCATCGGGTCTAAAGGAGACTCCAGACATCAGACTTGAGCTGGCGCAGGGAAGGGCACGATCAGAGGAGCGATTCACATAAAGGAGGCGGGGGTCCCAGCGCCGTTCCGTTGCACCACGATATCGCCAGCAAGCCCTCCACGACCAAGGAGCGGCGGTTTGTGCCTTGAACACAACCGCCGAGGAGGAGCGAAGCGCAGCGTGTGGCCCTACCCCGAAGCCGCCTGAGGTATGGGACCTCAGGGGCAATGGGGTGCCTCAATCTCTCCGGCCACCCACGGCGGTTGTGCTTGAAGCACAAACCGCCGCTCCTTGGACCATCGCTTCCTGACACGCTGTAGGGCGAGCGGCCCCTGACGTGGCAGACCTCGTGGTGTCCAAAACGCCCAACACGTTGTATCCCTCCGCTCCCGCAGCCGGTTGGGGGCTGGGAACCCCCACCTCCTTTGGTAGGACCGCTCCGCTGGGCGTGCCCCCATGCGCCAGTTCAGGTCTTGCGTCTTGTGTCTTCCCGTCTTGTGTCTGCCGCGTAGCGGGCCCGGCGACCGTATGCTATGTAAACACCCCATGCGACCGCTGCATCATCCATCCGTCAACGACATCACCGTGGAAGGCATTCTTCATGCCTTCTCCGATCCGGTGCGGGTGCAGATCTTTGCCGACATCCAGGGCTCCCAGTGCCCGATGACGTGCTCAAACTTCCTGGTGGTGGACAATCGCACGTTGCCCAAGTCCACGCTCTCCCAACACTTCAAGGTGCTGCGGGAGGCAGGGCTCATCCGCAGTGAGCGCAAGGGCGTGGAGATGCACAACACCAGCCGCATTCTGGAGCTGAAGGAACGCTTTGGCCCGCTCATTGCAGCCATTCTGGGGGCCTACAAGCAGCAGAGCCAGCCCTGTACGGGGACGGGTAGCTGATGGGCAAAGTGAAAAGTTGAGAGTGAAAAGTGAGGAAGTACGGAAGCCTTGCGTGCTGGGAATCTGATGTTCTCACACGAAGGCACGAAGGGTTAAGGGAAGGCAGGGGGCCTGCCCGCGAGTAAGTCGTAGCTCGTAACTCGTGGCTGCACTCGTGAGAGTGCGGTGGGTGGCGCGACCCTGTAGCGTCAAAAGAGCGTGGTGGGTGACTTGGGGCCTGACCGCGTTTTTACAAACGCAGCCACGACTGAGGAGCTTCCCGCGAGTAGCTTGTAGCTCGTGGCTGCACTCGTGAGAGTGCGGTGGTTGGCACGACCCTGTTGCGTCAAAAGAGCACGCTGGGTTCCGCGCAGCCGGACCGCGTTCTTACGAACGCAGCCACGACTGAGGAGCTTCCCGCGAGTAGCTCGTAGCTCGTGGCTGCACTCGTGAGAGTGCGGTGGCTGGCACGATCCTGTTGCGTCAAAAGAGCGTGCTGGGTTCCGCACGGCCTGACCACGTTCTTACGAACGCAGCCACAACTGAGGCGCTCCCCGCGAGTAGCTCGTGGCTGCACTCGTGAGAGTGCGGAGCGTGGCACGACCCTGTAGCGTCAAAAGAGCACGCTGGGTTCCGCGCAGCCGGACCGCGTTCTTACGAACGCAGCCACGACTGAGGCGCTCCCGCAAGAAAATGGGCGCGCCTTCAATCTTGCGACCCGGCTTCCGTTGTTTCCTCATGCTCCGGGGTCGCTGCGCCGGGCCGGTTGGTGTTGATGCCCATACGGTAATAAAGCGGACAATGGGCCGTCACACTCCGTGCACTGAGAGCCAGGGCGCCCGCGTGCAGGGCCACGGCAGCAAGCCCCCGGGAACGCAATCCCGCCGTAAAGAGCGCGCCGGACAGGGCCAACGTCAACCAGCGTTCGCCAACGCCTACGTTTTTGTCGAGCTGTTTTCCAAGTTCAACGACTTCTGGCACTTCTGCAAAGGGTTGGTAAGTGAGGGACATACATGGCAGGATCGGGCCGGGCGGAGCGTCAGCCTCAAAATAGTGCAAGCTTGATCCAACTTTCCCCACACAGCGCAGCACAGCACGGCGGCGGGGCTGGGTTCGCCCCTATAACCTATCGTTGTCCCCTTCTTGCATTCCGGCCTGGCCTACTTGTCCAGCATCTTGCCGTACCAGTCGAGCATTTCGGGATCGATGTCATCTGCACCCGGGGCGCCGAGTTGGGGCTCCTCCTCGAGCTCCGGCCAGGGCGCGCCTTCTGGCATCCCATCTTGCACGATCAACTCCTGGCCATCCTCGGGGTGTGGGCCATTCCAGATCTTGTCCAGTTCACGATAGTCCTCAGGACTCCAGCGATACATGATCCGGTGGATGCCTTTGGCCTCATGCACCATGGCCTCAGGGAACTTCTTGTTGCACACGTCTGGGATGGGCAGGAGCGCGCCCACGTTCGCCCCGGTCAGCTTCTCCAGCGCACGGGCATACGCGACGATGTGCACGCCACCTCGCACGAGCAGGAATCCCACCATGGCGCGCGCGGTGGGATTGCTCACCATTTCATACACCCGGATCTTCCCGGCGCGCGCTCCGCATTCCAGGAAGAAGTTATGCAGGAGGTCCATCTTGAGGTTGCCGGTCGCCGTCACATTGGCGCCGGTCCACGGCTGCCCCATGGAGTCCATAGGCAGGGCCGTCTGACCCGAGGAGAGAAAGTGATACGAGTTCCGTGCTCCCATCGCCTGGGCCAGCGGGGAAGGGTCCAGCTTGTTCGCCGTCTCTGGTGTCTTGTTGCGGTCGGCGCGCGCGGTGGTGCCGGTGAGCAGGAGGTTGATCGTCGCAGATACCAGCTCGATGTGGCTGTACTCCTCCGCAGCGATGTTGGAGATGAGATCGTAGAAGGGACGGATCTTCTGACGTCCCCGGAAGTTGAACGACTGAAAGGTGTAGTTCATCAGGGTGGACATCTCCCCGAACTTCCCTCCCAGGAGCTCCTGGACGGCGGCGGCGGCATTGGCATCGGGGGCTTCAGGTACAGGAAGCGCCATGGCGAGTTTGTCGAATTTCTGAATCATACTTGGGTATCGCCGGGCCAGCTCGAGGCAAGGGATCATTCGGACCCCTGACCCCCGAGCAAGGGGACAATGGAGAAAATGGGCAGGGGCACGAGGGGGAGTGTTTAACGTTGGCCCTGGGGAGTTGAGGAAAGATCCCTTCTGCCTTTTTCCCCGTTTGATTTATGTCCAAGCTTAGCGCACATTGTTCTCCATGGTTGGAAATGCGACTGACAAGTCACTGGAGGGTACGGAGGGGCTGCTGACCAAGCTGGAGGTGGCGGGCATCCTGAGGGTCAGGCCCAAGACGATCGAGCGGTTCATGGCCCAACGGGAGCTGCCTTACATCAAGATCGGCCGTCTGGTGCGCTTCGAGCGCGCGGGGGTGGAGGAGTTCAAGCGGCGGCTCACGGTGCCTGCGTCAGCCGCCCCGAAGCCGGACGGAACGGACTGATATTTCATAGTACCCGCACTCGCGCGGAAGAGCGCGGCCCTTCATTCACCGGGTGGGAGTTCCCATACCGGAAAGGGATTTGCTGTGCCCGGTGCCGGGGACAGCACGGAGAGAGAGAGCATCAAGGAGAGGAACAAACGAGGAGACGCTGATGATGGTGATGATGAAAACGACGACGATGAGAACGCCACTGGCTGCGACACCCAGGCAGCGTCCGCCGCAACCCGTGGAGGACCGGGCCTGGCAATATATCTCCCGCATGCCGCCCTCCGTCCAGGGTGAGGGCGGCAGCGCGGCGCTCTTTCGCGTGGCGGTGGTGCTGGTTCGTGGTTTTAACCTCCCGCCGGATGCGGCCAGCCCGCTGCTGGAGCACTGGAACCGTGCTTTCTCCCGCCCCGTGTGGACGGAGGCGGAGCTGCGCCACAAGCTGCGAGATGCCGACCGCAGTGGCCACATGCCGTATGGCCACCTGCTGCAGGAGGATGAGTCGGGAGGCGGGACAGGCTCCCCGCCCCTGCACCGCTCCAGCCTGCCGCCCCGGAGGCGGGCGTCTGAGCCCCCGGCGGTGAATCCGGCGGAGCATCGCGCCCGGCATACGTTCTTTCCTCTTACCGATGCCGACGAGGCGCGCATCGCGGCGCTCCGGCACGTCACCCCGGGCATGGTGCATCTGTTCAAAAACAAGGGGCTGCTGCACAACACGCGGGTGGACGGGCAGACCTGCTGGTGCCTGGTGGAGGACACCTTTGCCCAGGCGCGCCGCTACGATGGCGGCCTGCTGCGCACCTCCCGGGGCCCGACCAAGGCCAGGACGCTGGCGGGGTCACGTGGCAGTTTCTTCGGACGTAGTTTCCTCAGTCGCGGCCGCCCGCCGGTGCTGATGGTGGAGGGCGTGGTGGGCCTGCTGGAGGCGGCCTCCGCCATCGATCTGGCCGATGCCCCCTGGGTGCCGCTGGCCGCCGTCACGGCAGGGGCCTCCTTCACCCGCGATCCCAAGCTGCTGGAGCTGCTGCGCGGCCGTCGCGTGCGCATCCTGCCGGATGAGGGCGAGGCCGGTCGCAATGGCGCCGCCACCTGGCATGCCGAGCTGAGGGTGGCCGGGGCGCAGGTGGACGTCATCGAGCTGCCCGCCATTCGCAATGACCTGGCCAATCTTCTGGCGGATCCGCAGGCTCACGCGCGGTCCCTCCAGCTTCTCTTCGCCGACTGACACAACCCTTTCTTCATTTCTCATGTACGCAACTACGACGACGAACACGAACACACGACCGACCATGGACCTGCCGCCTCTCTTCGCCTCCCGGCTCTCCCTTGATGACGCCACCGGTATCGAGGATCAGGCCACCCGCCGCGACATCGGGGAGGAGATCCAGCAGCGCCCGGCCTACACGCGCGCCCTGCGCCGCAGCCATGCCGCGTGGTTCGAGGAAGTGTACTACGACAAGGCCCACAAGGAATACCTCATCCTGGATGATCGCGGGGACTGGTTCCCTGTGATGGAAGGTCCCCTGCGCCGCCACTGCAAGGTGCGCGGCATGGCCATCATGACGGCCAAGCCCGGGCTCATCTCCGAGTTCGAGGAGTTTATCACCATGGTGCAGTGCCGCCGCCCGGTGGGCTACGCCGGTCCGCTGGCCGGGCATGTGAAGGGTCCACGCGAGGTGAACGGGCAGCTCATCCTGGTGACGACCGATCCCCAGATGCCCGTGGCGGTGCCGGGGCCCTGGCCTGTGCTGCGGGCCTTGATCGACGGCCTCTTCGTGAGCGAGGAGCATGACCAGCGCGTGCACCTCTACGGCTGGCTGCAGTGCTCCATCCTGGCCATGCACGCCCACTGGCGGAAGGCCGGGCAGGTGCTGGTGATGGCAGGCCCGGTGAAGAGCGGGAAGTCCCTGTTTCAAAAGGTGATCACCCGGCTGCTGGGCGGTCGCGAGTGCCGCCCCTACGGCTACATGACCGGCACCACGGACTTCAATGCGGACCTCTTCGGCTGCGAGCACCTGCGGCTGGATGACGAGAACGGCACCACCGACATGCGCGCCCGCCGTCAGTTCGGCGCCCGCATCAAGGAGCTGCTCTACGGGCATGAGCAGCGTCTGCACGCCAAGCGCAAGGATGCCCTGCTGCTGGACCCCGTGTGGCGCATGACCGTGGCGCTGAATGAGGAGCCGGAGAACATGCAGGTGCTGCCCCCGCTGGATGACAGCCTGGAGGACAAGCTCATGATCCTGCGCGCCGCCCGCTGCCCCATGCCCATGCCCACGAACTCCCTGGAGCAGGAGTCCGCCTTCTGGCAGACGCTCATGGACGAGCTGCCCCACTTCACCCACTACCTGCTGCACGAGTTTCAGATCCCGGCGGATCTGCGCGACAGCCGCAGCGGCATCCGCCACTGGCACCACCCGGAGCTGATCCAGTCCATCCGCGAGCTCTCGGCCGAGGTGCGTTTCCTCGCCCTCGTGGACCGCGCCCTGCTCACCCTGCACCTGAAGGACACCTGGACCGGCACCGCCAACGAACTGGAAGCCCAGCTCCTGGCCATCCCCGAGGTGCGGGGAGACGTGCAGCGGGCCCTGTATTTCCCCAATGCCTGCGGCACTTTTCTGGGAAGGCTGGCGCGGTTGTGCCCGGATCGGGTGAGGCATCAAAATACCCGAAACTGCCGGAGCTGGGTGATCATCCCACTGGAGAGCAATTAAGAGGTTTTGCGACACCATCGACACCATATTTAGTAGTTCACAAAAAAGTCCCTCTCTCTATTTCTCAGTGAACCTCTAAAAAGGGTGTCGATGGTGTCGCAGAATGGGAGCGGGTAGGCCTGGAATTACTCCTGTAGGGCAAGCGCTCCGCTTGCCGCGCGCGGCCCCTGACTGAGGCAACCGGGGCGGTCGCCCTACAGGCCCGGGGTGGGTGGTTGCTGGAGGTGCTGGAGTCGCTCCTGACCAAGGAGCGGCGGTTTGTGCCTTGAGCACAACCGCCGATTGGGAACGAAGCGCAGCGTGTGCCCCTACCCCGAAGCCGTATGAGGTATGGGACCTCAAGGGCAATGGGGTGCCGCAATCCCTCCGGCCACCCACGGCGGTTGTGCTTGAAGCACAAACCGCCGCTCCTTGGACAATCGCTTCCTGAAACACTGTAGGGCAAGCGCTCTGCTTGCCGGGTTCAGCGAGCGGCCCCTGACTGAGGCAACCGAGGCGGTCGCCCTACAGGCCCGGGGTGGGTGGTTGCTGGAGGTGCTGGAGTCGCTCCTTGGACCATCGCTTCCAGACTCACTGTAGGGCAAGCGCTCCGCTTGCCGCGCGCGGCCCCTGGCTGAGGCAACCGAAGCGGTCGCCCTACAGGCCCAGGGTGGACGGTTGCTGGAGGTGCTGGAGTCGCTCCTTGAACAATCGCTTCCAGACTCACTATAGGGCAAGCGCCCCGCTTGCCGCGAGCCACCCCTGACACTGCCACACCCCCCACAAAAAAGCCGCACCCGGTGAAGGGTGCGGCTTCGTGTGATGCATGTGCACGGAGCGGTTGCGCGGCTCCCCGCTCCCCGCTCGCGAGCGCACTCGCGCCAACGATCGATCAGGGCACGATGGCTGGCAGGGTCGCCTGGGTGTTATTCAGCAAGAAGCTGCCGCTGATCGGTTCCGTGGTGCCGTTGATGACGTCCAGCTTGTTCGCGGTCTCGTTGCTGACGCTGTTGCTGGAAGGGGCATTCAGAGTGCCGTTCACGCTGAGTCCGCCGCCCAGGCCATTGGGCGCGATGCGCTCGACCAGGATGCCGGTCTGCGAGAGGCCGCTGATGACGTTGTTGTTGAACCCTGAAACTGTGAGGATGCTGGTGCCGCCGGACCGGAGGTGAATGCCCACGGTGTCCACGGTGGCGGCTGCGGTGATCGCGTTGTTCGTGACCGTCGCATTGAGCTGGCTGCCGCCAGTCGCCGAGACCAGGATCGCTTCGTTGAAGTCACCGCTCAGCACGTTGCCAATGATGTCCACGTCACCGATGAACGAGGCATCTGCCGGGGCCATGCCGCGGTGGTCCACGGAAATACCTGCCACGGAGAAGTCGCCGGAGAGGGTGTTGTTCAGGATATCAGAGCTGAGCTTGGCAGCCGTGCCAGAGGCCACGTTGCGGCGCAGGGAGATGCCCGTGCCGAAGTTGCCGGTCAGCGCATTGCCGATGACATCCACGTCCACGATGCCGTTGCGGGCCTCGACGTTAACCCCGTATGCCGTGAACGTGCCGCTCAGCAGGTTGCCCTGCACCTGGCCGCACACGTTGCCAGTACCCGTGCCGTTCTGGAAGTAATAGATGCCCGCGTCTGAGAACGTGCCGGAGAAGGTGTTGTTCAACACATCCACATCCACCGTGCTGGACCCACTCCTGCGGGCTTCGACGCCGGAGGTGAAGGTGCCGGAGAAGGTATTGCCTTCCACATGCCCATCAATGGTGGTCGTGCCGTTTGTCGCGAACTCGACCCCGGAGCCAAAGGAACCGGAGAAGCTGTTGTTCAGGATCTCCAGCTCCAGATGCGAGTTCGTCCCGACCGTCGTGCCCCACACGCCGATGTCGTTGAAAGTGCCGCTGAACTGGTTGCCAATGGTCTTGCCCACCATGCTGGAACCGTTCCCGGCGGTGAAGGTGATCCCCGTATCCTCGAACTCGCCGCTGAAGACGTTCCCCTGTGCGGTGATGTCAAGAACTGACCCGGCCGTCGAGCTGGTAGAGCGGAAGGACATGCCGACCTGATCGAAGTCGCCCGTCAGGTGGTTGTTCGCCACCACGGCAGTACTTTCACTTCCGGAGGCGTGATCAACAAGAATGCCGTAGAGCCGGTAGAAGCCGCTTAGGTTGTTGTCCACCACCGTGCCATCGATCACGCCCGTTCCGGCAGTGATGAGCGCGATGCCCCGGTCGAAACCTCCAAGCACGTCATTCCCCTGGACGAGAGCATTCACGGTGGAGCTGCCTTCGCTGAGCACATCGATGCCATTGTACGTCGAGCCGGTACCCACACCGGTCACCTGGTTGCGCAGGACATTGACCGCGGAGGTGCCGCCGTCATTTGTGGTGGACCGGATGCCGCTGCCGCCGGAGGTGAGATTGTCCGTCACGAGGAGTTCCCGGACGTTCAGCGCATCGATGGCTGCGGGGAGGAGCAACGGTTTCCGCACGTCATACCCGGTCACCTGCAGGAAGCCGATGTTGGTGGCGTTGAAGTTCCCGTTCAAGCCCGGACGGGGTGTGCCGCCGCCGAAGTAGGTGTTCCCCAGCGCCACGAGGGGCGTGAAGGAACTGATGAACCGGGTGCTGCCCGTGGCCACTACGCTGCCGATGTAGTCCGTGCCGGTGCCGCCCTGGGTGTACACCTTCCAGATGCTGCCGTCGGTGCTGACGTTGGAGTTGCTGCCCGCTGCGAACGCGCCTTCCGCGACGTTGTCGAAGGGCTTCTCCGCCGTGCCATCGGCCCCTGCTTTGCCGGAGGTCCCGGCCTGGATGCCGTTGCCCACGGAGATGCCGTTGTTCACGAAGATGATGTCATCTGCCAGCACGACGCGCTGGGCGGTCTGGGAAACAACTCGCGTGACGCGCTTCACGCTGGTGCTGCTGGTCTGGGAAACAACGCGCTCGGATTCCTTGAAGCTGTTGGCGAGCTTCACCGCGGCGTTCTGGCGGCCCACGGGCTCAGCCATGCGCTCCAGCAGATGACGGCGGCGGGGGGTGAAGGCATCGCCGACGCGATCCCAGAAGCCTTTGCCATCGCCCAGGTCGCCCATTTCGAAGGGGATCTGAAGCTGCACGCCCGCGGTCCAGTCGCTGCCCGTGAGGCGCTCGTCCTCATACCAGGTGCCGCTCAGGATGAGGGCGGGCACGGGGCGCACTTCCAGGCCGGCCTTCCAGCCTTCCACATTGCCGGTACCGCCCTGCTGGGGGCCGAAGGGTTGGTTGTCGAAGCTGTAGTAGCCGCCGATCAGCATCACGTCCAGGTAACGATCCAGCCCGGGGATCAGCACCGCTACTTCTGCGTCCCAGCCTTCCATGCCTTCCTCGAACCGCTGGAGCAGGCGCTCGATGGTGGTGGTGGTGGTGGTGGTCCGCGTCGTGCGCGTGCTGTAGTTGGTGAAGAGGCCGTCCTGGGCGACCGTGTTGCCCGTGGCGAAGGCATCGCCCAGGGGAGTGACGGACTGGGAGCCGCTCACCCCGCTGCTCGAGCGGGAGGTGCGGAAGGTCTCGCGGGAGCGCTGCTCCTCCGCGAGCTGGCGATCCGAGAGGGGGATGTAATAATTCCCGCGGAACTCGATGTAGCGCGTGCCTGCCTCCAGGCCGACCCCGAGCTGCCAGAACTGGTTGTCCGACTCCGTGTCCAGCATGTCCACAAAGAGGTTGGCCCCGATGAAAGCGCCTTCTTCAAAGAAACCCGCCTGATGACCGTCGTGGATCGTCAGCGCGCTGAGCGGCTGGCTGCCAAAGAGGTGCCGGTAGCCCAGGCCGAGCGAGGCGGCGATCTCCCCGCCCTCGCCATAGGAGACATAGGGCTCCAGGAAGAGCAGCCCGCCGCTCAGGGTGGCATCTGCCCCCAGGGAACTCCACAACGGAGCCACGATGCTGAAGTTGCCGTCCGTGTAGGCATCATTGGTTTTGATGCCGGAGTTGATCGTGCCCCAGTAGAGGGGCTCGGCTTGGGCAGGCTGGATGACCTCCTTGCCGCTGGGGTTCTTGTTATCCAGCGTGCCCGCCGAAGCGGGCAGCAGAGGAAGGAGGGCCAGTAGGAGCCCGGAGCAGGCACTGGGGGTTCTCATGGGAGTCGGGAGTCTGTTAGAGGACTGAGGGTGAGTATTTTGTGAGATTAATTTCCTATTTTTACAATTAGTAAAAGCAATGACTCCCTGCAATGGTGATGTTCTGAATTTTTAGTCGCTATGGTGACTCGGCGGTGGGGTGGAAAGGGTGTGTCACTGGGGACAGAGGTTGATTCGTCGCTCCTTGGACACCCCCCCTGACGCACTGTAGGGCAAGCGCCCAGCTTGCCACGCGCGTCCCCTGACTGAGGCAACCGAAGCGGTCGCCCTACAGGCCCGGGGTGGTTGGGTGCTGGAGGTCCTGGAGTCGCTCCTGACCAAGGAGCGGCGGTTTGTGCCTTGAGCACAACCGCCGAGGAGGAGCGAAGCTCAGCGTGTGCCCCTGCCCCGAAGCCGCATGAGGTATGGGACCTCAGGGGGGTTGGAGACCTCATGGGCAATGGGGCGCCTCAATCCCTCCGGCCACCCACAGCGGTTGTGCTTGAAGCACAAACCGCCGCTCCTTGGACAACCGCTTCGTGACGCACTGTAGGGCAAGCGCCCCGCTTGCCGTGCGCGTCTCCTGACGCTGCAGATCTCATCCCGCTCAAACACCCCACACGCCGCATCCCTCCGCTCAAGATGCCGGTTGGGACAACCGGACTACGCCCGGTAAGGCAGCTGAAAGTAATTCGGCTGTCCTCAGCCATTCAGAACGCGGGAGGAAGGTGCGCACTGAGTCCAATGCGGCAACTCGGCAGGCATGAAGGCGGACGCGCCAGCCTCCGCTCCCACGCGGAGCTGGGAACCCCCGCCTCCTTTGGCCTGCCCCCTTCGCTGGGCGTGCCCCGTGCATCAGCTCAGGTCTTCTGTCTTTCGTCTTCCAGTCTTCTGTCTCCGCATCCCGGCCAAGACCATCCCCACCATCAGCAAGACCATCCGGCTGGGCTCGGGCACCACCACGAGGATGCCATCACTGACGAAGAAGCTGGTGTCCCAGACCAGGCCGGTACCGGCGAGGCTGGGCAGATCCAGATCGAGCAGGGCGTCTCCCGAGCCATCGCGCATGGAGAGCCCCAGATTGTTGGAGAAGGAGGTACCGACCAAGGTCGTCCAGTCCAGCAGGTTGAAGATCTGCCCGTAGCTGGCAGAGAAGCCAGTCACAGGCACCACATCGATGCCCGCCCCGTTCTGCTGCACAAAGGTGCCGGTCACGCTGACCTGATCATGATCGCCTTGGCCCACGCCGTTGGTCTTCACATAGGTGATGTACCCGGCGGAGCCGATGGTATTGCCTCCAAAGCCGTCCGTGCTGGTGAAGGTGGCGCCGCGAATCTCCAGCGTGGAGTTGGAGCCGGTGTTGAGCGTGACGCCCTGGCTCAGGTTGATCTTGCCGATGCCGCCGTTTGCATCGGGGTCGCCCGGGTTCAAGGAACCTCCTGTGAGGATGGTCGTGATGCCGCCCACGGTGCCGTTCCCGCCGAGCACGCCGGAGACGTTCATGGCGCCGCTGGCCGTGCTGCCGTTCACGATGAGCGCCCCCGCGCTGACGGTGGTGGTGCCGGTGTAAGTATTGGCGCGGGTGAGCTTGAAGGCGCCCGTGCCCTGCTTGTCCAGGCCGCCGCCGGTGCCGGAGATCACGCCGTCATAGGTGGTGCTGGAGTTATTTCCTCCGGTCGTGAGTGTGGCGTTGCCCAGGGTGACATTGCCACCGGTCGCCCCGCCACCCGCCAGAGAGGCAATGGTCTGGGCGAAGCCCGCCAGATCCAGCGCCGCGCCCGCGGTGTCCGCCAGGGACACGGCGGAGTTCGCGGAAAAAGCGCTGGTGGAACCGGCCCGCAGGATGCCGCCGTTGATGGTGGTGGTGCCGGTGTAGCTGGACGCTCCGTTGGCCGGAGTGCTGAGCAGCAGCGTCTGCACGGCGGAGCCGGTCTTCACCAGCGACACGGCTCCGGTGATGGAGCCGTCGTAGCTGAAGTTCGAGGAGTTGTTGATCGTCAGCGTGGCGGCCGTCGCGCTGTGCACGTTCTTCAGCATGGTGTTGCCCTGGAAGCTCAACCCCGCCACCTGCTGGTTGAAGCCATTGAGGTCAAACCGGGCGCGATCCACGTTGGAGCCGTTGCCGATTCGCAAGACCGTGCCCGTGGGCAGGCGGTTGTCACCGCCAGCGATGCGGAGCACACCCACCACGACATCCGTGCTGCCACCGTAGTCGTTGCCCGCATTGGTCAGCTCCACCACATTGGCAAAGGTCGGGCTGTCCGCCGCGCGAATGGCGAGGCCAAAGGTATTAACGCCATCCGTGATCTTCCCGCTGATGACCAGGGCGCTGCCCCCGCTGGAGCCCACACGGGCCAGATCACTGGCCAGCGTCACCTGCCCGGCCCACTCACTAACGCCGGAGCTGCCGTGCAGACCGCCCTGGCTGCCGTTGCCCACACCCGTGATGGTGATGTCTTCATTCACCACCGTGATGCCGCCAGAGAGCTCCACCCGACCGCCAGCTGCCACCGTGGTCTGCGTGACACTGCCCGTATTGCCCAGCGCAGAAGCATTCGTGATGCGCAGGATGCCGTCATTGACCGTGGTCAATCCGGCATAGGTGTTGGCATTGCTGAGCACAAGAAGGCCGGTGCCCGCCTTGGTGAAGCTGCCCAACCCTCCCACGATGCCTGCAAAGGTCTGCGTGGAGCCCTGGGTGACGGTGAGCGTGGCTCCTGAAGCGATGCTGATGTTCCCACCCAGAGCCCCGCCGCCATTCAGCGTGCCGATGGTCTCAGACGCGTTCACCTGAAACACTGCTGTGGCATTGTTCGCCAGCGTGACCGCGCCGGTATCCGCCAGGGCCGCGCCGCCGGAGACAGACAGCGTGCCTTCATTGATGGTCGTGCCGCCGGTGTAGGCATTCGTCCCCGTGAGGGCCACGGTGCCGGTGCCCGTCTTCAGCAGGCTGCCCGCGGCGCCGCTGATCGTGCTGCTGATGGTGAGCGTGCCGGTGCCGAGGTGATGCAGGCCCATCGCCGCCGCACTGGCGCCGAGGTTGCCACCGTCGATGGCGAAGTTGTTCGCACCCGTGATGAGAAGGATGTTGTTGTTAAACGTGAGCGACGTCCCGGTGAGCACCAACGTGCCTGCGCCGGGGTCCGTGTTGATGGTGAGGGAATTCAAGAGGTGCGTGCCCGACAGCATGGTCAGCGTCGTGCCCACATAGTCCGTGTGACCCACCTGGGTGATGAAGTTGGTGGCTCCGCTGTTGCTGTTGTTGCGCAGCTCGGAGGTGGCGGCCCGCACGACCTGCCCGGAGCTGATGGTGCCGAAGCCGGTGCCGGTGGCGTCCTTCACCGTCACGAAGGCGAGCAGGCCATTGGTGAGCTGGGCGCTGGGGTTCGAGGTCAGTACGGCAGAGCCGGAGGAGATGTCCAGGAACAGCCGGGCATTGGTGCCCACCGTCCAGGTGCTGCCCAGGGTGAGGGTGGTGCTGGTGCCGCCGTTGTTGTTGATGACGATGCTGCTGCTCGTGCCTGCGGTGAGGGTGAGGTTCCCCAGAGTCTGGCTGGAGGCCCCCGTGGCCGCGCCCCGCACGCCCAGCGTGCCGCCGGACAAGGTGAGCGCCGAGGTGGAAGCCAGCACGCCGGTGGTATTCGTACCCAGGTCCAGTAGCAAAGTGCCGCCGCTCACGGTGGTGCTGCCCGTATAGAGGCTCAGGCCGGTGAGCGTCTGCGTGCCGGTGCCGGTCTTGATGACGCTCAGGTTCCCCGTCGTCGTGGCACGCAGGGAGCCGCCAAAGCTGTAGCTGCCACTGCCGCCCAGGGTGAGGGTGGCCGCGGTGGTGGTATTGGTGTTGGTCACAATGCCGGTGCCGTTGCTCAGGCCCTCGATCGTGGTGTTGCGCGCATTGAGATCAAAGGTGGCACCTGAGGCCACCGAGACGGTGTTCACCACGCTCAGGGCGGTGGTCGAGTTCATCCGCAGGGTGCCGGAGTTCACCAGCACGTCCCCGGTGAAGCTGGCGTTGTTTCCTGAAAGCTGGGCGAAGTTCCCCGAGCTGCCGGTGATGGTGAGGTCAAACGCCCCGACGAGCGGCCCGCTGAGGGTGACAGAGCCGGTCCCGGTGGAGGTGAGGGTGAGCCCCTTGTTCATCGTGACCGTGCCGCTGAAGAGGGCGGCGCTGTTTCCAGAGTTGCCGATCGTAGCCGTGCCCGTGGACCCGGCCGCCACGGTGATAGCATTGGCGTAGGTTATGTTGGCCGCACTGAGGAGGGAGGCGCTGGCCGTGCCGGTGGTATGGCCCAGAGTGACCAGGCCCGTGCCCGAGCCGCCCAGAGCGGAAGCACTGCTGCCGCCCACCACGGTGCCCTCCTGGATGGTGAGCCCGCCCGTGAAGGTATTGGCCCCGTTCAGCAGCAGGGTGGAGACACCCGCCTTGATCAGGCCGTAGTTGTTTCCGCCATCCCCGATGGCTCCGTTGAAGGTGATGCCGGTGGTCCCCGAGGGCAGGGCGGTCTCCACGGTCAGCGTCCGCGTGCCGCCGGTGATGGTGGTGGAGCCCTCGAAGATCAAGTTCCTGTCATTGGGCACGCCTGCGCCGGAGGAGTAGAACGTGGTGTCTGCCGCCAGGATGATGGTGTTATGCAGCGTGATGGCGGTCGCGCTGCTGGTGGCACGCATGCGGCCTCCGGCCAGGGTGATCGTACCGGTGCCAAAGGGTCCGCTGGTGGGGGCATCCCCCGCCCCGCTGGAACTGACGAGCGGCACGACGTTGGAGCCTGTCTGAATGATCGTGCCGCCCGAGTAGGTGCTGGCCCCGCCCGGAGCGTACTGGCCGCTCCCGGTGGCTGGCCCGACGATGACGCCGCCGGGTCCAGTGATGTCTCCGCGCAGGAAGAGCGTGGAACCATTCACTTTGAAGGTGACCCCACCGGCTCCCAACGTCACGCCTTTGCGCGCATCCAGATCTGCGCCTGCGCCTTCCACCGTGGCATTGTTGAAGTAGAAGTGGGAGGCATCCGCCACGGCGGGCACTCCGCCCCAGGAGGTATCCACCGTGAAGCGCAGGATGCCATCCACAAAGGACACGCCGCCGGTGAAGGTATTGGCCCCGCTCAGCACCAGCGTGCCGGTGCCGGTCTTCACCAGTTGCCCAGGTCCGCTCAAGGGGCCGGAGATGGTGAGCTGCGTGGCGGTGAGCGACAGGGCGGTGTCCTCCGCCAGCACCACGGGGGCGGAGATGGTGTGCGTGCCGGTGGTCACGTTCAGCGCGGCGCCGTTGCCGTTGTTGTTAAAGACCAGGAACCCGCCTCCGGTGGCATTCAGGGTATAACTCTGCGCGCTGTTGATGTTCAGCGTGCCCACCGTGGCGGCAGCGGAGTTGATGGTCACGTTCCGCGGCGCGGTGATGATGCCGCCGAGCGTGGCCGTGGCCCCGGTGCCATTGGGGATGATGCTGCCGGTCCAGTTCGCCGCCGTGAACCAGGTGCTGCTGGCGTCCACATTCCAGGTGGAGGAGGCGGCACTGCTGGAGACCACCAGTTGCAGCGCGGTGCCGGAGTTCACCAGGGAGTAGGAGAAGCCGCCGCCGGTGGTGGCCCCCAAATACAGGAATGCCGTGTTCGTGGCCTGCCCAGCGCCGTAGGTGATGAGGTTGTACGTGCCCAGCCCCACGCCGCCGAGGCTGTTCAGATCAATGCGCGCCCCGCCTGCATTCACCAGGAGCTTGCCGCCATTGAGCACGATCTGGTCGGAGCTTCCCGGCGCGGCGATGTCGAACTTCAGCACGGCCGCATTCCCTGCCGTGGTGCTGCCCAGGACGAGGATGTTCGTGGCCGCAGTGCCCTGCAGGGTGAAGGTGTTGATCGTGCCGCTGAGCAGGTCCAGCGTGCCCCCCAGGTCCCCGCCGTTCAGCGTGAGGCCCTTGGTCCCCGTCAGGGAGCCGATGGTGCCCGTCCCGGCCAGCGTGGCGCGGTTGGCCACGGTCACCGCCGAGCCCGTGATGGAGCCCGTCAGCACCAGTCTGCCTCCGCTGACGCTGGTGTTCCCGGTGTAGAGGTGATCGCCCGTGAGCGTCCAGGTGCCGTCATCCGTCTTGGTGAGGGAGACGACGTCCCCGCCGTTGTCCGTGAGGCGCGCGGCGAAGATGTTGTTTCCCATATTCGTGCCGCGCAGGGTGAGGGTGCGGGTCCCGCTGCCGGTGAAGGCGATGTCTCCGGTGTTCGTGAAGTTCACCGCGCTGGCAGCGGACACGGCGTTGTTATGCAGCGAACCTCCGGAGGCCCCCAGGGTGAAGAGACGGTCCGTGCTGGCGGCGGTGGTGCCCGCGTAGGAGAAGCCGCCGCCGTTCAGCACCAGGTTCGCAGCGTCGGCGGTGGACTTGCCGATGCCGCTGTTCTGTCCGCCGTTGCCCAGCAGGGTGATTTCCAAAACCCCGGTGTTCACCGTGGTCACGCCCGTGTAGGTGTTGGCCCCGGTCAGGGTCAGCGTGGTGATGCCGGTGCCGCCGCGGGTGAAGTTCAGCGCCTGGGTGCCGCCGTCCTGGATGAGGCCCGCGTAGGTGCTCGCGAGGCCGCTCACCACCGTGAAGGTGGCCGCCGTGGCATTGCTGCCGTTTTCAATGACGGCGTTCGTCGTGGAGGAGGCGAGGCCAGAGTTGGCGCTGGAGCCCACCGTGGTGTTGAAGCCGTTCAGGCGCAGGGTCGTGTTGGCGGGCGCGGTCGAGTCAAAGAACAGGTTCCGGGAGCTCGTGAGGGCCGTGGTGCTGCCCATCTGGAGCACGCCCTCCATGATGGTGGTCTCCCCGCCATACCCGCTGGTGCCGGAGATGATGAGCGTGCCCGCCCCCAGCTTGGTGAGGTGGCCGACGGAGCTGGTCAGGTTCGAGGCAAAAGTCACCGTCTGCCCGTTGGTATCGATCCGGAAGGTCTGACCCGCCGTGGTGGCGAAGCGGCCGGAGTAGTCCGTGGTATTGCCCGCCGTGAAGCGCAAGGTGCCGCCGCCGAAGGAGATGGTGCCGGTGCTGCCCAGCGCCCCGGCGCTGCCCACCTCGATGACGCCCGCATTGATGGCCGTGCCGCCGGTGTAGCTGTTGGCCCCGGAAAGCGTGAGCTTGCCCGCGCCGGTCTTCACGAGCCGCAGGGTGAAGAGTCCGTTGTCCCGCAGGATGCCGCCGAAGTTCGTGTCCGCCGCCTGGTTGACTGTGAGCGTGGTGTTGACGGTGGCGCTCTGGACAAAGGCGTTGTTGTTCACCGTGTCCGCACTGGCCAGGCCGTTGATGGTGTGCGCGGCGCTGCCCAGTTGCAGCGTGCCGGTGCTGCCCGCGCCGAAGGTGACCGCACTGTTGAATCCGGTGGTGCCGACCAGCTCCAGAATGCCCTGGTTGATCGTCGTGGCCCCGGTGTAGATGATCTGGACGCCGGACAATGTCTGTTTCCCGGAACCGGTCTTGGTGATGCCCAAGGTCCCGGTGCCGATGCCGCTGACATTCCGCAGGTACCCGGCATAGGTGAAGTCCGCGCTGTTGTTGATGGTCAGCACCGAGTCGATCGCAAAGGCCTCTGTGTGGGAGTTCTGGATGATGCCGCCGAGTGAAGTTGTTTCCGAAATCCCCGCCACCGTCTGGTCATTGCCGTACAGGGAGAAGTAGGAGTGGATGGCGGAGGTGTTGTTCTGAAAGCGGATGACCGAGTTCGCCCCGAACTGCTGGCCGAACTGGTTGCGCACCGTGTTGGCCGCGGTGCCGACCCCCGCGGCGTTGAGCGAGGTGCCGTCCATGACGAGATCTCCCGGCACGGCGATGGCCCCGCCCGTCTTCTGGAGGGACAGGATGCCAGTCATCACCGCGCCGCCGGTCACGACGGTATCGCCCACATAAGTGTTGCTGGTACTGCCGCTGAGGATGAGGTTGCCGTTGCCCCGCTTCGTGAATCCGGCCGTGCCGGAAATGACACCGCTGAGGGTGATGTCGTTTCCTGAACTCGTGGTGAAGTTTGCTGCGGCATTGATCAGGATCGCCTTGGCCGTGGCGATGCCGCCCGCAGAAAGCAGCGTGCCGCCGCCGGTGCCAAAGGTGATGCCGCTCGTGCTGCTCGCTCCATTGAGCCCCGCCGTGCTGGTGGCCAGCGTGGCCGCGCCCTGAATGACGATGGGCCCCGTGAAGGCACTGGTCCCCGTGATGTTCAACCGGCCGCCGAAGGTGGGATTGGCCGAGTCTCCAACTGTCAGGGAGGAGACATTCGCCCCCAGGCTGCCGATGCTGAAGATCGTGCCGGTGAATCCTGTTGTGGAGACGGCTGCACTCACCGTGCCGGTGTTGTTCACGTCGCCCAGGGAGATTACCGTGGCGGCCCGCGCCCCGGTCAGGGTGAGATTGCCCGTGCCGCCGATCGCTCCGGTGATGGTAATGGTCCCGGTCTGGTTGGACCCCGTGCTGATGACCAGGTTCGTGTTGGCGATGGTGATGCTGGGCGCGATGCTCAGCGAGCCGGAGCTGGCGGTGCTGATCACGGCATTGGCCCCCACCCCGTTCGTATTGTCGAAGACCATACCCGACGCGGTTCCGGCCGTGATGGACCAGTTTCCCGTGTTCAGGTTCAAGAGCTGGCCCAGGGTGATGGCTCCACCGCCGGTGAGGTTGAGCGGCGTGGAAGCCGCGGTCGTCGCGGTGTTGTACTGGGCGATGTCGCCCGCCGCGTTAGGGAACCCCGCTGGCGTCCACATCGCCGTGTCCCAGCCTGCGGTGGAGCCACTGGGCAGCGTGTAGGTGGTGGCTTCCGCCCGCCCGAGCAGGCCGAGCAAAGCCATGCCGGACAGGACGGCCGACCGCAATCGCCAGGGGCGGGCGGAGAGAGGCGGAGGCGGCGACGACGTCTTCTGAGCAGAAAGGGCGTTCATGTGAGTGCGCAAGCGTGAGGAAAAAAACAAGGCGTCGCCCCCGGGTCCTTCACTCATTAACTGGCAACACCCCTTTTAATGCGTTGTCTCCAGGCCAACGGTTTGACACACAGACTCTCGAAATAATTTCGTTTCGCTAAGACCCGCTTCGCGGGAGACAGAAGACGGGAAGACGAAAGACAGAAGACTTGAGCTGACGCATGAGAGCCCATGCCCAGTGAAGCCGGTCAGCAAGGGAGGGAGGGGCGTTCCTGTCCCGGTCGGACGCGCCACCCCTGACGCCGCAGACCTCATCACGCCCAAGCACCCCAACACCCCGCACCCCTCCGATGCCTGAGCCGGTTGGGACAACCGGACTACGCCCGTGGCGATGGCTGAAAGCTCTGCACTGCTTTACTGACCAACCCGCCCCACTCCGTTGGGGGCGTACTCCCATGCGCCAGCTCAAGTCTTCTGTCTTTCGTCGTCTAGTCTGGCGTCTCCCGCGCAGCGGGTCAGTCTGGTGTCTCTGCGAAGCAGAAAGGCCACCCCGTCTCCGGAGTGGCCTTGCCAAAAATCACCTGACTAACTTTCCACACCCGCGCCTCAGTGGCTGTGGTCGTGACCGCAGTCTTCCTGGGTCGCTTCCACTTCTTCCACCACGGCGTGCTCCTTGAGGAAGCCGATGGCGTTCTCAATCAAGAGGTCTTCGCGAAGGCGCTCGATGAGGTTGTTCTTTTTGGCGTCCTGGAGGAGCTTCTTCGGGGTCACCTTCTGGCGCATCGCGATCTGGGCCAGCGCCATGCGGAGCTGGTCTTCGCTCACGCGGAGGTTTTCCTTCTTGGCCACTTCGCCAAGGATGAAACTCACCTTCACGTTCTGGCGGGCCTGCTGGGTCGCGGCGCTCACGATCTGCTCCTGGGCGTCCATGATCTGGCTCTGGTCCATGCCCTGGTTCAGCGCGTTGCGGGCGATGTCATTCGTGCGGCGCTGGGCCTCGCGGTTCACCACTTCCTGGGGAAGTTCGAACTCAAGCTTATCGGCAAGGTGGGCGATCACCTGGTTCGTGCGATCATTCTCGCGGTTCTGCTGGCGACGGGCCTCGATGCTGTTTTTCACCTCGGTGCGCACGCGCTCCAGGTCCCATTCCGGGTTCAGCTTCTTGGCGAACTCTTCGTCCAGCTCAGGCAGCACGCCTTCCTTCACGGCATCCACCGTGGTGTGGAAGGTGACGACCTGGTTGCGCAGCGCTTCATACGGGAAGTCCTCGGGCAGCGTCACGGCGATGTCGCGGGTGTCGCCCTTCTTGGCGCCCACCAGACCGGCGTAGAATCCGGGCAGGAAGTTTTCCTTCTCGCTGAGCTGGAACCAGTTGCCGTCGATCTTCTTAAGGTAAGCCGGGGCGTCGGGATGGGCCTCTTCCACGGGCTTACCGTCCACGGAACCGGTCACTTGCAGCACGGCGTAGTCGCCCAGCTTGGACTCGCGCTCCACGTCGGTGAAGGTCTGGTAGCGCTCGCGCAGGTGAAGGAGGTCGTGGTCCACATCCGCATCGGTCACGTCCACTTTCGGCAGCTTGACCGGGATGCCCTTGTACTCTGGCAGTTCGAACTGGGGCACCGTGCTCACCTCGATGGTGAAGGTGTAGTGGTCGTCGCCATGGAGGGCCTGGTCACGCACGTTCAGCACGCTCAGGATGTCGGCGTCACCGCGCTTGGAGGCCTCGTTGTAGCCCTTGCGAACCAGGGCGGTCTCCAGCTCTTCACGGATCTGGCCTTCATACTTTTTGGCGACGACGGCCTTGGGGGCCTTGCCGGGGCGGAAGCCAGGGAGACGGGCAGAGCGGGCGTAGTTGGCCGTCACGTCCTCGCGCTCACGCTGCACATCGGCAGCGGGGATCTCGATACGGTAGACGGCACGGCAGTTGGGCTGGGACTCAAACGTGATGTTCATGACGGGAAGCGAAGGGGGAAACACAGGCCGCAACCGCGCACGCGGCGGAGGGGGCGGTGATGGTATTCAGAAAATCAAGCTTGGCAAACAGGAATCAGCCGCCAGGGGGTCCGCACCCTGCCCGGCTGCCAATGAGCCGACCGGAGAAGAACACTGGATTTTACCCCGCATCCACCCCAAGGTGCGGCCATGAATCTGCTCAAACGCCTCGAACTGTGGGTGCTGCTCGCCATCATCGTGGCCGGTCTCTCCTATGTGTTCCTCTCCGGCCCCGGTGACTCCGGTGAAGAGGACGGCCCCGGCGGAAACTCAGGAACCCCAGCCGCCGCCAGCGATGCCCCGCTGAAATTCCACCGCGCCGTGGCGGAGCGCGACTACGGCAACGTCCGGCTGGACCTGGAAGTACGGGTGAAAAACGACTCCGCAGACAAGCTGGCCATGCACGCCCCGGAAGTGCGCCTGCTCACCTCGGGCGGACGGGAGATCCCCAGCTTCTTCCTCGCCTTCGACGCCATCCCCCAAGTGCCCGCCAAGACCACCCAGGACGTGCAGCTCCGCTACTGGCTGGAGGCCGCCGATCTGAAACAGGGCCTGACTCTGGAAGTGCAGGGGCGCACCCTGGAGGTGAAGAGCTCCACCCCGCTGGATATCGAGACCCTGAAAAACGGTGAGAAGACGACCTTCACCCGCGTGGACTGGAAGCCCTGATTTGATTTGAGCTGAGCTGAGCCGATCCCGCCGGGCGTACCGCAATAGCATCCTCCCATGTCACCCTACCTGCTCATCGACGTCGGCAACGGCCGCACGAAGTTTGGTCTCGCCACGTCGGACGCCATCCTGGAGCAGCGGGACACGCCCACCTCCCTGCTGGTGGCGGATACCACCCGCACTCTGGCCACCGTGCTGACCGGCTGGTCCCACGGCCTCGTGGTTGCCTCCTCCGTGGTGCCCGACGCCACGGAGCGGCTCCAGGCCCACTTCGGCAGCCAGATGCTGAATCTGCGCCACGACATCCCGCTGGGCATCGGCATCCGCTACCCCAAGCCGGAGTCGATCGGCGCCGACCGTCTGGCCAATGCCGTGGCCCTCGCCACCCTGCACGGAGCCCCGGGCATCGTCATCGATTTCGGCACCGCCGTGACGTTCGACATCGTGGAGGCAGACGCCGCCTACGTGGGCGGCGTCATCGCCCCCGGTCTGCGACTCATGACGGACTACCTGCATGAGCGCACCGCCCTCCTCCCCCAGGTGGAGCTGCGGGAGCCGGACACCGCCATCGGCAAGTCCACCGTGGGCGCCATCCTGGCCGGGGCCGCCATCGGCTACCGCGGCATGGTGCGCGGCATCCTGGAGAAGCTCCGCGAGGAGATGGGCAACCCGGCCACCCTGCACGTGGTGGCCACCGGCGGCGATGCCGCATGGATCGCGTCACGTCTGCCAGAGATCGCACATGTAGAGGGTGACCTCACCCTTCACGGGCTGCGGATCGTGGCCAATCTGCACGCCCGTCAGCCCTCCTGAGCGCAGCGGGGAATGCCACGGTGGCGCTTGCAACTCGTGGAAAATGCATTAATCCCAGCGCTCGCATTTTCAAAACTCACTACTTCCTTCTTTATCTGATCCTATGAGTGATTCGGCTCCTGTCGCCGTTGGCGTAGACTTCGGTGGCACCTCCATCAAGCTGGGCGTGTGTCGTGGAGCGGATCTCCTGGAAGTGGATGCGCCGATCCCCACGCAGGGGCATGACGGCCCCGTGGCGCTCATCCGGGTCATCGCCGACCGGATTGCCAAGCTTCAGGAGCGCCACCCCGACATCTGCGCCGTGGGCGTGGGCGTGCCCGGGCTGGTGGACTTCGACAACGGCTTCGTCCACGTGCTGACCAACGTGCCCGGCTGGAAGGAAGTGCCGCTCAAAAAGATCCTCAGCGAGATGACCGGCCTCCCCACCGTGGTGGAAAACGACGCCAACGCCATGGCGTATGCCGAGTGGCGCTACGGCGCGGGCCAGGGCCTGCGCAATGTGGTGGCCCTCACCCTCGGCACCGGCGTGGGCGGCGGCCTCATCCTCAACAACGAGCTCTACCGCGGCAGCCAGTTCTCCGCCGGCGAGATCGGCCAGATGAGCGTCCACTACCAGGGCGTGCACGGCCACTACGGGAACCTCGGCGCGCTGGAGAAGTACGTGGGCAACAACCAGATCGCAGAGTACGCGGTAAGAGTCTTCGCCCAGGCCGGTCTCGGCAAGACCGCCGCAGACTGCACCCCGCGCGCCATTGCGGAGGCCGCCCAGGCAGGCGACCCCGTCGCCATCCAGATCTGGCATGACGTCGCCGAGTGGCTCGGCACCGCCCTGGCCAGCGTGGCCTGGCTGCTGAACCCGGATGCCTTCGTCGTCGGTGGCGGTGTGGCCCAGGCAGGCTCCCTGCTTTTTGAGCCGCTCCAGAAGAAGATGCAGTCCATGCTCTCCACCGTCGTGTGGGAGGGCCTGAAGATTCTCCCGGCCAAGTTCAGCAACGAAGCAGGCATCATCGGCAACGCCGCGCTCGCAGGCGACTCCGTGGCCTGATTCCGAAGTCCGGGCATCACCCGCCCGCAGCCCGTATCCAGCAGTTCGTAGCTGGTAACTCGTAGCTGCACTTGTAAAAGTGCGGACGGGTCGCGCTCCCCTCGCGCCCCTGCCCGCTCCCAACCGCGGCTTTATCTGCGCAGATTCGCAGGCATGTCTGCGGGTATTTTCGCGGAGAAAACCCTTGTCTTCATCGGCAGAAATTCTAATTTCTCTGCCCAGTAGTACAGTCACAGCACCGCGGGCATTCCTGTCCCGCATGGCTGCCCGCCGCGCCATGCGGTGTTTCCTCTCGTCATGAACCTAGATCCACAGGACGCAGACGATCCCTTCCGACTAGGCAGATTCGAGCCTCCTTCGATCGAGGAGCTCAACGGATTGATCCCGGACTACGAGTTCGTCACCTTGATCGACCGCGGCGGCATGGGTGCGGTGTACCAGGCCATGCAGAAGGCCCTGAACCGCATCGTGGCCGTGAAGATGCTGCCCCCCGCCCTGCGCAACCGCCGCGTCTTCGCCGAGCGCTTCCATCGTGAGGCCCGCATCCTGGCGAAGCTGAGCCACCGCCACATCGTCTCCATCTACGACTACGGCGAGATCCCCGGCGGCGGCAGCATGTTCTACGCGATGGAGTACGTGAAGGGGACGAACCTGCGCCACCTCATGCGCAAGGGGGACATGTCCTCCCGGCAGATGCTGACCATCGTCACCCAGATTTGCGATGCGCTCCAGTACTCCCACCACAAGGGCGTCATCCATCGCGACGTCAAACCGGCCAACATCCTCATCGACGAACAGGGCAATGTGAAGGTGGCCGATTTCGGTCTGGCCAAGAAACTCGGCCTGGATGCCGACGGGCAGGGCCTCACCTCCGCCAGCGATGCCCTGGGCACGCCGGACTACATCGCGCCAGAGGCGATGACCCGCGACCAGCAAGTGGACCACCGCGCCGACATCTACTCCCTGGGCGTGATGCTCTACGAAATGCTCACCGGCAGCGTGCCCCGCGGCCTGGGCTGGGATCCCCCCTCCCGCGCTGCCGGAGCGGATGCGCGACTGGATGTGGTGGTCAGCACCGCCCTCCAGACCAATCCCAACAAACGCTACCAGCAGGTGAGCGATGTGAGCCGCGCCCTCCAGGGGATGCTGGACAACGGCCCCATCAAGCAGACCACCCCCGGAATCTCGGCCAAGGTGGATGCGGGAGCGGTGACCAAGCCCTACTCCCACCTGCCCGCTCCGGGCCCCCTGCCACCCGCGCATCGTCGCATGCGCGCCTGGGGCGGCGGAGTGATCGCGCTCTTCATGCTCATCGCCAGCGGGAAGCTGGCCATGGACGGCACGCTCATGCAGTTCTTCGCCCCTGGGCCCACCCCCATTCCCTTCCAGCCGGAAGACCCTGCCCGGCCGCCGGTCAGCCAGCAGGCCCGGCAGCGCGCCCTGGCGGAGTGGGTCATCAACCACGGCGGCATGGTGAATGTCAGCCTGAAGCCCGATGCCGCCGCTCTGGAAGCACCCGCCGGCCGCCCGATGGGGGACAAGGCTGACATCCGCGACATCGCCAGCCTCCCCAAGGGCGACTTCGAAGTCTGGCGGGTGAGCGCGGCGCAATGCGACTATTTCAACGACGCCGATATGGCCGAGTTGATCAGGCACTGCGAGCACGTCGACACCATCAACAATCTCAATCTGCACGGCACGCAGATCTCCCCCTCCAGCCTCGCGCTCCTCATCAAGCTGGCCCCCCACCTGACCCATCTGCGCCTGACCAACACCGTGGCGTTTACCGAGGACAGCGTTCATTTTCTGAAGGCGTGCACCAACCTCACGCATCTTTTTATCACCACCTCCGCGTCGGATCCCATGAACCTGGACGTGGCTGCAGACATGCGCTTGGTACAAAAGATGCAGGAATTTCTGCCAAACTGCCGCATTGCTGTGGAGTAACTGAAGTTCTTGAAGTACATTGTCTCCGCCAAGATGAAGAACGCCAAACACCTACTCACCGAGGGTCGTCGTGTCCGTCGCCCGGCCCTGCCTGCCAAACTGAAAGCACGCGCGATCACCCTGCCCCCGCCGCAGAAGACGCCCGGCGCCAGCACCCCGACCGCGCTCCATGCAGCGATGCCGACGTCCATGGCGGTGGTGCCCAGTGGCACCAGTTTGTTCCGCAGGCTGTTCTCCTTTGGCTCCACGCCCAAGGCCATGCTGACGACCGAGACCATCCGCTCCAGCGCCCACGGCAAAAAAGGCCGCGTGCTCTGGATCGGTGATGCCGTGGTCCCCACTGGCTTCGGCACCGTGACCCACTCCATGCTGCAGCATCTCTGCCAGGACTGGGACGTGGTCGTCTCCGGCGTGAACTACGACGGCAGCCCGCACTCCCACCCCTACACCATCCTGCCCGCCTGCCAGGGCGGCGACATGTGGGGCATCGATCATTTCCGCGAACTCTGCGCCCGGCACAAGCCCGACGCCGTCATCATCAACAATGACTGGTGGAATGTCGCCGCCTTCCTCCGGGAGGCCCCCGCCAGCGTGCCCGTCATCGCCTACATGCCTGTTGACGGTGCGAACCTCAACCCCGCCGTGATCCCGCAGCTCAACCAGCTGGCCGCCGCCGTGTGGTACACGCACTTCGGCCATCGCGAGGCGGTCAACGCCGGTTTCCGCGGCCCCCGGCACGTCATCTCCCACGGCCTGGACACCCGCCAGTTCCGCCCGGTGGACCGCAGCGTCGCCCGTCGGCTCCTTGAACTCCCCGTGCTGGAGAACGCCTTCATCGTGGGCAACGTGAACCGCAACCAGCCCCGCAAGCGGCTGGACCTGACCCTCCAGTACTTCGCCCAGTGGGTGCAGCAGCACCAGGTGCCGGATGCGTACCTGCTCCTGCACTGCGCCAGGCAGGACGTCGGCTGGGACCTGGAGAGCGTGGCCCGCTACTACGGCATCGGCAACCGCCTCCTCTTCACCGGCGGCGGCCACATCAGGGACAGTGTTGACTCCTCGATGCTGCCGCTCATCTACAGCGCCCTGGACGTCCAGGTCTCCACCACCCTCGGCGAGGGCTGGGGCCTCACCACCATGGAGGGCATGGCCTGCGGCGTGCCCCAGATCGTGCCCGACTGGGCCGCCCTGGGCGAGTGGGCCACCCCCGCCCTCAAGGTGCCCTGCCCCATCACCCTCGTGCACCCCGAGATCAACACCGTGGGCGCGGTGGCCGACAAGGACGCCTTCGTCAGCGCCCTCCAGGAACTCTACACTGATGCCGGACGCCGCCGCCAGATCACCCGGCAGAGCGTGCGTTTTGCGCGCCAGAACCGGTTCCACTGGGACGTCATCGCGCACCAGATGGAAAACGTGCTGGAACAGGTCATTCAGTCCGGAGCGAGGAAATCACCCACAGCCTCACGGCGTCGCGCCCTGGCGCTCGCATGAAGATCGCTTTTGTAGGAGCCTCCGGGTACGGCAATGTCGGGGACGACACGTACCCCCTCGTGTTTCAGGAGCAGTTCCGCGGGGCGGAACTGCTCTTCTTCAACTCTGACCTCCCCGCGGAGATGCCCTCCGACCTGGACCTCATCGTCCTGGGCGGGGGCGGAATCATCTACAACTCCGCCACCCCCGACCAGTCGCCCTCCCCGCACTTCCGCTGCATGCAGTTCTACATGGACCATGCCATCGCCAGCGGCACCCGCTGGGGCTTCCTCTCCTGCGGACTCCAGCTCCGCGCCCACCGGGACGAGCACTTCCGCACCGACCTCGCCCCCTGGGTTCCCTATCTGCAGCACGCGGACTTCATCACCGTCCGTTCCCCGGAATGCGTCCAGAAGATCCAAGAAATTACTGGGCGGCAGGACGGCGTCTCCTTCTTTCCTGATGCCGCCTACCTCTTGCGGCCTCCCGCTGCCGTCAGCATGCCCGCGAGCGACCCGCCCATGCTCACCATTGTCCCCTCCGGGATCATCAACCCGCACAACCAGCACACCCAGCACATGGTGCGCCTGGCCCGGTCCATGAACTACGAAGTCGTCTGGATGAACATGGGTGCGCCGGTGGATGACGCCAGGCATCTGGAAGATGCTTTGCTCCTCGAACCTACCGTGCGGCTGATCTGGAACCCCGATCCCACCACCGCCTACACCCAGATCGGTGCCTCCCGCCTCGTCTTCTCCGGCCGCTACCACGGCATGATCTTCGCCCGCGTCCAGCGCATCCCTTTTTACGTGCCCGAAGACGCCCCCTACAAAATCCGAAAGGAAGACCTGCAGGCCGATCCCGCGAGCGCGAGGGGGCATGTGGAAACGTTGCAGGCAGCGATGGCGCGGGTTCGCTGATGACGTGCCTCCAACTCCGGAGGCCTGTCGGCATACAAACCAGCCAAACGCTCCAAACACCTGGCGGCGCAGCCGCTTTGGGACTGCGGTGAGCATCACCGCTTTCGGGAGTCCAGTGTCAATCCAACGCCGTTTGACACGAACGGAGGAGCGTACACCGCGCTGCCCCCTGACACCCTGTAGGGCAAGCGCCTCGCTTGCCGCAAACGGCCCCTGACCAAGGCAACCGAGGCGGTCGCCCTACAACCCAGGATCTCCACCCTCGGGTTCCTGGACACAACATCCATAGACCTGTGTGCCCGCATCCCCCGACGCCCTGTAGGGCAAGCGCCCCGCTTGCCGCAAACGGCCCCTGACCCAATCACCCCACAAAATCCCCTCCCCATCCAACACCCCCGCCAGCCGGCAAAGGAGGCGGGGTCTCCGGCCCCGCACAACCAAACGACGACTGACTTCACTCCCACCCCAGACGGTCATCCACCCAACCAACCCGCACCCCCCCTCCCCTCCGCTCCCCTGCGGGGCTGGAACCCCCGCCTCCTTTAAGCTTCCCTCCCTGCTCTCCCCTCAAGGTTCTATCCCATCACCCAGACTCACCCCAGCCTCTCCGCCCCTCCCCCGTCATGCCGAAGGCATCCCAGACGGTAGCCAGGGGCCGGGCGAGTCTCACGAGCCCTGCCCCTGGAACGCCGCAAAATTTCCCGCATCCTGAAGGGATGCCAGAACGGTACTTTCCTCCCACCGACCTCCCCCCTACGGTCCCACCTCGCTCACCACCACCACCGTATTCTCATCCAACCGCGTCACGCTAGCCTCACCCACCTTGAGCCGCCGCCCATAAATGGACGCCATCTGGAAAACAGGTCGCTCTACGGAAATCGTCGTGCGCCGGTTGTCGGGCGATGGCACATAGGGAAACTCATAACGCACGTCCGTGAACGTGTCCGTCACCACCTGGGGCGGCGCGTTATCCCGCGTCAGGTCCCAGTTTCGCTCAGAGAACTTCAGATCCAAACCCACCAGGTGATCCTCAAAGTAGATCTGCTCGCTGAACACGGTCCCCGGCGGCATCACGGCGGGAGCCTGCAACGAGGCCTTCTGCACGCGATTGTCCGGCTGGCCGCGGGGATCCATGAAATAATAATCCATCCCGCTGCTGAAGCTGAGGCCATAGCCAGGACCAGCAGTCCCCGGGCGAAAGACGCTCAGGACATCCAACACGGGCCGCGCCCCGGCTTTGACCTCGCCCAACAACCGTTGCGCCAGTTCCTGACTCTCGGCCGACGGAGGAACCACTTCGCTCGCGGGCAGCGGCAGGACAAGAAGCTGAAAGCGCGAACTCTGCTGCGGCTGGATCTCGTGCCCCGCCTCCCGGGGCGGCACGGCTGGAGGCGGATTGTCCTCAGCCGTCACTCTCAACACGCACCAGCGCAAACCGGTGAGAGCGCCTCCCGGGGCATTGGGATCACGCACCGGCTCCACCGCCACCACCTGCGGCTGATTCAACGGCAGCCGCAACTGGGTGACCAGATTGCTGGCGCGAAACTGAGGCCGCCGAAGCCCGGAGCTGCTCGCGTTGGTTCCTGCAACCCCCGGCTGCCACACTCCCCAATGCCGCCAAACAGGCTCACCTGTGGATTGCAGCGCCATCGCCACCTCGACCCCATCCGTATCGAACTTTTGCACTCCCAGCTCGACCTCCTCCCCAGTGTGACGCTGACCCAGCATGCGCATGTTGAAGTAGATGCCACCCGCATGCGAGGCCGTGTTGACATAGCTGCCGCCGTAGAAGTTTACCGGCTCCCCAAGCGTGCACTTGGAGGTTTCGTCCAGACGCAACGACTGCGTAGAAAGGGTGGACAGCGTTGCCTGACCCGACTCCACCGACTTGAGCAAGTCTGCCGCCAACGGAGCCGCCTGCCCAGGACCCGCCGCGAGGAGTTTATCGGTCCAGGTCAGCGGCGTCTCGATACGCCACAAGGTCGCCTGGAAGGCCGGGCCCGGCGGTGGAGATGTGCCTCCCACGAAAAAGGCAGTGGGTTCGCTCACCCCGGACGCATCCTTCGGCCCCTGAAATCCACGGCAGACATACCGGGTGAAAACAGCGTGAACCCGGTCGCGCCGAATGGCCGCGGCGGTGAGGACGCCCTTCCCTGACGCCCACACCACCGCAGTGTCCAGCCTCTGCCCCTGCAGGCCGTAGAGACCCTTGTCAGCAAGTTCCAGGTTGTCCGGCTCATCCTCGCGTCCTTCCATCGCGTGCTTCCACCGCTGCCAGCGAAGCGGCCCGGTAGGCGCTTCCAGTTTCAGTTCGGCCACCACCCGCAACTTGGGATCATCAGGTGGTGCAGTCAGGAAAAGCGTGCCCACCTCCATTCGCTGGCGCACGCTGTAGGGGCTGTCCTCACTGACCAGCGGGCGGAAGATGCGGGAGTTCGCCGGAGGCTCAAACCCGCTGGGGTCATTCCATTGAAGTTCACCGCTCACCCAGTTCGGACCACCTCCTGTCGAGGTCGCCAGAGAAGCTGCGCGCAGCACTCGCGGTGCAGCCGGATCCTCCGGACGGCGGAACGCCACGGCGAGCCATTCGCGCAACTTCGACTCATCGCCTTCACTGGTCTGGCGATTCAGGAGCCAACGCTGAAAATCCTCCCTGGCCAGATCCAGCGTCCAGGTCTGCAAGGTGCCTGCTGAATGCAGCCGCTCTGGAGCAAAGGTTGGTGCTTTCCTCGCCTCAGGGTTCGGTTGGTAGGCGATCTTCCCAAACAGCGCCAGCACGTGAGTGCCCGTGTTGTTGGGATCGCTCCCGTCCGATGGTTCCATCTGTGCCGCCACCAGGAAGGGCGCCTCCAGAGGCACCACCGACTGAGTGTAAACGGACCAGGGTCGGAAGATCGCCCGGGGCGTGTCAAAGAGAGCATGCTTCCACACAGGCGCGGGGCGCAACGTGGGCTCGTTCACATGGAGGAAGGTGAGGTCCAGGTGCGCGGCTCCGCGGTCAGGTGCCACGTGGATGGCGCCGTTCATCTGCGTGCCCACCCGCTCTTCTGAAAGATTCTGCACCAGATTGCCCCAGAGCTGGGGGCTCAACTGTGTGGCTCCTTCCCGCTGCATGTCGTCCCAAATTTGGGACGACTCTCCCTGCGGGACAAATCGGTACGGCTTGGTATAGCCCTCCCGGAATTCCTGACCTGGCCCAGTTTCGGCATCTTCGGCTGTCACCAGCGTCAGCTTCTTGTCCGCATTGGCCTTCTCCAGCCAGCGATGCCAGGACTGCGAGTCCCCGTCTTCTTGCTGCGACATGGCCTCTGCAAAGTCCTGGGCAGAGATGCGCAGCAGTCCCAGGGACAAGCGGATTCTCCCCGGATCGAGTTGGCGACTTTCGTTCGAGAGCAGAAACTTCAGCGGATCGGGACCCGGCGCCAGACGGCGATAAACCACATCCCCTTGGGCCAGGATCACTTCCGGGGCCATGCCGCACCAAGCTGCGACGACCAAAAGCGATAAAAGAACGAACTTGCTCCGGCCCGGAGGGAAGACGGCGTGACTTTGAGGGTCCATGCCCAGAGAGCGCAGGGATTTGTTCGATATGCGTCAAGAAGAGGTGGGAGCGAGGGCGAGATGGGCTTGGGGCCCCCCTCCGCCCTGCTCCCACGCCAAGGTTCTATCCCATCACAAGCGCCCCTGACCAAGGCAACCGAGGCGGTCGCCCTACAACCCAGGATCTTCGCCCGCGGGTTCATTGACAGAACATCCATAGATCTGTGTGCCCGCATCCCACCCTCGACGCCCTGTAGGGCAAGCGCCCCGCTTGCCGCAAACGGCCCCCGACTCGTCAGCCGACATATCCCCTCCCCACCCAGTACCCCCGCCAGCATCCTCCCCATCAGCGTCCCCCAACACCCCACAAAAAAGGGCGCACCCTTTCCAGGCGCGCCCTCACTGCTAGTTCAAACAAACGACCTTCTGCCAATCCTCCGCTTACTTCGCGTCCGGGTTCGGCTCCGCACTCCCATCGGCCAGGCCGAGGGCCCACTTGATGCCGCCGAGGATGTGGGCCTGGTACTGCTGGGCCAGCTCCACGGAGTTCACACGGCCTTTCATCTCCGGATCGGCGCTCCAGAGGTCTTCACGGTGGCCGAGGGAGGTGTAGAACACCTTGCCTTCACCGGCTTTACGAGCCCAGGCCACGGGGAAGAAGCCGGTTTCCTCCACCTTGTTCGGGTGGTGGCGCATATGCCAGAGGGAGCGGATCTTGCTGCGGTCCTGGCTCTTGATGAGATACATCTCCTCCTGCTTCAGGTTCCAGGTCTCACCGATGCCAGCGTTGGCCGGGTGCTTGGTGTCGGCGGCCACGAGGTCCGCGGGGACCTGGGCACCGTGACCGGCGAACTCACCCTGGAGCATGCCGATGTAGCCGGTGAACTTGTGGAAGGTGTCGCTGGCGGAGTGCATGCCGATGAAGGCGTGGCCTTCTTCGATCCACTTGATGAAACCTTCTGGATCAGGCAGCGGGAGATCGCCGGTGGTGTTGGCGAAGATCACGCCGTCGATGCCCTGGGCCTTGAGGTTCTCCGGGCTCAGCTTGGCGAGGTTGGCCTTGATTTGGGTGTCGAACTCCGCCTGCGCGGCCTTGGCCTGAGCCTCGACTTCCGGCGTCCACTTGGCCATGGCGGCCTCGTAGCCCTTGATCTCCTTGTCGTACTTTTCCTTGGCCTTCGCGTCAGCGTCCGGGGCCAGATCCTTGGGCTTGTTGGGCTTCTTCGGCACCTGGACTTCCGGCTGCTTGCAGGTGTCCACAATGGTGTAGGCCTTGGAGCTCTCCGCGAGCTGGGCCAGGGTCTTTTCTGCAAACGGGATGGAGCCGTGGCGGAAGCCGGTGGTGGTGGTCACCAGGATGACTTTCTTGGCCTCAGCGGCGTGGCTGACGACCGGCAGCAGCCCGGCGGCAGCGGCCAGGATGGCGAGGGTCCAGGAGAAGGTGCGACGTTTCATGACAGTGTGTGGGTGAGGTGGGTGCTTTGAAAGGTGATTGAGATGAGGGCGGAGTTTAACGTCCGAGCCGCCCGCTTTGCATCACAGAAACCAAAAAACCACGGCCACCCAACAGGATGGTCCGTGGTTTTTTGAACAGAGAAGAACTCGTCGCGGGGACTGACTTAGCCAAAGATGCCCGTGAGCGGCTGCCCCTTGTCCGCCACCGTGAAGGGGCGCTTGCTGGGGGAGTAGATCACCTGGTCCAGCGGCAGGCCCAGGGCGTAGCCGATGGTCGCGTTGATGTCGGGAATCTCGATCTTGTTCTCCGCCACCTCGCGGCCTTCCGCATCGGACTTGCCGTAGGTCATGCCGCCCTGGATGCCACCGCCGGCCATGATGCCGGAGAAGACCTTCGGGTAGTGGTCGCGACCCACGTTCTGGTTGATCGTCGGCGTGCGGCCGAACTCAGACATCAACACCACCAGCGTCTCCTTCAGCAGGCCGCGGGCGTTCAGATCGGCGAGCAGCGAGGAGAGGCCCTTGTCGAGCGTCTCGCACAGTTCCGGCACGCGCACGAAGTTGGCCGTGTGGGTGTCCCAGCCACCCAGTGACACTTCCACAAAGCGCACCCCACGCTCCACCAGACGGCGGGCGAGCAGACAGCCCTGGCCGAAGGCCTCGGTGCCATAAGCCTTGCGCAGATCTTCGGGCTCCTCCGTGAGGTCGAAGGCCTTGAGGTCCTCGCTCTTCATCATGGAGATGGCGTTGTCATACATGTCCGAGTACGCCTTCACATTCCGGTGCGGGAACGTGCTGCGGAACTCCTTGTCCAGATCGTCCGCCAGGGACATGCGGGAGGCAAAGCGCTCCTCCGTGAGGTTGCGCTGGATCTTGACGTTCTTCAGCCCTGCCTCGGGATTGCCCACAAAGAGCGGGTTGTTGCCCGCCGGGAAGAAGCCAGCCCCGGGGTGGCGGCTGTCATTGCCCACGTACACATAGTTGGGCAGGGTGCTGTTGCCACCGCCCTGGAAGACATTGAGCCAGGCACCCATGCCGGGGTGGCGGATCGTGCCACGCAGCGTGTAACTGGTGTGCATGAAGTAGTTGCCCTGCTCATGCGCCCCCTGCGTGGAGGTGATGGAGTTCAGCACGGCCGCATGATGCATCTGCTGCGCCGTGAGGGGCAGGTACTCGGAAATACGCACGCCATCCGCGCTGGTCTTGATCGGCTTGGTGGGACCGGCCGTCTCCACGCCCTCCTTCGGATCCCACGTGTCCAGATGGCTCTGCCCGCCGGACATGTAGAGGTAGATCACGTTCTTGGCCGTGGCCACCTGCTTGAGCTTGGAAGATCCCTCAAAGGCGGCGTGCGCCTGCGACGGGGTGAACACTTCCGGCAGCAGACCCACCCCGAGGAGGGTGCTCGCCGTGCGGGCAACAAACTGGCGACGATTGATTTCGTCGGAGCGGAGCAGTCGGTTATTCATGGTAGCGGGTGGGCTTGATTGAACTGGCGGGTGAGGAAATGAACTGACGAAATACTTACTGGATGAAGATGAACTGCTGGGTGTTGATCAGGGCGTAGATGAGGTCTTCCATCGTGTTAAGACCTTTATCCTGGGCCTTGCTCCAGACCTCCCTCTCCTGCGGCGTCGGCTTGCGGGAGAGCAGCGTCATGTAGGCGGCATCCACCTTGTCATCGGGATACGGCGCCTTGTTGATGGTCAGCATCAGCTGGGAGTACTGGTCCATGATCTGCGGGAGCAGAGGACTGTTCATCATCGCCAGCGCCTGGGGCACGGAGGCATCGTAGTTGGCGTTTTCGATCGTCTCGCGATCGCTCTGGCCGAACTCACGCAGGTAGTGGCCACGGGGCGCAGGGGACTCGATCTCTGCCGAGCGCAGCCACTGGCGCATCTGGCCCACCCGGGACTTCGCGTAGTCGCGCACCTTTTTCTCGGGGATGCCAAAATACGCGGCTTCATCCAGCAACACCTTCTGTTGGGCCTCGCGCTCTTCACGGATCTGCTCGTCCGTCTTGGGTGCCTTGTCATAGCCGGGGATCATCACCTTGGTGTCGATGCCCATGCTCGCTTCCATCGGGTTCATGGCCATCATGGAGGTCGCCCCTTCCGCCATGGCCGGGCCGGCCGCGGCACCGTCCACTGCGGCCAGCGTCGCCGAGGCCTCTGGTGTCCCAGTCTTGCCGCTCACGTTGGACGCCAGCTTGCGCATGGCAGGTACGACAATGTTGGCGTTCACCGACTGACGCGCCGCCCGCTGGAGCTCGCCGGACTCACGCCCCAAGGCCTTGACTTTCTCCTTGTCGCCATCCTCCCGAGCCTGGGCGATCTGCTTCTGCAGCTCCGTAAGCTTGGTGGATTGTTCCTTGAACTTCAGGCCCGCCGCTTCGGCGCCCTTCAGCATCTCCTCAGGCGTCAGGGTATCCAGGGAGGCACTGTACTTCTTGGCCGCAGCGATGCGCTGATCCGCCTGCTCACGCACCGGCAGGTTGGGCATGTCCGGCGTGGGGTTGATGAGCGCCACAAAGGAGTCCCACATCTGCTCGGCCGACATGCGGCGCAGGACGGGACCGGTGAAGTGATAGGGCATGCCCGCAGGAATCTCCTCACGGGTGACCGCGCTCTGATAAGCCCGGGTGTTGAAGAGCGTCCGCAGATAGGCCTTCATGTCATAGTCCAGGCTGACCATCAGGCCTTCCAGGTGTTTCATCAGCTCCGGGTTCATGGCCACCGTGCTGTCCATGAGCTCGTCCACAGGCTCGATCAGGCCCATGCCAAAGGCCTTCTTCCACAGACGGTTCGCCACCACATTGGTGAAACGCGGGTTGTCCCGGGAGGTCATCCACGCAGCATAGGCGTCCAGCTGGCCCTGGCCTTCCTTCTTCTCCACCGCCTTGCCCATCATCGCAGCAGGGGCCACGGTGGATTTGGGTTTGGCATCGGTGTACTGATAGTCGTGCGGCAGACGCAGCTCACGACGGTCGTTGAAGCTGGCGTCGGTGTAGCGAACGGGGTCACGCAGGCGGGTCAGGGCCTCATTCACAAAGCGGGACTCCTTGCGATATTCTTCACGGGCCTTGTTGGCCACGTCCTTGCCGTGAGCCTTCTCCATCTCGCGGATGGCCTTTTCACGGTCGCGCAGCAGGTCGCGCACACCCGTCAGGGCCCCGCCATTGTAGTCGTTGGTCTCCACCCCGTAGGTGAAGGCCGCCATTTCATAGAACTGCTTTTGCGACCACTTGTCGAAGGGGTGGTTGTGACACTGGGCGCACTCCACACGCGTGCCCAGGAAGATGCGCACCGTGTTGGCCATGTTGTCCAGCGGCATGCCGCGGTCTCTCATGTAGTAGCCAATCGCACCGTTCTCCCAGGAGCGGCCCTGCGCGGAAACCATCTCCCGCACGAACTGATCGTACGGCTTGTTCGTGCGCAGGCTGTCCTTCACGAAGTTCGTGTAGGCCGTGCCAGTGATGGCACCCGCCTGACCGTTGCTCTGGGCCCGCAGCACGTCCGCCCAGAAGTTGTAAAAGTGCTGCACATACCCCTCGCCAGCCAGCAGGCGGTCGATGAGCTTCTGCCGCTTGGCCGGATCCTTGGAGTTCAGATACTCCTCCGTCTCACGGTAGGTCGGGATGCGGCCCACGATGTCCAGATGGATGCGGCGCACAAACATCTCGTCCGAGACCGGCTCGTTGCCCTTGAGCTTGTTCTTCTGCCAGTCAGTGACCAGAATGGCGTCAATCTCCGCCGCCGCCTTGAGGGGGTCCGGCTTGGCGGCAGGCAGCGTTCCCGCCACGGCAAAGGCGAGAATAGCAAGGCAAGGCGTGAGCGTCTTCATCTTGGGCTAAAAACGATGGGTGTTTTTCTTTCTATCAGTAAGAACAATACGGTGTATGGACATCGAAGGGAGGTGAATGGATCATTCTACCCTGTGATTCGATAGGCGAAAAAGGTTCCGTGCCTGATGACGGGCGGCTTGCAGGCCGTCTGAGCAGGCGGCCGGGGCAGGCCGTCATGAGCGCGACTTTGTAAAAAAGGGCGCACATCCAGTCCATGCGGCTGAGCAAGATCCACCATGGCCGCAGAAGCGTATTTTCCCGCGACTCCGGTGACGTGGGCACCAAGGCAGAAGGGGTTGCGAGCCCGCCCTGCCTTGCCATGATAACCGCTTTCCCCCGGTCTTCACCGACCGACAAACCTTCTCAAACTCCCCTCACTCTCATCTTCCTCCTCCGATGAAACTCGTTTCCTGGAACGTCAACGGCATCCGCGCCTGCATGGACAAAGGCCTGCGCGAATACCTCACCGCCTGCGATGCTGACGTGATCTGCCTGCAGGAGGTGAAGGCCATGGAGGACCAGGCCGGGCTGGAGTGGTTCAAGGATTATCAGGTCGTCTGGAACGCCGCCCAGAAAAAGGGCTACTCCGGCACCGCGATCCTGACGCGCCTGCCCATCAAGTCCCACGCCATCGGCATGGGCATTGACGAGCACGACAAAGAAGGCCGCGTCATCACCGTGGAGTTCCCCGATCACTACGTGGTGAACGTGTACACGCCCAACGCCCAGGCCGAGCTGGCCCGCCTGCCGTATCGCCTGCTCTGGGACGACGCCTTCCGCCTCTATCTCAAGCATCTGGAGCAGACCAAGCCCGTGCTGGCCTGCGGCGACCTGAACGTCGCGCACAACGAGATCGACATCGCGCGGCCCAAGGAAAACCGCTTCAGCCCCGGCTTCAGCGATCAGGAGCGAGCCAGCTTCGGCAAGCTGCTGGAATCCGGCTTTGTGGACACCTTCCGCCACTTCGACTCCCGCCCACACCAGTACTCCTGGTGGAGCTACCGTGCCAATGCCCGCGGCAACAACGTGGGCTGGCGCATCGACTACTGGCTCGCCTCCCTGGGTCTCAAAGACGGCCTGAAGAGCTCCATCATCCGCCCCGACATCCACGGGTCTGACCATTGCCCGGTAGAGTTGGTGATAGGGTGAGGTGCGGGGACGATGGAGTGAGGGAGTATTGGAGAAATGGAGTGTTGAGTGACCGCAGCAGCACCACTCCAGCTTGCCTATGCCTTCATCTACCACACTGACTCTCCCTCTGCCTCGCCACCCTTAACGCCGGTCGCGCTGTCGACGTAAGGAGAACCGACCAACCGCGCGCGTTTTGGGGTGGCCACCAGGGAACCACCAGGGAACCACCAGGAGGTGCCAGCCTCATTCCGAAGTTGATCCCCAGCGGGGATCTCTAACACAGCCCAACGTTGGACGAGCCCTAGGCGAGTCAACGTTGGGTACGGTCAGGGAAGCTCTTCAACGCTGAAAGCGTTGTGTAGATGCTCCGTCTCCTGAGTCGGTTCCTTGGCAGTCACGTCTTGCTGCGATCACGGCAGACGCTGCTGGATGACAAAGGGTTCAAGCCCATCACAAGGGCCGCCAAAGCGGTGGTTCCCGCGCGCACTCCATCCCGACGCGTCGGGACGCATCCAGGGGGGAGATTGCGCATCGATCCAAGACCGCCCACCCGGCCTCCGATGTCGCAGGCCTGACGGCATTCAGACGCCCTTACGCGGCCAACACCTGGCGACGAAGTCGCTGTGGAGTGCGTGCGTGAAGCGCCGCTTTCGCCTGCGAGATGCACTTCCAACCCTCCCTGCACCCTAGCCAGCCGTTTCCCCCCTCAGCCTGCCCCAAGCTCCAACAGCCGCAGCACCTCACCCTCTGCCTTGCCACCCCAACACCGGTCGTAGCTGTCGACGTAAGGAGGCACTAACTGAAGCTTCTACGGCATGAATCTGGTGATCGAACTCCAACCACCCAACGCCCCGGTTCCAAACACCCAAGCGGACACCTTGGCCTCTTGATCCACTCCTCAGCCTTGCCGCCAAAGACCGGGAAATTGGTGCCTCCCTACGTCGACAACTACGACCGGCAATGGAAGTTGAATCGCAGAGGGCAAATGCCAGCCCCTTTGTCTACCAACACAGCCTGAAAAACCTTGTTCGCCGCAACAGTTGTACTGCATACCCCGGTCCCAGTTCCCGCATCATCCAGCGTACCCAAGAGCCGGGACGGCTCTTCTACATTGCCCAAGGTGTCACTTCCACGAACTCCGCCCCCCCAAACAAAAAACCGCCGGCACCTCATCGGCACCGGCGGTTCGAGTCATTTACATCTCAGACTCTTAACTCCCACCTCCCCATCACACCTTCCACTCGCCGCGGTAGTCACGCGTCAACCACTTGGGATCGCCACCGCTGACGATTTGGTTCTTGATGGGGTCCCACTTCAGGTTCGCACCGTAGTAGTAGCCGATGCTCAGCAGGTGGCAGGCGATGGCGCTGCTGGCGCCGATGCCCACGTCGCACACCGGCTTCTGGCGGGACTTGATGCAGGCCAGGAAGTCCTGAATCTGGTCCTTGCTGTTGTACAGCTTCACCTTGGCGTTGGTGAGGAACTCACGCTCCATCAGCGTGTATTCACGCTGGAGGGAGGTGCCTTTGTCGAGGTCCTTGTCCCAGAACTTGGCCTTCGTCTTGCCGCCGAGCACGAGCTCGAACTTGCCGCGGTTCACGTGCACTTCCCCTTCGGTGCCGAAGAAGCTGCAACCTTTGCCGGTCACGTGGTTCAGGATCACGCCGTTCGCGTACACGAGCTGGCCACCCTTCTGGGCGGTCTGCCAGTCGGCGGGCGGACGAAGTTCCACCGGGCCGTTCTCGTCCATGCCGAGGCCCCACTGAGCGATGTCGATATGGTGGGCGCCCCAGTCGGTCACCATGCCGCCGCCGTACTCACGGGAGTAGCGCCAGCCCATGGGGAAGTTCTTGGAGACGCCGCGGGGGCTGAGCTCCGAGTTGTACGGGCGCTCCGGGGCAGGCCCAAGCCACAGATTCCAGTCGAGACCGGGTTCCATCGCTTCCTCGGGGAGGGTGCACGGCTTGGCCGGGCCGCCGAAGGAGGTGTCCACCGTCTTGATCTCACCGATGACGCCGTTGCGCACCAGCTCACAGGCGATGCGGAACTCCGCACTACTGCGCTGCATGGAGCCGGTCTGGAGGATGCGGTTGTGCTTCCGCACCGTGTCCACCAGCGTGACCGCCTCGTGGATGTTGTGGGTCAGCGGCTTTTCGCAGTACACATCCTTGCCGTTGGTCACGGCCGAAAGGCTGATGATCGCGTGCCAGTGGTCCGGCGTGGCGATGCAGACCGCATTGATGTCCTTGTTCGTGGTGATCTCACGGAAGTCGTTCACCGCCTTGCAGCTGGTGTTGCCATAGGCCTTGTCCACCTTGGCCTTGGCGTCCTCGCGCCGGGTGGTGTCCACATCGCAGACGGCGACCACCTGGACGTTCGGGTACTGGAGGAAGCGGTTCAGAAGGCCGCCCATCTGCTTGCCCATGCCGATGAAACCCATGACGATGCGCTCATTGGGAGCGGCGTCCTGGGCCCAGGTGCGACCAGGGATGAAGAACGGAGCGGCAACGCCGGCGGTCGCAGTCTGCAAAAAGCGACGACGGCTGGAGGAGGAGGGTGCGGACATGGAGACGGTGTAGATGAGTTGGTGAGGGGACAACCCTACGCAGGCTGAGGGGCATTCTTGCATCCGCACGCTGCCAAATCCCGCCCTCCCTGACCTGGAAAGCAAGCGGGGCAGGCTTTTCAGCCTGCCCCGCGGGAATCTGGATGATTTGTGTGCCTGTTCCGGCTATGCGACGGCCAGTTTCGGGCTCACCGGCACGGGTTCACCACCGCGGCTCAGGTAGAGCTTGTAGACCTGCTTGCTCAGGTGCGTCCAGGCGAAGTACATCAGCGCCTGGGCGGCGAAGATCCCGACGCAGAAGGCGAAGAACCCGATGAAGCTCATCACCGCCCCGGCCACCAGCACGAACAGAGAGGCCATGAGAATCTCCTTCCACATCATGAGGGCGAACTTCTTGATGAAGTTGATGTCGAACGCCTGCACAAAATCCTGCACCAGCGAGGCGCGGATGCTCAGCGGCATCATGATGAGGGAGAGCACCGCGTAGATGCCGAAGTAGATCACCAGGGAAAGCAGGCTGATGATCAGGGCGAAGAACCCGCCTACGACCCCGTTGGAATCAGAGAGCAATGCCGAGAGGATCATGATGGGAATGAAAAGCACCACCCACAGCACCAGGCCCACGCCAATGCCAACCGCCGCCGTGGTGAGCACCGGCCACAGGCCGCGCTCCAGGTACTTGCCCAGTTGATTGAAGTCAAAGTCCGGGAAGGTGACGAAGTCCTCGTCGTTTTGGCGCATGTAGAAGCCCGTCACCAGCCAGCCGGCCAGCACGATGAAACCAACGAGCGGGATGATGCTGGAGACCAGGGCACACAGACCGGCGAAGAGCAGGTTCGTGACCCACTTGGGGCTCTTGAAGAAGTCAGTGATGGATTCGGCAAATTTCATGGTGCAATCAAGGCAGGGAGACGGGTGTTAGTGACTGAGGCAGCGGGGGGGTTTATGAGGAAAGGCGCAGAAAGCAGTTCAAGCGGGGTCTCACAGACCCGCCTCGTCTTTGGCGAGCGTGAGGTTGTCACTCAAGGCGCCCAGAGTGCGGTCAAAGCCGCGCTGCTTCACACGGAAGGCCTCTTCAGAAGGCGCTTCCTTGAGCCGCTCCATGTCGCGCTTGCAGTAGTCCAGCTGCAGCTTGAAGGACTCAATGCGCAGCTTGAAATAATCCCGCGTGGTGATCGCTGCCCCGCTTTCCACCATCACGTCGATCTCGGCCTCCATCGTGGCGATGGCGGACTGCGCCTTCTTCAGGTACTCCTCCTTGCTCAGGCGCAGATTGTCCTTCGTCCGCTCCCAGAGCTCCTTGCCCTTGATCTCCGTCTTGTTGGCGGCCTTCGACACTTCGCCGATCACCTTGTCGAGCATGTTCTTGGCTTTGTCCGCCGTGGTCTTGTCCACGAGGGGTTTGTCTTTCTCCTTTTCCTGGGCGTGACCAGTGAGGGGCGCGCTCAAGGCGAGCGCAAGGAATGGAACAGCGACAAGGGCGGGAAACGATTTCATGACAGGTGCGTGTAGGTGACCGTGTGCAGTATCTACGCCGATTCTTGTGCATATTGGTCCCCTTTGCGACACGCAAAATGAAAAAAGCCTTCACCTTTTTGACACACTCTCGGGCGTCCGGGGCCACCACCACACCAGCGCGGCGCAGGTAAAGAGGCATGCATCTTTGACCAGACCGCCAAAGGGATCATGCAGAGCCTCCGGGTTGCTCGTGATGACCAGCACCATGAGCACCAGCACCGCCAGCGTGGAGATCAGGGCCGCCGCACGCTCCCAGATCCCGCTCATGATGCCAAAGCCCGCCACGATCATCGCCACCCCCAGCCAGTAGAGCGTCTGCTCTGGCGAGCCCCACCACCAGCCGCTGCGGCGCACCATTTCGAACTGCGTGGCTGAAGGATACAAGATCTTCGGCATGAGCCCTTCCCACACCCAGACCAGCCCAATGGAGATGCGGGCGAAGTTCTTGATCCATTGCAGGCGATGAAAGTCCCCGAGGCTGACGGACACGATTTCGGGCTCCACAGCAATACTGACTTTGTGCATGTTCATGGTGTTGGAGAAAATTTACGGTTTGTTTGCGAACTAGATTTTGCTGGGGCGGCTCATCCACACGCCCGGGGATCCTGGTGAATAGTGTGCTCCGCGCAGTCGGGCTTCCTTGAACCAGGGACAGTTGTCACGCAGGAGGCTGTCATCCAGCACCTCCGGCACCACCTCCACCTGCGGCCAGGGCGGGTGCCAGATGCGGAAACGCCGCTTCCACCCCAGCCACTCCGTGAAGGCGCTGTAACGCTCCATCAGAAACTCGGTGAGGCTGCCCGCCACACACGGTGCAAACGGCCCCGCCACAGGCGCCCGATAGCGCAGGCAACCTCGCCGGTGAGCATCCTCCACGCACCCGGCGAGCTCACCTTCCTCATGCCGGTGATCGTAGCGCAGCCTCCCCAGCCGATAGGGCAATCCGAACACCGGTCGCCCCAGCCGTACCGCCAGACGGTTCGGCAGCCACTCGTGCAGGAAGTGAATCCCTTCTTCCACATCGGGCCCCTCCCCGGCATGGGAGAGTACGTAGGTGCGCACATTGAGGAACTCGTGCGTGGCGATCGGCCGCAGCATCCACGAGGTCCAGCGCCCGCCGCGACGTGGGGCCATGTCCCGCATGGTGAAGGCCACCAGACTCACATAGGCGCGCCCTTCATGCAGATCCAACGGGAAGGGCACCCAGGGCTGGAGCGCGGCGGGATCCACCTCGTAGTGCAGCATCAGCACCCGCTCCCAGTCGGCGGTGAGCAGGGGCTCGCCCAACCCGCCCTGCAACAAACGCTCGCGACCCGCCGCGCTGGGCAGCCAGCTTTTCAGAGGTACTGCGGCAGGTGGGACTAGTGTCTTCATAAGACCCTCCCGGCTTGTAGCGCCGCCATGCCGTACACCGTGGTCCAGGCCGCGTAGCCCACGAACAGCACCCAGTGAATGACGGTGCGGCTGGGGATGCCACGCCAGTGGGCCGGGCTGTAGTGCAGCCACTGCAAGACACAGCGGATGCCCCAGAACGCACCCATCGCCCCGCACAACCAGCGGGACAGCTCGGTGGGGGCATGCGCCATCTCCGGCGCGAACCGCCACGTCAGCACGCCCCAGATGATCAGCGTGATGCTGATGAACCAGGAGTGAATGGTGAACACATCCCGGACCAGCAGCGACATGCGGGAGATGTCCCCCTCCCACTTCATGATCCGCGGGAGGAAGAAGCTCAGCACGGCCAGCCCCAGCTGCAGGATGGCGACAAAACGGAGCAGGGCTTCGAGGTGGGTGAAGGCGGTCTGGATGAGCGTGTTCATAGGGAAAAGAGATTCGGGTTCAGGTTCGATTGGATGCAGTTGCGGGAAACAACCTCAATCATTGGCAAAGAGCTGCCGGAGGGCCTGGCGGAGATCGGTGTGATGAAACTGAAAGCCCTCCGCTTCCAGTCTCGCCGGAGTGCCCCGGCGTCCCGTGAGGGCCAGGACCGGCTCCGTCCTCAGGAACCAGCAGCCCAGCGGCACCAGGAAGGCCGGCAGCGGGGGTGACCACGGCCGGTGCAGCGCCCGGCGCAGCTCCTGCATGAAGGTGGCATTCGGCACCGGACCGGGGCTGGTGACGTTGTACACCCCCTCCATGGCGGGGTCCTCCATCGCCCGTTCCCAAAGCCGGATCATGTCCGCCTCGTGGATCCAGCTGATGTACTGCCGCCCGCTGCCGATCGCACCGCCGAGGAAACAACGCGTGAGATTCACCAGCATCCGCAGCGCGCCCCCGCCGTGACCAAGCACGAAACTGATGCGGTAGAGCACCTTCCGGGTGCCCGGGGTGGCCTCGGCGGCGAAGGCCGCCTCCCATTTCAAACAGGTCTCCACCGGGATGCCCGTGCCGGGGGCAGTCATTTCATCGCACTCGCGTTCCCCGGCATCGCCATAGATGGCCAGGGAACCCGCCTGCACCCACGCACCGGGCGGACGCCGGCAGGCCCGGATGGCCGCGCCAACGGCCCGCACCGAGTCCACCCGCGAGTCATTGATCTCCTGGAGTGCGGCCGCCGTATACCGGCAGTTCACATTCTTTCCAGTCACGTTCACGACCGCATGGGCGCCCTCCAGTTCCCCGGCCCAGGCGGGCTCCACGGTGCGACCGTCCCACCGCACCCAGCGGCCCGGTGCCCCGGCGGGTTGGGGACTGCGCGCCAGGATGACCACCTCCACGTCCCGCGCGGCCAGGCTGCGGGCCAGCGCCAGGCCCAGGAAGCCGCTGCCGCCGGCGAGGATGACTTTCAGTTGTTGTTTCATGGATGCTGATGACAGGGGTGAAAGGTGTAGAAATCGAAGGCAAAGCCCGGCTGAAGGGCCGCCAGGGTGTAGGTGAGCGTGAGGAAGATGAAGACCACCGTGAGCAGGTGGTAGCCCAGCTTCAGCCAGCCGTTGGTGAGATAGGCCCGCGCATCAAAGATGAAAAACTGCACCATCAGGCGTGCCCCCCAGAACACCGCCGTCATCGCCGCCAGACTGCGGGCCACCGGTGCTCCCCGGGCCAGCTCCGGCGCATGCAACAACGTCAGGGTGCCCAGACTCACGATCATGAGCACGATGAAGACGCCATACACCCAGAAGAGGGTGCGCAGGAATGCGGGCAGCGGTTTGAGCACCGACTTCCAGTCCAGCACCACCGGAGTGAGGGCGCTGGCGCTCAGGATCGCGAAATGCAGCCCTCCGGCCAGGTAAAGGGCATTTTCCAGGGTGAGCAGCGTTTTCATGGCAGGGCGTGGATGAAGTGGAGGAACGGGAGGATGACCCGCTCCACGAACGGCGGGGGAAAGAGGATGAAGGCGGGCCCGAGGGTGAAGACATGGGTGAAGATCCAGCGGGGCAGGAGGTGCCCGCGCCCGGCTACCGCCGCGCTTCCGGGAAACAACCGGCGCTCCAGGGTCATGCCGAGCTCCTGGATGAGGAAATAAATGAGCGGCAGACCGTAACCCGCCCCGGCGGGCACCGTGATGACGAGCTCATGCACCAGCCCGGAGGCCAGGAACACCGCCGCCGTGGCCGCGTGCCGTCCCCAGCGGCGCAGCACCGGGCGGAAAATCCAGCGATGGGCCAGATCCCGGAAGGCCCGGTTCCACCGCTGCCCCCAGAACTCCGCCAGCGAGAGGGAGAGCGCCGGGCGGTCCATGATGGGCCGCACCCTCCGCCCCTGCCGCTGCCAGCACCCTGCCAGCAGACGAAAGAGGCCAAAGTGCAGGACCAGCACCAGCCCCACCATGGCCACCCACCCAGCCGCGAGCGGCGACTCCAGATGTCTGGCCCCGCCCCAGATCAAACCAAGCCCCAGCAAGACCGCCGTAAGCCCCGACCCATCTGCCACCGTGCGCGCCGGAGCCGCCCCGCGCCGGAAGAAGGCCCCGGCATCCATGCCCGGCCACAGCGCCAGCCAGGCCACCTCATCCCACCCCGTAGGAGCTGGCTGCACCCGGCCCAGGGCGGCCCGCATGGCCAGCTTCCCGGCGAGGAACACCCCGCCCGCCAGCAGCCACATCACGGCCCAGCGGGGCAGAGGTTCAGCGATGGCGATCTCGGCGATCATATCTGTAATTTCGGAAACTAACGAAATCTGAAATCAAAAAAAGCACAACCCCGGCCCTAGCCGCCCAAGCCGAGCAGCTTGAGCGTCTTCTCCCCCATGCGGGCGATCTTCACCAGGGACCCCGTCGGCAGGCGGTCCAGCTGGGCGGAGAAGGTGGTGGCCACCTCAAAGAAATCTCGCATCTCCTGCAGGCGCTCCCGCACATGCGCCTCACCCGCCTTGGCCTTGCTCCCGCTCTCCTGCAGGCAGTCGTCCAGCAGCCTCACGGTAGGGTCCACCTCGCGACGACGGCGCTCATTGACGATGACGCGGAACATCTCGAAGACGTCCTTCATGCTCTCGAAGTGATCCCGCCGGTCCCCGGGCAGATGCACCATCTTCACAATGCCCCAGCCCTGCAGCTCCCGCAGCGCCACGCTGACATTGGAACGCGCCAGTTCCAGGATCTCGCAGATATCTTCCGCGTGTCGCGGCTTCTCCGAAAGGAAGAGCAGCGCGTGGATCTGCGCCATCGTGCGGTTGATCCCCCAGCGCACACCCATCTCCCCCCAGTGGAGGATGAACTTTTGGGCGGTGGGCGGAAGGTCTTTCACGGCGGCGAGTGTTAAGCGCTCTTTTCGTTCTTTCGGTTAAGACAGAAATAATCGAAGGATGTGTTCCTGTCGAGTAGATTTTTCAACACGCCGTACTCTCCCAAAAGTAAACAGCCCCGGACCGCTTGCGCAGACCGGGGCTGGGCTCCAAGCCGGAGCCGACGCCAATCACGGCGGCGGCGGCGGGGGCGGAGGGGGGGGTGGTGGTACCGTGTTCATAGAATGTGTATTCTGTTTAAGTGCGGTCCTACGGTGGATGCGCGAGCACCCTTGAACGCAGGACCAGTGCCATCCTGACAACACATGCGGATGTGCGCAACTTTTTTTAGCCACGCTCAAGCATCACCGAAATCCTTCAGCCGGAAATTCGTGCGGTGACTCTCGACGCCTTTGCCCGAGGCGTCCATCCCACGGAAATAATCTTTCTGCCATTCGCCCCGCTTCTGGGCCTCTGAACCCAGAAATTCCTGCCGCTCCTGCCGCCACGTCACGTAGTCGCGGCCATCGTCGGATTGCTGGTCCAGCGGTTTGCGCTCTGTTTCAAGACGTTCGGGCAGGTTCAGGTCGAACGGTTGGATGAAACACACCGGCACCTCCTTTTCAAACCGGACGGGCCTTTCGGGTTCGAGGATCTTCCAGTTCATGGTGAAGCTGGCGGGATTCCAGTCCGTCTCCACCAGCCCTTCCAGCGGGGCGAAGTTGACCAGCGGCCAGTTGGGGGCACCCCGGACCAGCAGCCCGATCCCAGGCGGCGTGCGAAAGAGGAACGGCAATCTGAAGGTGATGATGCCGCTGCCGAAATGGGACATCACCGCCTCGGAACGGACGACAGAAGACTCATCGAACTCAATGTCCACCGCCGTGGCCTCCACCCCGCCATGCCAGACCGCAGTGAATGACACTGGAGCATGCACAAACCACCCCGCCTGGTTGGCCATGCTCAGCGGCAGGCATCGGTAGGCTCCCCGCCCGGGCGTGTCATCCATGAGCTGCCGCTGGTAGGGCGCGGCCGTCAGGGTCCAGTCCTTGGCCCCTGCAGTGATTTCGTAGGCCGTGAAGTGCTGGGGGACTTCTGAATGCGGCGGCAGTGGGGGATGATCTTCCATGGCTGATGGCACCTCGGCGCATGATGGCTTGCCGTCTGGGCAAGTCAACCGGGCGGGTCCACTTCCCTGGAGCAAAAGGCGCACACGATCCCGGACCCGACCTCGGCGAAATGTTACCAAACAGTAATTTTTTGCGCATTATTCTATTAAATGATATTCCGGGCTGTTGGCCGGATAACCCAACTGCCAAAATCGGCACTAGGCTCATCCGAGCGGACAGAAATACCTATACCGTATGAACACCGTTCCACCTCCCCCACCCCCGCCGCCGCCACCACAACCTCCCGGTTGATAGCCCTGAGGCCCGGTGCAAGCCCTGCTTCGCCCAGTGAAGCAGGGCTTGCGCATCCCCCGGGACCCAGACCCCATCAGCCCCTTCCAACGGGGCACGGCCCCTGAACTTTGTGAGGGTTTGCACTGGGTGAGGGTGAAGAAAAATTGATAAACGGCAGGGCGTGGCCAGAGTGGCTGTCGACGCCGGTCCCCCGGCGAGATGGCAAAATGATGTCGAAATCGTCAGCGCGACCCGCCTCCTCATCCCACCTTGATGTGGCCTCTCCACATCCCCCAGCTGCCCGCTTGCCGCGCTGGCTGCCTTTGGTCACGCTGGCCTATCTGACCCTGCCCGAGGTCATTTTTTTGGCGGGGTGGCTGCGGTGGCAGTGGTCGATCCCTGCCGTGATTTGCACGTTGGGCGCGGGCTGGCCGCTCGTGCGTGCCACCCTCGTGCCCAGCACCGGCACACGACCGTGGCCGTGGTGGCAGGTGGGGACACTGCTGGCAGCGGTGATGCTGCTGGTCAGCACCCAGGGAGCCGGAGGGCTGGGCGTGCAGAACTGGGACTGGATCAAGCACAACGCGATACTCAAGGACCTCATCGAGCGCCCCTGGCCGGTCGTGTATGACCAACTGAAGCAGCCCGTCGCGCTGATCTACTATGTGGCCTACTACCTGCCCGCCAGCGTAGTCGGCAAAATCTGGGGATGGGAGGCGGCCAACGTCGCCATCTACCTCTGGACGGTTGCAGGCTGTTTCCTCGCTGGGCTCTGGCTCTGGTCTCTCTCATGGGCGCGCTGGTGGCTCGTGCTCGCCTGCCTGCTCTTCTTCTCCGGCTGGGACCTGGTCGGAGACGCCCTGTGGAAACCTGACCATTGGAAAAACAATTTTGATGGCGAGTGGTGGAACAGTCTCTGGACCCTCCCGTCCAACCTCACCCTCATCGCCTACGCGCCGCACCAGGCGATTCCAGGCTGGCTCTTCACTGCACTGCTGGTCTCCGCTCTGGAGCGGGGGGACAAGACCCCTCCGCTCGGCGGGATCTTCGCGCTCAGCCTGCTCTGGTCACCCTTTGTCACCGTGGGCCTAGGCCTCCTCTTTCTGCTCTGGACCGGAGCCTCGCGGAGCCGGTGGACGAGCAGCATCCGTCAGCTGTGGCACCCCGCCAACCTGGCCGCAACCCTGCTCCTCGCGGTGCTGGTGATGTACTTCCACTCCCGGAGCGCGCCAGTCCGCTTTCCTCCTTCCCTCACTTCCGAGCCTCAGGTCGTCCAGCGCGGGGAACTCTACGTGACACCCCTAAAGGTGGGCTTCGCCAAGTTCCTCCCAGCTTACACCGGCACCTTCATCATCGAGTTCGGCCTGCTGGCAGCGTTGATCCTGCTGGCGCTTCCCCGGCAGGCCGCCCAGGAGCGGCGTTGGGTGTTCGCAGCCGCTGTCACATTGATGCTGCTGCCCTGGATCCACTACGGAGCCTACAACGACCTGGTGATGCGCGTCTGCATTCCGGCCTTGTTCGTTCTCCAGTTCATCGCGCTGCGAACTCTCGCGGCACAGACACCTACGCCCGGTCGCGGGCGATGGAGCCCCTGGGGATCAGCCTTGGTGGTGCTCCTGGCCGTAGGAGCCCTCTACCCCTTGAACATGCTGCGCATCACCGGCCAGCGGTTCGCGGAAAGATCCTGGGACTGGGTTTACATTCCTCCAGCGTCTGAAGTGCCAGACCTCTTCAAGCAGCAGCGTCAGACCCGTGAGATGCTCTTCTTCATCGGTCAGTACGTTGGGTCCGTCCGCTCACCGTTTTTCACCCACCTGGCGAAACCCTTGCCGGAGAAGACCCTCAACAAAACGGTCTCACCCCGCCCTTCCCCCTAGCCCTGCCTGCCCCCCTTTTATCATTCCATGCGAGCACAGCCCCTCAATCCAAGATGGAACCTGATCCTCACTCTCCTGCTGGCGTGCGCAGGCGTGGTGGCCGTGGGCAATTTCATGAACCGGGCGATGGCCTCCACCGCCTTCTGGTACGATGAATCCGTGCAGTACTGGATCTCGCGGGGGCTGGACGCCTTCGGCCCACCCTTCCAGACGCCGGGCGGGCTCGCCGACGTGATGAAACACAACGGCCTTGCCAACCTGGACCCGGGTGGCTTCAGCGTGATCTTTTACTACTGGCTCCTCATCGCACGAGATCCCCTCTGGATGCGCATCCTGCCGCTGGCCATCTTCCTGGTGGGGATGCTCTCCCTCGGCTGGCTGGGCTGGCGCTGGCGGCAGAGCTGGCGCTTCGCCCTGCTCAGCGCCCTCATGCCCGCCGCCTTTCCCCTCCTGCTGGACCATGCCAACGAAACCCGCGCTTACAGCATGGAGTTCACCGGCGTCTTTGTCGGGTGCCTGCTGGTGGACCTCTTCCTCACCAGGCCCAAACCGGCCACCAGTCTCATCGCAGGGCTGCTGCTGGGGTTGTTTCTCACCTCCCGATACAGTGCGATCTTCATTGCCGGAGCGATCAGTGTGATCTGGCTCCTTCAGGTGGTGAGGCTGCCTGTTTCCTGGTCCAGGCGCACCGCGCACCTGCTGCTCTTCTTTGTGCCGCTGGGCCTTGCGGGTCTTGGCGTGGTGTTTCTGGGGTTCGTCCCCCAGTATCATGCCCGCATCGCCTACGACGGTGGCACCATGGTGGAATACCTGAACCCTCACAAGCTGGGGGCGATCCCTTGGGCAGACACCCTCAAACTGTTGGCGGACAATCTCTTCTCCCTCGTTGCGCTCCCCACCACGGTGATTCCCGCAATCGCTCTCTTCCTTCTGAAGAAGCCTGCTGGCTCACTGGCTGAAGGGGACGTCTGGCACCGCTCACGGCAGTTCTATCTCATGTCACTCGCGGCGGTGCTCTTCACCGCCGCCCTGTGGAAGTGGCACCCCTGGGCAGTGCAGACGAAGTGGAGCAGTTATCTCCACGCACTCTCTGCGGTGATGCTCGTGCGGTTGACGGCGGATGTTCTGGAGAGCCTCTCCCGTCGCAGAGGACTGACGGGCTCGAACCCCGTTCTGCAAGAAGCCGTGCTGGCCGCAGCCATCTGCGTGCTCTGCACGTGTCTCGTCGTGCATCGCCAGGATCTGACCTTCGACCTCGAAAAGACGCTGGCTTACCTCGACCGCCACAAGCCGAAACGCGGCACCGTGGCGGTGGAAGTGCACAGCTACCCGACGCTGAGATACTTTTACGATGAAGGCCCCTTCTGCGGCACGGCCTTCTACCCCCGCGCCTTCCGCCTTCCCAACTGGCAGGCTCCCAACCCGCTCATCGGAGAGAACACCCTGTTGCTCCTTTCCGGAGCCCGCCTGGAACAACTCAGCAGCATGTACCCGGGATTTCGTTTCACCGTGGATCCCAAGCTTCCCCGCAACCTTGTGCGCGTGGAGCCCAGCACAGTGCCACTCGTGAAGCCTGCAACGCCCGCTTCGCCACCGTGAAGAGGTTCACTCACGCAAACCCGATCTGACCCGCCAGGCTGGGCCCTCGCGGGAGAGCACCGGTCGGGTGGCCCATGCTCCGCAGGGCCGCCGCCGCCGTCCGGATCGAGTTGTTACAACTGCGCTCATCGGGATACACATGCGCCATGGAGATGGCGTGCAGTCCACCCAGCGGAGTGGCAACTTGCGGCACCTTCCGGGAGAACCCGCGATCACAAACCACCGCGGCCGTGTTGGTACGGAAGACATGCACGTTGTCCACGTGCGAGTCTTTCCAATGCGGATAGAGGCGTGACAACGGGCGCATCATCGTCTCCGCCACCTCCGCCTTGGACAGGCTGGACAAGGCATGTCCTGCCTCGAAGTAGCGGGACAGGTAGGCGAGATGCCGCCCTTGATAGTTCGAGGCCGGGATCAAATTCGTGTGCTCGATCACGCCACCAAAAGGAAAACCCTCATCCGCCACATTGAGCCAGTACGTGTTGCTGAGCGGCTGTTTCATCTCCAGGATCGTGCACACCGCGCCGAAGTACTGCACTCTCCCCAGCGCCGCGGCATAGTCGGCATGATGAGGAGCCAACAGCCGAGCCAGAACTGGCGTGGGCAGACAGGACAAGAACTGACGGGCCGAGTAAGCCCCCTCCGCCGTCTTGATGGCACGCACTGCGCCCCTCTCCACCACGAACTCCTCCACCGGCAGGCTCGTTTTCACCACCACGCCCAGTTGCTGGAGATGTTGCAGGAGCGCCCTCAGGAGCACCTCCAGACTGCCTTCCAGATAGCCCAGGCGCTCATCGCCCCGCTCCCGGGAGTTCATGCGCTGCCGCAGCCGTCCAATCATCCACGAGACCGGCACCTCACTGGCATAGGGGCCAAACTTGATCTCCAGCATCGGCCGCCAGATCGCGTCGGCGGCAGATCTTCCAGCATAGCGGCGAAACCATTCCAACGCCGTCATGTGCTCCCAGTTCCGCCAGTCGGCATAGGAACCCAGATACAGACTGGTCGCCGCGAACCGGAATCGCCCCGGCAGATCCACGGGCTTGAACCGCAACAAGAGGTCCGCAGGACTGTTGAAGGCATAGTGGTTGCCTCCTCGATACATGCCCATCGTGGCGGCATGGTAGTGCAGACGGTCGGCAATGCCCAGCTCCGCACAGAGCCAGCGCAGCTCCTCATCATGCGAGAAGAAGTGGTGGTAGTAGTGTTCCAGCCGCGTGCCGCCCACCGCGAACGTGGAAAGCAGCCCACCCACCGTTTCATTCGCCTCCACCAGCATCACCTTCAACCCGGCCCGCGCCGCCAGATAGGCCGCCGCCAGCCCTGACGCGCCCCCTCCCAACACGATGATGTCTGCGTCCTCCGCCATCAATGATTTGGGAGGACGCTACACAAAACAAGCAAGGCAGCGAAGCAAAAAAAGAATGGGCTTATGCCGCTTTGCCTCTTCCCGACGACCGCCGGCCCTTCTGAGGTGCTGGCGATGGAGCGGGAGAGGTGGCTATCATGAGTGATATCCAGGTGATCTTCAGTGGAATCCGCTCGCGATCCACACTGCCACGGGTGTGATTGAGTAGGTGAACATAGAGCACATAATGGGGCGGAAGCCGGAGATCCTTGCCGTTAACAGGGATACCCTCTCCAATGTACTCAACACAAAGCTCCATCGGGTAGCGGAACTTCCGGTCCTCTGCAATGTCCCTCAGGAAGCGTTCGATGCGAACATCCACTTCCCGATCGGACGAAGAAATCCACGCACGATGCGCCAGACGAACCAATAGCTCATCCATGGACAGTTGCTGATGATTCATTTGCACCAACACCTTGTTGGTCTCGGCGAGGAGGTCCCTCCTGTTGATGATTCTCTCGTGCTTGGGGATCGTGATGGAGTCTCCCCGGCACTCGATGCAACCAAGCCAGATGAACATCGCCATCAAGGTAAGGAGAGGTACCTGCATGCGCGAAAGGCTACTGGATGGAATTGGGTGTTCAAGAGACAAATCCCTCCTGCGCCGCATGAAGTTGCTGTAGTCAGATTGGATCCATTCGCTGCAAAGAGAGCCCACCATCCGGCACCGCATTTTCTGCCCATGTCGAAGGCATTCCAAGGTGTTACCGCTGTCGCATGAGAGCGCTCTGACGCCAAGGGCGTCATACAAAATAGCCCAGGGTCAGGCGAGGCACGAGCCGCCACCCTGGGTACACAAGCAGATGGACCAGAACTCCGAAGTGAGTTCTACAAACCGTGGCCTCATCCCTGAGGTGACCACCGCATGCAAGACGGTCGTCTCCGGATGATCTGGACGGTCTTTAGAGCTCCCTTGGAGTTCCATCGCTCTCGCATCGATACCCGGGGTGGCGACCGCTTCGCGGTCTGACCCCGGGCTCTTATGTATCAAGCCGTTGGCGTGGAGTTTCCGAGCTCAAGCTCTGTGACTACCTTGACCAACCGCTCCGCTCGTCGTCCTCTCCCCGGCGTGAGCTCAGGTCTTACGTCTTGTGTCTCCCGCGCAGCGGGCCCAACTCAACTCAAACCGCGCCAGATACTTCTTCAGGCGATCGGCATCATTGGACTTCGCCTTCGATTTCCGCGACACCGTGAAGAGCTTCCGCCCGGCATCCGACAACGAAACGGAATCCCGGCATACCTGCACCACATGCTCCAGTTGCACTAGGTCAAAGGGGTCGATCTCCGCACAGGCCTCTTCACCCAGCAAGGAAGGAAGGAGCTTGCAAGGCACGGTCGCCTCCCCCTCCTCCCCGGGTCGTAGCCAGGCGTCCTTCAGACGACCGATCTCAGCCTCCACACACTCCTCCGTGATACGACCTCGCGGTGCCAGGGTGGCCAGGCGGGTTACCGCCGCGTTGAGATCGCGGAAGTTCGCACTCCATCTGGCCTCGGCGCTCAGGGCGAACTTGAGAAACCGGTCGCGCGCCTCCTTGTTGAACCGCACCTGCTTGCGCTGGCCGCGGGACAGCCGCTCCAACTCGTAGTCGAGGTTCGGCCCGATGTCCTCCCGCCGCTCTGCCAGCCCCGGCAGGGCGAAGGTCCAAAGGTTGATGCGGGCCAGCAGGTCCTCACGGAAAGTTCCTCGAACCACCTCTGCCCGCAGGTCGCGGTTCGTCCCTGCGATGAGCTGGAAGTCGCTGCGCACCGGCTTGTCCGACCCCAGCGGGAGGAAGGTCTTGTCCTCCACCGCACGCAGCAACATGGCCTGCTCATCCGCGCCCAGCTCGCCGATTTCATCCAGAAAGATAAGCCCCTTGTCCGCCTCCTTCAGCAAACCGGGCCGGTCCGTTTGGGCTCCGGTGAAGGAGCCCTTGCGATGGCCAAAGAGCGCGGACATGGCCTGGTCCCCGCGCAGGGTGGCGCAGTTTACTTCCACGAACCTTCCCGCCAGCCCGGAGCGCTGCTGCCTTAGTTCATAGATGCGGCTGGCCAGCAGGGACTTGCCCGCCCCGGTCGGGCCCGTGAGCAACATCGGGTGCGAGGAATTTACTGCCACCTGCTCGATCTGACCGATGAGCCGGTTGAACGCCGGGTTGCGTGTGGCGATGCCGCTCTTCAGGAAGTCCAACGTCTGCTCCTGCTCCTGGGCGAAGCGCGTCGCAATGCGATCGTACTTGGAGAGGTCCAGATCGATGATCGAGTACTCGCCCGCCGGGGTGTCCCCGCGATTCGTCCCCCGCGGGGGCGACGTCTGCAGAATGCGCGCCGGCAGATACCGGGCCTCATTGAGCAGGTACCAGCAGATCTGCGCCACGTGCGTGCCCGTGGTGAGATGAATGAGGTAGTCCTCCGCCTCGGCATCAAAAGGATAGGCCCGCACCCAGTCATAGAGCGCCTCATATACCTCCTGAAAGTCCCAGGGATCCCGCACGGGCATCGGCACCAGGTTCACCTGCGTCTCCGGGGAGCAAGTTCTCATGTCCGCCATCACCTCCCTGGCCAGCGGCTCATGCCGGGGATCGAAGATCAGCTCGAACCGGCTCACCAGCAGGTCCTCATGCTGGCACAGACCGACAGTCGGACGCCACCTCGACCAGCGCTCCGGACCCCGAGCGCGGTCCAGTTGGACGCCAATAAAGCCAATGACAACGGTTGGGCGATGAGCAGACACGATGTCTGGATATACTCTTATCCCAGTATATAAACAAGATTGGATTTTCTCGATAGGCCAAAACGGGCCTGAAAAATAATTGTGCGCTTTCTTCCCTAGTGAAATCAAGGGTTCCAGCGCGTTGATGGGTCCAGTTGGCACGACTTGGCACGCTCCTGGCAATAGGAAGACACAACCCCAACGCTTCACGCAGACTCTGCGGCAATCGCCAACGAAGACGCACATCGGAGCACTTGGGTACCAACTGAAACTTGGAAGGGAGCAATCCCTACCCTGCCTCATCCGCAGACCCTGCCGAAGTTCCTCCGGGAATGGAAGCAACGGCCCGGTGCCCTGCAGGACGGTTCAGGCACCTTCGGAAGTCCCGAAGGTCAGCCGGACCGCCCTCCGCACCAAGCCGCGGCCTCTGCGGGTGAGGCACCTCAAAATACTCCGCATCTTCCCTTTCACTCAAACTCCCATGGCCCTCATCGAAACCCTCCACCTCGCAGCCGGATTTTCTTTCTCTATTCCGGACTCTCGTGCGGCACTGCTGTTCCAGCATGGAGCGTTTGTCCGCCCGCTTGCTCCTGGACGCTACCGTCTCTGGCAGGGCGGCCACCAGGTGGTGCAGTATGACCTCCGCATCCAGCAGGTCATCACACAGGGTCAGGACGTTCTTACCTCGGACCAGGTCGCGCTCAAGATCAGCACGGTGCTGCTCTACCGCGTGGCGGATGCCCTGGTGAGCTACCGCGCCGTCGCGGACCCCGCCGCCACCCTCTATGTGGAAGTGCAACTCGCGCTCCGCGAGCTCGTGGGATCCAACACCTCGGAAGATTTCCTCAAATCCAAGTCGTCTCACGGCTCGGCCTTGCTGGAAGCCCTCCGCCCTCGTGCCGCAGCCCTCGGGTTGGAAATCGAGCGGGTGGAGATCCGGGACGTGATGCTGCCTCCAGAGCTCAAGAAGGCCTTCATGGCCGCACTGCAGCAGCGCCAGGAGGCAAACGCCTCGCTGGAAAAGGCCCGGGCCGAAACTGCCGCCATCCGTACGCTGGCCAACGCCGCGAAACTCATGCGCGACCACCCGGAGCTGCTCCAGCTCCGCTACCTCCAGACCCTCGGCGAGATCGGTGCCGGCAAGGCCACCACCCTCGTGTTGGGACTCACCGAAAGCGACAAACTGGCCTCCAAGGTCCAGTCCGGAATTTGAAATAACCTAAGCAATCTGCCACCATGGCCAACAAGCAACTCTTCCAATCCCAACCCGGTGCCCTTCTACCCCGTACCACGGGGATGAACGAGGCCGGCGGTGTGGCCTACCAGCTCGAAGACCGGGCTGCCCTGGCCCAGCTCGCCGCCACGGGATGCCTTAACGCGACCTACTACGCCTCGGCCGAAACTCAGCTCGAAACCGTGCTGCAGCTCGCGGTCAAGACGCCCACGGACTTCCTGGCCCGCACCGCTCTCTACTGCCGCAAGAAGGGCCTCATGAAGGACACGCCCGCGCTGCTCTGCGCGGTGCTGGCCTCCCGGGATGTGGACCGGCTGGAGCTGATCTTCGATCGCGTGATTGACGACGCCAAGATGCTCCGCAACTTCGTCCAGATCCTGCGCTCCGGCGTGACCGGTCGCAAGTCCCTTGGGACGCTGCCGAAGCGGCTCGTGCGTCGCTGGCTCGAGTCCCGCCGGGATGAAGACCTCTTCCGTGCCGACGTGGGCCAGTCCCCGTCCCTGGCAGACATCATCAAGATGGTGCACCCCCGCCCGGCCACCGCCGCGCGCGCCGCCCTCTATGGTTATCTCCTCGAGCGTGAGCACCCGGCAGATCTCCTCCCGGCCATCGTACGTGAGTTCGAGGCCTGGAAGAAGGACCGCCAGGGACCCGTGCCGGATGTGCCTTTCCAGATGCTGACGGCCCTGCCGCTTACATCGGACCAGTGGAAGTCCATTGCCCGTCGGGCACCCTGGCAGATGACCCGCATGAACTTGAACACCTTTGCCCGGCACGGTGTGTTTGAAGACAAGCAGATCGTCTCCCTCGTGGCAGACCGGCTCCGCAATGAGACTCAGGTGAAGCGCGCCCGCGCCTTTCCGTACCAGTTGTTGATGGCCTACACCAGCGCTGGGCAGGATGTGCCGGCGGAGATCCGTGACGCCCTCCAGGACGCCATGGAACACGCCACGGCCAACGTGCCCCAAGTGAACGGCAAGGTCATCATCTGCCCGGACGTGTCCGGCTCCATGCGTTCCGCCGTAACCGGCTACCGCAAGGGTGCCACCTCGGCCGTGACGTGCCTGCACGTTGCCGCCCTGGTCTCCGCATGCCTCCTGCGTCAGAACCGCAACTCTGTGGTGCTGCCGTTCTCCGACAACGTGGTGCCAGCGACCCTGAACCCGCGTGACTCCGTGATGACCAATGCTGAAAAGCTCATGGCCCTGCCCTCGGGCGGAACCAACTGCAGCGCGCCCATGGCGGAACTCAACCGCCAGAAGGCTCAGGCAGACCTGGTCATCTATGTCTCGGACAACGAATCTTGGATGGATACACCTGCTCACGGCCGGTTTGGCGGAAGCCCGACCCGCACCATGGCGGAATGGTCACTCTTCAAGCAGAGTAACCCGCAAGCACGGCTCGTGTGCCTGGACATCCAGCCCTACACCACTACGCAAGCGAAGGAACAAAAGGACATCCTCAACATCGGCGGGTTCTCGGACTCGGTCTTTGAGGTGATCGCCGCCTTCGCCCGGGGTGAACTGGGGCCGGAACACTGGGTCGGCGAGATCAACCAGGTGCCGCTCTAACCAGCGCACTCTCACAACAACCCTTTGGAGGCTGGTGAATGCCTTTGAGACTACATTGCAAACTGTTCTGTCTCATTAACCCCTTTGTCACCAGCCTCCAATCCCCCCTTCTTGATTTTCCCCCAAACGACGATGAATGCCCGAGGAACTACATCTCAATCTGCCGGTCGCGGGTTCGACTCCCGCCCCTCTGTAGCAATACAGGCGGTAGCTCAGTGGTAGAGCAGCAGAGTCTGTTCCTCAAACCCTAGTCATCGTCACCCCTTTCCATCCCCAAAACGCTGACGAATGCCATCGAAACTACATACGGAGTGTTTCGCAAACTCTAGTCGCCAGCACCTTTTCTGACTCAAACATCCATTTCTCCAATGACGGCGAATGCCCGAAGGAGCTCCTTTTACCAAAGCGTGGACGTGGGTTCGATCCCCACTCGCAGGGCTCAACACCCTGCGGTAGCTCAGCGGTAGAGCACGACAAAGCTTCTTCACCCCTTGTCGCGGTCACCTTTTTCAAACATGTCAATGCCACATCGTGGCCCGCTTTGCGCGGGCGGATGCCGGGGAAACTACATCTTACTTGGTTACGGGTTCGACTCCCGTCTCATGCTGGTTCAGCACGGGTAGCTCAATGGTAGAGCAGGAAAAAATACGTTTCACCATTCCTTGCCGCCCACACCCTTCTCATTCAGCGTTGCTGCACTTCGGAACTATACATCCGAAATTCACAACCCAACAAAATTGTCCGCAATGCAATTCACATACGCCAATACTTCGTTGCGAAATCTGGTGCCAGACCACTGGGGTGACACTGCATTCGGTTTGCAGGATGGGCAACCCTTGGAAACCAAGGATCATTTTGCATATCACTCCATCATTTTAGGGTATGGAGTAGGGGATATTTCAAGATTGGCGTCAGACAAACGGCTGGCTGAGTTCATCAAAGAACATTGTAGAGCGGCGATGCGCTTGAAAAGCATTTCAATTTACGCCTACGAAAGCGTCGGAAACTGCACAGGGCGTCATCAATGGACTAGTGTAGGAACCCCCATGTATCTTTGCCTTGCTTCGGCCATTTCATCGATTGATGCTCTCGCCTGTGTGCTCTGGGCGTTAATCTTCAAAGAAGCTCCTTCAGATAGAGAAACGCCCGATCTCACTAGCTTGCGAAATAGATTGAAAAAGGAGAGAGGTTCCCATCCCCTTAGGGAGCTTTTGTTCCGCAAGGTAGACAAGCTCTACAATTCACGATGGCTCTCAGGTCTCCGCGAAGGGCGACACCGCGTCGTTCACAGAGGTGAATGGCCAAAGTGGAAAGATGAGGTAGGGCTAGCCCTCACTGCGGAGCGTGGACTGTTTGATGTTTACCTCAAGGCTCGCAATAAGCGCGTCCCCAAGACAAGATCGAAGAAATTGAACATGCCCTTATGCATGAAAGGACTAATTGTAGGTCTTGAAAATTGGGAGAGATCCATCAGCCGAACACTCGCAAAGGTATCGTGCTACAAGTCACCAAAGCCTAAAGGCATTGTTGCGCACTTTCCGGTGATTGGATGGAAAGGTGGACTCCACGATCACTTCATCTTTGGTGAAGGTTCCAATGACGGCTTCGACTCCGCAAAGGATTACACAGAATGGAGAAACAAACTCTGGAATGAGCCGCAACACAAACTCGCAACTCTCCAGCCAGGAGCCTACGCAATGTGATGATGCCACAAGTCAGATCTGATACGTGGGAAATCCGCCCACCTCCCGAACTGATAGAAGGGCCTCCCTGCCGAGAAGGCACGCCCAATCCATCCAAACTTGTCTACTTCGTTAGAATATGTCCGACACTTCAGATCAAATGCACATCTCCCCTTTCCACGTCACTGGTGAAGCCGAAGCCATTCTCCCTGCCCGGGATAGCAAAGGCAAGCCGATCACCGTGATCGGAACGGAGGCCATCCGCAACGGCTTCGACGCCACATGTTTGGCGCAGGCCCTCAACTCCCGCTCCGCTCCAGGGGTGACGGATCTCGTGCTCAACCCCGATGCGCATGCTGGCTACGGGGCTCCGGTGGGTTGCGTTATGGTCTCGCCGACGCACATCTATCCAGGCCCGGTGGGCGTGGATATCAAGTGCTCGATGAGCCTGCTCCAGCTGAACATTCCGGATGACGCCATCGCCGACAAGGCGGTGCGTCGTGCCCTCATCAATGCCATCGTGGAACGCACACCTACGGGTGCCGGCCGCGGTCAGCGCACGGCCAAGAAGTCCCGTCGTGTGAATGGGGACCTCGGTGAAAAGGTGGTGACCCAAGGTGCCTCCAAGGAAGTGTGCGAAGCGCTCGGGATCCCGCCGGAATGGACGGCCCGCTGCGAAGACAGCGCGCATGTCGGTCACGACGGAAACGTCTCCACGCTCATCGAGCGCCTTGAGAAGATGCGCCGATTCAACGGCTACCCCAACTTCGACAAGAAGGTGGAGCAGCTCGGGTCCTATGGTGGAGGAAACCACTTCGGGGAATGCGAACGCGTAGAGCTTGCGGACGGATCGCCCGAGGCGCGCCGTGCGGCCGAGGCCTTTGGTCTCAAGGATGGTCATGTGGCCTTCCTCTCCCACTGCGGGTCCCGCGGGTTTGGTCATGATCTGGCCTCGCGCCAGTTCAAGTCCCTGGAGAGCTTCTTCCGCCAGTGGTCGCTGCCGTTCCCGGCGGATGACCGCCAGCTCGTGTATGCACCGCTCGGTTCGCCGGAGGCCAATGCGTACCTTGATGACATGGCCATGGGGGCGAACTTCGCCACCGTGAACCACCTGCTCATCAACTCGCTCGTGCTGGAGGCGTTTCAGGAAATCCTTCCTGGAACCCAGGGGGAGCTCGTGTACTTCATCAGCCACAACATCGCCCGCGAAGAGCTGGTGGAGGGACGCAACACCTGGGTGCACCGCAAGGGAGCCACCCGCGCCTTCCCGGCCCTGCACCCTGGGTTAAAGGAAACGCCATTTCATGAGACCGGTCACCCGATCCTCCTGCCTGGCAACCCGCGTGACGGCTCCGTCGTCATGGTCGCCAAGCCCGGAGCCGTGAAGTCCTGCTACAGTGTGAACCACGGTGCCGGGCGCTGCATGGGCCGCAAGCAGGCGGGGCGTGTCCTGGATCAGAAGCTGGTGGACGCCGACTTCGTGACCCACGACATCCTCACCAACTGCCGCACCTACCCGATCGACGAGGCCCCGAACGCGTACAAGGATTTCAACGAAGTCCTGCGCTCGGTGGAAACCGCCGGTCTGGCAGAAACGGTCTGCAAACTGAAGGCCCGCTTCGTGATCAAAGATGCGAGCGAAGCGGATGATTAATGCAAAAGTTAAGGGTTAGATGTTAAAGGTTGTGAGAGCAGCATCCATGCAGCCCGATAACCAGCCACCACACCTACCTCTTAACTCATAACTTCCAACTCCTAACCCATAACTCTCTTGCTCTCCATCAACGGCACTGAAGGCGGCGGCCAGCTTCTCCGAAGCTCGCTCTCGCTCTCCCTGATCACCGGCAAAGCCTTCCACATGACCTGCATCCGCGGAGCCCGGCCCAAACCGGGGCTCATGCGGCAGCACCTGACTTGTGTGAACGCGGCGGCGGAGATCAGCGGTGCCGTGGTGGAGGGGGCTCATCTGGGTTCCCAGGAGCTGACGTTCCGTCCGGGTCCCGTGCGCGCTGGCGACTACCAGTTTGCGATCGGCAGCGGCGGGGCCACCACCCTGGTGCTGCAGACGCTGCTGCCCGCGCTGCTTCATGCTCCCGGCCCCAGCACGGTGCGCATCGAGGGTGGCACCCACAACCCGCTCGCTCCGCCGTTCGAGTTCATTGAAGAGTGTTTCCTCCCGGTGCTACACCGCATGGGGGTGAAAGCGTCCGTCGCCCTTGGCCGTCCCGGCTTCATGCAATCGGGCGGCGGAATTCTCCACGCCTCCATCACCCCGGTGAAGAAGTGGAAGAAGCTCGATCTGCATGAACGCGGGGATCTGGTGACCAAGTTCGGCACGGTGCTCAACGCCCACCTCGATGGAGGGATTGTCCAACGTGAGCTGAAAACCGTGCTGGGCTCATTGGGCTGGGAACCGGATACCGTGAACGTTCGCGCCGTGCCCGAAAGCACCGGCCCTGGCAACATCGTCATGCTGGGTGCCCGGTTCGAGCACATCACAGAAATTTGCTCCTCCGTGGCCCAGATGGGACGCTCTGCCGAGCAGGTCGGCTCCTCCGCCGCCAAAGGCCTGGCCAAGTACCTGGAAAACGATGCCCCTGTCGGCGTGCACCTGGCTGATCAACTCCTACTGCCCCTCGCCCTCGCTGGCAAAGGCTCCTTCACCACCTTCGCCCTGAGCCGTCATACCATGAGCAACATGGCGCTCATTCCGAAGTTTCTGGAGGTGGCGTTTGAGGTGATCGAGAAAGAGCGCGGCATGAAGGAAATATGCACTAGACACCAGACTGCCAGACTCCAGACGTCAGACCTGAAGTCAAGGGCATGAAAAAGTAGTAAAGAGCTTTAGCTCGTCAGTCGCACTGACTCACGTTTTACAATACCGATCCCGCATGCGGGACCTGCACTACTTTCCTCTGCCGCAGCGAGGTTCTGTTCGTAGTACAAACTTTAGTTTGCTCAGTTCGCACTACTCTCGATCGACTGAGCAAACTAAAGTTTGTACTACGAACAGCTGCCAATAGCTCTCAGGTCTTCTGTCTTTTGTCTTCTAGTCTTTCGTCTCCGGCGCAGCCGGCTCATCCGTCCTGAACGGCTGCGCAGGCAATCCATCCAGATTGAACAAATTCGCCCAAGGGAACTGGTAGCTCCAGGCATAACGCACGGCCTTCGGCGCGGGCACGGTTGGGCTTGAAACCACGACTTCGTTGCCTTCAATGACCGCGTCCGCCCAGACGAACTTCTTGTCCTCGCCCGCAATCAAGAAACCCTGGAGCTGCGGTGCATGCTTCACCGCCAGCCCTTTGCCGACATGGGTGTAGCGGATGCGCACTTTATTACCCTGAACCTCATGCCCCGCATAGAGCGGGCCGTAGATCTCCTGCTTCTTTCCATACACGGCCGCCATGGCGATCTGGGCGCCGCGGGCACCGTAGCCGGACTTGTTCACGGGATGGACGCCCGGGCCCAGATCGGTGCTCGTGACCATGAACGTGTTGGGGTTGTTCATGATTTTCAGATGCGCCTCATAGGAATAGGTTGGGTCAGGCGGGAACGGCAGGCTTCTGGGCTGGGGCGCGAAGGCATTGGCCTTTGCAGTGACCGGATTCGTCGGGTCCCACGCAGGGCTGCCACCGCTGGGCTTCTGCACATAGAGGAACGGGAAATCTCCCTGCCCCCAGTCCTTGCGCCAACCCTTGATGAGCGCCTTCATCAGCGTCACTTGATCCACCCCGGTGATGGCGGTGCGGCTCTCTCCCTGATCCCAGAGCACCCCTTTGATGCCGTAGCCCACATAAGGGCGAATGAAAGATTCAAAGAGATTCCCCACCTTCCCGTTGATGGGCTCTCCCGCTGGAGAAACCGCTTGCGGATTCTTGGGACCGGGCGGCGGTTGTTTCCCTTCCTTCTTGGCCGCCTCGGCCAGAGGTTTCCAGACGGCCAGTTCCGCATCATACTTGGTCTTCAGTTCGTCGTACTTGGCCTTCTCTGCGGGGTAGTCGTAGGTTTCCGCGAACTTCTTAGCGGCCGCGGCGCATTCGGCATCCGAGCGATACATTTCCTCACTGAGCCAGAAACCCGAGGGCGTGCCGCCCACCGCGCCCACCATGAGGCCTACAGGGACATCCAACTCCTTCTGCAAGGGATGACCAAAGGAGAACAGCAGGGCGCTAAATGGTGCGATCGTCTCAGGCGTGGCCTCCTGCCATACGTCCCCGGGCCCCTTTTTCATAAGACGCAGCTTGGGATAGGTCTGCTTGGCCGCCTCCGCCAGCACGGCGTCATCCGCAGAGTATCGCGTCACCGGCATCTCCATGTTGGACTGGCCGGAGCCAACCCACACATCTCCCACCAGCACGTCATCGATCTTCTTCTCGCCAATCATCAGCACATCCGGTCCACCGGGCTTCAGGGCGTCCAGCTTCACCGACCACTTGCCCGCCGCATCGGCCTGCGTGGTTTTTTCCTGGTTCCGGAACTTCACGACCACCTTCTCCCCGGGTGATGCCGTGCCCCAGATGGGGACGGCCATCTCGCGCTGAAGCACCATGTGCGGGGTGAAGAGCTTGGAGAGCTTGATCTCGGCAGACAAGCCAGAGGCGCTGGCGAGCAAGGCCAGCGTGGGGAGGAAGAGACGGTTCATGAGGAGAGCAGGGTGCGCTGTTTTCCCCATACGCAGGCGAACCCGGCTTTCGTTCAACCGCGCCTTCGAGACCCCAATTCATGCGACGGAATCGTCACCCGTCCCCGCTTTCACCCTGGGGGAGGGCGGTATTAGGGACCGGGTTCATCCTCAACCCATCCTCCCATGAAGCACTCCCGCTTACTCCAAGGGCTGGCAGTCACCGGACTGTTCGCCCTGCCGATGCCTGCCATCCAGGCCGCCAACTTCACCGTCAACGCCGGTGTCACCGACCCCAACGCCAAGACCCTCGCCGCCGGTGAAACGGGCACGGTCCAGGCCACTGGCACCCTCTCCATCAGCGGCGGCACCACGGCCGTCGGCATCACCGGCACGGGGATCGTGACCCTCGACAACAACGGGACCATTTCCCAAACGGGTACGGGACGCGGCATCGACAATACAGGCGGCAGCAATATCGCCACGATCAACATCACCAACAGCACCACGGGCACCATCACGACCCAAAACGGAGACACCATCCGGGTGAATGTGGCGGGCTCCAAGATCACGCTCGACAACTACGGGGCCATCGAATCCATCGGTGCCAACCAGGCCCTCGACTTCAACGCGATCACCACCGGCAAGGCCATCATCAACAACTACCTGACGGGCACCATCAAGTCCACGGGCGAAGACGCGATCCGCCCCGGCACCAACGCGGTCATCACCAACCAGGGCCTCATTCAGGCCACGCCGGTGGCCGACGTGGACGACAACGACTTCACTCAGGCCAGCGGCAGCGACGGCATCGACGTGCGTGACAAGACCGGCGTGCAGATCACAAACTCCGGCACCATCTCCGGCCGCCACGGCATCACCGGCGGCGAAGGTGTCAACATCACCGTGAACATCACGAACCTCGCCGGGGGCAAGCTCGTCGGCGTGAACGGGGCAGGCATCAACATCGATGAGTTCGGCTCCGTAGTCACCGTCAACAACAGCGGCACCATCACCGGCTCCTACGACACCCAGTACCAGGTGGGCGATGGCGACGGCGTGGACGTGGACGGCATCCTGCACCTGACCAACAGCGGCATCATCAAAGGCATCGGCGCTGGCGGGGTCAATGACAGCGACAACCGTTCCAACAATGCAGAAGGCGTCTCCATCGGCGGCGGCACCATCGTGAACCTCGCGGGCGGCCAGATCATTGGTGAAAACCCCACGAACACCTCCGCAGCGGGCAACGGGATCCTGGTAGACGACTCCAGCGGCGGCAACGCTCTCAGCGCCACCAGCATTACCAACAGCGGCCTGATCCAGGGCAAGAACGGCTACGCCATCAAAATCATCGGCACCTTTGGCGACACCCTCATCAACAACGCCGGCGGCGTCATCCGAGGCGCGAGTGGCGTCACCACCATCGAGACCGGCGGCGGCGCCGACATCATAACGAACCGCGGCACCGTGATCAGCGGCGGCAGCAAGGCCATCGATCTCGGTGAGGGCGACGATGCCCTCTCCATCCTCGGCGGAGAAGCGGCCATCGTGGGCGACGTCCACGGTGGTACAGGAGCCAACACCCTGGTCGTCAATCCAGGTGCGGGCGGACGCTTCATCTTCAACCACTCCTTCTACGACTTCCAGAACGCGCAGTTCCAGGGCGGCACCACGGTGCTCAACGGGACGAGCTTCCTGGCAGGCACCACCTCCGTCACTGGCGGCAGTCTGCTTGTGAACGGAAACCTCATGACCCCACAGGTCCATGTTTCCCACGGGGCCCTGCTCGGCGGCAACGGATACATCTCCGGCAACGTCCACAACGCCGACACCGTGAGCCCCGGCAACTCCATCGGCCACCTCACGATTGGCGGAAACTACACCCAGACCTCCAGCGGCACGCTTCTCATTGAAGTGGCTGGCCCCGGACGCTTTGACCGCCTCACCGTGCACGGCACCGCGCATCTGGACGGCACGCTCCGCATCGCGGCGCTGAACAAGCATGTGTCCTTTGGCGACCAGTACCCCTTCCTCCGCGCGGGCAAGATTACTGGCCGCTTTGATCGCATCGTCATGCCGAATCCCGGCGTGCTGCGGGGCCGTTTCCTTACGGAAGGCGGCACGGGCATCCTGCTCGTAGCCCCGGCCAGCTACACCCTGGTGGCGCAGACGCCCAACCAGGCCCGCCTCGCGCGTGCGCTGGATCACTGGATCGGCACCGAGCACGGTGACATCGGCGAGGTCACTCTCGCGCTGGATGTCCTGCGCGCCGATCAATATCCCGCCGCATTTGAGGCGATCCTGCCCACCTACTATGACGGCGCGCTCCGCACCGGCATTGAGCTCAGCCACAACCACGGCCAGCTTCTTCACCAGCAGCTCAGCGCCCGCCGACTCGGTCAGCGCGCCCTGGCTGGTGAGGCCGCTCCCGCCCCCGCCCCTACCGTTGGTTCCAAGAACCCCAAAGCCGTGCAGAAAGTCGCAGCTCC
>NZ_BATQ01000008.1 GCF_000739635.1 Verrucomicrobium sp. BvORR034 | reverse complement strand
CAGCTGCGCTTGCCAAAACGCGGTCAGGCCGCAAACCTCGCGCCGCGCCTCCCACCCTCTCCAGGCCGCCCCTCACGCCGACCGATGCAATCGGCTGTCCAGATTGAAAACCTGTCCGGAGGTGTGCGGCAAAAATCGATCGAGGTGAACAATGAAACGACCCACCTCCTGCGGAGTATTGAACCTTCCCAAGGTATGCGCCGCCAGGAAGGTCTTCTTCAACTCCTCCCCAAGGCCAGCGGTCATCCGCGTTTCCATGAATCCGGGGAGCACACAATTCACCCGGATGTTCCGCGCGCCATACTCGGCCGCCAAGCTCTGAGTGAGGGCCAGCAGACCCGCCTTGGCCGCCGCATAGTTGGCCTGCCCGGCCGGGCCTCGCCAGCCTGAAAAGGAGCCAATGAAAACGATGTGGCCCCGACGCTGCCGGCTCATGCGTTTTAACGCAGCTCGTGCCGCCCGGAATGCCCCGGTCAGGCAGGTATCGAGCACCTGGTCAAAGTCCAACTCCTCCATCTTCAGCATGCCACCATCGCGACAGACACCCGCATTGCAGACGAGGAGATCCAGCGCCTCCATCCCGCTGACAAACGCATCCACTGAGGCCGAGGAGGTCACATCCATTTCCGTCCGGCCCGGGGCATGCACGGCGTATCCCTGCCCGGTCAGTTCAACATGAAGGGCTTGAGCGAGATCGCCCAAGCCCCCGGTAATCAATGCCACTGGTGCGTGCATGCCCACCCACTACCACCACCAAGACGCGCTGGCTAGCCCGCCGGGCTGGTGAAGAGCACGGCAGAGGTATCGTAGCTGATGCGCACGCCCGCCACCTGGGCCAGATAGTTGAGCACCTCGCTCAACGGCATGTTGCTCAGATTCAGGCTCACCGATTTCTTGCCTATCTCAGGGGTCTTCAGGATGATATTGGGGATCACCTTGTCCTGGGTGGCCGCCTTAGCCTTCATGCGCACCGCCAGAATGGCCTCGCTCAACTCCACATCGGCGAATTCGATCTTGTCGATGATGATCTTTTCGTAGCTCTTGCGGAGCATCACGTTATCCTTGCCCAGTTTTTCCTCGATCTGGGCCATCATGGCGCGGGATTGCGTGTGATTGGGGTTCACCGCCAACACTTTGGCCAGTTTTTCCCGTGCAACATCGAACTGCCCTGCATAGAAGGCGGCGCGGCCATCCTGGTAGAGCACGTGGAGGGGTTCATCCGCCGCGCGGGCGATGGACTGGCCAAGCCAGACAGTGGTGGCCACCAGAAGGGCGGCGAGCAGGGCGTTCGTTTTCATAGTTGAAAAGGGGGAACAAGTTTTATTGTGCCCGCAATTTTCAAAAAACGTCAAGAGCATTCCCTTAGGGATGGAGAACCTCGGCAGCGGACAGAGCATTCAAATATGGCATCAGCGTAATCATCTGCTTTTTTCTCGAGTAGGGCGAAGTGGACGGAGAGTCTGGATACAGGCGTCCCTACAGAGTTGCGGCCTGAAGGGTTGCGAGAGAGGTGCGTGTGCTGTCGATGGTCGTTCGGCGGTGGCGGAATGCCTCCTGCCCGTTGAGCCCCAACGTCTGTCCAAACTTGGCGACATCGGCGAGCAAACGAACCCCGCAGATGCTTCAGCTAGTGCCTGCCAAGGAACCCGGGGGGGACTGACATGGAGGTGTTGATGGCGGAGGGGAGAAAGCGGATGCTGTCGGCCTTCCCACCTGATCAACGTCTCCGGAGGTACCCAGGGTTGACTCGCTTAAGGCTCGTCCAACCGCTGGGCTGTGCTAGAAATCCCCTTCGGGGTTTAACTTCGAACTGAGATTGACCTGCCAGAGCTGGTTCCTTGGCAGCCACCCCAAAACGCGCGCGATTGGTCGGTTCTCCTCACGTCGTCAACTACAGGGGCGCTGAGTTGCCCGCCAACCAAACTAAACTTCCACTCGCTCAGGAGTACCGTACGTCCTTGCGGGGCTCCATTTCAAACACCATCACCTGCTGGGTCTCGACCGAGCGATGCACCACTTCGAGGAGAAACTTGTAGTAGTGCGGGTCGTCCTGAAGGATGGCCAGCTTGTCCAGGCTTTCGGCCTCAATGCTGACGAACCAGTGCCAGGGGTCGGAGATCTTGATGCGCTTGCCCACATTCAGGTGCAGCACTTCCCGAATCTTCAGAAGGATGGCCCGGGTGGTCCACATCATTTCCTCCAACCGGTCCGCCGTGACTTCCGGTTTCAGAGTGAAGAGTGAAACCTGGCAAATCATACCTTCACCATTCGCGCTTGGTCTGTGAAGCGGTCGTTCGTACCGCACTCAAGTCGTGGTCCTGTGGACCTGCCAAAGTCTAGGAGCTCCAGTCGAGAGCCTTCTTGCGCCAGGCGTACAGAAATGCCACCAGCAAGATACCCACGAACGAGAGCATCCACCAGAAGATGGCAGCGCCGAAGACCGCGACGTAGTCTTTGAAAATGACCGCCCAAGGATACATGAAGACCACTTCGATGTCGAAAAGCACAAAGAGCATCGCCACGATGTAGAATTTCACGCTGAACCGGGGCTGGGCCTCGCCCAGAGGGAGCATGCCGCACTCATAAGCGGAATCCTTCATCTTGTTCCGCTTGGCTGACTTCCCCGCGAGCACGCTGGCCAGGAGCGTCACCCCGGCAAAGCCGGCGGCCATGAGCATTTGCATCAGGACAGGGAGATAGTTCTCAAGCATGACAGGAAGGGAAAGAAGGACCGCAACGAAGGGCTAAAAGAGAGCCGCAGGGTAGCGCGGAGGGCCGGAACGTCAAGAAAGCATCAAAAAAGCCGCCCCGGAAAAGGGCGGCTTGGTTTTGAAAGTTGGATTTGTGGGAACAGCGCGGACTGGAGCCCTTATTAGCGGGCGGCAGCGGCAGCGGCAGCTGCGGCTTCTGCGCGGGCCAGCGTATGAGCGCTGGATGCCATTTCAATACCCTTGAGTCCACGATAGCTCTTCAGTTTTTTCTCCACGAGGCCACGGCCTACAAGGTTCTGAAGCTTTTCATAAGAACGGAGTCGTAGCATTTCTTCGCCCCCGCTAACCGCGTTTTTTAGCTTTAGGTTCTCGTACACGAGCCCGAACAGAACGTTGAACTCATAAGTTTTGCCATCCGAGAGAACATTGACCAACTCATCAGTGACATGGTCAGGAACCCGACGTGAAAAACGTGTTTTTCTTACGGTAGCCATAGACTGGGAGTATAGCACCGCGCAAGCACGTTGGCGAGTTTTTGTTTGATTTCACAGGAAAAATCACCAATTTCCAGCCTAAAGTTGCCTATGGCGATAGTATTTTCCGTCTCCTCCGTATAGGCGGAATCTCAGCGGCTCGTGAAATTGCCCACCACCGTCAACTCACCGCCCTCGGCCTTGAGGGAAAAGATCTCCTCGCTGGCCGGGAAGGCGGAGGAGTCAAAGCGGTCCTGAAGATCGTCGGCGAATTCCTGAATCGCCTCGGCCCCCGCGGGGAAAACATAGAGGGAGTTGCGGTCCGGAGTCACCACCCAGACCTCTTTGCCAAAGACCTTCTCAAAGATCCTGCCCAATGAAGGCGCAGTCAGCAAGCAGGGGAAGAGGTGGTCTTCCCCCCGGTACACGGCGTAGATGACCTTTCCGGCCTCGTTCTTGATCAATTCTGGCTGCAGACCGGCCAGCCTGCGGTCGGCGGCTTCCGCAGCCTTCCTCTGAAAGCTGTCCGCGCTGATGCCCAGCTTGTTGAACTCCGACTCTGTGTAGGGCACGAGACGGGAGGTACTGGGATCCAGCTTCACCGGAGTGAAGACGGTCAGCCGGGCCTTCGCCAACGTCACCGAGATGGCAGAACGGACGACTTTGGGCTCCGGCAGCAGGAGGTAGTTCTCCACTCGAATCGGCACGGCCTTGGGAGTGCCTCCAGCCGCGGGCTGGGCTGTCGCGGGGGCCTCGGCAAGCAAAGTGGACAGCGGGGCCACAAGGGCTGCGACGGCACCAGCCGTGCCGAGGAGAGGGAGAAGGAAGCGTCTCACGCCGCCACGTTCCCTGAGGTGGGCCATTCTTCAACTGGCAAATGCCGGGGCACCCCACGACGTGACGCTTTCCCCTTGCGTGAGTGCGTCGACAGACGGATGTGGCCCCATGATCGCCTACCTCCGCGGCCACCTGGTCGAAGCCCTGCCCAACCAGCTCACGGTGGATGTCAATGGGGTGGGCTATCTCTGCCTCGTTCCCCTCTCCACCTACGACCGACTGGCGGGCAGTCAGGGGGAGGTGAGGCTGCTCACCCACCTGAACATCACCGAGCGCGATCACACCCTCTTTGGCTTCGCCACCAGCGAGGAACGGGACCTGTTCCGCCTGCTTATCAACCGGGTGAGCGGCATCGGCCCCAAGATGGCCCTGGCTGTGCTCAGCGGCATGGCAGTGGGCGACTTCAAGGACAATGTCATCCGCAACGATGTGACCGCGCTCTCCCGGATCAGTGGCGTGGGCAAGAAGACGGCGGAGCGGATCGTGCTGGAACTGAAGGACAAAGTGGGGATCGTGGACACCTGGCAGGCCGCCCGGAGCACGGGCAACAGTCTGGTGCCGGACCCCACCCAGGCTGCGCAAACGGATGCCGTGCTCGCCCTCATCGCCCTCGGGTTCAAGCAGACCGACGCGCAGAAAACGGTGCAGGATCTCGTGAAGAAGGCAGGTGGCGAGGTCAGCGCAGACAAGCTCATCCGCGATGCCTTGAGAAACCTCTGACAGCCAGTCTCCTGGCGAGTTACTTCAGCGTCTCCCAGTTGGGATTACCCAGCCCCTTTTCGATGAACCAGTCCAGGTTCACCGATTTGGGGTCGTTGCCCAGCCTCTTCACCCGGCCCCGCTGGGTGTCCACGAGGAAGAACCCCCTCATGGGGAACACGCGCAGGCCCCGATAGTCCAGTGCCCATGCCATGACGCGGTGCACCCCGGGAGGGAGCTGCTCGAAGCTGAACTGGCCGGTGAACTTGGCCAACCCCTCGTTCGGCAGATGGCCCTCGGGCACATGGGTGAACTGGAGGTCACGGGACATCACCTCCATGAAGTACAGGGGCAGTCCGGTCACCTGGGTGACGTGGAAGATCTCCCAGTGCCCATCATGGGGGTCCTTGTAGGTCAGAAGCACCGCATCGGCCACCCGCTCGCGATTAGGCAGGCAGGCGTATCCCCAGACCACTCCCCCTGCCCCCTGCTCGTTGGTCTGCACCACGCAGGCGGAGAGTTCCGCTGTATTGCTGCTGAGCAGCTTGGGGGTGAGGCTGAAGTTGTCCAACCGGGAATTCTTGAGCATGGCAGGCCTGAGGTGACCCAGATCGTCCGCCTTTCGCGCCAAGTTGCGATTCCCGGCCACATCTCCTTCCACGGTAAGGGGAAGCTTGTAGAAGAGCGTGTTGGCCGCGCCGCGGAGCCGTGACGATTCCCACACCGCCATCATGCGCCAGCCAAAGGACCACGAGATGGCCTGCATGAAGATCAGGGCAAAGGCGCCCGCCGTGAGAGACTGGAGGATGAATCGGCGGAGATCGGGCCGATGCTGGCCGAGATGCCGGGCGATGAGCCAGACCAGCACGACCAGAGCTACCGTGAGCGGCACGGCGTGGATCACATACCGGGCATGCACCGCATTGTCACCCGTCGTGGTGGCCCAGGACCGGCCCAGGGAGGTGAGAAAGGCCGCGCCTACGGAGTAGGTCCCCAGAAGCAGCCAGGGAAGCAGACGCTCCCGAAGCGCCTGCTCGCGGAAATGCCGCAGCCAGTAGCCCCCGCATGCGCCGAATAAGGCCAGGGAGGCTCCCCCCAGCCAGAGGCTGGTATGCATGAGGGAGAGGCTCGATCCCCGAGCCAGATGACAGCCCAGGAACCGGAGGATGAAGCTAGCGGCCGCCTTGGGCCGACGAACGAACTCGCTGACATTCCGCCCCATCGTGGCCTCTTCCCCCTGCTTGTAGGAGAAGGCTCCATCCACCTCGTTCTTGAGCCCGTGGAAGTAGAGAACGGCGGTGACCCCAAAGACAAGGAGCCAGGCCACCAGGAACCACTGGCGGTCCCTTCCGGGCTTCAGCGCACTGGACCACCAGATCATGGGCACCATGAGCACCCAGACCAGCAGACCGGTGGCAAAGGTCTGCGTGGCGCACTCTGCGCAAATGACCGCAAGCACGAGACGCAGCCGCGCTGGCCAGTTAGGACGCAACAGCACCACCAGCGCAGTGGTGAGGAAGAAGGCCGGACAGGCCACCTGAAACATCATGGGCCACAGCACGATGCGGTACTGCATCGGGGAGAGGATGGAAACACTGGCCAGGGCCAGCAGCGGCCACCACTGGGCAAAGGCGGCCTCCGAGGTGCGACGGATGAGCAAGCCCACATTTGCCGTCGTGAAGCACAGCAGGAGCCAGGTAAACCACATCTGGCGGGTGTATTCCCCCGGCCAGTAGTGGTGAAAGAGCATGATCACCCCGCGAACAAAGGCCATGCGATGCTCCATCTGCACGAGGAAGAAGTCCTGCCAGGTGAGCTGACCTGCGGCCGCCTTCACATCCATGTCCACGAACATCCAGTCATCCAGGAAGGGGATGTTCACCTTGTACTCCTGGATCATGCGGTTCAGCAGGATCGCGGGCAGGAGAATGAGGAGCCAGCAGCCCGTCTTCTTCAGCACAGGGAGCCACGCCGCCAAGCGAGACTGGTAGGTGCCCGCCGCATGGGTGTTGCTTGAAGTCGTAGGCCGTCCGCTCATCCGGCTTCAGCAAAAGCACCCGATGAAGCCGCTGGCAGGTGAATTTTCCCTCATCCCAGTGTGGCCTGGCCAGACTTCGTCAGGCCTGCCATGGGGACTTTCAGGGTCATCACGGTGTTGTCTGGCTTGGAGGCGGCGGAGAGGGAGCCCTTGTGCTCCTCTGCGATCCATCGGGCAATGCTGAGCCCCAGACCGCACCCTTCCGTGGTGCTGCCGCGGGAGTTCCCGCTGCGGAAGAAGCGGTCAAAAATCTTCGGCAATTCTTCAGGACCGATCCCACGCCCGCCGCTGCGCACGGTCACCACGGCCTGCTCCCCTTCCTGGCGCAACTGGTATTCCACGTACCCATCCAGCCGGTTGTACTTCACCGCATTGTCCGTGAGGTTCAGAAGGAGCTGACGCAGGCGATGACGATCCCCCCGCACCCGGCATGGCGTGTCGATGACCACGGTCACACTGAGGTTGAGCGTCTGGCCCAAGATGGAGGCCTCCCCGGCGGCGTCTCGCACCAGCTCGGCCATGTCCAGATCCTCCACCAGGAGGTGCACTTGATGAGCATCCGCCTGAGTGAGGAAGGTGAGGCCCGAGACGATCCGGTTGAGCCGCTCGATCTCATCCAACTGGTTTGCCACCCGGTCCCGATGATTTTCCGGCAGGGTGGTGTCCATGAGCGCCTGCTCAAAGCCATTGCGCAGGATGGTGAGCGGCGTCTTCAACTCATGAGAGGCATGCAGGGTGAACTCCCGTACCTCCTGGAACGCGGTGTCCAGACGTCGCGTCATGTCATTGAGCACGGAGGTCAGGCGGTCCAGCTCATCGCCAGTGCCCCGCAGGGGAATCTGCTGGTGCAGACTGTCCTGGTTGATCTTCTCCGCCGCCTGGGTCAGGGCCAGAATGGGAGAAAGCGCCCGTCGGATGAGCCACCAGCTCACGGCCCCCAGCAGCAAGACAGGGACACAGGACGCCGCCGCCGCCGCGAGGAAGTAGGACCAGTCTGCGGTGCCTGTGCCCTGAAGCGGCCCCCCTTCCCTGGCCAGCTCCAACCAGGTGAACAGGACCGAAATGACTCCGGCGAGCAGGAACAGACAGGTGTGCGCCCAGAAGAGCCGTGTGCGCAGGGACCTTTTCATTTTCATGGTTGCTTGTCCGACATCAGGTAGCCCACGCCCCTGACGGTGTGCAACAGCGGAATGGCATGACCTTGGTCAATCTTGTCACGCAGCTTCCGGACATACACGTCCACAAGGTTGGTGCCCGGGTCAAAGTTGTAGTCCCAGACAAGGCGGAGCAGCATGGTGCGATTGCAAACGGTGTCCACGTTCTGCATGAGCACTTGCACGAGCCGGAACTCTCGGGGGCTGAGCTCGATGTTTTTGCCAGCACGCTGGGCGACGCGGTGGGGCACGTCCAGAGTGAGATCCGCCAGACGCAACAGGATCGCACCCGACTCCCCACCCCGACGAGCGATGGCGCGAATGCGGGCCACCACCTCCCCCATGGAGAAGGGTTTTGCCAGATAGTCGTCTGCGCCGGCATCCAGGCCGCTGATGCGGTGGTCCACATCGCCCCGGGCAGAAAGCATGAGCACCGGGGTGGAATTGTGCATGGCCCGGAGCTGTTTGACGATGGAAAGCCCGTCTTTACCAGGCAGCATGATGTCCATGATCACGGCATCAAATGCCTGGGTGCTGATGCACTGCACGGCTTCGTCCCCGCGCATTAAGACCTCGGCGGTCCAGCCGGCGTCCGTGATGGATTCCCGCAGGGCTTCGGCCGTGCGGGGGTCGTCTTCCACTACCAGTATGGTCATGATTTCAGGGGCCCGCCCCGGAGCGGGGCAGAAAAGAAGCGTGGTTGAAAAGGATACGGATGCTCAGGTGGAAGATTCCTAGCTTCCAGTAAAATGGCCTTCATGGAAACTCGAATGAATCAAGTTTCATACGGGTTGCAGCAGTGCTGCAAGCTTGAAGCGAGTACGGGTTTTCCGGAATTTTTCATGCAGTGGTCTGCTGGGTAGGTCGGTTGGGCGAAGCAAAGTAGTATAGAGCTTTAGCTCGTCAGTCGCGCTACCCACGTGGCTCCAATATACGAGTTGAAGCTCTGTACTCCTTTCCCCGCGCCCCCAGCCGGTCATCTACCACACCCACATGAACGTCCGTTAATATTCGCTTGCCACGATTCTGAAGTGTGGTTGCTTTCTTGATGAGAATAAATCTCAACAATCCCAGCACAGGCTTTCGCTCCTGGCTCCTCCTCACGGGTCTCACTTTCTTGGGCGGCACTCTGTTGTCTGCCAAAGAGCTGAACGTCTATACCCACCGCCACTACAAGGCGGATGAGGAGATCAATGCGCTTTTCACCGAGCGCACGGGCATTAAGGTGAACGTGGTGTCTGCCGAGGCGGACCAGCTCATTGAGCGTCTCAAATCCGAAGGGGCGAACAGTCCGGCGGATCTGCTGGTGACGGTGGATGCTGGCAGGTTGCAGCGCGCCAAGGAAGCGGGTTTGCTGAAACCACTGAAGTCTGAGGTGCTGGAGCAACGGGTGCCTGCCGCCCTCCGCGACCCTGGCGGTCACTGGTATGCCTATGCACTGCGCGCCCGCGTCATCCTCTATGCGCAAGACCGCGTGAAGCCCGGTGAGATCTCGAACTACGAGGATCTCGCCGACCCGAAATGGCGCGGCCGCCTTCTGATCCGCTCCTCTGGCAACGCCTACAACCAGTCCCTGCTGGCCTCTCTGATCGCCGCAGATGGTGAGGAGAAAGCCGAAGCTTGGGCAAAAGGCGTGGTGGCCAACCTGGCCCGTCCTCCGCAGGGCGGTGATCGCGACCAGATCAAAGGCGTGGCCTCCGGGCTGGCCGATGTGTGCGTGTCCAACACCTACTATCTGGGGATGCTGCTGAACTCCAAAGATCCGGCCGAACAGGCGGCAGCGAAGAAGGTGACGGTGCTCTTCCCCAACCAGACGGGGCGCGGCACGCATGCCAACATCGCTGGCGCAGGCCTGACGGTGTACGCCAAGAACGCTGAAAACGCGAAGGCCTACCTGGAGTTCCTGACTACCCCGGAGATCCAGAAGCTGATCGCCAATGGCACCTATGAATTCCCTGTAAACCGCGACCTGAGCCTGAGCGAAACACACAAGGCATGGGGCGAGTTCAAGCTGGATGAGGTGACCTTCCCGCAGATCGGACGGTATCAGGAGCAGGCCGTGCGCCTCTTCGACAAGGCTGGCTGGAAATAACTCCGGCTCCTCGAACCTTCCTTCAATCTCGTGGCGGCAGGTGCGGCAAGGCACCTGCCGCTTCTGTTTTACCGGTCAGCAAGGTGGAGTTGACCCCTTCATGCTGCTGGCCAGACTGTACCGATGTCTGAATCCCCCACCAGGACATCCGCCCCCCGCCTCCGGGGCGGCAGGTTTCGCCCCTCCGTCGCCTTGGCGTGGATGCCCGCGTTGCTGGTACTTCTGCCTTTGTTATTAGTTTTTGTCCGCCTGGCTGCACCCGCTGGGGACGCATGGGCGCATCTCGTGGAGGTTCTGCTGCCGGGCTATGTCTGGCAGACGCTGCTGCTGATCGCGCTGGTGGTGGTCCTCGCTCTCGCACTAGGGGTGCCGACGGCCTGGTGGGTGGCGACCGCCCAGTTCCCGGGGCGCGCATTTTTTCAGTGGACTCTTCTGCTGCCCCTGGCCATGCCCGGCTACGTTGCGGCCATGGCCTATGGGGATGCCCTGGAGGGTCTGGTCCCCGTGTACATCTGGGTGCGCCAGAAGTTCGGCATCGATGCCTTCCTGGCTGCCCAGCAAGTCGCGCGATGGGTGCTCGCTGTCCTGGTTCTAGGGGCAACGCTTTCGCCGTACGTGTACCTGACCTGTCTGGCCTCGTTCAGCCGCCAAACCGCCGGTCCGCTGGAGGCGGCACGGCTCTTGGGTGCCGGGCCCGCGCGCCAGTTCTGGACGGTGGCCCTGCCCATGGCCCGGCCTGCCATGGCGGCAGGTGCCAGCCTGGTGGCCTTTGAGACGATCAACGACTACGGCGTTGTATCCTACTTCGGACTCTCGCCCCTCACGGTGGGGGTGTTCCGGGTGTGGTTAAGCGAGGGCGATCTGGGGGCAGCCATCCGGCTGGCGGTGTTTCTGCTGATCTTTGCCATGGGCGCGGTGATGCTGGAGCGGCTGCAACGCGGGCGGCGCGGTTTCGACAGCGAGACCGGGGAGACCTTGCTGGCCCGTCGGCGGCCCGGCTGGGCGTGGCGGGGAGGCATGGCATTGCTCTGCCTCATCCCCCTGCTGCTGGGCTTTGGCATTCCCGGCTGGCGGCTAGGCCGATGGGCCTCGCAGAGCTGGCAGGAAACGGATTGGGGCGCCACACTGCAGGCCGCAGGACACAGCTTTGGTCTGGCAGGCGGCGTGGCCTTGCTGGTCGTGGCCGCCGCTCTGCTCATGACGGGCACTCAGCGGGCCTGGCGCTCGGCTTCATTGAGGGTGGGACGGCGCATCGGCCTGTTGGGGTACGCGATTCCGAGCGCTCTGGTGGCCGTGGGCGTGGGTGGCCTGCTCACCTGGATCGCCACCCTGCCCGGGATGGGCTTTGCCGCACTGAGCGCCTCCGTGACCGGATTGGTCTTCGCTTACTTCGTCCGCTTTCTGGCGGTCGGTCTGCAGGCCGTGGATGCCGGGTTCAAACGGGTGCCTGCCTCGCTGCATGAAGCCGCGCGCACCTTGGGAACCAAACCTTGGGCTGCGCTCTGGCGCATCGAGGTGCCTCTGGTCTGGCCGGCCCTTCTGGCGGCCGCAACCCTCACCTTCATCGACGTTTTCAAGGAACTGACCCTGACGCTGGTCCTGCGTCCCTTTAACTACGAGACGCTGGCCACCCGCATCTTCCGGCTGACGGATGAGAGTCGCATCCCGGAAGCCGCCACGCCTGCCCTCGTCCTTATCGGCCTCAGTCTGCTGGGGCTGATCCCGCTCGTCCATCTGCGCCAACCCCGTTCCGAATGAGCCTGCTTCACCTCACGAATCTCTCCAAGACCTACCCTCGCTCGGAACGCCCGGCGGTGAGAGACGCCAGCCTGCAAATGCAGCCGGGAGAACTACTCGCTCTGGTGGGCGAGAGCGGCAGTGGCAAGACCACCCTGCTGCGTCTGATCGCGGGGCTGGAGACAGCCGATGCCGGACAGATCACGGTCGGGGACATCACCGTGACGGATGGAAGCAAGAACGTCGATGCGGAACATCGCGGCGTTGGCCTGGTGTTCCAGCATCACGCGTTGTTCCCCCACCTGACCGTCGCCGCCAACATCGCCTTTGGGATTCGCCGTCTCGACCGGGCGGAGCAAAAGCGACGGATCGAGGAATTGCTGGCTCTGGTGGGACTGCCGGGATATGAGCGGCGGTACCCCCATGAACTCTCGGGCGGTGAACGCCAGCGCATTGCCCTGGTGCGGGCTCTGGCACCCGAACCGCGGCTGCTGCTGCTGGATGAACCCTTCAGCAATCTCGACCCCCAGTGGCGGGTGGAGATCCGGGATGAGACGCGGCGGATTCTCAAGAAACGGGGCACCAGCGCCCTGCTGGTCACCCACCACACGCAGGATGCGCTCTCGGTCGCGGACCGCATTGCCGTGCTCTACCGCGGAGTGATTCAGCAGGTGGGCACGCCAGCGGAGATCTACCATGCCCCGGCCAACCGCTACGTGGCGCAGCTGTTTGGCGTCTGCAATTTCATCCCGGCCGCCAGCCTGGTGCGCCCCTGCGGCACGGTGATCGAGTGCGACATCGGCCCCGCTGCCGCTGAAGATCAGGGTCTGTGGGTCCGGCCCGAGGACCTGGAACTGGCCCCTTCAATGGCTGCGCCAGAAGGCGTGCTCAGAGGCGTGGTCCGGACGGTCTCCTTCCAGGGCGATCACTATGATGTGACGCTGGATTGCACGCTGCCGGGCAAGAACCCCTTCGACGTGCGCGTGCAGCACCGGGGTCCAGAAGCCATCGCCGCAGGAGAAATCTGGGCACTGCTTCCGCGACCACGCACAGGGCGCTAGGTGCCTGGCTGCTGACCTTTGCGGGCAGCGGCCTGGGTGCGGTGATGGGCGATTTCCTGCGGAGTCAGCAGCCCATCCCCATTGTCATCGGCCGAGTTGAAACGTCGCTCCAGCTGGGGAATGGTCAGGCCGCGCCCTTGGTTCGCGGTGACGAACTCCGGCCACGTCATCGGATGCGGCGGCACCGCCATGAGGCGGGCCTTTTTCTTAATCTCCGCCTTGTTCTCCGTCTTCGGTTCAAAGAACCACCAGACGCAGGAGGAGGACATGAGGGTGGCCCCGAACAGGGCCATGGTGCGCACCAGGACAATCATGACAAAGACAGGCGGGAGGTGGGGCGGAGACGCGCCGAGGGTGCAACCTTTCCCAATGGATTGCAAGCATATCAAAAAAACTGATTTTGTTTGGCGGATGCAGCACGCGAGCGGCAACTGGCGGTCGAAGTCCTCGCAATTCCCACCACATCCTCTATCCTGCCCACCATGCCCGAGGCGTCCCCCCAGCCCAAGCGCCCCCGCCGGTTCTGGCGGCGTTTGTTCCGGTGGATGTTCCTGCTGGGATTCCTGGGTGTGCTGACGCTGGGTGGCGGGTTGTGGTGGGGTTATCTGGAGCGGGTGAGCCTGGCCAACCGGGCTCTGGCTCAGATCGGCCCCTATCAAGCGCAGCTGGAAGGCCTGGACCTCGATCGCAACGGCCATCTGGAGGTACGGGGTCTTGTGCTGAAAGACCGGAAGAGCGGCGCAGTGGTGCTGCGCCTGCCCCGCATCGTGGGCGAGGTGGGCATCGACCACCTGCGGGCCAAGCGCCTCACGGAGATCACCCTGGAGGAACCTGAAATCCTGGTGGATCAACGCTGGCTGCAAGGCACCGCGGCTGCTGCCACCGCCGCCCCGGTGGACCCCACCAAGCCACCCGTGCTGGCAGGCTATTCCATCGGCCGATTCCGCATCAAGAACGCCAAGGTAGGCTTTCACCCGAATGCCCGAACCACGGCGGAGGTGACAATCAACTACGAGGCGGTGGACGTGGCGGTGGATGCCAACGGCCGCATCCGCAGTGGGGAGCAGGAACTGGCGCTGCTGCAGTTGAAGATCAATTCGGAGTCTGATGGAGCCCGGCCGGTACGGCTGGAGGAGTTCCGCGTGAAGGGCCGGGTGAAAGAAGGGGTGTTGGAGCTGGATGAACTGGCTTTGAAACAACCGGAACTGCATGCCACCCCCACCCTGCTGGCTGCGCTGATGGGCACGGCAACAGAGATGAAAGAACAACACTCGGCGCGGCAGGCCCAGAGCTTGCCAGACGCAGTGCCGGTGGTCCGCACGCAGGACGGGAGTGCCGGGGCCGGATCGCTGCTGACTGGTATTCGCATTGGGCGGCTGGAGATCCTGGACGCGGGAGTATCGGCGAAGCGATTTGTGGAGGGCAATCCGATGGGCATAGTGCTCCCGGAAAGCGAAGTCCACTTTACCTACCGTACCTCGGGCATCGAGTGGCAGTTCGGACAAGCTCCCACCATGGACGCACATGCACTGGAGGTGGCCTATCTGAGCGTCGCCACCCCGGACAACCAGGGCCATGTGCGCATGAAGGAGGGGCAGGTGCAGGTGGCCAAGATGGTACCCGGCCAGCCCGTGCGGGTGGAGCAGCTCCAGTTGCAAGAACCACAGGTGCGCTGGACCCCGGCGCTGAGGAAACTACTGGAGCACGTACGCGGCAAACAGGCCGCGCCGACCGCCCCAGTGTCGGTTGCGGAAAACGCTGCCGGGAAGACGGCCTTCCCGGGCGTGCTGCTGGTGAAGGCGGGCCTGGAGAAGGCCGATGTGTCACTCAAGGATCCCCAGCTCATGTCATTCTTCCTGGAGGTGAAAGGCGGGGTGAACACGACCGATCTGCTGCTGGACGCCACCGGCTGGCACTCAGCGCAACGCCAGTCCCTGGAGGTGGAGCAAGGCAAGCTGACCTTTCCTCCTGCCCCAAGCGGTGCTGCCAAGAAGGCCTGGCTGGAACTGCCACGCGGTGAGCTGGTGATCACCCCCGATGAGTGGAACCGCACCAAACGTGTGGAGCGGCTCATGCTGGAAAAACCGGTGGTGAGGATTCGAGATGGCAACACGCCCTGGCTGACCACGCGCTCGACCGAGCCGGAACTGGTGGGGCCTCCCTACCCGGTGCCGGAAGGCCCGCCCCCGCCGGTCGCGGAGGGACCGGAGGCGGCCACGGTGTCACAGATCACGGAAACTACTTCAGAGGTGAAAAAGGAGGAACCCGCAAAGGAAAGCGGGCCACCTTGGTGGAAGCAGCTCCACTTTGGCGAAGTGCTGGTGCGGGAGGGTCTGGTGGACCTGCTGGGTGACCTGCCCAAGCCGGTGGATGCGCATGCCACCATCCACCTGAGCACGGACACCACCTCAGAAGACGACCCGCTGCACCGGGTGAAGATCGAGAACTTCTCCGCCAGCCTGCCCACACTCTCACGCCTGCCTTTTCCCGTCGCCCAGGCCACCGCGCTGGAGGGGGCGGTGCGGCTACCCCAGATGTGGACGCAGCGGCGGATCGAGGAACTAAAACTGACCGGCGCCAGCGTGGATGCCGGGGAGCCGCTCATGCGGCTTTTTGAAAAAGAGGGTGCTGGAAAGGACGCAGAAGCACCAGCATTGGATGACGAGGCAGAGGAGCTGGCAGGTCCTCCGGTCCCCAAACCAGAACCAGCCGCCGGAGCTGGGACTGGGGCTCCCGAACCGCCCTGGGAGGTGGGTCGCATGGCCGTCGAGCAGACTCAAGTGACCATCTCGAACCTCATTCCCGGCCTGTCCTCCGTGAAGTTCGGGGTGGCGTTTGATGCCAAGGACCTCCCGCTGTCGCCGGAGGGGCTCTCCACTCACGTGGCCCCCCAGCGCATCGAGCTGGCCAACTTGCGTGTGCCTTCACCGTATGAACCACTGCGCCCGGTGGCGGAACTGGACAGTGTGTTCCTCAGTTTCACGCTGGGCGGGCTCATGCGGAAGGAGATCGACAAGGTGGAGATCGTGAGCCCCACGCTCTATGTGGGTGAGGACCTCTTCTGGTATGTGGACTACTACCGCAAGTACGTGATGGAGGGAGCCAAGCCGGGCATGCCGGTGCCCATGGTGGTAGCGGCCGGGGATGATCCTGCCTTCGTCCAGGATGTGGCCTCCGCAGTGGTGGCGGCAGAGCCTCCCACCAGCCAGGCAGCCTGGAGCGTGAACACATTGCAGGTGCACAGCGGGAAACTCATCGTGGCGCCCAAGGGCAAGCCCCTCAAAGGGTTCCGCGACCCCTTTCCCTTCAATATCAACACCCAGGTGACCCGCGGCACCCTCCAGGCGGATCTGGACATCCCCAAGGACACTTATGAGATCCCCGACCTCAACCTCCAGCTGGTGAACATGAAGGGGCAGGTGAAGTTCAACCTGCCCATCAAGCAGCGGGACAACAACCTCGTGGAGACCTTCGAGGTGGACAGCATCCGCTGGAAGGGCCTGAAGACGGGCAAGGCGTTTCTGAGTGTGACTTATGATTCCGCCGGGATCTACTCGCAGTTTGGTGCCGAGGCCTATGACGGGTATGTGAACGGCCAGGTGAATGTTTATCTGGACGACAGTTTCCACTGGGACGGCTGGATCGGTGGCAAGAACGTGACCACGCATGAGCTGACCCAGGTGTTCTGCCCGGGCTACTTCATCCTCGATGGCCGGGTGGAGGCCACGCTGGTGGCGCAGGGCAGCAAGGATGAGCTGTATCAGGCGGATGGTTCTTTCAAAAACCACTCCCCAGGCAAGTTCACCATCAAGGCGCTCAACGGCCTGATCAACGATCTGCCCAAGGAATGGGGCGACATCCAGCGGAAGCTCACCCAAATCGGACTGGAAACCCTGCGCGACTTCGAGTATGACCACGCCGAGGCGAACTGCCGCTTTTACGGACGCGAAGGAAATGGCATGCTGCATTTCAAAGGCCCGAACGGCTCCCGCAAATTCGAGATCAACGTCTATGACCACCGCTGGACCACGGACAAACCTGCCGCCACTGTCACCTCAGGCGAATGAGGCTGGCCTTCGGTGCCGTGCTCTCCTGCCGCTGGGCGTGGGACTGCTGGCTGCCGCAAGCCTCACGTCTTGCAGCAACTTCAAGGTGGATGTGAACTCGCCTGAGCCCATCAAGGTGGACGTGAGCATGCGGCTGGACGTGTACCAGTACAAGGGTGACGAACCCGGCAAGCCGGATGCCGCCCAGGTGAGCTATGAGGAAGCCGTGGAACGCCAGCGCAACCGCATGGCGGAAATCCAGCGGCTCAAGGACAACCGCTTTGTGGCCGAGGATCACCGCGGAATGTTGCATCTGCGCCAAAAGCCCGCCGGCGACTGGGGTGAATACGTGGAGCGCACGGTGAACGCGGAGAACGAAGACCGCACCCTGCTCATGCGGAAGGTGGCCAAGGACTCCAACAAGCCCCTGCATGAAGTGCAGGCCGAGCAGTGGAAACTCCGCACCGACAAAGCCTACCAAGGCGAGTGGATTGAAGTGCCGGGCGACAAGCCCAACACCTTCAAGTGGATCCAGTCCGACGGTCCCCGAGTGAAAAAATCCGCCTCAGCTTCCGACGCCGTCCCGGATGCGGTGACCCCAGCCTCACCCGCGCCCGTGCCGACAGGCACAGGTGAAACCAAACCGGCGGAGACGGGTGGGGCGACAGAGTAATGATGAATTCTGAATTAGGAATTAGGAATTTCCTTCCCTGCACCTCGAAGCATTGAAACTCGGGGAGCGAAGCCAATTCCTAATTCATCATTCCTAATTCCTAATTTTTCCTTGGTTGATCCATCGGCGGCCATTTAGGGCCGATGTTCACTTTGTCGCCGAGCTCCCTGGGTTTGGTGTTGAGCACCTCCACGTCCAGCACGGCCATGACGCGAGCACCGATCTCGCGCAAGTACATCTTGAACATCCACTGGGGATCCGCGTCTTCGGCATTGAACGCCACGCTATCTGGCAGACCCAGGCGGCGGGCCATGTAGAGGGCCCGTTCGTTGTGAAACTTCTGGGAGATGATCGTCATGTCCCGCTGAGCGAAGATCTGTCGTGCCCGCACCACGCTGTCGAGCGTGCGGAAGCCTGAGTAATCGCAGTAGATGCGATCCGCGGGAATGCCTTTGGCGATCAAGGCATCCTTCATGTCTTGCGGCTCATTCTGGCCGTCGCGGTCGTTGTCGCCGCTCACCAGCAGGAACTGCACCTTGCCAGCCTGAAACACCTTGGCGGCGGCATCGACACGGGCGTTGAAGAAGGCGTTTTCGTAGGGTCCAATCTTCTTCACGCAGCCCAGCACGAGGCCGACATAACGCACGGGGATGTCGTCCACCGAGCGGTACACCTGCTTGTGCGAAAGCGCCCAGACGATGCCGTAGCAGCCACCGACAATGAGCAGGGCATGCACGCTCAAGATCATGAGCCGCGCCAGCCAGCGCCGGATAAAGGCATCAAACCACGCGATCTCCCTCCTCAGGCGTTCGCCAAAGGTGGGCTTGTGGATCCCAGGGTGGCCGGCATGGGGGTGGGCGGCGGCTTCGTCCTTGTCTTGACGCATCGGCTAGCATCCTGCCTTATGCGGGCATTGATTCAACGGGTTTCGGAAGCGAGTGTGACCATCGAAGGCACGCTCACGGACAAGATTGGCACAGGGTACCTCGTGCTGCTGGGCGTCGAGGAGGAGGATCACACCGAGGACGCCGTCTGGCTGGCCACCAAGATCTCCAAGATGCGCCTCTTCTCCGATGCCGAGGGCAAGATGAACGCCGCCCTCGATGAAGTGGGCGGTGACGTGCTGGTGGTGAGCCAGTTCACCCTCCACGCCGCCACCAAGAAAGGCAACCGCCCCAGCTACATCCGCGCCGCCCGCCCGGAAAAGGCCATCCCCCTCTACGAACGGTTTGTCCACGAGCTGGAAACCGCCACCGGCAAAAAAGTCCCCACCGGCGTCTTCGGGGCAGACATGAAGGTGGCGCTGGTGAACGACGGTCCCGTGACGATCTGGATGGATTCGAAGGCCAAGGAATAGACGCCAGACTGCCAGACATCAGACTCCAGACCTGACGCTGTGCGGTGTGCGGCAGCGTAGCGTAGATTGGTGATTTGCAGAGGTCGTCGGATCCAGCGCACGCCCTGCTTTCCCCGGTGGTTGCGTGAGCACAAACTGCGCCCCCTTGGTGCACTCGTCCCTTCCACGTGTCCACTGAATTCCAGCCTTGGCAGGGGCTTCCCGTTGCACTTCATTGAGAGCACGCTAAACAAACACCTACAGATGAGCTTCTATTCGCTGGAACTTTGCGCAGGTGGGGGCGGTCAAGCCCTTGGGCTTGAAATGGCCGGATTCCACCATGTTGGAGTTCTTGAGTACGAACCTCAATTTTGCACAACGCTCAGACTCAACCGCCCTTCATGGAATGTTCTGCAACAGGATATTAGGTCGTTTAGAGCCACGGATTTTGGTGATGTGGACATTATCGCGGGCGGTGTGCCGTGCCCACCCTTCAGCATTGCCGGCAAGCAACTTGGTGCCAATGATGACCGAGACATGTTTCCAGCAGCACTGGATATAATCTCGAAAATCAAGCCTAGGGCGGTGATGCTCGAAAATGTGCAAGGCTTCGCATCCGCAAAATTCGCAGAATACCGCGGAAAGATCATGGCCCGGTTGGCAAAGATGGGATACGACCCTGAATGGCAAGTGATCCAGGCCTCTGACCACGGAGTTCCTCAACTTCGGCCAAGATGTATCATCGTAGCTCTTCGCTCCGAAGATAGAAAGTATTTCAGCTGGCCAAAGGCTTCTCCAACAGTACCCGCAGTGGGCGAAACTTTAGTTGATCTGATGGGAGCAAATGGCTGGCTTGGTGCAGAGGCATGGGCTGACAAGGCCATGGCTATCGCTCCCACGATTGTAGGGGGATCAAAGCGACATGGCGGACCGGATCTGGGGCCCACACGTGCAAAGAAACAATGGCGGGAGTTGGGTGTAGATGGGATGGGCATTGCCGACGAGGCACCTGACGTCCATTTCCCTGACCAAAAGATGCCGCGATTAACAGTACGAATGGTGGCGCGCATTCAAGGTTTCCCCGATCTTTGGCAATTCAGTGGAAAGAAGACGGCTGCGTATCGACAAGTCGGTAATGCATTCCCTCCTCCGGTTGCTAAAGCAGTCGGGCGGGCCATCATTTCCGCATTTAAGCGGAAGACCCCGGCAGAACTGCTTGAGTCACAGGATCAACTGCAACTACTCGAAAAAAGCCGAGCGCGCTACACAACAAAAGCCAAAAAGAAATCGCACCAGAAGAGCTAGCCTGGAATGCTCCATAGGTGATTGCACTTCGAAAACCTCAGACAGACTATTGTCTGTGGTGAGCGGCTTTCACCAAGCAGAAGTTTGGACGTATGGGTGTCCAATCTCTTTCAGTTCGATTCGGATGGGTACTCAGATCCTGCCGACAAGAACTGGGTCTGAGTCAGGAGGAGCTCGCGGAAATGGCGGGGCTTCACGCGACCTATATTGGGTTGGTTGAACGCGGAAAACGCAACCCATCCATTGATGCAGCCAGTCAACTCGCCTCCGCTCTCAATAGACCGCTGTCAGCGTTGATCGCATCTGCGGAGTCCACCAAGCGAGATCATTCGACAACCACACGCAAGAAGGGGGGCAACCGATGAGTCAGCCCTCAGCAATGGTTCGAAAGATCATTGAATTACTTCAAGCACACCCAAATGGGCTCACCTCTGGAGAGATCAGGGCAAAGTTAGGGATTGATGCAGAAGAGCAAGCTCAGTTAGACCGACGACGGCGAGAAATCCGGCAGTGGTACCATCTTGAAGTGGAACAGGTGGGGAACAGAGCAGTATACAAGCTTGGAGAACGAAAGGCAGTGGTCGGCTCTTCAGCCATAAATCTGCGCGTCCGAGCACAGGTACTAAATGCAGCAAGGGGCCGGTGCCAAATGTGTGGCCGAACGGTCGAGCACGATCATGTCAAGTTGGCCGTAGATCACAAGATCCCTCGCGATTGGGGAGGCAGCGACGAATTGGACAATCTCTGGGCACTCTGTGAAGATTGCAATTCCGGCAAAAAGAACCTCTTTGCGACAGAAGATCAGAACCTCATGAGACAGGTGATGTGCCACAGATCTGTCCATATGAGGATAGGAGAATTGCTTCGTATCAACCTAGGTAAACCTGTTCCCGCAAAGCTACTTGAGTTCGTAGCAAATCAAGATGATTGGAAAAAGCGAACTAGAGAACTCAGGTATTTGGGTTGGGAGATTCTGGTCTCCAAAACAAAAAGTCCGAGTGGCAGAGTGAACTCACAGTATACCGCTGTACGGACAGTCGAGTGGCCAGAAGATCCTACCGCGTGGATCAGAGAATATGAGCGCAATCGCGAGGCAGCCAATACCCAATCACGCAAGAGCAAATTGGGATTGGATGACCAAATGTAAGCATGAGTTGCCCGTAACCCATCCAGGACACTCGCCTCCCCCCTTGCACCGCCCCTCCCCCGGCGTTATAGCCGTACCCCGGTTTGCGGACGTTTTTCATTCTGCGGACTGGTGTGCAGCCGCCCATGCCTGACGAATCCCCCCAGCCCTCTGTCTCTCCGGTAGATCCCAAGCCCGCTGCGCCTCCGGCGCAGAAGCGGCTGGCGTACCTGTACAGCCGGTACCCGTATTTCTCCCAGACGTTCTGCGACACGGAGATGCTCGCGCTCCAGGCGCGGGGTTGGGACCTGGTGGTGGGGTCGATCTATCCGCCGGAGGACAGTTTCCGGCATCAGCGGCTGGATGGACTGGCGGCACCGGTGCTCTATGCTCCCCCTCCGCCGGCGCTGGCGGCGCTGGAAAAGGCGGCGCGCGCGGACGGGCGGTGGCCGGAATCCATGGTGATCCGGCATGAAGAGGCCTATGGGGCGAGCTACCAGCCGAAGGTGCGGGCGCGCAATGCGCTGTATTTTGCCGAGCAGTTCAAGCGCTTCGGCGTGGAACATGTGCACGTGCACTTCGCCAACCGGGCGACGCATACGGCCTTGTTCCTAAAGGAGCTAACCGGGCTGTCGTTCTCCTTCACGACCCACGGCCAGGATTTCATGGTGGACCTGGGCAGCGACGAGCTGCTGAAGGAGATGTGCGACGCTGCAGCCTTCATCGTCTCCGTATGCGACTACTCCCGCGATCTCCTGGCGCAGAAGTGCCCGGAGGCAGCCCCAAAGATGGTACGCATTTACAACGGCATGGAGCCGGGTGACTTCCCCGGGGCGCGTCCGCCGGTGGTGAACCGGCCCCCCGGCCCCACCCGGCTGCTGAGCATCGGGCGGCTGATTGAATTCAAGGGCTTTCACCGGCTCATCGAAGCAGTGGGTTTGGCCAAACAGAAGGGGGCGGATCTGAGCCTGCGCATCGTGGGCGAGGGCCCGTGGCGCGACCAGTTGCAGGGCCAGATCGACGGTCTGGGCTTGAACCATGCCATCACCCTGGTGGGCCGCCGCAGCTTGGAGGAGGTGGCTGGCGAGTTCGCCGAGGCGGAAGCCTTTGCCCTGGCCTGTGTGGTGGACAGCAAGGGAGCCAGCGATCTGCTGCCCACGGTGATCACGGAGGCCATGCTGAACGCTCTGCCGGTGATCAGCACGACCGTCGCCGGGGTGCCCGAGATGATCGAGCACGGCAAGACGGGCTACATCGTCGCGCCGAATGACGTCGAAGCTTTTGCCGAGGCACTGGTCCGGATGGCCACCTACCCGGCCCACGCGCTGGCGATGGGCGACTCCGGCCGCCGGCTCGCTTCAGATCGTTTCGCGGTGTCCAACACCATTGCGCAACTCACCGCCAAGTTCTCAGAAAGTGGCCTTATGAAGGAGGCTCCCGCTGAGCAGGTGGTGCAGCCCGCCGTGTGGGCGTTTTACGATCTGTCCCTGCCTGCACGACTGAAGTGGCTGGAGCGGGAAATCGTTCCCCTCCAGGGTCAGCATGCCCGGGTGGTGGCGGCTGGAGGCCGCGCTGAGGAAAAGGATCTGGTCGCGCTCGGCAAAACGGTGTGGGACCTGGAGTGGCTGCCTGATGGCATCGTTCTGGAGACGGAATGGCGCATGCGTGCGCCGTGGCGGGCTCAACTGGAAGCGCTGCGCACGGATCTGGCGACCTCTGTGGATGGAGAAGTGTTTCTCAGAGCCGCCCGTCGCGCTGTGTGGCTGGCCACCCGCGTGAGCCGCAGCAAGCAGCCCCCTCAATTGCTCTATGGCCCGGGGGGCGAGGAATCACTGACCGTTTGGCTGGCCTCCCGACTCACCGGGGTGCCGTGTGCCCTGGCGTTCGAGGAAGGCACACGCTGGTCCACCCAGATCCTGCGCCGCATGGCGGGCGAAGCCCAGTCCGTGAGTGATGCCTCCGGCAAGTTGGAAAACGGTCGGGACCACATCGGCCATGCGCTGGTACCGCCCGTACCTGCCGCGGGGGCTCCCGTGGTTTCAGGGGACAACACCAGCACCCGCAGCTTCCTCGACTGGCTGCAGGCGGTGAAGGTGAAGCCCAAGGGCGCTGCGGCCTCCGCCGGCGCCCCAGGTTCCTCTGCTGGCCCCGCATCTCCTTCTGACTCCGATCCTGATACTGATACCGACTCTGATTCCGCCAACGCATGACCGCCCCGCTTCCCACCGCCCCCTCATCCGCAAGCACGGGTCGGCCGAGACTGGCGTACCTGCACAGCCGGTATCCGGTTATTTCCCAGACCTTCATCGACAACGAGATCCTCGGCCTGGAGGCGGCCGGCTGGGAGGTGGTGGTGATTGCCTTGAACCCGCCGAAAAACGACATCCGTCATCCGCGGCTCAACGGGCTGAAGGCTCCGGTGCTGCACGCCCCACCCCAGGTGATCCGCAAGGAGGTGGAGACCCGTCTCAAGGCGGAGAAACGCTGGCCGGAAGAGCTGATCGCGAAGCACGCCCAACTGCCCGGCGTGGGCCAGGAGCGGGCTGAAGCCGCATGCCGGAACATCACGCCCTTCGTGGATCTGCTGCCCGCACTGGGCGTGGATCACGTGCACCTGCACTTTGCCAACCAGGCCACGCACTCCGCGCTGTTCCTCAAGGCGATGACGGGACTCACGTACTCCTTCACGCCGCAGGCCCAGGATTTCCTCGTGGATCTGGGCTCGCCGGAACTGCTTCAGGAGATGTGTCGCAAAGCAGAGTTTGTGGTCACCGCGTGCGACTTTGCCAAACAGGAACTGGTCCGCATGTGCCCCGATAGCGATGGCAAGATCATTCGCATCTACAACGGCATCGACCCTGAAAACTACAAACACGCGCACCCGATGCCAGGCAAGGGAGCGCTCCGGGTGATCAGCGTGGGACGCCTCATTGAGTTCAAAGGCTTTCACCACCTGATCAACGCCATGGATCTGGCACGCAAAGAAGGCGTGCACGTGGATCTGGATCTCATGGGCGACGGCCCGTGGCGGGAGCGCCTGGAGAAGCAGGTGGCGGATCTGCATCTGGGCACCCAGGTAACCTTTCACGGCACGGTGAACATCGAGCAGATGAAGCGTGGTTTCCTACAGGCCGACGCCTTTGCCCTGGCGTGCATCACCGATGAAAAAGGCGCGGCCGACATGCTGCCTACGGTGATCACAGAGGCCATGTTCACCCGCCTGCCCGTGCTGAGCAGCCGCGTGGCTGGCGTGCCAGAGCAGGTGGTGGACGGCGAGACCGGCTTCCTCACCGAACCGGGCGACGAAGCCGCCCTGGCGCGGGCACTGGTCAGACTGGCCACCGAAGAAGGCCTGGCCCAGAAGCTGGGTGAAGGCGGTGAGAAACGCGCGAGGGAGAACTTTGCCCTCAATGTGACCCTGCCCGTGCTAGCCGCAAAGTTTGAGGCCGTGGCCGCAGGGAAGAAGGCGCTTCGCTCGAAGCCCGCCCCAGCCAAGCTGGTGGCCTACTACGACCTGAACCACGTCGAGAGCCTGGCACTGCTGGAGATGGAATATCCCGTGCTGGCGGAACAAGGCGCCCAAGTCTGGGTGCGAGGAGGCAATCTCACCTGGCGCGAGCTTGAGAAGCTGAAGGACAGTCTGCTGCACCTGCTCTGGCTGCCCGATGGCATGGCGCTGGAGATGGAGTGGTCCCACTGGCCGGAGGAACGCGCCAAGCTGGAAAAGCTGCGCGGCGAACTGTCCACCTCAGTGGATGGCGAGGAGTTCTTTGAGTCGGCCCGGCGGGCGCTCTGGCTGGCCGTGCAGCTGAAACGCTTTGGCCAGCCGGGGATGTTTTACGCGCCCAGCACCAACGAAGCCCTGGTCGTGTGGATTCTGAATCAAGTCTGGGGCCTATCCTTTGTGGTGGCCGGAGAGCGCACGGATGCGTTCGACGGCAAACTGCGCACCCGGCTGTTCGCCGACGCGAGGAGCAAGGCCCTGACCAAAGAAGGCAATCCTCTGGAACGTCCCGAGGTTCCCGGAAAGAACCCAAGGGGCTTGTTGAAAGGGATCTGGTTTGGCAAACGGCGGGCGGTGTTCCGGAAGTGGCTGACGGGAGTGCTTAGTGCTTAGGGGGCGCGGGCGCGGTCAGAACATAGGTAACACATTTGGGGTCGAGGGTCGCTCAGGTCTTCAGTTGAAACTGATCCCCAGCGGGGATCTGCAGCAGAGCCCAATGTTGACGAGCCTCAAGCGAGTCAACGTTGGAGAAACTCGGGGAGCGCACGCATCCTGCGTGCTGTTCGCGGCATCTTGCCGCGAACGTCTGTCAGCGCATGACATCAGGTCCAACCGACGTGGGGGTGTTGATAGCGATGGGCCGATAGCGGGTGCTGTCGGCCTTCCCACCTGATCATCCTCTTTGGAGGTACCCAGGGTCTCCGTCCACTTCGTGGCCTTTGCCCCTGGGCTGGGCTCTGTGGGCCTTTCAGGCCCAAATCCTCTGAGGGGACTTGCTAAGGGCTGAGCCAGAGTCGGTTCCTTGGCGGCCACCTCAGAACGCGCGCGGTTGGTCCGTTCTCCTTACGTCGAAAACTACAGTCCATAGCAACGTCGGCTTGGCAGAAGGACACCTAAAGGCCACGATGTGGCGTAGGCAGCCTGTCTTGTTTCTCCTGCCTACGACCGCACAAGGGGCTCAACGAACCATCACGCCGACACCCAGCGCCCCCAACTGCAACGCTCCAAACGGTCACCGACTTCACCCCAGTTCCCGTCCACCCCTTCGCTCACCCACCGACGGGGACCGTCGGACTACCCCCGAAGCCACGCCACGGCGTAGTCCGATGGTCCCCATCGGCTCAGTCGCCAGACGGACGCGCTCTCAAACCACCCATCTCCATTCTCCGCGCCCAGCTCAGAAAATCAGCCTGCCCCATCTCCCATCGGCGAGACACACCATCCCCAAACCCACCGAACCCAACACCGATGTAGTTGTCGACGTGAGGAGGCACTAACTGAAGCGTCTGCAGCACCGCTTTCACGGATCATCACCAAACGGCCCCCCAGACCGCCGCAACTCCTTCAGAGTAAAGGTCCATTCCTATCCGACCCAACGTAGACTCGCTTGAAGCTTGTCAACGTTGGGCTTGTGGCCACATCCTCTTCGAGGAAGAGCTTGGAGTGAATTCGACTTGGTCGGTTCCTTATCTTCCGAGCTCGACAGTTGGCTCGTCCTCATCCCGTCGACACCTAGAGCCAGAACTAGCAGAAGGTAAACCCAAGGCGAGATGCAAGCTGGGGCAGCCTGTTCTGATCAACCCCATCCAGCATCGCCCAACAATCCCTCGCCTACTCAACCGTGGGTTTCATCACCTCCGCTACGACGTCACTCTCTTTCACGTACTCCACCCGTTGCTGGTCTTCCGGCCCCCACTGGCCGAGATCCAGGGCGCAACGCTCGATAAACTCCGTCCATTCGCGGAGGCCCATGGGGTATTTGATCGTACGGTGGAGCGAGCCTTTGGGGTGGGTTCGGGGATAGATGCACCCAGTGGGCACAGAGCCGGGCACCCGGCTGCTTCCGTACACCGCCGCCTTCGTGATGACTTTTCGTGGGCTTTTGGAGCCATCGGAACCTTCTACGGATACCGTCTTGAGGCGCATCACAATCTTCAGCTCACCGATGGTGGCACCCGAGATCTTGAGCTTGTGAATCACAAACAGCAGCTTCCCATTCAAACTTTCCCGGCCCTCGCCGAGCGTCGTGCCCAATGCCGTATTCAGCAGTTCACTCGCTTTCTCATCCACCAGCTTGAGAGATTCAATATCCGCCGGGAGCAGCATGGTGCCCGGTTGCTCGATGGGCCACGCCTGTTTGCCGGGATCGAGCTCAAACTCATGCTTCGTGCCGTTGTCGTCATCGAAGATCGTCCACTTCGGCACCTCAGCAGCCGGAGCCATTCCGAAGAGCAAGGCGACGAGGGAGAGGGCGAGGACAACTGCCTGAGGGCGGAGCGGTCTTTTCATTTTGGCAGCGTGGATCAAAAATCGCAAGATGCCAAGTTGGGACGACAGGTGTTTGATCGATCAATTCCAAAGTGACCGTCTTGGGTTCCGAAGACGATGAACCGATGCAGTCTGCCTATTTGGCTTCCACGCCTGATCATCGTCGCCAATCATACCCAAGGTAGACTCGCTTAAAGCTCGTCCAACCTTGGGCTGTGCTACACATCCCATTCTGGGATGGGCTGCAGAGTGGCCCCTGTCAGGCGAGCTGGGTGATATGAAAACGGCCTCACTACACACAGTGGTCGCCGAGTTCGCTTTTCGCCAACCCCAGCGAATCACACATGCGCCGCCGCCCCCGCCACCTCAATCCCAAATCAAAAATCACAATTCAAAAATCCCTTCCGCATCCCCTCATCCTCCCAAACTCTCAGCCTGCTCCAGCACCTGCTTGAACGGCACGCGCTCAAGCATCGCAAAAGCATCGTGCTTGGTGAGGCGCGCACGAGAGGTGGCGGGGCTGGCGATGCCGCAGAGGAATCGGGCTAACTGGCGCGGCGCACGCAGCGGGGCAAGGCCCTGGCGTTGAAGCTCCTGAATCCGCTGAAGATGCTCCACAGTGATGGCGGGCACGGGTGACTGGGGGATGACCTTGGGTTCGAGGGACGCACTTCCCGCCTGACTGCTCCGGCAGTTGCCGCAGGTGCCACAGTCTGAAGGCATCTCCTCGCCAAAGTAACGCAACAGATGCCTGGTGGTGCAGCTGGGGTCGACCGCGAGCTCCAGCACGCGCTCAAGCCTGCCCGCATCCTTCCGCTCGCGCTCGGCAAAGAGCGTCTGCATGCGCTGGCAGATCACTCCAGGATCGCGCTTGGTGGCGTCGTCACAGAGCCGGAAGCGGTGACGCAGTCCGGTGGGTTTGCACTCGATATCACCTGACTCCTCCAAGTAGGTGAGCGCCTTCAAGATGCGCTCGCGGGTCTCGCCAATGGCAGCGGCCGACTCGTCCACATTCACCGTGACCCAGCGCGTGCCGCGTTTGCCGCTGTTGAAAAGTTTCCTCAAGAACTCCTGACGGTCGGGCTTGTGTCCGGAGAGCAGACGGGCCTCGCCATGCACAAACCGAACCTGATACCCGCTGTAGAAGGCTCCCAGCGGATTGAGCACCTGGTCGAGTTCGAGGTAAGTCAGCACGGTCTCCAGAACCAGCGGACGGATGTCGGTGCTGTGCGCGAGGTCGTAGCGGCTGATGTCAAACTCATGGCCCTGACGCAGGAGGTGATCCACCACCTGACGGAGCGCGGCGGGGGTGGGAGTGTCCCCGTACACGAAGTTCTGCAAGACCACGAGGTCATCGGCACAGGCGAGCATCTCGCAGTGCGAACCCTGGCCGTCGCGACCAGCACGGCCAATCTCCTGCTGGTAGTTCTCCAGACTCTTGGGGAGATTGTAGTGGTACACGCTGCGGATGTCCGCCTTGTCGATGCCCATGCCGAAGGCGATGGTGGCGACGATGACGTCCACACCACCGGACATGAAGGCATCCTGCACCTCGTTGCGGTGGTCATCCGGCAAGCCGGCATGATAGGCCCGTGCATGGACCCCGGCTTTGCCTAGATAGGTGGCCACCTCTTCTGCCGTCTGCTGCAGGGTGACGTACACGATGGCGGGAAAGTGCCTGTCCTCCTGCAGTTTCTGAGTCAGGAGGGCCAAGCGATGCTTCACCGGGACGGGCGTGATCTGGATGGCGAGGTTCCGCCGCAGGAACGTCGTCTGGATGTGATCCTCAGGAGCGATGTGGAAGGTGCGCCGGATGTCCTCCGCCACACCGGGTGTGGCTGTGGCGGTGAGCGCCAGCACAGGGTGAAGTTGTAGTTTCCTTGCCACCTCCGCGAGACGCAGGTACTCGGGCCGGAAGTTGTGACCCCACTCGGAGATGCAGTGGGATTCATCGATGGCCAGAAGAGAGATTTTCACCCGACTCAAGCGTTCCATGAAGGACTCGCTCATGAGACGTTCCGGAGCGATGTAGAGAAGCTTCAACCGGCCGGAACGCATGTCGCCCAACACCTGGCCGACCTCATCGCCGCTGAGAGTGGAGTCGAGCCGGGCGGCAGGGATGTTCTTCGCCCGCAGCGCCTCCACTTGGTCCTTCATCAAGGCAATGAGCGGCGAGATCACGAGCGTGAGCCCGTCCATGAGCAGGGCAGGAAGCTGGTAGCACAAGGATTTGCCACCGCCCGTAGGAAACACCGCCAAGGAAGACCGACCCGCAAGAAGGGCCTCAATGACCTGCTCCTGTCCCTTGCGGAACGCGTCGTGGCCAAAATACTGTTTCAGCGCGGTGCGCAACTCACTGCCCATGATGAAAAGTGACGGCTCGAAGCCTGGAGTTTGAATTTTGAGATTTGAACTTTGAAGCTTGAGCCCTGCCCCTCAGCCCTCCTCGTGATTACGCATGAAGTCGGCAACCTGGGCGAAAAAGCCACCCAGAGTGGGAGCGAGATCTTCCGGAATGCCCACCTCCTTCATGGCGGCCCCCATGAGGTCCAGCCAGCGATCGCGCTCCGCCAGCCCGATCTTGAACGGGCCGTGACGCATGCGCAGACGGGGATGACCGCGCTCCTGAATGTACTGGTCTGGCCCCCCAAAGCGAAAGATCAAGAAGTCTCGCAGGCGGCGTTCGGCGGCCTCCCAGTCGTCCGACGGGTACATGGGGCCCAGCAGGTCATCCGCACGGACACGCCGGTAAAAAGCCGCCACGAGCCGCGTGAGCGCCTCTTCACCAAGCCGGGTATAGAATGTATCCACCATCGAGGGTTTTTCTTCCTGTGTTCAAAAGAACAGATGGACGCGAAGGGTGGAATTGTCCACAAGTTTGTCTCGCTGGATCGTTTGAAAGGGGCAGGCTCCGAACCTATGGCCGGGGACCGCAGCGACGTCGCCAGGTTTTTCCCCACATTTTGGGAACAAACGGGCGACACGCGCCTCGTATTCATTGAACAGTCTCATCGTCCCTGACCCATGAAATTTCCCCTTCTCTTTGCCCTTATGAGTGCCGTTGGACTCTCCGCCTCCTCTGCTGCTGAACCTGCCGCTGCCACCAAGCCTGCCACGACCCCGGCCAAAACGGAGGAGGCCATCTTTGGCGGTGGCTGCTTCTGGTGCACGGAAGGCTGCTACCTCATCGTGAAAGGCGTGAGCAAGGTGGTGAGCGGCTACACCGGCGGCCACGTGGAAAACCCGACCTACAAGCAGGTGTGCACCGGCGAAACCGGCCACGCCGAAGTGATCAAGGTCACCTTTGATCCCGCCGTAGTGTCCTACAAAGATCTGGTGGACCTCTTCTGGTACGCCCACGATCCCACCACACTGAACCGCCAGGGCGCGGATGTGGGCACCCAGTACCGCTCCGCCATCTACTACACCAGCGAGGAACAGAAGAAGATCGCCGAGGCCTCCAAGGCGGAACACGCCAAGGAGTTCTCCTCCCCCATCGTAACCGAGATTACCAAGGAGGCCAAGTTCTACCCCGCCGAGGACTACCATCAAAATTTTGCCAACAACAACCCGACCCAAGGGTATGTGTGCAACGTGGTGCTACCCAAGGTGGACAAGTTCAAAGCCAAGCTGAAGAAGCTGGCGAAGTGAGGTGACGAGCAGTGCCTGAGGCACGGATGCCTGTGAATTCATGACGGGAGCGGAGCGAATCCGCTCCCGTTTTTGTTTGGCGGCGAGGCGCAGAACGTACGTAGCGCAGATTGGCAATCGGCACGGGTAGCTGGCAGGCGGCGGGTACAAGCCCACCCCGACCTCCCCATCGGGAGTAAAGGAGGCGGGGGTTCCCAGCCCCGCTCAGGCGCATGTTGATTAGGGTGAGTCTTCGCACGTAGGGCGCTGTTGATGCACTGGGGTTCCAGAATGTCATAAGGGCCCCGAAAGCGGCGGTTCCCGCGCGCACTCCACAGCGACTTCGTCGCCAGGTGTTGGGAAGGTTTCGACCAAAGCAGGACCATCACCCTGCGGTGTCTCGCGTCGGGGACGCTCACACAGATCCCTCCGAATTCCCTGCAAGTCTGTGATCCTCCAAGACACTGGGCCGCCTTGCGTCCCATGCGGCTCTGTGGCATAGCGGAGGCCTTGAAAGCCCAGCCCGTCCCGGCCCAACCTCTCGCTCCTCAGGCGCATGCCTCCGAGCCGCCCAGGGCCGTGCTCGCAGCGGTGACCGCCTTTTTCCTGTGGGGCGTGCTGCCTGTGTACTGGAAGGCCACGATGTCCGTCGGCTCAATGGTGATCGTGGCCCACCGCGTCTGGGGCACGATCCTGTTCCTCATTCCCCTTCTGCGTTCCCGCGGGGAGCTGGGGGCCTGGGTGGCCGCTCTGAAGTCACCGCGATTGCTCTGGGTACACGGCTGGGCCGCCCTGCTGCTCACCGCCAACTGGTCGCTCTTCATCTGGGCCAACCAGCATGGCCGCATTGTGGAGGCCAGTGTGGGCTATTTCCTGAATCCCCTGCTGAACGTGCTGATCGGCTTTCTGTTCCTGGGCGAGCGGCTGACGCGGTTGCAGATCGTGAGCGTGAGCCTGGCCGCCCTGGGCGTGCTGCTGCAGGTAGTCATTCTGGGCCACTTCCCGTGGATCGCCCTGCTGCTGGCCAGCACCTTTGGTGTGTATGGTCTGGTGCGCCGGAAGTCTCCGCTCGGCTCGCTGACCGGGCTGGCGGTCGAGACCGTGCTGGTGCTGCCCTTTGCCCTGGGATGGCTGGCCTGGTGCCACCATCAGGGACAAGCCCTCTGGGGCGGCGGCACAACGCTGGAGGTGGGTCTGGTCGTCGGCGCGGGCGTCGCCACAGCGCTGCCATTGCTCACCTTTGCCTACGCCGCGCGGCAGTTGCGGTTCAGCACGCTCGGCCTGCTCCAGTTCATCGCCCCCACCGGGCAGTTTCTCATCGGGGCGTTGTTGTATCATGAACCCGTCACCGGTAAGGCAATGATGTCCTTCGCCTGCATCTGGGCCGGCGTGGCCGTGTTCTGCGCCGAGGCGTTTGGAAAGCGGCCGGGCAGCAAGCACTGACCCGGCTTAGCCCGATCAGTCGTGCTTTTCGCGAGTTGGTTCCGCCTTCTTCAACCACACCCAAGTCGCCCCCCAAGTACCGCTTTGGCCGCCCGCCGGCCATTGCCAGGAGGCCACCATGGGCAGCTTCTCCAGCAGGCGATGCACGCCTTCACGCAAGGCGCCCGTGCCCTTGCCGTGGATCACCCGGACGGTGGTGATGCCTTTTTCCAGGCACGCTTCAAAGTAGTCCGGCAGCAGGTCGCGGATCTCGTTGGGACGAAAGGTGTGCAGGTCCAGCTCGCCCGTGATGGGAATGGGCACCGGCTCCAGCGACTCTGGATCGAAGTCCCAGGACTCCGATTCAGGCTCGTTGGATTCGTTCTGGGGCATGGCAGACTCGTGCCGAAGGATGCCACGTCGTCCAGCAGTTTTCAGCGCGATATGGCGCACAAAACGCCTCGTCACAACTTGTGTCGTTTTGACCAACAGAAGTATGAACATGAAAACGCTTCTGCCCGTCGCCATGCTGCTTGCCACAGGTCTGCTTACTTCCTGCGGCAACGGTGCTGACAAGACCGCTTCGGGCACCGTGTACAACATCAACGTCACCGGGGGCAATACTGCCAACTGGACGCAAGGCGATGGCAAGGCCAGCCTCAAACATGTGGCCACGGAAGTGCCCAAAGTTCACAGCCTGCATTTCACCAACAAAGGCAACAAGCTCATGGTGGCGGTGATGTTCCCGGGCGATGCTCCGCCCGCTGCTGGGAAGTATGTGTTGGGTAACGTGGGTGAGGCCGGAGCAGTGACGGGCTTGTACGTGGACAACCGCGCCAAGATGGAAAGCTACACCGCGTCACAGGGCACCGTGGAACTGACCGTGAAGGACGGCGTGTACTCCGGTAAGTTTGAATTCAAAGGCCAGGGCGGATCGATTGGCGGTGGGCCGAAGGAGATAGTGGTGAAGGGGACGTTCGAAGGGGTGAATTGAGGCATGGGTGCGGGAGTCTAAAGCAGTGGAAATCCCGCGATAGCGTATGCGCGTCGGGTTAAGAATAAACATTGCCCCACACCGGATACTCTGACGCCAAGGGCGTCAGACAATAGGACCCAGAGTCGGGCGAGGCACTAGGCCGCCCCCCCCTGAGTTCGGGTCAAGAGGACCAGAACTTCGAAGTAAGTTCTACTGGCCATCTCGACATTCCTGAGCCGACTACCCGCACTGATATGCCGACGTCGCACCTAGCAATGTCTAGAACCCGAGCGCCTTGAGCCCCCGACTAGATTTTACAGTATGACACCATACGAAAAGCCCATGCACAAAGGAGGATGAGCAGAACTGACTCTGCAATACTTGCAGCTTGATCATGTCTTCACATGGAGCAACTATCCAGACTCTCTTTCTCTCAGAAGTTGCCTCATCATATGATTGCTGCCGTTCTCTCCAAAGCCTGGAACCTCTATTGCAAGAGTTTCCCACGCTTGCTGGCAGTGGCCTTGCTGGTCCTGGCGCGATGACTTGGATGTTGATCTATTTGATACGCGAGAACATCATGCTTGTGTATGAGAACCCGGAGCTTGCCGGCATCCTATGTTTGGCAGTTACCGTTATCGTCGCTTCATTCTACGCTAGTGTGGCAATATACAATGCTCATGCGAGTTCCTTGGGAAAACCATTGACGCTTGGTGGCGCTCTACGCGAAGGGTTACTCTCATGGCCATGGCTGTTGGGAGCCCGCTTGGCTCTGGCGGCAAGCCTCGGCATCGGGTTCATTCTGTTGATTCTCCCTGGCATCTATCTGCTAATCAGGCTTTCGTTGGTCGAATCCATGGCTGCGGTCAACCGGGCCCCTGCTAACGAAACCTTAGGCCGTAGCATGGAGTTCACAAAGGGCCATTTTTGGGCCATGGCATCGGATCCCGGGGCATCATAGTAGCCGAGAACTTTGCCTCGTCCGGCGAGTGGGATGAGTTCCGATGTTTGGCTTTGGACTGCAAAGGGCTCCATGCAGCAAACCAAAGTTTGAACTTACGAACTCCGACACGTCGGGACGTTCTGCAAACTCCAACCGCCCTTGTGCTGAGACTCTGCTCGTAAGCTCAAACTTTGGCTTTCCTCATTCGTGGTGGTCGTGCGTCATGAGCAGACTGAGGGAGGTTCAGCGTATGTTCCAATCAATCCCTCCGCTTCAAAGCCGACGGGGACCGTCGGCTCAGTCGCCGCAGGAACGCACGACCAATTCAGCTACACTCTCCGCTGCACCCAACAGGCCCTTTGCACTCCCACCCACCAGCCCAATCCCGCATGCAAAGCCAATGCGTCGGTCATGAAACTTGCACCCCTGACCGACGGACTACGTCCCAAAAGAGAAGAAGCCGGACAGGACCACTCAGTCCGTCCGGCTTCTTTAGTTTCAGGGGGGTGTGTCAGTAACCGGAGGAACAGAATAGGCCCCAAGTCTCCCCGAGATGAAGGATGCGCCGATGGACCTCCCTCCAGCGAACAAGATCTGTTCGCTGTTGAGATCGTGGGACCGGCGCAGAGGGTGGTGGCTAGCGGGGCATTGCCCTGCTGACCACCACCAGTGAATTATTCTCCAGCTTCGTCGTCGCCGATGGCGGCGCTGGGCAGGCCCGCGCCGTTGCTACGGCTGCTTTTGCTGCCGCTGTTGGCGAGTTTCTCAGCGAGGCGGGCTTTGACCTGCTCTTCGACATCTGCGTAGAGGGCGGTGTCGGCCTTGAGAGCCTCTTTGCAGGCGTCGCGACCTTGCGCGAGTTGAGTGCCCTTGTAGCTGATCCACGATCCGCGCTTCTGAAGGATGTCGTACTCGAGAGCAAGATCGAGCAGCGAACCCACGCCGCTGATGCCTTCGTTGTACATGATGTCGAACTCGGCCTCAGTGTACGGAGGGGCGAGCTTGTTCTTCACCACCTTGACCTTGGTGCGGTTGCCGGTGGTGGTGCCGTCCGAGCTCTTGATGGCGCCGATACGACGGATGTCGATGCGGACGCTGGAGTAGAACTTGAGGGCCTTGCCGCCAGGGGTCGTTTCGGGGTTGCCGAACATGACACCCACCTTCTCACGGATCTGGTTGGTGAAGATGCAGCAGGTGCGGGCTTTGGAAATGATGGCGGTAAGTTTCCGCAGGGCCGCGCTCATGAGGCGGGCCTGGGCACCCACGGTGGCGTCGCCGATCTCCCCTTCCAGTTCCTGGCGGGTGACGAGGGCGGCCACGGAGTCGATGACGATCACATCGAGGGCGTTGGAGCGCACCAGGGTCTCGCAGATGCGCAGGGCTTCTTCACCACTGCTGGGCTGGGAAACGAGAAGTTCTTCCATCTTCACGCCCAGCTTGCGGGCGTACGTGGGATCAAGGGCGTGCTCCACGTCAATGAAGGCGGCCAGACCGCCGGTCTTCTGGGCCTGGGCGATGACGGTAAGGGTCAGCGTCGTCTTACCGGAAGATTCCGGGCCATACACTTCGACCACACGACCGCGGGGAAAGCCGCCTATGCCAAGAGCTTGGTCAATGAGGAGGTTCCCAGTAGGGATGATGGAGATTTCCGTGCGATTCTCCTCGCCCATCCGCAGGATGGAACCTTCACCGTAGTCCTTGTGAATCTGCTGGATCGCCATTTCCAGATTCTTGGCCCGGGCGTCTGCAATCTTGTTTGAGACGGGTTCAGAGGACGTTTCTTTGGGTGCGCGGGCCATACGGTGTCGGTATTAGAGTTTGGTGAACAGTTGAGAGCGATAATGTTCGATTGAACAGGAGTTGCAACTCCTATTTTGAGAAAAGTTTCTGCACTGGAGGTCAATGCCCCGGTACAGGCGGGCTTAGATGCCGTCCAACATCTGCTGAATCATGCCATTAGGGCCCATGTAGCTGAGGGCCATGCTGATCACCCGCCACGCGATGTAAAGCAACACCAAGACGTAAAAAATACGGGGCAGCCACTCGGCGGCACGATCCTGAGCACGGGAGGCGAGTTCGGCCTCGGCGCGAGCCCAGCGTCCCATCTCAATGTCCAGCGTTCCCGTCTGTTCAGCGGTATCCACGGCGCTCCCCAGGGTCTTGGGAAGTGCTCCGGTGGCTTTCAATGCAGGTGCCAGGGCCTGGCCGTCCTCCACGCTCTGGGCAGCCTGAAAACCCGCCCCCTCTAGCACGGCGCTCTGGGACGCTTTGCCAGCCATCCGCAGGATTTCTGAGATGCGCAAAGCCGCCAACAGCCCCGTCTGGAACACTTGGCAGAACCGGGCGAGCGCCCAATGGCGACGGGCACCGCCCACGAGCGGAATGGTGCCCAGGAGGCGGTCCACTCCCGGAGACTGGGCAGCCAGCTTGAGCACGAACCACCAAATGGCCCCCACCAGAGCGAGCGCCGTCCAAATGATCAACAAGCGGCCGCCGGTCTGTAGCAGATAGTCCTGCAACCCGCCGCCATTCCACATGCGGGTGAAATCTGGGAAAAGAGCCCCCACATGCAGCAGCAGTACAGGGTAGATGAGGGCTCCGATGGCCTTGTCCCGGCTCTTTTGCCGGAGTTCGAAGTAGTGCGCGAGGTGCTCGCAGGAGGCCTCCAGGCGACCGCCCTTCTCCCCGGCATCCAGCAGGCTGATTTCCAGAGGGGTGACAATACCGGCATTGTGCCGGGCCACGGATTCCGTGAGGCTGAGCCGCTCGGCCAGCCCTTGTTTGATGCCGTTGAGGTAGGAGCGCATGGAGGCCGGGGGCCCCTGCTCCAGCAGGAGATCCACGGAGCGGTCCAGGTGCATGCCCGCACCCAAAAGCTTGGCAAATTCATGGTAGAGCTGGGCGCGCTGCTTGGTCGTCATGCACGCGCATCAAAACACAGGCCGGGGGCGCAACACAAAGGTTTTCCGGTGAAAGGGCATCTTTGTGTGGTAGAGCGGAGAAGGTTCCTCACATGCAGCTCCCAGATGACGAAAAGTGGATGCGCCTGGCCCTGGCCGAGGCCCGGCACGGTATTGGTCTCACATCGCCCAACCCGGCGGTGGGGGCGGTTCTGGTCAAGGATGGCCAGCTCATCGGGCAGGGCTGGCACCATCGGGTGGGGCTGCCTCACGCGGAGGTGGAAGCCTTGCGAAACGCAGAAGCGAACGGAAACGAGGCTGTGATCCGGGGAGCGACCGCCTATGTCACCCTCGAACCCTGCTCCACCCATGGCCGCACCGGGGCCTGCACGGTGGCGCTCACCAACGCTGGCATAAGCCGCGTGGTCTATGGGGCCACCGATCCCAATCCGGGACATGCCGGGGCGGCCGACCATTTGCTCCAAGAAGCGGGCATTGCCGTGTTGAGCGGCGTACTGCGAGAGGAGTGCGAGGAAGTACTGCGCCCTTTTGCCAAATGGATCACGACCGGCCTGCCCTATGTGGTGGCCAAGGCAGGGCAAAGTCTGGATGGCCGCCTGAGCCGCCCTCCGGGAGAGTCCCAATGGATCACCAGCGAGGTCTCACGCGCTCATGCCATGCAGTTGCGGGTGCAGAGTGACGCCATCCTCATCGGCGCGGAGACGCTCCGCCGTGACAATCCGCGACTCACATTGCGGGGCGATACCGTTCCGGAGGGGAAGATCCAGCCGTGGCGCGTGGTGGTGACCCGCGGAGGGGATTTGCCCAAGGACGCGAACCTGTTCAATGACGAGTTCAAGGAGCGAACCCTCGTACTGGAGGGGGAACGTCGTTTCCCTGAGATCCTCCAGGAACTGGCCGCCCGCGGAATCACCAGCGTGCTGCTGGAGAGCGGCGGCAATCTGCTTGGCCAGGCCTTTGCCGCCGGAGCGGTGGATGAGGTGTGCTGGTACATTGCCCCCAGAATTTGCGGCGGCGGCACATTGGCGGTTGGTGGGCTTGATTTTGCGGTGGGGGCGAACTCCATGGAGCTGGAGAAGGTGCGCGTGGAGGTGCTGGGGAGCGATGTGTGCGTGCGGGGGTTGGTTATCCGGTAAAATGGTAAAGGGTTAGAGGTAAGTGGTGGAAGAGGCGATGGGAGAGGTTGGTCGGACTATGGCGGGCTGATGTGGTGGGTCACTGATTCCTTCCCACATGCGAGACGGCACCCTGAGAGCTCCCTGCTTCGTTGGCCGTTTGGCTTACCTAGAACCTCAAAAGCCGAGAGCCGACGGAACCTTCCGGGTTCAAGGCATCACTCGCACAAGAGAACCAAGAACCAACCTCCTACATGACCGCAATCAGGGCTTGGGAATCGGAAACCGCTCCGAAAACCCCGCCCTGCATGGTCACCATTTTCAATGCGGCAAGGTGGTTGCCGTGATCAGTGGCACCGGTACAGTCTGAGAGGATGAGACACTCGTAGCCGCGGTCGTTGGCGTCCCGCATGGTGGTGTGCACGCACACATCGGTGGTGATGCCGCAGAGCACGATGTTCTGGATGTTGCGCCGGGCGAGAAGGAGATCCAGATCGGTGGCGTAGAAGCTGCCCTTGCCGGGCTTTTCAATGACAGGCTCGCCGGGCAGAGGGTATAGCTCAGGGATGATGTCCCAGCCCGCCTCACCGCGGATGAGGATCCGACCGCAGGGACCGGTGTCGCCGATGCCAGCACCGATGCGCTGACTGCGCCAGCGTTTGTTGGGCGGCAGGTCTGCCAGGTCCGGTCGGTGGCCTTCGCGGGTGTGCATGATGTGGTAGCCCTTCGCCCGGGCCACCTCCAGCAGGTTCTTGATGGGTTCAATCGGGGCTCGCGTGAGGCTGAGGTCATACCCCATGGAGTCCACATAGCCTCCCGGGCCGCAGAAGTCCGTTTGCATGTCGATCACCAGGATGACGGTGTTTTCCGGGCGGAGGTCTTCGTTGTAGGGCCAGGGGTAGGGGTTTGCGTCAACAGTGGGCATGGATGGAACAGGTGAGCGGATGAAGAAGGAGGACATGGTGCATCCACCCCCGTCACGCGTGACAGCCAGCACCGTGCCAACACAGCCTCCCTCAAAAAGAGCTCATCTTGAGCAGTTTGGGGTCAGCATCATTGAACGTGACGACACCCCGCCCTGTCCCAAATGTCGCGTTGGGGTCCACTTGCAACACCCGGCCGGTCCGGGGGATTCCTGGGCCATCCGGCGGCATTGCAGTCCCAGTTGGCCACCACAACGCATCCTCTGCAAAGAGGTCTGTCTCGCAGGACAGTTGGTTCCCATCGTTCTCTCATCTTCCCATCCCATCATGCTCAAGCCTTTGACTCCCCTCCCCGACTGGTGCCGCCGCACCACCGCGCTTTCGCTGGCCCTGATGGCCGCCACGTCCGCCTCCCCGATTCTTGCGGAATCGCCCTCGACCCCGCCTGATGGCGCACCGCCCGCAGCGGCGGCTGGGCAGGCCAAACCGAACGGCAACGACAAAGACAAAGAGAAGGACAAAGCAAAGGAGCCGGAAAAATCTGCTGACAAGGACAAGGAAAAACCCCGCCAGGTGCAGAGCCAGCACAGTGTGGTGATCAATGGCACTGCCGTGTCCTACACCGCCACCGCAGGCATGATGCCGCTGAAGGACGCCGAGGGCAAAACCACGGCAGAGATCTTCTTCATGGCCTACACGAAGGACGGAGTGGCCGATGGCACGAAGCGTCCGGTGACGTTCTCCTTCAACGGCGGACCAGGATCTTCCTCCGTCTGGATGCACCTGGGCCTGCTGGGACCGCGTCGCGTGAAGCTCAAGGAAGACGGTTCCGCGCTGCCCCCGCCCTACCAGTTGGTGGACAACGAGTATTCGCTTCTCGATGAAACCGACCTCGTCTTCATCGATCCCGTGGGCACGGGCTACAGCCGGGCCACGAAACTGGATGAGGCCAAGCGCTTCTACGGCGTGAAAGAAGACACCGCGAGCGTGGCCGAGTTCATCCGGTTGTATGTCACCAAGAACACCCGGTGGGCCTCGCCCAAGTTCCTCATCGGCGAGAGTTATGGCACCACCCGGGCGGCGGCATTGAGCGGCGAGCTGGGCAGCAAGCACCTCATGAATCTCAATGGCATCATGCTGGTGAGCACGGTGCTCAATTTCCAGACCATCTGGGGTGGCTCGGGCAACGATCTGCCACATGTCCTCTATCTCCCGAGCTTCACTGCGACGGCGTGGCACCACAAGAAACTGCCCGCCGATCTGCAGAAGCTGCCGCTGACGGAAGTGTTGAAGCAGTCCGAAGCTTTTGCCATGGGCGACTACAACCATGCCCTCATGCAAGGGAGCGCCCTGCCCCCGGCCACACGCCAGGCTGTGCTCAAGCAACTGGCCAGCTTCACCGGCCTCACCGCTGAGTACCTGGATCGCGCCGATCTCCGCCCCTCTCTGCAACGATTCGGCGTGGAACTGCTGCGCGACAAGGACCTCCAGGTGGGTCGGTTTGACAGCCGCTACACCGGTCATGTACGCGACCGTTTGACGGAGACGACGGAGGGCGACCCCAGCGCTGACGCCGTGTTCAGCGCCTACGCCTCCACGTTCAATCACTACATCCGCACCGAGCTCAAGTTCGAGGAAGACAAGCCTTATGAGATCCTCACCGGCAGCGTGCAGCCGTGGAACTGGGGCGCAGAAAATGACTTCGTGAACGTGTCCGAGACCCTGGCCAAGAGCATGACCAAGAACCCCTTTCTGAAGGTGCATGTCTCCCAGGGCTACACGGATCTGGCCACGCCCTACTTCGCCGCCAGGTACACCTTCAATCATCTGGACGTGGCACCGGACATCGCCAAAAACCTCCAGATCGACGAATACCAGTCTGGTCACATGATGTACCTGAACCTGCCGGATCTGGTGAAGCAGAAGGCAGATCTGGCCAAGTTCATTCGCGGTGCCTCTGGACTCCAGCCCTGAGAAAGAGGCTCCCGCGGACGACATAGCAGGAAGTGGCAGCGGGAGGGATGGGCACCACCTGAGCGGATCTGAGATCCGTTTCAGGTAAGTCTGGAGCCCCCTCTCCGCTCCTGCACCCCGTCCGTCCATGAAGCCGTCTTCGCCTTTTTCATCACGTCTGCGGCTGGGCGCAGCGCTGTTCAGTATTGTGGCTTGGGTCGATCTTGCGATCCCCGCCATGGCCGGGGCCGAAACGGAAACTCAACGCTGGACCGGAGTCGCTGCCATCACCTTTTCCGGCACCTCCACCCTGCACAACTGGTCCGGCCAGGTGAAGGCGGAGCCCTTTACCGCGCAGGTGACAATGGATGATCGAGGAAATCCGACCTCGCTGAAATCAGCCGTGCAGGTGAAGGCAGCGAGCATGGACACCGACGAGCCGAAACGGGACGAAAACATGCGCAAAGCAATGCGGGTCACGGACTACCCGCTGGTGACCGCTGCGATGAACACCCCTTTCAGTGCGATCGCCAAAGGAGGCAGCGCCTCACCCGTGCAGTTGCCGCTCACCTTGAACCTGGTGGGGAAGGCCCATGATATCACCGGCACCATCAGCGCTTGGGAAAAGCAGGGGGACACCGCTACGTTTGAGCTCGACTTTGATTTGTCTCTGAAGAAGTGCGGGATTACCGTGCCGCCGGCGCTGATGATCCTCCGGGTGGGCGATACGGTAAAAGTTCACGCCTTGGTGAAGCTGGTGCGCAAGCCTGCCTGATCTGACTCCCCCAGACGAATGCCCGCCTACATCCACCACATCAGCACCCAGGTGCCAGGGCACACCTACAGGCAGAGCGACATCCGCGACAGGATCAAGTCATGGACGCGGGATGTCCGCACCCGGCGGCTCATCCACAATGTGTACAACCGTTCCGGCATTGAGACCCGCGCCAGTGTGCTGGGGGACTTCCAGCCCGAAGGTGGATCCGACCCCGCGCTCTACCAAACCACCGACACCGGTGATGGTCCCGAGGTGCTGCCCACCGGCACCGCCGCGCGCAACGCGTGCTACAACCGTGAGGCACGAACACTGGCCGTGCAAGTGGCCCGCCAGGCCCTGAGCGGAGCAGTGGGGTTCAGCGTCACAGACATCACCCACATCATCTTTGCCAGTTGCACCGGCTTCACGAACCCCGGGCCGGACTATCACATCATTCGCGAGCTTGGGCTGAATGTCGGGGTGGAACGCTACACGCTGGGTTTCATGGGTTGCTATGCCGCCTTCCCCGCCCTGCGCATGGCGGGACAGTTCTGCGAGGCCAATCCGCAGGCGGTCGTGCTGGTGGTGTGTCTGGAGCTGTGCTCGCTGCATATGCAGATCAATGATCAGCCAGACTGCATTCTGGCCAACTCCCTCTTTGCCGACGGTACCGCCGCCGCGGTGGTCAGTTCAAGGAAACCTCCGCCAGACCTCCCGGCGTACCGGCTGCGAGCATTCGCCTCCGCGCTGGTCACGGACGGGGAGGCGGATATGGCCTGGGACATCGGCAACGAAGGGTTCAACATTGTGCTCAGCAGCTATGTGCCCGAGATTCTTGGCACCCGGATTCGCGACCTGTTGGAAGAGGTCCTCCAGCGTGCCAGCCTCACGCTCGAGGAAATAGATGAATGGGCCGTGCATCCCGGCGGGCGGGCCATTCTGGACAAGGTGGAGGAGGCCCTTCATCTGCCCGCCACCGCCCTGCAGGCATCCCGCCAGATCCTGCGTGATTTTGGCAACATGAGCAGCGCCACCGTGCTGTTCGTGTTGAAGGAACTGCTCGACTCCGCCACCACCCCCGACGCCATTACCTGCGCCATGGCCTTTGGTCCCGGTCTCACCGTGGAGACGGCGGTGCTGGAGCGATGCGGCTGCGCACTCCCGGTCAACAGGGTCGCCACACCTGCCACGGTGGAGGCCGCGGAAGCCATGCCCTCGCCCGTGGCGGTGATTGCGGTGGCATGAATCCGTCCCCTTCCGCGCCAGATTGCGATGTGGCCATCGTAGGCGCGGGTCCGGTGGGTCTGCTGCTGGCGAACCTGCTGGGACCTACGGGTCTGAAGGTGCTGGTGCTGGAGAAAAATCTCGCCCCGCCCTCTCATTCGCGCGCCATCGGGATCACGCCGCCCTCGCTGGAGATCCTGGGCTCGATCGGCATGGCGGACGCGTTTGTGGTGCGGGGCGTGAAGATCCAGAATGTGCACGTGCACGGGGTGTCCGCGCAGACCGGCGTGTGTTCTTTCCGTGAACTTCCTGGGGCGCACCCTTACATCCTCTCCCTTCCCCAACAGCAGACGCTTTCACTCCTGGAGCAGCATCTCCGCCTTTCGCCCAACGTGGCCCTGCTCCGTGGCCGGGAGGTGGCGCAAGTGGAGCCGATGGGCGAGCAAGTGATGCTGGGGTTCACAGAACCTGCTCCGAAAATGACGGCCCGTTTTGTGATCGCCTGCGACGGCTGGCGCAGCGGCATCCGCCAACAGTTGCAGATTCCCGTCCGGGAGACACGGTACGGCTGCCACTTTGTGATGGGCGACTTCATCGACAGCAGCGGGATGGCAGAGGAGGCGCATTTATTCTTCACCCCGGACGGAGCGGTGGAGTCATTTCCTCTGCCCGGTGGCATCCGGCGCTGGATCGTCCAGACGCCCGGCCCCTTGCTGGTGATCCCGCGCGGGTACATCTGCCGAATCGTGCAGCAGCGCGCAGGCATCGTGCTGGACGCGGCCACCCAGCTTAACCACAGCACCTTCAACCCCCAACGGTTGGACTGTGCCTCACTCTATCGCGGACGGGTCATCCTCTGCGGAGATGCAGCCCACGCCATGAGCCCCATCGGTGGCCAGGGCATGAATGTGGGCTTTGCCGATGCCGAGATGCTTGCCGACCTTCTGCCCGGGATGGTTCGAGGCACGGGCGACATTTCGGAAGAGCTGGAACGCTATGAGCAAGACCGTATGCGCGCTGCTCGGGTTGCCGCAAATCGGGCCGCCCAAGGCATGTGGCTGGGGACCTGGACAGGGATCTCCGCCTCCTGGTTGCGGGATGTGATTCTGGGCGGAGTGTTGTTGCGGGGTCCATTTGCGAGGCTCATGGCCAGCCGCTTTGCGATGATGGATGTGCCCCGGGGGAGAGCGCAGTAAAAAGTTGGAATGCGGTGGGTTCGATTCCTCCTCGTGGCACATTTGACACGGAACGGGACGAAGATGTCGGTTCCTTCCCTACTGACCTCCACACCCAGCACGCCACTGTGGGGCGAGCGCTCCGCTTGCCACGAACGTCCCCTGATGAAGGCAATCCCGACACGTCGGGATGCCCTACAACCCGGGGTATTTAAAGGTGAGGGTGAGATGCGACCTCATGGGACGTTTGGCAGGAACCGGGACAAGGATGTCCCTCACTCCTTTTACTGATCCCCCTCGCTGTACCTGTGTTCGAGTGCGTGAGCTCAAGTCTTGTGTCTCCCGCGCAGCGGCCTCACGCCATCTGCCCGCGCATCTCGGCCGCATACTGATTCGCGTTCAATCCCGCGAGAAGGTGCAACGTACGCCCGGGGAGCTTGATCACGGCACCGATGCCCTCCTGGAGCAGGGCGGATTCGTTGATGCGGCCTTCATCCTGTACCACGAGGCGCAGGCGAGTCTCGGCACAAGCGTCCACGCGCTCAATGTTGGCCTTGCCACCGAGGGCGGCGATGTAGGCGCTGACTTTGCGGGCCGCGTCTGGATCACGCAGTTTTGGCTGCAGGCCGGTGGGGGCTGCAGCGGCCTTCACAGGTGAGGCGGTCTCCACTTCATCCGCCTCGGGGCCCGCGGACTTGAGGTATTCCTGGATCTCCGTCTTCAGGTTTTCACTGCGGGTGCCGAAGATGGCCTGCACGCCGTCACCCACCACCACCACGCCAGCGGCCCCCAGGGCTTTGAGTTTCTCAGGGCTCGCCTTATGCACATCTGCCATCTGCACGCGCAGGCGGGTGATGCAGGCATCCAGGTTTACGATGTTGGAACGCCCGCCCAAGGCGCGAACAAGTTGCAGGGCAAAGCTGTCTGCCCCGGAGGCCCGGGCGGCTTTGACCGACTCGTCCTCCACCTCCCGCCCCGGGGTCATGAGGTTGAACTTCCGGATGGCGTAGGTGAACACGCTGTAGTACAAGACGGCCCAGATTGGCCCCAGGACAAAGAGCCAGAGGGCCCCATGAGACTTGGGAAACAACACCACGTAGTCAATGAGGCCGTGAGAGAAGGTGAAGCCGTGCTTGATGCCCAGCAGCACACAGAGGCAGTAGGCCAGCCCGGCCAGCACAGCGTGGATGCCATACAACACCGGAGCGACGAAGAGGAAGGCGAACTCGATGGGCTCAGTGATGCCGGTGAGGAAGGCAGTGAGCGCGCCGGAGATCATGATGCCGCCCACCTTGGCCCGGTTTTCTGGTCGGGCAGAGCGCCACATGGCGATCGCGGCGGCAGGCAGGCCCCACATCTTGAAAAGATAGCCGCCGGTCATGTTGCCCGCCGTGGGATCCCCGGCAATGAAACGGGCAATCTCCCCATGCACGACCTGACCGGATACAGGATCCTGGAAATCACCTGCCTGGAAGAAGAAGGGCACGTTCCACACATGATGCAGGCCAAAGGGGATGAGCGCCCGCTCCACCACGCCGTAAATCGTGAACGCCAAAGCAGGCTGGCCATGCACGGCCCAGTTGGAGAAGGCCTTGATGGCCCCGCCGATGGGCGGCCAGATGAAGCTGAGCACCGCACCCGCGATGATGACGGCAAAGGCCGTAATGATGGGCACCGAGCGCTTCCCGGCGAAGAAACCGAGGTAGCTGGGGAGCTGGATCTTGTAAAAGCGGTTGAACACCGCTGCCGCAATGAGCCCGACAATGATGCCTCCAAAGACGCCGGTCTCGATGGAGGGGATGCCCATGATAGGCGTGACCTCAATGCCGCGCAGCGTCGCGCAGATGCCCATGGCGGCGAGGAAGACGACAAACCCCACGGTGCCCGCCAGGGCGGACACGCCATCGTTGTCCGTGAGGCCGATGGCCACCCCGATGGCAAACAGCAGCGGCAGATTGGCAAAGATGGCGTTCCCCGAGGACGCCATGATCTGGGAGACGATCTCCGGCAGCCACGAGAAATTCGCGCTGCCAACTCCCAGCAGGATGCCGGCCACGGGGAGCACAGAGACCGGCAGCATCATGCACTTGCCGATCTTCTGTAACAGCGAGAAGGCGTGTTTGAATGAGGGCATGTCAGTGGGCGGCTAGGGTTGGTTCTCGTGCCGAAGGAGCGGCAGAGGGATTCGAACCTTGGGGAGGTACTGGACGTTCGTCAGGGTCACCCACCAGCGCACGCACCTCCTCTGGAGAGCCCGCTGCGAGAGCCTTTTGCGCGAGCACGCGGCAGTCCTCAAGCTTTAGAGAACGGACCTGCGCCTTGATGGCGGGGATGGATGGCAGGCTCACGCTCAGTTCATCCACGCCCAGGCCGATGAGGATGGGCACGGCATGGGGATCGCTGGCGAGACCGCCACAGATGCCCACGAACCGCCCCTCCCGATGTGCGCCCTGCACGGTCAGGGCAATGAGTTGAAGTACTGCGGGGTTCAAGCCGTCAACCTTGGGCGCCAGCTTGGGATGGCCCCGGTCCATGGCCAGGGTGTACTGCGTGAGATCGTTGGTGCCGATCGAAAAGAAGTCGGCCTCCTTGGCAAACTGCGCGGCCATCACGGCAGCCGCCGGCACCTCCACCATGATGCCGGTGGGGATGGTGGGCAGACCCAGCCGCTCTGCCTCCTCGGCCATGATCGCCTTCACCTCGCGCAGTTCGCCCAGGGTGGCGATCATGGGGAACATCACGCTCACCTTCTTCCCTGCTGGCGCGGCCCGCAGGATGGCGCGCAGCTGGGTGCGCAGGAGTTCAGGGCGGTCCAGCCCCACGCGCACACCCCGCTCGCCCAGGAATGGGTTGTCCTCCTTGGGGATGGGCAGATAGGTCAGCGGCTTGTCCCCGCCCACATCCAGGGTGCGGATGATCACGGGGCCGTCTGTGCCCACCGCCTCGATGATGGCGCGGTAGGATTCGTACTGCTGGTCCTCGGTGGGAGCATCGGAGCGCTCCATGAAGAGGAATTCCGAACGCAGCAGGCCCACACCTTCACCGCCTAGACCCGCGATCTTCTTCGCATCCTTGAGCCCGCCGATGTTGGCCACCACCTCTATGCGGTGGCCGTCCCGCGTGATGGCGGGTTCATGCGCATGGGCTTGATCCTCCTCACGCTTGAGCTCTGCGCGATCCTGCGCGGCACGGATCCGGGTTATTTCCTCAGAGCTGGGATGCAGACGCAGGGTGCCCTTGCCCGCATCCAGGATGGCGGCCGTGCCATTGCGCACGTCCAGCACCGCGGGCTCCGTGCCAGCCAGGGCGGGTAGACCCAGCGAGCGGGCGAGGATGGCCACGTGGGACGTGGCACCACCACGCACGGTGCAGAAACCCATGACCCGCGCACGATCCAGCGAGGCAGTATCGGAAGGCGTGAGATCTTCGGCAATGAGGATGGCATTCTGCGGATACTCCAGCCGGGGCATCTCCGCCCCGGTGAGCAGCGCCAGCACCCGTCGCCCCACATCGCGCACATCATTGGCGCGCTGGGCCAGCAGTTCATTGCGCAGGGCTGCCAGCCGGTTGGCGTGGGTGTTCACCGCCGCCCGCCAGGCAAAGGCCGCGCTCTTGCCCTTGGAGATCGCGGACTCGGCGATCTCCAGCAGATCCGGGTCCGACACCAGCTCTTCGTGCGCGGCAAAGATGGCCGCCTTGGCCGCATCCGACTTCGCATGAAGCTGGGCGCGGATGGCCCCGAGCTGACCTTTGGCAGTCTCGATGGCGGCGCTCAGATGGCGGCGCTCGTCATCCACCCCTTCGCCCTCTTCAGTGACGGCAATCTCTGCATGTCTCACCTGGAAGATCTCTCCCACCGCCAGGCCTGGCGAGGCAGCCACGCCGAGCAGTACGTCGGGATCCTCTGACTTCCTCCGCGAAGCCTCTGACGGTGCGGAGGTGGAGGCCACGGTAGTGGAGGCGGGGGCCGGTGCCGGTGCAGAGCCTTCATCACCGCTGCCCTGGGCCAGCACTTCGGATAACTTCGCCACCGCGGCTTCGGCATGCGCGCCACTGGCGATGACATGCACCTTGTCCCCACGGGCCACCTCCAGGGCCATGATGGAGGTCACGCTGCGGGCATTGGCCTGACGCTCACCCACCTGCAGCTTGATGGCGGTGCCGTGGAAGCTCTTGGCCACGTTGGCAATCACCGCCGCAGGGCGGGCATGCAGCCCGCTGGCATTGGGAATGAGGATGGCCTCTGAGGTGACTGGCGCGGCTTCACTCCCCTCCGCTCCTTCGACAGCCGCATGGAGTTCGAGGGTCAACAGGACGTCCTGGCCCGCCACCACGCTGCCGGAAGCCTTTTCCCATCGCGCCACCCGTTCACTGTTGGCGATCACCACCTGGGTGAGGACACTCCGGGCATGGGTGGCGATGAAGTCGAGATCAAACTCGATGAGCGGCGTCCCGGTCTGCACCTTGTCGCCCACCTTGACCTTCGCCGTGAAGCCCTGGCCTTTGAGCGCAACGGTATCGATGCCGATGTGCATGAGCACCTCCGCGCCCTCTGCGGTGCGCAGGGTCACCGCGTGGCCAGCGGCGTGCAGGGTCATGATTTCACCGTCGCAAGGGGCCTTTAACACCGCATCCACCGGATCGATCGAGATGCCGTCACCCACCATCTTCTGGGCAAAGACAGGGTCAGGGATGCGTTCAATCGGCCACGTCTGGCCGGACAGGGGTGCGAGCAAGCGAAGGGTGGCCATGACCGGATGAGGAAAGAATTTGCTACCGTATGTACGAGCCTCGCGTTCAACAGGCCGCGCGCCTCATGCCCCACGTTTCACCACCAGGCCTCCACCTGAATGCCGTAGGAAAGGCCATCTGTCGCATTCTCATAGGCATCGCCGCCAATGCGTCCCCGGAACCCGTCGCTCCACTTCGCGTAGGTCACGAAACCGCGCAGCACCGGCCGGCTGAAGAATTTGCCGCCCATGGAGATCTGTGGGGCGAGGGTGATCTTCCACAGGTGGCCCTCCGTATCCTGCGGCTCACTGCGCACCCAGTCCACCCCGGTTTCCAATGCGACGCTGAAGCGGTCGTTGAAGTGATAGATTGGACGCATGCCGAGGGAACTCCAGCGTTCCAGAGAGTCCTCCCCACCGTAGTCGGTTTCTTCATAGAGCCCGAGCGCCTGCATGGAGAAGTGCGGCGAGGGCTGAATGGTGAAATGGTTGGTCACCCGGAAACGGTCTGCGCTGTCCAGGTCCGGTCCGGAGGAGTCCAGCGTGCTGGCAAAGTTGTAGGCCGCGCCCTGGCCATACTGCACGGTGAACTCATTGTACCCGCCGAGGAAGGCCTCCTCACCCGTCCGGTGGATCAGGCCCACCGCCCAGCCGTTGGAGCTGTCGATGGACATGCGGCTGCCATCGGGGTTCGCGATGTTGCGCACCTCCCCGCCCTTGGTTGTGGCCAGATCAAACCACAGCGAGAGCTTGCCCAGCGGCACATCGATGTCGTAGATGCGCAGATCCAGGTTCTGCTTGGCCACATCGCCATTGTCCGTGACGTAGTCATCCACGCTGCCTCCGATCCAGGCCAGCGCCAGTTTGCCAAAGTCTCCCAGCGGCACGTCTTCCACGCCACCGCCATAGCCGCTCATATCCAGGTAGTAGAAGTCATTGATGTGGATGTCATGCCGGCGGTAGTAACGCTGGCCCCCCCAGAAGCGGATGTCCGGATAGCCGGGGATGACATTGCCGCCCTCGATAAAGGCCTGTCGCAACGCGATGTCGTTGCCGTCATCCAGGTTGTTCAGCGAGTCATAGGTAAAATTCTCCGTGCTGCTGTAGGAGAGCATCACCGTGGTCCGCACATAGGGGGCCTCCAGAGGATCATCCTCCCGCAGCCAGTTGTGGGTGAGACCCAGCTCGCCGTAGGTGTCGGATTCATTGCCCAGGCGATATTTCGCCCCCGCCCCGGGAGCCTTGAAGGCCTCCATCTTCCCGCCCTCGCCATTCATGCCAAAGCCGGACCTCAGGTACCCGTGGAATTCAAAGGGCGAGGGCAGATCATAGAGCTTGGAGGGATCCAATGACCACCCGGAGGCATCGCGATAGATCTCCCGCGACTCCGTGGCGCTGTCATGCAGCCTGGCTTTGATCGATTCGATGGCTTCCGCATTGGTCTGGGCACGCCGCGTGGTGGCCAGCAGTTCTGGCGACGGCTGCGTGGACGCACGCTCCAGCTCCTTGATGCGCTCGTTCATCTGGGCCAGCTCAGTGGTCTGACTCTGGCTCACCGGCCCCGCAGGTGTTTCCCGTTTGAGCCGGGCGTTGTCACCTTCCAGCACGTGAATACGTTCCTCCAGCTTGTCGATGCGCGACTCGTAGCCCGCCTTCACCTCGCGGAGCTGGGACTCCACCTGCGCCTGAATCAGCGCCTTGAGCTGCTCCGGGTCCACCTCCACCGCCAGCGCGGCGGAGGGGCCAAGGATGAGCAACATCCGGGCGGCACGGGCCGCAGCGCGGGTGGCAAGAGATGGCTTGTTCCGAAGAGAAGACATGAACTTCAGGGGTGGCTCTCACGTCAATCGCTAATCCATGTCCACCGATGTATTGGAATGGACAAAATTAAAAATACTCCGGTGGGCGGTTTTCTGGCAAGCAGGATGTCAGATGCCGTGACAAAAGGAGCGAGCCCGCCGCGCGGGAGATGGAAGACTTGAGCTCGCGCCAAAGAGGACACGCACAACGAGGCGCTTCCGGGCTGGGCCAAGCTTCTCATGAACTGGCCAGCCCATGTGCTTTTCACTTTTCACCTCAGCTTATCACTGCGCTCCTGTAGGGCGACCGCTTCGGTTGCCTCATCAAGGGACTTTCGTGGCAAGCGGAGCGCCCGCCCTCCAGGTCACACGCTGGGTGTGCTGATCAGTGAAAGGAACTAGCGACATTTCTGTCCCGGTTGGACGCGCTGCCCCTGAGCCGGCAGACGGCTATCACGTCTCATCACCACAGCACATCTCCCGCTTCGCTCCCCAAGCCGGTTGGGACAACCGGACTACGCCCGCAGCGGCGGCTGAAAGTAGTCCAGCGCTTCAGGTATTGGATGCGACGTGTCGCTCGTGGCAAGCGGAGAGCTTGCTCTGCAGAAGGCGCAGGTCCCTCATGTCTAGCGTCTTTTGTCCGCCGGTCTTCCGTCTCTCGCCAAGCTGGCACGACTGACGAGCTAAAGCTCTGTACTGCTTTTCTCCGCCCTCGATGCTGTAGGGCGAGCGCTCCGCTTGCCGCGCACTACACCGGCGGCCTCATATGCCCCTCCACCTCGGGACACGGAGTCACGGGAAAAGGAAAGCCGGATTCTGATTCCTCAATGCGGTCAATGATTGCCATGACATGGCAGGCGCTGGGAGTGCTTTGAGGTCCGCGATAAAACGTGACGCAACCCGCGGACTCCGCGTAGCTGTCAGCGTCATGCAGACAAACTCGTCCACAGATGAACCAGACGCGGAAGTGTTTCATGATGGGCGTGTGCCGCTGGCGGCTTCCGGTTCGGCATCGCCCACCGGGAGGATCGCCCCATCTGGTTTGATCGATCAATCGTCAGGGCCCATGGGGCACTGTGAACGGAAAAAAAGGAGGTGTCATGCTTGATGACAGCCTCCCATGCGAAAGGGGACGGGTTGTTGCCCCCAGTTCCTATTTACCAGCGACCGCCGCCGCTCTTGCTGCCGCTGAACTGGCCTTCGGGACGGTCCGTACGCGGACGGGCCTCAGAGACCTCCAGCTTGCGCTGCATCCAGTCTTTGCCGCCCAGAGCGCGGATGGCCGCCTGCATGGCATCAGCGGAGTCCATGGTGACAAACGCGAAGCCACGTGGGCGCCCGGAGGTGCGGTCGGTGGGCATGTTGACTTCTCGAACTTCGCCGTGGGCGGAGAAAAGGCTGCGGACGTCATCTTCAGTAGCAGTCCATGGCAGGTTGCCGACGTACATTTTGGTGTTCATAGTATTGGTGCTCGGACCCTCTGCTTGCGTCTTGGACTGTTCCCGAGTTTTCCGGGTTTCAAATCACTCACGAACACAACGTTCATCAGGGTGACCTACCATGCCTTTGATTGGACAGCTGTTCTAGCTGGCGCACCATCGTCCTCTTCCAGGCGAAAGATAGCATTAGTTTTGACTAAAATGCCTGCGAAGTTGGAAACAGCTCAGGTTCATCATCTTTAACAGGGCCTGTTTTGCGTCATCGTCCCACCCCCTGGCGACAGGTTTGGACGAAATAGTGGATGAGCCGGAGCTTGCGGGCCACGCCTCCGTCAATCACGAAGGGATAGAGCATCGGCTGTCCTGCGCTGGCAGACAGTTCATTGAGCACCGCCGCGACTTGCAACCACGCGGAAAGGTTCAGGAGGAATTCTGCATCATCCAGCTTGCGGACACCGAGCACCCCGGGCAGAGCCACCGTTGTGGGCTCGAACTGGTCGCAGGTCAGCGTCAGCTGGGACAAGTCCAGCCCCAGGCTGTGAAAGGTCTGCAGGCCGTCCATCATCTGCAGATAGTGGGCCCAGGTCTCCGCCCAGTCCTCCCATGGGTGGCAGGAGGCATAGGCGCTGATGAAGTTGTCCGGAGAGCAGGCGTTCCCCACCGCATAGTGATGATACAATGCCCAGCTGTAATCCTGGCGCTCATCCCCAAAGCACTCCCTGAATGCGAGCCGGTGCGCATGATTCCACGGCAGGGCATCAAACCACTGCTGCCACACGAAGTGGCCGCTCTCGTGACGGAAATGCCCTAGAAGCGTGCGGCTTTCTTCACCCAGAGTCTGGCGGTTGATCTGGCGATAGGTGTCATCCGCCTCCTCCAGATTCACTGTGATCAATCCGTTCAGATGCCCCATCGTGACGCCTGAGTCCAGCCGGGTGCTGACGATGCGAAAGGTCAGCCCGTCAAAGAGATTGCGCCCGCCTGGCGTCATGGGAATGCCCAGGCCGATCATCTCAAAGATCAACCGTCGTTTGGCGGCCTCCACCTTGCCCCACAGCATCACATTGCGGCGGTCACCCAGATTGGGGATCATCCGGTCCATCTGGCAGGAGAGGCACAAGCCCCCCTGCTGTCCGGGCATGGCCAGCCAGTTGCACACGCCATATTGTACGCCGTTGGCACACAATCGTGCGGGGGCCGGTCCAGTGGACTCCAGCACCACGAAGGCCTTTCGTGCCGGATCACAGGCCACCGGGCGGCGGCAGGCCAGGCACGAAGTGCTGTCGAAGAACAGGGTGTTGCCACAGGGGCAGAGGAAGCGTTGCATCAGACAGGCAGAACAGAAAAGCCGGATCATCACCCTGGCGATGACCGCATGGCCATCTCTTCTCATCCACTGGCAAGGGCCGGCTGCGTCCCGGCAGGCGCAAACCCCGGTGTGGCTCCCTGTTCCTTCCGCCCTGTGCCGGAATGCGCAACCCGTTTCTCAATCCTCCAAGATGAACTCTTGATACACTTTTGCTGTCAAATCCCTATCTTATGCCGGTGACTATGCGAAATGGGGCGATGAACATCCCCGTGTCGGACCTCATGGATCTTCTTCCGGCACAGCTGTTGTCCGGTTGCGGCAGCACGCGCATTTCGGGCTTCGCCTCGCTCAAGGAGGCGGGTCCAGGTGATCTGAGCTTCTTCAGCGACATGCGCTATCGCCGTCTGCTGGAACAGACCCAGGCCACCGCCGTCCTGATGCCGTTGGACTGGACCGAGTTCCCGGAAAACGTGGTTTGTCTGGGCGTTCAGAATCCCTCGGTCGCCTTTGAGACCGTCACAGAGCGCTTTGGCCTCCAGCCTGAAACGTTCACCCCCGGGATCCACGCCTCCGCCGTCGTGGGCAACTGCGTGGACACGAATCTGGATAAAGTGAAGATCGGCCCGCATGCGGTGATCGAAGACGGGGTGCACATCGGAGATGGCTCCGTAGTCGGAGCCGGCTGCTTCGTCGGCCGGGGCGCCTCACTGGGCGAAGACTGCCGCTTGCACGCCAACTCCACCGTTCATGAAGGCTGCCTGCTGGGTGACCGCGTCGTTCTCCACTCCAGCTCCGTGATCGGTGCCGACGGCTTTGGCTATGTGTTCAAGGACGGCCGCCACCGGAAGGTGCGGCAGTCCGGCATCGTTCAGCTCGACGATGACGTGGAGATCGGTGCCAGCACCACCGTGGACCGTGCCCGCTTTGGCCGCACCTGGATTGGAGAAGGCACCAAGATCGACAACCAGGTGCAGATCGCGCACAACGTGGTGGTGGGCAAGCATTGCATCATCATCGCCGGCTGCGGCATCGCCGGCAGCTCCCGGGTGGGTGACTACGTCGTCATCGCCGCCCAGTCCGGCGTTGCCGGTCACGTCAGCATCGGCTCCCAGTGCACTCTTGCCGCCCGCACCGTGGTGACCAAGGACCTCCCCGCCGGTTCAGGAACCTACATGGGCTTCCCCGCCACCCCGGTGATGGAAGAACGCCGCCGCATGGTTGCCGGCCGCCAGCTCCCCGAGCTGATGGAACGCGTCCGGAACCTTGAACAAGCACGGAAGAACGGGGAAACGGTAACTCAGTGATTCTGTGATTCGGTAATTCAGTAAAACGGTCAACCAGTGCGTTAGACGTAATCTCAAGGTACACTCGACAAGCGGCCCGCGGGTTTACTGAATTGCTGTTCTACTGAATTACCGAATCACCTTTTACTGAGCCTCGGTTCTCCCCAGATGGCGTAGTTCGCCTTGGGATCCAGGCCGCGGGCTTTGGCGAGAAGTTGCAGGGACGAAACACCGGCAAGGTCGCAAGTCATGAGTTGGGCGGGATCGGTGCCGTTGACCGTGACGCTGGCGAGCGGTTTGCCATCGCCCAGCACCGTGAACTCGACCCTTCCCTTGGCTCCGAGTTCAGGGTGTAACCCAGCCAGCACGGTGAAACGGCCATAGACGTTCTTGGGCAGAGGGAAGGTCAAGGTCTTGCCCATCACCACGCTGATGCCCCGGGCGAGTTCGCGAGTCTCTGTCGCTGCGGCGTCACCCGTGGCGGCAGGTGCCTTCAGCGTCAGCGGAACGGGACGCGTGCCTTTTTCCATGAGGAAACCGCTGCGGGCGCAGCCCCAGTTCGGTGAGCCGGCGAACTGCGACTGAGGGTAGTAGAGGTTCACCGCCTCAATGGGAAAGAAGCCCGCGATATCCACATCGCGCAGCGCGGTCAGTTCGGCAGGCTCGCCACGCTCCTGCCCCAGACAGAGCACGGTGTAGAGGGCATCCGCCGTGACCTGGGCGTCCACCACCGCCGCCTTCATCTGCCAGGTCTTCACAGTCTCCGGATCTTTGGCATAGAGCGCCTGCAGGATGGGGATGGTGGTCTGCCGGGCATTGAGGATGCCCTCGTGCATGCGATGCAGCAGACGCCAGGAAGCCTCCTCCACGCTCAAGCCCAGCAGTTGCGGTTTGTAACCGGGGATCTTCACCTCCAGCGTCCCGTTTTCGATCGGGCCATGCATGGGCTGCCCCTTCATGTCATCCGGCGGCGGCAGGAACTGGGTGAGCAGGGTGAACATGTTATCACCCGGAACCGTGTGCGAAGGGCTGCCGTAGTCCTCCACCTGGTGGCAGATCGTGCCCAGGTACTTGGCCGCATCGGTCGTCTGCCCCGCCTTGAGCGCCGCCACCGCCCGGCCCATGAAATAACGCAGCGTGTCCAGGTTCACCGCCTGGGAGGCGTCCGGCAGGTGCAGGTTGAGCAGGTACACCTCGCCCGGCCTGGTCTCCGGCATCGCCGCGTACTTGGCGTTCTCCTTGTCCGTGTACACCTCGTCAGGGATCAGGCAGTACTTGCTGGCCAGCTTTTCCATTTCGGGACCCAGCAGTTCCTTTTGCCAGTCAGGCAGCACCTCCGTGGCCGCCTTCGTGATGACCAGATGCGGCTCCCCCCAGGCGTGAGCGGAGAGCGGCAGGAACGCGGTGCCGAGGGCGGCAAGGGTCTGCGCAAGCCAGCAGAAGCGGCTCTTGAGGAGGCTGGAGAAGGCGTTCATGGTGGAAGGGCAGGCCAGGGCGAGCAGTCGCGGGCAGAATCCCAAGTTCATAGATCCATGCTCACAAGCGCCGGGATGAAACGCATTCGCTCGTGGATTTCTCAGAGGAATCGCCAGCGTCAGATCAAGTGCCTGAGAACCAAAGCATCCCCGTTGATCACCGCCAGGACAAGGAGCGGCGGTTTGTGCTTGCACAACCGCCTATGGGAAACGGAGCGATTGACCGCCAAATTCCCTTCGCCGTATGTGGGCACACGACCGCATTCGATGCCGGAGGCATCCCAGCCCTTAGCCGGGGGTTGAGCGTAGCGATACCCCCGGATTGCTCCCCGTTCTCTCACCCCGCGAGGGGTGACAGCAACGTGTCCTTGCGAAGAACTTCGTAAGCATCCGATCCGCGCTATCTCGTCAGCCGTCTCCAGACCCGACGCCAAAGGCGTCATACAACCAAGCCCAGGGTCAGGCGAGGCACGAGCCGCCACCCTGGGTACGCTTGCCAAGAAGCTGGGAACTCCGAAGCGAGTTCTACAAACCGTCGCCCTCTCTCATCACTCCCACCCCACTGCATTTCGCGCTGGCATTCCCCTTACGGCACTGGCATGCTTTTTCTCCACGCCATGCCCCCTAAATCCCTCCTCTCCCTGGTTGGCTGCGCCTGCGTCCTGGCCAGTCCCTTGCTTCCACCTGCCGTTGCGGCAGAGCCGTCTTCGCAGCCTGCTATAACTCCTCCTCCAGCGGCCCCGCCATCCGCAGACGCCTCAGGCCCCCGCTCCACCGAGATGCCCCTCCCTGGCGGCGGAAAGGTGGTTCTGAGTGCAAGGGAGCATTTCGGAGGCTTTCGGGGCGAACTCATCTATCATTCCCCTGAGGGCAAAACGATCCGGCTTTGGGACAATCCACCGCGATACAGCGGGAACTATGCGAGCCCACTCCCTGGCCACCTCATCACCGTAAACCGCGTAGGCGATCAGGTTCTGGCCCTGCTTGAGCAAGAGCACTCGCATCATCTCCTCCTTGCGTGGAAGCCCGGTGCATCCACTCCAACTAACGTCGTCATCGTATCAGCCCTGCTGCATCAGGTCACACACGCCAGGGATCGCAAGATCACCCTCAAGTCGGCCCGGGAACTGGAGCTGACCTATTCCTCCTCGCAGCCTCCGCTGTTGGTAACGGTGAGCAAGGAGGAGACCCACACCTTGAAAGCCTCCCGGGAGCCGGGCGGTTCGGCGATCGACGTGACTCATCTTGGCTTGCCCCTGGATGGAACGAAACCCGCACTACCGTCTCCTGGCTATGATCTGAAAGTCTCCAAGTACTGTCGGCTGAACAATGGCTTGATTTACATCATCAACGCCCCCACTCAACCAGGAGAGCCCGAGGAGCCGCTGGTCTGGCTACCCGATGGCGGCCACCCAGAAGTGCTCCAACGCGGTTCTAGCATGGATCTCTTGACGACGTGGCAAACGCCTTCTGTCGGCTTTGCGACGGATCGCCAGGTCGCCCTCCTGCGGCGCGACGAACGAGGAACGCTCTACTACCAGAGTTTCACGAAAACTCAGGAAGAGTGGCACCAAACCGCCTGTACCCCTTTTGCCACCTCTCCCTTATACTCCACGCTCCTTGGCATTGCCGTGGGCTCCTCCTCCACCTATGAACCTTGGGAAACCCGGTTCACGGGCATCCGGAGTTTCTCCCGCATCAAAGGGAACGAGCATGGAGGCCAGCCGCCAGATCGGTTCGAGGTATTGGACCAAGCCTCCCCTGCTGGCGAACAGGTCCCGTTGATCACCTCCGCCGGTGAGCTGATCCCCCATCATTTGCAGAACTGGGGTCCCATTCCCCTGACCGTCGAGCAACTCAGAACATCGGGCATCAACGCCTATCCCTACATCGACTCCCTTCCCCTCGGCACCTCGGAGGTCCGCATTGTCCGTGCCCCGAAAAACGGGGACACCGTGGCCAGGTTGATCCTGCATCCGGGAAGTCCGCGAGTCGTCGCTCTTACAGGGAAAGACGATGTCCTCGGCCAAGGACCCTGGCGTTTTCTCACAGGAAGGTCCGATCACCTGTCCGCAGAGTTCGTGGTGATCGGTCCTGGCGGACAACCCGAGTACTGGCGTTTTGCACCATCGCCCTCAGTCCGGGGCTGGCCATTGACAGATGAAGCGAAATTGGATGACCTCAACGTCGCCCAACTGCTGCAGGCGAAGTTCACCTCTGAACGCAAGCTCGATTGCCTCTGGGAGGACGGCTCTCGGGCGCGGTATGAGTTCCCCGGGAGAACTGATGTTGGCAACACTTCACCAACGCTGCGGACAGCCGTGCGATCCGACTTGTAGGGGTGCCAGTTCCTCGCCCATCAAAAATCCTTCAGCCGTTCCTTCTCCTTCTCTGCCTTCTCTGTTTTTAACCGCAGCTCCTCTGCCTTGGTGGTAAAGTTGAGTACGGAGTGGTTGGAGCTCAGACGTGCGACTTTTGCGGGAGGGGTCGTCGTTTCCCAGACAGATTCCGGCGCACTGGGAGGCACAAGCTCCCAAATTTGCCCGCCTTCATTGGCAGCTCTCAGGATGCCAATTTCGATGTTGGTGAATGGCGTGGCCGACCCAGCTGACGGTCTCGCCGAGTTGCGATAGGTGATGGAGACACACTTGTCCTCTCGGAACCTCGCGATGATCGTCACCCCGTTTTTCAAATGAGAGAACGTGCCATCTTCGCGGCCGGATTCGGTCGGCGTTCCGTAGCGCTTCTCGCATTCAGCCTTCGTTTCCCCCAGGCGGGCCTGGGAGGGGAGGACTGTCAGTTGAACCAGCAGCAAACTAAAAAGGAGTTTTTTCATCACAACGAGTGGAAGACCTGCATACGCTACTGGATCTCGCTCTTGACGAGCAATCATTTTGTCGATTGCGTCATTTTTGCAGGCAATGTTAGCTGAGGTTTTCCGTCACAATCTGGTCTCAACCCAAATGCATCCAGCATGACTCACACCCACAAGTTCCTTTCCCCTCTCTTCGGGCTCGCCCTGACAACCACCGCGCTTCTGACCCCGGCCGCCACCCAGGCTGGCCTGATCATGGAACAGACCATGGAGGGCTCGGAGGCGCCGAGCCAGACGACGATGCGCATTCAGAATGGGATGATCCGGACGGATATCAGTGAGGAGCTTTCCACGATTGCGGACACAAAGGCGGGAGAGGTGATGACCATCATCCACCCGGCCAAGATGGTGTCGGTGATCAGCCAGCCCAAGGGCGAAGCGGCGCCGAAGATTCCGAACCTGCCCACCCCCAAGTACAAGGTGCTCGGCATGACCGAGAAGGTGAACGGCTACGAATGCAACGTCGTGAGCATGGAGATGGGGGAGATGAAATCCACGTTCTGGGTGGCCAAGTCGTATCCCGACTATGACAAGATCAAGGCCGAGATGGCCACGATCAAGCCGGCCAGTGGTGCGCCCGAGACGCCGAAGGAACTGGACGGGCTGATCCTGAAAACCAGCACCGTGGGCCCGAAGTACCTGGGCATCGTCACGATCAAGTCTGTGAAGATCGAGGAAATACCGGCGGATGTGTTCAAGGCTCCGGCCGGGTACACGGTGAGCCGCCAGTGAGGTGAGGTTGAGGCCTGAAGGGGGCAGGCCTGGTTGACGCGCTCGCATGCAGCCAGTGTAGAAGAACCGTCTCGGTTCTTGCCCCCGCCTCACCCAGCGCTCCCAAGAGCCGGGACGGCTCTTCTACCTTGCCCGGGGCGTCCTCACTTGGTCTGGCAGCCCCAAGGAGCGGCGGTTTGTGCTTGCACAACCGCCGAGGGAAAGCGGAGTGAGCGATCCTCAACGGCCCTTCGCCGTATGCGACCCCATCGCTGCGGTCTGACTTGAGGGTGACATTCCTCCGGCCACCTCCGGCGGTTGTGCTTGAAGCACAAACCGCCGCTCCTTGGGGTCGCACAGACCTTGGGCGATGTAGGAGAAGCAACGCTTCCCATTTGCCTCCGCCCGCCGTTCCGTGTTGAATTCTGCCGTGCCTGCCGCGCCCCCACGGCGCGGCATTTCACGCCAAGCCCCCCTCGACAACTGACTCCCCATGGCCTTGCGAGATCTCTTTCAGCGCCTGTCCCAGGCTCCTACGAACCCCCATACCGCCCCGGTCAGCCGGCAGTTTGATGTGGCTGATCTCTACCGGGGGCCGGTCTCCGACACCGCCGCGACCGGCACAGGTGGAGGGCTGCCGCTGGATGAGAAGCTGCGGCAGGCGTACTTCTGGATCGTCAACACGGCGATCATCAGCCCGCACTATGATGTGGAGTACAACACCGAGCCGCCCCGCTCCTTCCTGCTGGGGGACTCCAAGAGCCGGCTGACGCTCCCTTCCTCGCAGAGCTACTCCAGCTTCGTCCTCCTACCGCTGTTGACCTTCGCCACGCGGCGCAAGTGCCTCTTCATCGGCGGACCGGGCCGGGGCAAGACGGCGAGCGCGCTGCTCATGGGAGTGCTAGGTGGTTACCCGGTGCGGGAGGTCCGACGGGCCATGCTGCACGGACATCCGCAGATGACCATCGCCGATCTGCTGGGCAATCCGCTGCCAGCCGACCTGGTGAATGCCCAGGACATCAAGGACATCCGGATCGCCTGGCGCGGGTGGCTGGACATGCGGGTGAAGATCATCGACGAATACAACCGCATCCCCACCCGCACGCAGAGCGCCCTGCTGACGGTGATGGGCGACAACTACGCGGAGATCATGGACCACATCCATGAGTGCCCGGAAGCGGCGTGGTTCCTGACGGCGAACGACGACCAGGGCGGTGGCACGTACCAGGTCATCGAGGCGCTGCGCGACCGTATCGACGTGGTGGTGCAGGCGCTGGCCTTCAACCCCCGCTTCCTGTCCGATCTGGTGACACGGATCGAGGAAAGGATCCGCCCCGAGGAAGTGGTGCCCAAGCAGATCATCTTCACCGAGACGGAGATCGACCGTCTGCAGGATGAGATCCGTGCCGTGGCGCTGCCTGTACAGGTGCGGCGGCGGCTGGAGTTCTTCACCAGCCAGTTTGAGTTCTGCGAGGTGGCGGGCGAACAGTTCGAGTACAAGACGAAAGACACCGCCCGCCTTGCCGGGGTGGAATGGGCCACGCTCACCGCCCGCGACACGGGGCGTGACAAGATCAAGGACCTGGGCTGCCAGACGCGCAACGGTCTCTCTGTTCGCGCGCTCATGACGATCATCCACTACGCCAAGGCGATCGCCTACTTCCGTGGGAATCCCGAAGTGGAACTGGAGGACCTGCGGCAGATCCTGCCATTTGTGCTGTTCGACAAGCTGGTGCAGGACGTGGATGCGCCGTTCTTCGAAAGCCCGGGCAACACCGCCTTCCGCTCCGACCGCGTGGGCTGGCTGCGCCGGGTGTTTGACCTGAGCTGCGCCGAGTACGACCGCCTGAACCTGGATCGCGACGATCCCGTGGCCCAGCTGGCCAGCGAGTTCCGCGTGGGCCTGGACGGGGTGGGCGAATCCGAAGTGGCCTCCCGCCTGGTGAAGATCGAGCGCCTCATCACCGACTGGGCCCGGGGCAACAAGATGTACGGCCATCTCTACGATGACATGCTGAAGCTGAAGTACCTGCACCAACGGTACACGAACTACCTGCGCTGGTTGAAGAGTCGGTAATTCAGTCATTCGGTAAACCAGTAATTCAGTAGCTCAGTGATTCAGTGAACCGGGATGCGGGCGAGTCGTTGAATCAAAAATCTTCCCTTCCTCTGTGCTCTCTGCGTCTCTGTGGTTAAACAGAATGGACCTCTTTCCCCCATGATCTCCGCCGTTTTCACCGCCATCCTCAAGTCCGGTCGCGAGGAGTTCAACGCCCAGTACGCGCTGGCGAAGAAACAGTTCCCGGCGCTGGAGGCGGAGTCGTTCTCAAACTTCCTGCAGATCACGCTGGATCCGCTGGTGGTGAAGGTGCATTCCACGAACCCGGAGGCAGCGGTGGCCGTGGCGCAGGCGGGCTATGAGGTGGGCCTGGAGCTGGTGGCCCAACGACTGGTGGGAGCCCAGGCCCGGCACCCGTGGATCCAGCGGCTCTGGGAAGAAGGGCTGCCCGTCGCACTGACTCATGTCATGGCCGCGCCTCGTGAGGTTATCGGGGCCCTGAGCAATGCTGCGCATCAACTGGGCACCGTGCCCGGCGCCCGGCCACAGGACTGGCTGGGAATTCTGACCCGTCTCGCCCCCTTGGCAGAATCGCCCGAGACCTTTCTCAAAGCGGGGCAGGTGGCGGCCTGGCGTTGCGGACTGGCTCACTACCGGGAGAGCGCGCTGTCGGTGGCGGACACGTTGCCTCCCGAACTGGCGCTGGCGGCGCTGACCATGCCTGAGACCTCCAACGGCTATCCGGCATCCCACGCGCCGGACATCTCCACCTGGCCAGAGATTCGTCAGCGACTGCAAGACGGGCGCTGGACCCGGGGACTGGGAAACAACGGCAGAGGCCATTCCAACGGGAGGGACCCGAGCACCTCGCGGCTGATACGGCGCACTGGGGCTTTTCGCGGATTCGGCGGCCTGTTTCCTGAACCACCGCGCCTGGTGGTGGCACAGGACCAGCTCTATGTGCGCAGCGGCAATGATGGCTGGCTGCTCACCGCGGATGCCTTTGGCGCGACCTTCCACCGGGCCACTCCGGAGGAGCTGGCCGCCGCCCGCCCGCAGATCCCACAGGTACCGGCCGGCGTGGAAGTGCCCGCGGACATCGGCCCCGTGACCAGTGTGGCCCGGCTGGACCACACCGTGGCCATCACCGGCGCGCTGACCCATGCGGTGCTGCTCTACGCGGTGCCGGGCCATGGAGGAGAAGACGACGCACCATGAAACGCAAGCCGCATCGGTTCGATCCCCAACAGCTGGAGGCCCTGCGCCTCCGGTGGGAGGAACAATGGCCGGCCGCGCTGGAGGCATGGAGCCGCTTCACCCGGTTGAGCCCGCCCCGGCTCTGCGTGACGCCGGACGAGGAGCGCCGCGAGGGGCTCGCGGGCAGCTTCGCGATGATCCGCCTCGCGGATCAGGCGGTGGTGGTGAGCTTGGCAGAGGTGATGGCCTCCGATGTGTCGGACCTGGGGGTCGAAATCCTGGCCCACGAGATCGGCCACCACGTGCTGGCCCCGGCCAACCTCACCGACCACGGCCGCATGCTCTCCCGCATGCGCTGGGGCCTGCCCACCCTGGAGCACCAGGCCCCCATGGTGGCCAATCTGTACACGGATCTCCTCATCAACGACCGCCTGCAACGCAGCGCGGGCCTGCGCATGGACGAGGTTTACCGCCGCATCCGCAAACAGCAGGAGGGCTCCGCCGATGGCGCAGTGTGGAAGCTCTACATGCGGATCTATGAAATACTCTGGCGGCTGGAGCGCGGGTCGCTGGCGGGCACGGTGGATGACCGCAGCGATGGCGATGCCTGGCTGGGGGCGCGGCTCATCCGCGTGTACTCCCGGGACTGGCTGCAGGGCAGCGGCCGCTTTGCCGCCCTGCTCCTGCCGCATCTGCTGGAGGACAAGAAGTCCCAGGAGCTGCTGGCGAAGTTCTTCGACACCAAGGGCGCAGCCGTGGGTGGCGAGATCACCGGCCTCACCGAAATGGAACCGGGCGAAAAGGAGGGTGCAATCCATCCCGCGCTGGATCCGGAGCTGAACGGCGAGTCCATGGGAGCGGACGCAGACACCGAGGTCGCAGGGGACGTCCTGCCCACGATGGTGCCCGCCAACCAGCAGGCGCGGGGTCAGGCACGGCAGCCGTTTGAATATGGTGAAATCCTGCGCGCAGCCGGTGTGCCCATCAGTGATCACGATGCTGCAGTGCGTTATTACCGCGAACAGGCGCTGCCCCACCTCATCCCCTTCCCCACGCGGGAGCTGCCCCGCAGTTCTGATCCCCTGCCGGAGGGGCTGGAGCCCTGGGCACTGGGCGATCCCATGGATGCCCTGGACTGGATGCAAAGTGTGCTGATCAGCCCCAAGGTCATCCCCGGCGTGACCACGGTGCAACGCATCTGGGGCGAGAGCGAGGGGGTGGAACCGCGCAAGGAACCCCTGGATCTGGATATCTATGTGGACAGCTCCGGCTCCATGGCCAATCCACAGATGCTCATCTCCTACCCGGCGCTGGCGGGGGCGATCATCTGCCTCTCCGCCCTGCGCACCGGCGCACGGGTACAGGCCACCCTGTGGAGCTGGAAGCAGCAATACACCACGACCCCGGGCTTTGTGAGGGATGAGGTGTCCATCCTGCGCGTGCTTACCGGCTACTTCGGCGGCGGCACGGCCTTCCCCATCCACCAGCTCCGCGACACCTTTGGCCCACGTCCGCCGGATGCCCGGCCTGCGCACATCCTCATCATCTCAGACGATGGGGTGGACACGCTCTTCCAACAGGATGAAAAGGGCAACTCCGGCTGGGATGTGAGTGCCATGGCGCTGGAGAAGGCGCGCGGCGGCGGCACCATGGTGCTGAACCTGGCCCAGAACTGGGAGCAGCATGCGGGAACCTATGCCTCGTTTGCCGCCATCAAAAGAGCGCGCGATGAACAAGGCTGGAACGTGCACCGGGTGGCCACCTGGGAGGATCTGGTGGCCTTTGCCCGGGCCTTCAGCCGGCAGCACTACGGCCGGGGTCAGCAGGTCACCCGCTCGGTAAAACCTCGAACCTTCACCAGCGGGACCGCCGGCCACGGCGCACCCCGCCCTCCGATCCAATTGTGAACCCGCTGGCGTCAGTTTCACAGGATCCCCTGGTGGTGGTGTGGCGTGTGACTGAGCGCTGCAATCTGCGGTGCCCTTTCTGCGCCTATGACGCCCGGCTGGAGCGCCCCCGGGGTGTGGCGGATCCGGCTGAGATACGCCGTTTTGCCGCCGTGCTGGCCGCCTGGTCCCAAGTCACGGGCCGCCCGGTGCTGCTGAGCTGGCTGGGCGGGGAACCGCTGCTGTGGAAGCCGCTGGAGGCGCTCACCCGCCATTGCCGGGATGATCTGCACCTGCGCCTCAGCACCACGACGAACGGCACCACCTTGCATCGCGCGGAGGTGCAGTCGCACCTTCAGGAATACTATGCGGAGCTGACCGTGAGCGTGGACGGCACTGCGGCGGTGCACGATGCCCTGCGCGGACAATCCGGTCTGCATGACGGTCTGCGGGAGGGCGTGCAGACGCTGGCGCGACAAAAGAACCTGACGGGCCAAGGCCCCCTGCTGCGGGCGAATGTGGTGCTCTTTCGCGAAACAGTGACCGCCTTTCCCGCTCTCTGCCAGAGTCTCGCGGACTGGGGAATCGAGGAAATCACTTGCAACCAGCTCGGCGGCCTGGACCGGCCGGAGTATTACCCCGCCCACCGGCTCCTCCCCGCCCAGGTGGACTGGCTGGCCGACCGCTGGCTTGGCTGGCAACAACGACTGGCTGATCAAGGGGTACACCTGCTGGGTGGGGCCGCCTACCTGCAGCGGCTGGCCATGACCGCCCAGGGCCGCCATCTGTCCGTGGCAGACTGCCACCCGGGGCAGAGCTTCCTTTTCGTGGACGAAGCCGGTCGCATCGCGCCGTGCAGCTACACCCCGGAGGCCTATGGCGTGCCCATCTCAGCATTGCGTACTGTAGGCGATCTGTTGTCCCTGCCGGACCGCTTTCGTCAGCTTCGCAACGGTCATCGTGCCGCCGCGTGCGAGGATTGTCACAGCACCCAAGTGTGTGCGAAGTTCACAACGGCCAAGGTCAAAGTTGGGACTTACGGGTTGTGAGCCAAGCCCGAACCTCCCGCCCCGCATTCCGCATTCCGCATTCATAATTCATAATTCATAATTCATAATTTCTCTCTCCCCCATGACCCACGAAGGCCCTCCACTCGAAACCCTGCTGCACCGGCTCGCGGAGACGCCGGCTGAGTTTCTGGATGAACCGAAGATCGGCTCCAAGGGACGAGTGCATGTGGACTCCGTGGTGGCAGATCTGCTGCGGCTGCATGGTGCCGCCCCCACACCCTCCGAGATGGCGGCCTTCACCGGCAAGGACGCCTCCCGGGACCGCAACCGGCTGGCTGTCACCCTGCTGCTTACCTGGCTGGCAGCGGATGAGTGGTTCATCAAACACCGGTTCAGTGCCGGGACCCTCCTGCCCCTGCTGGAAGGCACGGCCCGTGATCTGGCGGAGCAGACAGTGGCCCATGCATTCCTCACCGATCCGGACCGGAGCGAGGAAATCACCCGCATCACCCTGGCGCGGCTGGACTTCCGCCCAGAGGGCGAGTCACCCGCCCAGGCACAGGACCGCCTCACCAGCCTCAGTGCCACGGAACGGTCCCGCGTCATCGCTGCCGCCCGGGCTGCCGAGTTGAGGGCCCGGGCCATTCGCGAGGCGCTGGCCAAGAAGGCGGCGGAGGAATCGGCCGACAAATACACCCGCGAATAATCTCTCCGCATGGACGCCGATCCCCAGCCCACTGATCTGGACCGCTACCCCACCCTGACACCGGCGGGGCAGCGCCTGCTGAGTTTTCTGAAAGAGCATCCCCATGCTCCCATCTACCGCAATGAAAGCGGCAACCGCCTGCTGCCCGAGGAAGTGGCGCGCGTGCGGGCCTTTGAAAGCGAGGTCGCCGCGGCCGCCATCGACTGGCGCGCTGGGAAACCGCCGCGCTGGCTGGAGGAGTTCACCGCCAGCACCTATGCCGACGTGCCGCACTACCGCAGGCAGGGGGTGCCACCCGTAAGGTTCGAGGACATTCCCTCCGTCTCCCGCGCCGACCTGAGCCGGGACATTGCGGCCTTCGTGCCGGACAGCGTGCCGGTGGAGCGGATGATCAACTTCCGCACCAGCGGCACGAGCGGGCACCCCCTGCTGCTGGCCTCCCACCCCGTGGTGGCGGCCTCGTACCTGGCCTTTCACAAGCGGGCGCTGCGCCGCGTTGGCATCACGCTCCTGGCCGGCGCGGGTGAGGTGGGGGTGGTGCTGATCGGTCACCAGAAGAAGTGCTTCACCTATGTCTCCGTGACGCCCACGATGAATGAGGCGGGGCTGGCCAAGATCAACCTCCACCCGGACGACTGGCGTGATCCTGAAGACCGGGCGAAGTATCTGGATGACCTGAAGGCGGAGGTGTACACAGGAGATCCCATTTCCTTTGCCGAGCTCCTCACCCTGCCGGTGACCTGGCGGCCGCGTGCGCTCCTGAGCACCTCCATGACGCTGCTGCCCGGTCTCCGTCAGCGACTGGAGGCGCGCTTCCAGTGCCCAGTGCTGGATTTGTACTCCATGAACGAGGCAGGACCTATTGCCGTGGCAGATCCCAACTCAGGCGGGCATGTGCTGCTGCAACCGCGCATGTATGTGGAGATCCTGGATGACGAAGACCGCCCCCTGCCCCCAGGCGAACGCGGCGAGGTGACGCTGACGGGCGGCTTCAACTTCTGTCTGCCGCTGCTGAGATATCGCACCGGCGATCACGCGGCGCTGGACTTCCGCGGCCCGGAGCCAGTGCTGGTGGGCTTGCAGGGGCGGCCCCCGGTGAGGTATCGAACCACCTCGGGTTCGTGGATCAACAATATCGAGATCACCCACGCCCTCCGCCCGCTGGCCCTGCCCCAGTGGACGGTGCATCAGGGAACGGACGGAGCCGTGACATTCCGTCATGCCGGCATGGACTCTCTGAACACCCAACTGCGGCAGATCCTGCAATCGATTCTTGGCGACGGCCTGCGGTTGCACATCGAACAACAAGACTTCCTGGATGGCAAGGTCATCCAATACACCTCGGATCTCGCCGATCCCGCTACCTCATGAATCTGGATCTGATCCTGGAAATCGCCGCCAACACCGTCAACGCCCTGTCCATCCTGCTGGCGGGACGCAACAGCGTACACACCTGGTGGACGGGCATCCTGGGCTGCGCGCTGTTTGCCCAGGTGTTCTATGATGCGAGACTGTATGCCGACGTGGCGCTGCAGTTCTTCTTCATCGCCGCCAGTGCCCTGGGCTGGTGGCGATGGCTGCGTGGAGGAAACAAGGGCCTGTCCCCAACCGAGTTGCCGATCCGCCGCACGCCGCCCATGATGGGTCTGGTCCTGGTGATGGCAGCCCTGGCCGTGGCGGGGGCCTACGGGCTCATGCTGCACCATTACACCGATGCCTATGCGCCCTACTGGGACTCCACCGTGCTGACCTTCAGCGTGGTGGCGCAGTTCCTTCTGGTGGGCCGTCGGGTGGAGAACTGGTGGTGCTGGCTGGTGGTGAACACGATCTCCGTACCGCTCTTTGCAAGCCGCGGACTCTATGTGACCGCAGGCCTGTACTTCGCCTTCTGGATCAATGCGGTGATTTCCCTGCGGTACTGGCACCAGTTGCTGCGGACGCAACAAGCCAGCGGGGCGACATCCAATCCGGAGGCCGGTTCTGCCTCTGCTGTCGCATGATCACGCGCCGCTTTCAGCGTGGTCTGGTGGTGGGCAAGCTCTGCCCGCTGCACAAGGGTCATGAGGCTGTGATCCGCCGTGCCCTGGCGGAATGCGAAACCGTGGTGGTACTGAGCTACACCGTACCGGAGTTCCCGGGCTGTGAACCAGAGAAGCGGGCGGTGTGGCTGGAGAGCTTGTTTCCAGAAACCACCCGCATCGTGCTGGGAGCGGACAACCCCTGGGGTCTGGTGCCGCCGCCCAATGACGATCCCGATGAATCGCGGCACCGCCGGTTTGTCGGCCAGGGGTGCCGGGAGGTGCTGCACACTACCGTGGATGCCGTGTTCACAAGCGAAAGCTATGGCGACGGCTTCGCCGCGGAGCTCACGTGTTATTTCCGAGATGAAGTTGATGCCGACCATGCCGAGGTGGTTCACGTGCCCGTGGATCCAGGTCGCAGCATCTTGCCCGTGAGCGGCACCGCCTTGCGGGCAGATCCCCATGGCCTGCGGCAGTGGTTGTCCCCCGTGGTCTATGCCTCCTTTGTGAAACGCATCTGCCTCCTGGGCGGGGAATCCTCCGGCAAAAGCACGCTGGCCACCGCGCTGGCGCAGAAATATGACACGCTGCATGTCACGGAGTACGGCCGCGAGCTCTGGGTGGACCAGGGCGGGCACCTGTCGTATGAGGATCTGTTGCATATCGGAGTGGTGCAGGTGGCCCGGGAAGCAGAGGCCGCCGGCAGGGCAAACCGTTATTTGTTCTGCGACACCTCACCGTTGACCACCTTGTTTTACTGCCTGGAAGATCACGGCCGTGCCGAACCAGAGCTGCGGACTCTGGCGAAGCGGAAGTACGACTTGTACGTGCTCTGTGCCCCGGACATCCCCTTTGACCAGGATGGGACACGGCGGGACACGGCGTTTCGGCAACAACAGCATGATTGGTACGAGGAACAACTTACCGCCATGGGCGCGACATGGGTGGAGGTGCGGGGAGATGTGCAGGAGCGGATGGAGCAGGTAGATGCGTGCCTGCGCCAAGCAAGGTAGTCACAGTCCCGCATACGAGACTAGCACTACTTTCAGCTGCCACCCGCCGCGTAGTCCGGTTGTGCCAACCGGCTTTGGAAGCGGAGGAGGCCGCCGCGTTGGGCTCTTGATCGCAATGAGGTCTGCTGCGTCAGGACCGCACGTCCGACCGGGATAGGAATGCCCCTCCCTCCTTTTACGTACCGCAGGCCTGGAAGCTGAAAGGAGGCGGGGGTTCCCAGCCCCGCGTGGGAGCGAAGGGTTGGCCCGTCAGCTTCATGCTTGTCCAGTTTCCGCATTGGACTCAGTGCGCATTTCCCTCCGACCTCCTGAACGGCTGGGACAGCCGAACGACGATGTCAAAGCGGCCGCATCCTCCTATATAACACGTTGATGCCGAGCTCATCGATGGACTCCGACCTCCGGGGAGACTGATCAGAAACCTACAGAGGATCTGCCGCCCTTTTCTCCATCCGCGATCCATGGCCAGACGTAATCCGTCACAAACCACGGAAAACCCAAATGCAAGGAGTATGAAGACGAGCCCAATCCTCCGCCCCCTGCTCGGCATGGCTGTGGCCAGTGCCGCGATTCTCTGCACCGCTGGTCCTCTGCGGGCCGGGCTGGTGCTTGAGCAGACGGTGGAGGGATCTGAAGCCCGCAATGAGACGGTGATGCGCATCCAGGGCGGCATGGTCCGCGCTGACATCTGCGAAGAGCTGAGCACAATTGCCAACACCAAGGACCGGGAAGTGATGACGGTCATGCACCCGGCACGCGAGGTGACCGTCATGCGCCAGCCCGCAGCGGCGGCTGACAACACCACCACACCGCCGATGGTCCCAAAGTACACCGTCACCGGGCTGACCGAGAAGGTCAATGGCTACGACTGCGTCGTGGTCACCATGGAAGTGCTCGGCATGAAGTCCACCTTCTGGGTGGCCAAGTCCTACCCGGACTACGACCGCATCAAGGCCGAGCTGGCCACCGTGAAATCTGCAAGCGACACCACCGCCCTGCCGCCGGAAATGGATGGCATGATCCTGAAAAGCTGCACCGGCAGTGAAAGCTTCCCCTGCATCACCACCGTGAAATCGGTGCGGTTCGAGGAGATTCCCGACTCCGCCTTCCGGGCACCTGCAGGCTACACGATCACCCGGGCCGCGGACTGATGTGCCGGGGAAACGGCGGCCCAGCGTCAGGGTTCGCGGAACGAACTCGCCCGCAGGCGCACCGTTTCCCGCTCCGGTTGGGCTTTGAAGAAGAACCCGCCCTTCCTCTCTGAGTGGGCGGGCAGGAAGTCCAGCGTGGCACTGGCCGTCTCAGTCTCACCCCCTGACGCAGGCAGCTCCCCTTCCACTACCACTTCAGCGGCGGTCTCGCCACCGTCATTGCGAGCGCGGAACTTCAGCAGGTGGCCGTCCCCGCTGCGGGTGATGGAGTCCACCTCGACCGTAATGCGGGGTGGCGATTGATCTCCGGCCACCGCATCCCACACCATAAGCCCCAGGACAGCGGTGAAGACAAGGAGCCCCATGCCGGCGACGATCCACTCAGCGGGCGGGATGGGCGACGAAGTTTTGGCATTCATGGATTCGGATTGAGCTTGGGATGATGGGGTGGCGGCAAGATGAACCCGTCAAATAATGAGCCGGGAGGCACCTGCTCCAATGGCGGCAGGGAAGCCCAGTACAATGACACTGCCCATCAATGTGGCAGGGCCACAGGAGTCGGTGCGCTCAAACGCCCACAAGATGAGGGCACTGATGAGCAGGGCGATGACATACCCGGGAATGGTGATGCGCAGGAACACGCTCCAGAACGGCGTGCCGGAGGGTACATAGGCTTTCCCAGAAGACTCCACGGCATGCACGAACGCGTGCATCACCACCAGGGAAAGGAAGATCAATCCTAGCACGTGAGTCGGGGTCATCATGTAAGCAATGAGCATCATCTCATCCGTGGGGGCCATGCTCAGGGCCAGGAAGATCGCCCCCACCATCATGAGGAAGAGCTCGCCCTGATATTTCCTGAATCTTTTTTGATCCGCCTCCCGCTCCTCCGGGGAGGCGAACTGTCCGGTGGCGAGGAGGGCGCCGATGCTGGCGGGGAGGGTCTGCAGGCCGATCTTCCCGATGACCTCGCTGGCCGCCATGCCGGGCTCAATGAGCCCGAAGAGCAGCAGGATCACCCCGCTGGAGACAAAACCCACGGCGCAGGCCACAAAGGTGTCCACCACATCATCCACCCAGCCGAAAGTGGGCTCGAAACCCGAGTAGTGCGACAGTCCCACCAGCAGTGGGAGGGACAGAATGAAGAGGAGAGCCATGCGCCCACGATCTGCGTGAAAGCCCAGCCACCACATCTCCATGGTCATGAGCAGAGGCAGTCCAAACACGATCGCCCCCGCAAAGGCCCGGGCCAGTGCACGGAGAAAATGGCGGCTTGTACCACGGGGGGCGGGCTTGTGCGTTGCACTGGCACGACGGCTCATAAGTGTTTTGGGGCCGCGGCGGACCATTTCTCCTGTTCACCTACACATCGCGGACAAGCTCCAGCATGGATGCAGGCTGGCGCAAAACACCCTTGTCACCTCCGCACCGTTGTGGTGGACCTGGTTCATCCATGGAACCCAGCGAAGAACAGGATCGCATCCGGCGCTCCGCGGAGTGCTTCAATCTCACGTGGGACCTGCTGGTCAAACCGGAACGCAGCAAGGAGGAGGACGCCGAGATGGTCCGTCTGGCCCAGGAGTCGCTGGAACACTGGGTCCAGCGTGCGGACGTGACGGATCGCAACCGTTCCATCGGCCACTGGCTGGTCTCACGGGCCTGCGCGGTGGCCGGCCGGCATGCCGAGGCTTGGGAACACGGTCTCCAGGCCCTGGAGTTCGCCAGGGAGGACACTCCCTTCTACCTCGGCTACGCCCACGAGGCCCTGGCCCGTGCCGCGAAAGGCCTGAGACGACAACAGGCCTTGGAGGAGCATTTAAGGGAAGCCCGGGCTCTCGCGTCCCAGGTGCAGGACGCGGAGCAGCGGCTCATGTTGCGGGGCGATCTTGAGTGGTAAGTGGCAGGATGGTTAGAGGTAAGTTGTGGGATCCGAACCCGGAGGGTTCAACATGAATAGCCACAGGTCGACCGAGTGTAGCGAGGGTTACCTGTGGTTGCAAAGGTTCACATTCTACCGCGGAGCGGTAGGGTATGACGAACCCTCCGGGTTCATGAGATAACGCGCCACTTCAAACTTCAAACTTCAAACTTCAAACTTCAAACTTCAAACTTCAAACTTCAAACTTCAAACTTCAAACTTCAAACTTCAAACTTCAAACTTCAAACTTCAAACTTCAAACTTCAAACTTCAAACTTCAAACTTCAAACTTCAAACTTCAAACCAACCTACCAAACCTGCCAGGCCCGCAACTCAGAGTCGCTCCTGGCGAACACGCGGTTCCCGGCAAAGGCGGGATGCGCCCAGGTCTTGCCGATGATCTGATGACGGGCGAGTTCCTCCATCTTCTCGGGGGTGAAGCGGGCGTAGAAGAGCTCGCCGCTGGCATTGAGGCCGCAGGCGAGGTTTTGTTTTTCGTCCAGCCAGACGAGGCTGATCTGGGGGTTGCGGTCTTTGGGCGTCAGCTGATGACCGTCCTTCCACTGCACCTTGCCATCCTGGAGGCGGAAGCAAATGACGCCCTCCGCCTTGGTCAGGAGATACACGTATCCGTCCTTGTAGAGGGGCTGACTCATGAGGCCGCACAGAGTTTTTTCCTCGCTCCAGGCGAGGTTCACCTCTTTGACGTCCTTCTCCCCCAGACGCAGGGCGCGGGAGCCGTGCCAGTAGCCGGACACGAAGAGCAGCCCCTCATGGTACAAGGGCTGGGCGATGGAGACGCCGTAGGTGATCTCATAGGGGAAGCGCCAGTGCTCCGCCCCTGAGTCCGGGTTCAGGCTGGTGATATGCTTGGGCCCCCACTGGATGAGCTGCGGACCCGTGGGCGATTGGATCACCATGGGAGTGCAGTAACCGGCGGGATCGCTGCCACCGCGCCAGCGCTCGCGCCCGCTGTGGCGGTCCAGGGCCACGACACTGCCACTCGGTTGGGCGCCGCAGTGCAGCAGCACGGTGTCTTTCCAGAGGAAGGGGGGAGGCCGCAAAAACCCCCAGGTGGGAATGACGCCCCCGTGGTCCTTCACCAGATCCACCTGCCAGTGCACCTTGCCGGTGATCGCATCCAGGCACACGGCCACTCCTCGGGCACCCAGGGTATAGGCGCGTCCTTCGTGCACCGTCACCGAGGCCCGCGGTCCGTTGCCGTAGTCCATGGAGTCGTAGCTCGTCGGATAGGAGTGTTCCCAGCGCGCCTTGCCGGTCGCCCCGTCAAAGCAGAGAATGCGCTCCACCTCCGCCTTGCCGGAGCCGGACTGGCGGTCCATCACGTACACATTCCCCTGGGCCACGGTCACACCGCCGTAGCCGCCGCCCAGCGTTGCCTTCCAGAGCAGCCGGGGCTCAGACTCCGCCAGATCTACAGGACGTCCTGCCGGATTCCATGTGCCATTGCCTTCCGGTCCACGGAAGCGGGGCCACTCCTCCGTGCCACTGGCCCTGACGGGGTGAATGGCAGCGACGCAAAGGTTCACCGCCGCCACCAGGGCCAGCAGTGACAGCGAACGAGAAGCAGGAGTGAACCGGTGGTGCATTGGGGGGGAGAAGCCAGAGGTTGCAGACGACCGGACGGAGTCAGCGCCCGCCGGCCAGGGAGTCATCACCGCCAAGACGGCAAATCTTTCATCCTGATGCCTGCGGGCACCGCTGGGTCGTGCAGCGGCAGATGCCGCTGACCCTGTCAATTCACCGGCCCGGAACAGGATGGTGATTGTTAAAAAGACGGAAAAACCAAGTTGCCTACGCACACAGGGTCACGCTAGAAGGGGCACCATGGAATTTACCCCCTTCCTACTGACGGAGACTTTTGAGACTGCGGAAAAGGCAGGTGCCATCGCCGGTTCTGTGTTTGCGGCACTCGGGACGGCGTTCGGCGTGATCCGGTGCACCCAGATCATGCGCCGCCCCACCACCAGCACGCTGTGCGTCACCGCGCTCCTGCTCGTCATGATCGCCTGGGCGCTCTCGTCTGGCATCCGGTTTGTCACTCTGCTGACAGGCATCAGGAACGATGTGCTGCAGATGATCGTCAGCTTCACGGTGGCGGTGATCATGATCGGCGGCCTGGCGGTCGGGATCGTTGGCCTCTGCCTCTATGATTCCAGCCGCTACCGGCAAGGGCGGGCCCAGGCGATCTGGGCCATTGTCCTGTCCACCGTGATCGTCCTGAGCATAGGCGTCACCACGGCCATCAACGTTGCGAAACAGATTCAAGACCGTGACGGGGACTCACCCTCGGGCATTGCCACAGGAGGCCCCCGCGAGATAAAAAACGAGCAGTTCAACTTTTCCGTCACCGCTGACGAATCCTGGTGGGAAATCCCGAATCCCAAGCAACTCAACAAGCTGTCCTGCATGGCCCTCCGGCTCAAAAATTCGGAGGTCTTCATGATCGTGATCGCGGAAGAAACAGGTATGGGGCTCACCCTGGAGGATCTGAGCGAGACGGTGAAGATCGGGGCCCTTTCCGGTGCCAAGAACTCAACGCAAACTCAGGAGAAAGTTCAGCTGAACGGGCTGGAGTTTGCACGGATTCAAACCGTCAGCAGGCCCGAGGGAGTACAGATGAATCTGTACTACGACCAATGGGTGGCCGTGCATGGCGGCCGCTGCTGGCAGGTTCTCTTTTGGGGGATGGACCACCATGAGAAAAAAGTGAAGGCGCAGGCCAGCACGATGATGAGCTCCTTCCGCGTGCTCAACAAAGAACAAATCCTGGGCGAGGCGGCCAAGGACCAGACCAGACCAGAGCTGGGATACGCCACCCACCTGGAGCCCGGCATGTGGAACAAGTGGTCCGTCCCCTCAGAGCTGACGCGTCTTGCCGATTTCTCCGCCCAACGGCATCTGGAGGCGTTTGTGGTGGTGCCCCTGCGGTTTGAGGAAGGGACGGTCAATCTCGATGCCGCGGCCAGAGCCCTGCTCGCCACCATCAATCTGACCTACCCTACGGACAGTGAAAACCAGAACAGCTCGGAGAAGTCGTGGACTCCCCCGGACGCCGGCAGTTCTGCTTCGGGACTGGAGATAAGGCACCAGATGAAACAGGACGATGGTACCGGGTACCGCTACCTGGTTCGAGTAGCCCACTGGCCGACTGGCGCGGTGATGGTCGCTGGCTGGGCCACCGAGGACAAGGGAGACTTCCAGAAGGTGGAGACGGCGGTGTCTGCGGTGGAGCTGCATGAACCGCGGGGGGCCGCCCCAGCTGTGGCCAAAGAAGCCCTGGCCGACTACGGGACCGCCTGCAACCAGATCGGCCTGTACCACTTTACCCGGGAGGAATACCCCGAGTCCGTGCGGTGGTTTAAGAAAGGGTTCGAGCAAACACACACCGACCCCGTGATGTTGGAGAACATGGGGAACGCCCTGGAAAAGGCGAAACAAGCTGCGGAAGCTCTGGAATACTACAAAGCCTATGATGGAAAGTTCACCGACCACCTGCCACTGGAGGTCCGGAGGGCACGGCTCGCCGTCCTGACAGGAAAGACCGAGCAGGCAGAAAAACACTTTCTGGGGCTGCTCAACAAAGGGCTGAAGGATGAAGACGAACTGCTGGCCTGGATCAACCTGCTGATCGAGCAGGAGGACTACAAGACCGCAATCCACTCCGGTGAAGCCTGGCTGGCCCGACGCCCCAGCCTGAACGTGCGACGCTGGCTGGCGCAGACCGTCTTCACCAGTGGCGATCACAAACTGGCCCTGCAGCAGTTTGAGGAAATACTCGCGGCTGATCCTGCCAACAAACGCTCTGCGTACGACCTGGCCGAATACTGCAATGAGGCGGGGGAACACACCCGGGCGGCCGAGGTGGCGGAGAAGGTGCTGAAGGACGAGGCTGGATCCTCCCGCGCCCTCATGGCCCTGGGCTGGAGCCAGATGGGCCGGAAGTGGTACAAGGATGCCAAGCAGACCTTTGAGCGGGCCGCGCAGAAGAACCCCAAAGACAGCGAGGTGCAGAACGCCATCCGCTCCGCCTCCGCGGCGCTCGGCCAGGGCGACAACTCCGACATCAAGCAGATGCTGCCACCGGTGGAGACCCCGCCGGAGGTCCTCTCTGCGCTGGATCAGCTGAAGGTGCCCGACGACTTCGAAGAGGGTCAGTCCACCATCTCCCTGGTACGGACCACCGGGTACCACTACACGAAGGGCAAGCCCGCCCGTCGCACGCTGTACCGGAAGGTGAAGGTCCTGGACAACCAGGGGGCCAAGGATCTCAGCTCGCTGCAGTATTCCTTCAACCCGCTGGCCGAGCGTATTTTCATGAACCGGCTGGAAGTGCGGGACAGTGCCGGCGCACTGGTCTCCCGGGCGACGGTGGATGACGCCTATGTGCGTGACCTTCACGACGGGACGGCCAGTTCCGACCGGGTGTTGCATCTCCAGGTGGAAGGAGTGAAGCCCGGCTGCACCATCGAGTGTGAAATCACCATCGAGGACCTCTCCACCGCCACGCACTTCGAGTTCGCCCGCCGGGTGTTCGCCAGCTCAGCCCCGGTCGCTAGAGAGGCCGTCTTCGTCACGGGTGAGACCCCTGGTGTGAAGTTCCGTTTCGCCCAGGGCGAAAACGTGCAGACCATGAAGGACGACAAGTTCCTGGCGTGGGTCGTGCCGCCCCAAGGCATCACCGAAACGGAGAGCTACTCGCTGTGGGTCGAGCAGCTCTGCCCCATGCTCTGGCTCGGCGGCGAGGAAGGCGACTGGTCCACTGTGGGCAAAGACTACCTCAAGCAGATCCAGGACCGCCTGGAAGTGAGCAAGGAGATCAAAGAACTGGCGGCAAGTCTGGTGGAGGGGATCAAAGATCCCAAGGCCCGGGTGGCGGCCCTGGCACGACATGTCCAGAAAGAGATCGGCTACAAGGCCATCGAGTTCGGTGTGCGGGCCCGGCGGCCCAATACCGGCGCGGACACGCTCCGCTCCCGCTACGGAGACTGCAAGGACCACGCCCTGCTGCTGCATCTGCTCCTAAAAGCGGCCGATGTGCCCAGTCACCTGGCCCTGGTGAACACCGACTGGGAAACAGAGCCCAGCCTGCCTTCGCTGGACCAGTTCAACCACATGGTGGTGCACGTGCCTGCCCTGGGGAAAGACTGGCTGCTGGATCCCACAAACAAGACGCTTAGCCTTTCCAAATACCCGTCCAATGTAGCCATCCACAGTGCCGCCTTGATCCTGGACCCGGCCGGGCCCCGACTGATTGCCAAGCGGGGTTTCGTGCCCGCAGGAAGCTGCGTCGTGGAGAATCGCCGGAACGTCTCCATCAGTGATCGCGACTGGCTGGTGGAGGATCAGTTGGAACTCACCGGCTACTATGCCTCTGCCATCCGGGACGACTTCACCGGCCTGACAACCAAGGAGCAACGTGACAGGATCCAGGCCATCCTCGCACAGTTTGGCCCCATCCAGGTGGAATCGTTCCGCTTTGAGGCGCTAGAGGATCCGGAGATGCCGGCCCGGCTCTTCACCACCTATCGCGTGCGCGATGCCATTTCCATCACGGGAACAGGGCGGCAGGCCACGCTGCCTTCCTGCTGGGAGGACGACTACCTCGCGACGAAGTATGTGAAAGACCGCAAGACCAGGTTCGAATTCCTCTACCCGATGCAGATGAAGTCCCGGCTGACCTGGAAGCTCCCTGCCAAGCTCCGCACAGAGACGATGGCGGCCCTGGCGCAAAAGGGAGACTCCAAATTCACCACCTGGAATCTCGCTTCTGCGGTCGCGGACGACGGCACCGTCACGATGGACTTTGATTTTCAGGCGAGGACGGGAGAATTCCCGGCCTCGGACTACGGCGCATTTCATGACGCCTGGGAGGCCGCACGCCGCTCGTGGAATCCGCCGCTGCAATGGGAGGAGGCCCCGGCCAGCGGGCAGTAAATCCGGCCCGGGAGGGGAATTTGTGCCCCTCCCGTCCGTGGACGCGAGCCCGGCGTACTGCTAGATGAAGGGCTCTCTCCAGAGCCCAGACCCGATTCCGCTGGGTTTGACAAAACCTCCACCACCCCCTTCATTCGTCACCATGTCAACCACCGCCAATTTCCCCACCATGATTCAGCGTCCGACCAACTACATCATCCCTACCGTGATTGAGGCAGAGGGACGCATGGAGCGGGCGTATGACATCTACTCACGCCTCCTCAAGGACCGCATCATTTTCATCGGCACCCCCATTGATGACCAGGTGGCCAATATCGTGATCGCCCAGCTTCTGTTCCTGCAGATGCAGGATCCGAAGAAGGACATCAACATCTACATCAACTCCCCTGGCGGTTCCGTGACCGCGGGCCTGGCCATCTACGACACCATGCAGTTCGTCACCTGTGACGTGAACACCTATTGCATCGGCATCGCTGCCAGCATGGGCGCCGTGCTCCTGACCGCCGGCACCAAAGGCAAGCGCTACGCACTCCCGAACTCCCACATCATGATCCACCAAGTCAGCGGCGGTGCCCAGGGCACGGCCAGCGATGTGGAGCGCACCGTGGAGTTCATGTACCGCCTCAAGCGCCGTCTGAACAAGATCATCTCCCACCACACCGGCAAAACTGTGGAAGCCGTCGAGCGTGACGCCGACCGCGACTACTACATGAGCGGTGAGGAAGCCGCGGCCTACGGCCTGGTGGACAAGGTGCTCGACAACAAGAAGGAGTTCACTCCCGTCATGGAAGTCGTGAAAGAAGCCACCGGCGGCGGCAATGGCGGCGGCGATGTGTCTCCGCAGACCTCCGTGTAGTCTTGGTTTAATGCTCCGTCGGGAGTTGAAGTTGTTTCAACGAACGAAGTTTATTCAAACATGCAAAAGCAGGTCTCGAAAGGGGCCTGCTTTTTTGTTGGTGTGAAGAGAGCGCTCCGTACAGGCGTCTCAAGGGTGGGGTTAGACGTGCTCGGGCCTTTGGGCAGGCCGCAGCGTCCTGCGCGGGATGACTAGGGTCTGTCGAAACATGGCGACATCGGCGAGATAGGCGAAGCTTGCAGACGCTTCAGCTAGTGCCTGCCAAGGAACCTCGGGGGTGGTGAAACGTGGTCTGGCCGTTTCTCAAAATGGCCTTGCCTGGGAAGCTCGGGGAGCGCACGCATCCCTGCGTGCTGTTCGCGGCATCTTGCCGCGAATGTCAGGCGCAGTGCATGACATCGCATCCGCCTGACGTGGAGGCGTTGATGGCAGAGGGGAGAAAGCGGATGCTGTCGGCCTCCCCACCTGATCCTCCTCCGCGGAGGTACCCAACGTTGACTCGCTTAGGGCTCGTCCAACGTTGGGCTGTGTTAGAGATCCCCGCTGGGGATCAACTTCGAACTGAGATGGGAACCTCCAGGTGGTTCCTTGGCGGCCACTTGCTCAGTCGAAGTTCTTCCTCGAAGAGGATGGGGCTACAAGCCCAACGTTGGCGAGCTTCCAGCGAGTCTACGTTGGGTACGGTGTTGGAGGTTTTTACTCCGAAGGAGTTGCGGCGGTCTGGTCTTCACACGTCTCCACAACCGCCTCTTCCTCTCCCTACTACCTCAAAAGAGCCGGGACGGCGCTTCTACTTTGTCTAGCGGGCCAGACTCCTATCTACTCAGACAACACCGCACGAGCAAAAGACTGAATCTGCGCAGCAGCGAGCACGCCCAGCAACGCGGCCTTCAAAAACTCCAGACCGATGTAGGCGTTGTGATGCCAGGAGGCAGCCACGATCTCCCCTGCCAGCACCGCTTTGGCCCGCACATCCAGGGCGGGCATGAGGCCCCAAACTTGAAACGCCAGCACGGCGGTGATGATCGCCAGCAACACCACGCTGCCCCGCGTGCGCACCACCCGCAGCCGCAACATCAGGAACCAGGAGAACGCACAACAAATCAACTCGACCCGATTCAGCGCATGAAACACCAGCCGCCCGATGCTCAGAGCATGCTTCAACTCCACGCCCGGCGCTTTGAACTTCAACGGGGCTTCCACAAAACTGATGGCACACACAAACCCCAGCCATAGCAGGGTGATAACAAAAGCATAGAGGGCAAAACGGCGCATGATGGGCGCGAGTATGACTCAGGGCGTCTGCTCGCGCCAGTACGCAGGCAGGTCTTTCTTGGTGGCCAGCAGGATGGTACGGATGTGCCCCCGCTCGCTCTCAGACAGGCTGGCGAACTCCTTCTCCCGCCCATCGTGCCCGCGCAGAACCTGCCAGAGCTGGGAGTAGAATTCGTCCTTCATCTGCTGGGGCAGGGCCTCAAATGCCCGCGAGTAGATCATGTAACTGCAGCGGTGTTTGAAGAGGCGGGTGCGGAGCTGAAAGTCCTTGAGCGAGCGACCCTCTTCTGTCTCCTGGCGGTTGCGCCGGAAGGCGTCCTGAAACGACACGTCCCCTTCCACGCCATCATCCTGCAAGGTGTACTCATCGACGAAGAGCATCTGACGCAGCAGCTTTTCCGCCAGGCTGCGGATCACGCTCTGGGCCGAGCCCTGCGGCACCTCTGTCACGGGTTCATTGAAAGCCTTCTGCAGATCCCGCTGGCGGGCCATGGCGGCACGCGTGCTGCGGGCCGCCTCCGTCAGGAGGTTGTGGGTGCTGCACTGGTGCTCCAGCACCATGAGGGCCACGAGATCGCTCGTCTTCGTCAGATAAGGCTGCGTGGAGATGATGTCCTGCAGGGAGGTGATGTTAGCTCCTCGCTCCCGGTCCAGTTGCACGCCCGCCCCGGTCTCCTTGGCAATGGCATTGCCCATGTGCCTATCCTTGCCATGGCGACCCGTCACATACCAGCCACCCCAGCGTTCCGAAAGCGGACTCTCATGCGTGGTGACGTGGCTCCCTTCACTCAGGATGGGCTGCCCGGAGGCATCGGCAAACACCGAGCGCACCAGCATGCCCTTCACCCCGCCGGTGCGCGAGCTCTCATGGCAGCTCAGGCACTGCTCATCCGTTGCAAGTTCCGGGCGATAACCCACTGCCGCGCCACCTCTCTGGCTCAAGGTGTAGAAATGCGGCCCCGTCTCCGGATCCATGCCGATGATCTCAATCAGGCCGCCCTGCACCCAACCGACATACACCTCTTCAGAGAAATAAACCGCCCGCGGCCGCATCGGTCCGATCAGCGCGTTCTGCAGGCTGGTCTTGGAGAATACCAGCACCTGCGAGGCCACCGGCACATCCAGCTCCTTGAGCACAGCCTGTAGAAAGGTCTTCTCATCCCCCTCCACCAGGAGCTTCACCTGCCCACCCTGCACCCGCTGCCAGAGCCTGGCCACGGGATCCGAAGATGTCTTCCACGGTTCCGCCGGCGCAGGCTCCGCAGCAGAAAGCGGTAAATTGCAGGCGAGAAACACCACGCAGCATGAGGAAACAACTCGCGCGCGCCAGCCCGCCGCCGCAGTCCTCAGGGATGCGTGCCGTTCAGTGTCGCGCCCGCGACGTAGCCATGACCCGGACTGGGGCTGAGCAGGCGCAGGATCGGCTTGCCGTCCATCACCAGGTCCTCGAGCGTGTAGTGATCCAGCACGTCCAGAAACGCATCCCGCGCCTCCCGGAACACCCCGCGCAGACGGCAGGTGGGGGAGAGCTTGCAGAGATCGTTGGCGGGGTCGAAGCATTCGACAAGATTGAAATGAGTCTCTGTGCTGCGGATCACATCGCCGACCTTGATGTCGCGCGGTGCCCGGCCCAGACGAATTCCCCCACTCCGGCCGCGGCGGTTGCTGAGGTATCCCAGCTTGCCGAGGTAGTGGACGATCTTGACGAGATGGTGGTGTGAGACTCGATAAGCCTGGGTCAGTTCACTTAGGGTTACCTTTTCATGCTCGCGCGCTGCGGCATACATCAGTACGCGCAGGGAGTAGTCGCTGAAACGGCTGAGTTCCATGTTGAGGCATAAGTTGAATTACGCATGCACTTTTGCGGTGCTTGCGCAGACGTGGGAGCGTCGCTTGCGATATGCCAAGCATGGATTGGGCCAAGGTACGCATAACCCGCCTCTTTCGGGCAACTTTGGAGAGACAGGGTGGGAGAACGTTGAAGTTCAACCACAGAGGCAGTGAAAATGATGAATGCCGAACCGCCTTCCCGTCTGCGTGGAAGCTCCGGTCAGGGTAGCTCCTTCCTAATTCCTAATTCACCATTCCTAATTGTTGAGTTCTATGCCCTTCTCCATCTCGCCCGAAAAATCGGTTTCCCGAGGGCCATCCACTGTTTCTCAAAATCGGTGATGGGATAGAAGAACGCCCCGTCTGGCCAGTCCAGGCGGGTCATGGCGGGACGTTGGGTCAGGGCTTCGAGGGCGTTTTCGTAGTACGGGAGGTCGTCGGACTTGAGGAGGAATTCCCCTCCCGGGACGAGGACTCGCTCGATGGACTCTAGAAAGGCGGTGCTGTTGGGCAGGCGGCGGCCGTGATGTTTCTTCTTGGGCCAGGGGTCCGGGCAGAGGAGGTGCAGGCGGCTCACACTGCCCGCCGCGAGCAGCCAGCCGAGGGTGTAGGTGGTCTCCAGCCGGAGCACGCGGGCGTTCTTCAGCCCCCGCTGCTCAATCCGGCGGGCGGTCTTCTCCACGCGGCCAATCAGGCGCTCCACTCCCAGGAAGTTGCGCTCCGGGTGGGCGGTGGCCATTTCGATCAGAAACGTGCCGTCACCACAGCCCAGATCCAGCTCGAGGGGGCGGTCTCCCGTCTCGGGGAAGAGCGCATGGGGATCGTGATGCTGGAAGTAGTCTTCGGGAACAAAAACAGGGGTCATGCCGGATGTCAGAGCTGCCTTGGCCCGGTCCCACAAAGGGGCGGCGGGCGGAGCAGCAAGCTTTTACAAAATCAGAATCGGGATCAGGGTCAGAATCAGGCCGCTTCCACCGGGGCCGTGGGGGCATCCACCCAGCGATTGTGCTCCTTGATCAGATCGATCAGGCGCTCCACAGCCTCACCTTCCGGGATGTTGAACTTCACGGCGGTCTTGCCGACGTAGAGGTTGATCTTGTCCGGCGCACCGCCCACGTAGCCGAAATCGGCATCCGCCATTTCACCAGGACCGTTCACGATGCAGCCCATGACGGCGATGCGCACGCCCTTGAGGTGACCGGTGGCGGCGCGGATCTTCTGCGTGGTGGTCTGCAGATTGAAAAGCGTGCGGCCGCAGCTCGGGCAGGCCACATAGTCCGTCTTGAAAATACGGGTGCCAGCGGCCTGGAGGATGTTGTAGGAGATGCGGAAGGACTGACCGGGGGCCTCCTCACCCTGCACCAGGATGGCATCGCCAATGCCGTCGCACAGAAGGGACCCGATGTTCGTGGCAGCGCTGAGCAGCGTGGGCACGAAGTCCGTCTTGGGCTCCGTGGCAGGCTCAAACGTGTCCTTGAGCAGGATCGGATGCCGGGGCTCCAATCGTGAGGAAAGCAGACGGAACGCAGCGATCACCGGAAGGTTCACACCGTCCTTCACCGTCACGAGACAGGGACTCGTGGAGCTGTTGACATACGCGATGGCGGCATCGTCGCGGGGATCGAGTGCAACAGCCTCGCTGTCCTCCACCACCACCTCGGGCTTGAAGTCGCCGAGCTTGTCGATCTTGTGCGCCACGGCATCCCACTTCCGTCGGCTGGTGAAGACGGCCATGGTCTCGTGGCCGCCGACGCTCACGCCATTCACCTTGAGCACGGAGGACTGGCGGCGCTCGAACTCAAAGGGATCGTAGCTGACCGAAGGCGGATTGGCCACACCTTCAAAACGGGCGGGCACGCCGTCATTGTACGGCTGCACCAGGGTCTGGGCCACGGGGATCTCATACACCGCGTCCTCGGTCAGGCTCACGCGCACGGTGTCGCCAATGCCGTCCGCCAGGAGAGAGCCGATGCCGATAGCGCTCTTGATGCGGCCGTCCTCGCCATCGCCCGCCTCGGTCACGCCCAGATGGATGGGGTAGTTCCAGTCGCCGCCCAGATCATTGAGCCGGGCCACGAGGAGGCGGTAGGCCTCGATCATGACCTTGGGATTGCTCGCCTTCATGGAGAAGACGAAGTTGTGATAGTCCTGCTGGCGCGCCACACGGGCGAACTCGAGGGCGCTCTCCACCATGCCCAGCGGCGTGTCGCCGTACCGGTTCATGATGCGGTCGCTCAGGGAGCCGTGATTGGTGCCGATGCGCATGGCCCGATCCTTGGACTTGCAGAGCTCCACGAGGGGGATGAACTCCTCCTCGATGCGGCCCAGCTCCTCTGCGTACTGGTCATCCGTGTACTCGCGGATCGCGAACTTCTTCTTGTCCACGAAGTTGCCGGGGTTCACGCGCACCTTTTCCACCCACTTGGCGGCCTCCATGGCGGCGTCGGGCTTGAAGTGGATGTCCGCGACCAGCGGCACATCGCAGCCAGCGGCCAGAAGGCCTGCTTTGATGTTCTGGAGATTCTCCGCAATGGGCCGCGTCTGGGCGGTGATGCGGACGATCTCACACCCCACGGCCACGAGCTCCAGCGTCTGCTGGATGCAGGCCTCCGTATCGCGCGTGTCGGAGGTAAGCATGGACTGCACCCGGATCGGGTTACCGCCACCGATGCCCACCTTGCCCACCCGGACTTCCCGGGTTTCACGGCGCTGGTAGTGGTAGAGATCGGGGCAGTACTGAAGCGGGTGCATTACGGGTAGAGGGATAAGGGAAGAGGGGCGAGGGACAAGTGGCCGCTACTGGCCAGGAGCGGGAGCGGCACCGGTCTGGCGCTGATTGGCTGGGAGGAAGCGATATTCCTGCTTGGCCTCCCGTTTGTCTCCTTTGCCTCCACCGACCATGTCGCCAGCGTCCTTCATGCTCACGAAGACCATGAAGCCTAGGAGAAGGAAGACGCAGGCCATCTGCACCACCTCCAGAATGCGGATGTTGATCGGGCGGCGACGGATCCACTCAAAGAGCGCCATGGTGATGTGTCCACCGTCCAGCACAGGGAAGGGCAGCAGGTTCATGACGGCGAGGTTCACGTTCAGCACGACGCTGAACCAGAGCACGCGCTGCAGGCCATACGGATCGTCCAACAGGGTGTAATAGGCGCGGCCGATACCAATAGGGCCGCTCAGATGGCCCATGTTGATCTCCGACTTGCGGGAGATGATGGCGGAGATGGTGGCGCCCATGGTCTTGAGCGCGTCCCGGATCTGCGTCCATGGACGCGGGTGGGAGATCTGACGCAGACCGTTTTGGTCCCAGATCACGCCGATGAGCTGGCGGCCCTTGTCGTCATCCGGGCGGATGTCCGGCTGGCGGGGCGTGACGTGCACGGTCAGCGACTTCTCGGTCGGCTTGCCTTTGTCGCGCAGAATGCCCAGCTCCAGCTGCTTGCTGGGGTTCTTCTCAATGTAGTCGCCCAGTTGGTAGAGGCTCAGCAGTTCCTTCCCGTCCACAGAGGTGATGAGGTCCGTGGCCTGGATGCCCGCCTCGGCGGCCGGGCTGTTTTCCTGGGTGCCCGCCACCATCGGCGTCTGCTTCCCGGCGATGCCCACCTCACGAAGCTGCTTGCGCTTGAAGAGGAAGGAGAAGAAGGAGGTCTTTTCTTTCTCCACGATCTCTGCGGTCACCGGCACCAGCAGCGGCTTGGGTTCGCCCGGACGCTCCACAAGGAAGGGGATGGGGTTGTTCTCACTGGAGACCACGTTCCAGCGGACGCTGTCCACCAAGCCGCCGAAGGTCTTCACCGGACGACCGTCGATTTCGAGGATCTTGTCACCGGGCTTGAGTCCGCCCTTGTCCGCGTTGCTGTCAGGGGCCACCCAGCCGATTGTGGTGGTGACCATGCCTTCCTGCTCTGGTTTGCCCACATTGAACACCACGACGGCGAACAAACAGGCGAGCATGAAACTGAAGAGAGGACCGGCGAAAGCGACGATGATCTTGTCCAGCGGGCTGATCGGGGGAAGCTGCTCGCGCTCACCGCTACCGCCTTCAATGGCCTCCATGGGTGCCATCTGCGGCAGGGCCACGAAACCGCCGGCGGGGATCCAGCCCAGGCCGTACTGCACGCCGTTGTAGGTTTTCTTCCAGATGGGCGCACCAAACCAGATCTGGAACTTGTCCACCTTCAGCCCGCGCCAGCGTGCTGCCAGGAAGTGGCCCCACTCGTGGACGAGGATCATCAGGTTGAACACCATGATGACGAGGAAGATGATGCCGGCGTAATGGAGGGCGTTGAGGACTGATTCCATAGAAGGATGAGGGGAAAGGGAGTCTAGCACCCGCGCTGGGGGCGTGCAAAGCAGGAGTTCAGGGGGAGCAGCAGGGTTATCAAGGGGCCAAGTGAGCCGTCCCCAGCCCGGTCTGGGAGGGGTGTCACGCCGGAGTTGGAGCCTTCATCGGGCATTGTGTTCATTGATCGGATGCCAGAAAGGGGACTGGGGGGCCATTTTTCGGACGCCCACTGAATCGCGTCGCCTCCCACCTCAGCTTACGGCTGCGGGGCCGTGGGGGGCACGGCATCATCCGCGGCCATGTGGGCCTCTTTCCGGTCCAGGACCACCTCAGGGGTACTTGCCTCCACCTCGGTCTCGTTGTTCAGGCGGCGGTGCAGGATGGTCTCGTCCACCTCGCCGCACCACTTGCCCACCACGATGGCGGCCACGCCGTTGCCCACAAGATTGGTCAGCGCCCGGGCCTCGGACATGAAGCGGTCAATCCCCAAGATAAACGCCAGTCCGGCCACCGGCACATGACCGACGGCCGAGAGCGTAGCGGCGAGGACGATGAATCCGCTCCCGGTGACTCCGGCGGCTCCCTTGGAAGTCAGGAGCAGCACGAGCAGCAGGGTGATCTGGTGCTGAAGGTCCAACGGAGTGTTCGTGGCCTGGGCGATGTAAACCGCCGCCATGGTCAGGTAAATGGAGGTGCCATCCAGGTTGAAGGAGTAGCCCGTAGGCACCACGAGACCCACCGTGGACTTCTGCACCCCCAGATTCTCCAGCTTGGCCATGATACGGGGCAGCACGGACTCCGAAGAGGAGGTGCCCAGCACGATGAGGAGCTCTTCCTTGATGTACTTGATGAACTTCCAGATGCTGAAGCCGTGATACTTGGTGATGAGTCCCAGCACCCCAAAGATGAAGAGGAGACAGGTGGCATAGAAGGTCGCCATCAATTTCCCAAGGGAATACAGGGAGTCCAACCCGTGCTCACCGATGGTGAAGGCCATGGCCCCGAAGGCCCCGATGGGGGCCACCTTCATGACAATACCCACGATGCCAAAGAGCACGTGTGAGGTCTTCTCAATAAAGTCGAACACCAAAGTGCCGCGCCCACCGAACCGGTGAAGGGCAAACCCAAACAAGATTGAGAAGAGCAACACCTGCAAAATCTCCCCTTTCGCAAAGGCGTCCACCACACTGCTCGGAACAATGTTGAGGAGAAACTCCGTGGTGGATTTCATTTTCCCAGGCTCGGTGTACTGCGCCACCGAGGCGACATTGGCCGCAGTGGGCACTGAATTCATGCCCACACCAGGTTTCACCACATTGATGATCACAAGCCCCAGAATGAGAGCCACGGTACTGACGACCTCAAAGTAGAGCAGGGCCAGACCACCCGTCTTGCCCACCTTCTTCATGTCTTCCATACCGGCGATCCCCACCACCACGGTGCAGAAAATGATGGGAGCGATCAGCATTTTTATCAGCCGGATGAAGCCCTCGCTGAGGGGTTTCATCGCGACACCTGCGCCCGGGAAATAATGTCCGAGCAGCACCCCGAGGGCGATGGCGATGATGACCTGGACGTAGAGGATCTTGTAGAACGGTTTCCTGGCTCCCGGCGTGGGGAGGGCGGCGGCAGGGCTGGTCATGGTTGGCAGTGTTGAGCAGGGAGGGTGAGGAAACGAAGATTCGGCCGGGGGAGAAGCCGGGGCCGCATCAGATAGGTGAGGCGTAAAACTTTTCCATTAAAGAAAATGGACGGCTGACTCCAACGCCGTCCCGGGCCGAAGGTTTCAGCGGAAGTGGCGAGACGTTCCTGTGCATTCCCAACCCCTTGGCAACCGAGGCGGTCGCCCTACAACCCAAGGTGTTAGGGTGAGGGTTCGGGAATTGAACAAACAAAGTCGCTTTGTACGTGGCCTCTGCCCATGACACGCTGTAGGGCAATCCCGACGAGTCGGGATTGCCGCGCGCTACCCCTGACTCGGCACAACCGCGGCAGTCACCCTACAACCCACTGCACTTGGCCTCTGGTCCCGGAGGGACGCCGGAAATTAGCCGGGGGTGAGGGCCTGTCATCAGGCCGGGAACCACCGGACCAGCCCGCCCCCATTACCTTCGTCCCGGATGGGACGGCGGATCGAATCAGACGTGTGCGGGCGCGCTCACGGACGGGGTTCGATGCACCAACGTGCCCGCATCCATCACCGCCGCCCCTCACAAACCAAAGGCCCAACGCCCAAAGGTCCACATCACCAGCGGAATGAGCAAGGCAAAGAGCAGGTCCACCACCAGGCCCGCCTTCACCATGCGAGGCAGACTCACCAGTCCGGAACCAAAGGCAATTGCATTAGGAGGCGTTCCCACTGGCAGGGCAAAGTCCGCACTGGCGGCAATGGCCACCGGCACGCAGAGCAGCACTGCCGGTTGATCGATCCCCACGGCCAGAGCCCCGATCACAGGGAGGAATGCCGTGGTGGTGGCGGTGTTGCTGGTGAGAGCGGTGGCCCCGATCATGACCGCCACCACCAGAAACACGATGGCCAGCGCGGGCCAGGAGGCCATCACTGAAAGACCGCTGGCCATGGCTTTGACGAGCTGGGTCTTCTCAAACGACGCCGCGAGGCTCAGACCACCGCCGAAGAGCACCAGCACATCCCAAGGCAGCTTTTTCAGGCTCTGCCAGTCGAGGACGAAGACGCCCTTTTTCAGATCCACCGGAATGAAAAACAGCAACGAAGCGCAGCCCATGGCAATGACCTCATCGGTGAGGAGCGCACCCAGCGGCCAGTTGGCCCCAGGAGCCTTGGGCACCTCCGCCTTCCAGGCCTCCCGGGATACCCAGAGGACGATGGCGAGGGAAAAGGCCCCGATCACCACCCATTCAGGCCCGGTGATGCGGCCCAGCTTCAGCCTCTGTGTGGTGAGTTCGTCCTTCACGCCGGGCACTTCCTCATTACCCACCTTGAAGCTCAAACGCGTGAGGATGAAGTACACCGGGGGCAGGGCCAGCAGAATGAGCGGCACCCCCACCAGCATCCACTGCCCAAAGCCCACTTCGACACCATACGTCTTGGCCAGGAAGGCCTTCAAAATTGCATTGGGCGGTGTGCCAATGAGCGTGCCCATGCCGCCGATGTTGGCTCCGTAGGCAATCGCCAGCACCAACGCCGCACCCATCTCCACCGTGCCGCCTTTCGCGCCCTGACTGGCACGAAGCAGCCCATGCACACTGATGCCGATGGGCAGCAGCATCATGGCGGTGGCGGAATTGCTCGTCCACATGCTGATGAACGTGCCCGCCAGCAGGAAACCCATGATCAGCGCCCTCGGCTTTGTGCCCACGGCATGAATGATGTTCAAGGCGATGCGCCGGTGCAGGTCCCAGCGCTCCATCGCAATGGCGAGCATAAATCCACCCATGAAAAGGTAGATGATGGGGTCCGCGTACGCTGCGGCCGCCTCCTTCATGGGCGAGATGCCGAGTATGGGCAGCAACACGAGCGGAAACAACGCCGTCGCCGGAATGGGCAGCGCCTCCGTGACCCAGAAGACCGCCATGGTCACGGCCAGCCAGGCCACCTTTGTGGCACTGGGAGACAAGCCCAGCAAGGGTGGGCTCAAGAAGGTCGCCAACAACAGCGCCACCCCCAGCAGCAGTCCGATCCGCTGACGCCATCCATAGTCCCCTTCCAGCAGGTTGCCTTCGTCATCCACCAATTGATCAGGACGTTCTTCACCTTGCATGGAACGCATGCTAGAGGTCGCCGCTTGGAGAACGCAACGGTGCAAATGTGAATTCTGTCCGCTGCGCGGGGGACAGAAGACTGCAAGACCTGAGGAGGCCAAATGAAAGTAGTGCTGGGCTTTAGCCTGGCGTTGGAGGACGACGCAGCGGGCCTGTGACTACTTTGCTCTGCCCCCAACGCTGTAGGGCAAGCGCCCCGCTTGCCGCGCGCCGCCCCTGACGTTTCAGCCCCCATCACACTCAACCACCCGGCACGCGGCTTCTCTCCGCTCCCAATGCCGGTTGGGACAACCGGACTACGTCGCGAGCGGAGCGTTTGCCCTACAGACGGCTTTCGTCCTCCTATTTGGAACCTGGCATTCTGATGTCTAACAGCCTGGGATCTCCCATGCAGCGGGGCAGCTTGACTGACGAGCTAAAGCTCTGCACTACTTTGCTCCGCCCCTGACCTCAGGTCTGGCGTCTTGTGTCTTGTAGTCTTGTGTCTTTTTATGTCCTCCCCCGATCCCCAAACGCCCACCATCGAGACCCGTGAAGAAGTCATGTTCTTTGACACCGACTGCGGTGGCGTGGTGCACAACATCGCGTATCTGCGGATGATCGAGACCGCCCGCACCCGTTTGGCGGCCAAGCTGGGCATGGCGCTCAAGGAAATGGCGCAGACCCAGGTGTTCCCCGTCGTGCTGCGCACGGAGATCGACTACCGCAAGCCGGCTGTGCTGGCCGATGAACTCGTCATCCACGGCCGCCTCGACAGCGTGGAACGCGTCCGCTTCTGGTGCGCCTTTGAGATGCGTCGCGTGGTGGACAACACCCTCCTCATCACCTGCCGCCAGTCACTGGCGCTCGTTCAAATGCCTCAAGGTCGCCCCCTGCGCCTGCCGGATGACTGGGCAAAGAGGTATGCGCATTTGGTGAAGGCAAAGGCACAGTAAAAAGTCATAAGTGAAAAGTAAAAAGTGGAGCTGCTGACTCGACGCGACCCAAGGACCACCTACTGCCTTGCCCGTTTTCAACTTTTCACTTTTCACTCTTAACTTTTTACTATTCGTCATTCTCTTCAAACACCCACACTCTTTTCGCACCTTCATCCCCGGCACGGCGGGTTTCGCCATGGGCGTTGACGAGGTCGAGACGGCGGCAGGGTGAGCAGCGCTCCTCAATGGCTGCGGCCAGAGCTTGGGAATGGGTGACGACGATGATCTGCGTTTCCTCCGGGACTTGGGCAATGAGCTGGGCCACCGCCGGCATGAGCTCCGCATGGAGGCTCGTTTCGGGCTCGTTCAACACCAGAAGCGGAGGCGGCTTGGGACCCAGCAGGGCGGCACAGAGGCAGAAGTAGCGCAGCGTCCCATCGGAGAGTTCGTGCGCGTCCAGCCAGCGTTTCAGCGAACCGCGACCGATCTGAAGCTGAAACCTCCCCTGGTCATCCACAGGACGCCATTGCAGATCCGGAAATGCGGTTTGCACCGCTTCTTCCAACAGATGGCCCCGGCCGGATTCCATGATCGTTTGCAGCGTGGCCGCCAGGTTTGAGCCGTCATGCGCCAGCACGGGTGACCACGCCCCCGTCAAAGGACGCCGCAGTGGCGACTCCGAATCCGTGCGGAACTGGTGGTAGAACCGCCAAGACAACAGCGTCTCCCGAACCAGCGCCGGACCAGGGTGGCGGTTGGCATCTCGAACTTCAGAGATCAGAGACTCAGGGGTGTGCAGGGGCAGCGGTGACTTCTCCCATCCGCTGTCGAAGCTGCGCAGCTCCACCATGGGCCCCTTGCGCCTGGCCACCAGATGCACCTTGTTGCTCTTGCTGCCTCCGCTCAAGGGCACCAGGGAGAGCTCCTCCCGCTTCACATCGGGATCCGTACGAAACGCCGTGGGCGCGCCGGGTGCGAGCGGCACCAGTCCACACTCCATTTCATAGAGGAAGCGTTCATGCTCCAGTGACCACTTCACCCGGACCGGCTCGTTCTGCAACCGCTTGCCCGACCACACCAGACTGGGCATCCCGCCCTCCGCGGCAATGGCCTCAGCAAACCGCCCCTCTGCCAGCCGCTGCAACATCGCCAGGGAGCGGTACACATTCGACTTCCCCGCCCCGTTCTCCCCAGTGATCACCGTCAGCCGGGAGAGGCTCAGCCGAAAGTCCAACAACGACCGGTAACCTCGGAGGTGAAGGATCTTCAGCATCGGTTGGGGAATGAAGTTTTACCACAGACGCACAGACCTTTCGAAAACGAAAATTATGAATTAGAAATTAGGAATGAAACTTCCACCATCACCCTGTCAGGACGCTCCGGATTGAAGGAACCGCAGCTCATTCCTAATTCATCATTCCTAATTCCTAATTTTCGTTTTCCTCCGCGCCCTCTTCGTCTCTGTGGTTTTCCAACGCATTCCGCACCACCACCTCCAACGGCCTGACCAGGTTCGAGGTAAGCGGCCGCACCCGTTCCAGGATGCCGTTGCCGAGCTCGGTGCTCGTGCTGTAGCCCTTGCGGAACATCTCCAGCTTGGCATCCAGATTGTCCACATAATGCAGGGCCACGGCCTCGGGGGTCTTGGGGATCACCGGTGAGCCGAACTGCATCTCCCCGTGGTGGGAGCCTACCAGGTGCAGGAGATGCAGCCGCACCAGTTCGCTCTGCGGCTGCAGGGTCGCCCAGGCGGAGGCGGCATCGCTTTCAATGAGCTGCCGCCAGAGCTTGTTCACCAGCTCCATGCCCAGGGAGATGTGGCCGATGAGTTCGCCATGCAGCGTGTAGGGCATGGTAAAGCCGCCCTCCGGGTAGTTGTTCTCCCACAACTTCCCGCAGTCATGAAACAACACACCGGTCAGCAACAGGTCGCGATTGAGTTCCGCATAGGCTTCACAGATCTTGGCCGCGCTGCGCATCATCTGGGACACGTGCTCCACCAGCCCGCCCCGGCGGGCGTGATGATAGTCCCGCGCCGCTGCCGCCCGCTTAAAGCGGTCGCCATGCTGCTGGAGAAACAAAGAGGCCAGCCCGCGCAAACGCGGATCGTTCATGCTGGCCACGAGTTCCACAATGGTCTGGTAGTCCACCCGCTGCCGTTCCCGGGTTTCCTCATCGCCCGCCAGGAGGGACTGCACCTCCTGGTCATCCAGCAACCGCATGGCAGGGTTGCGCGGCTCCATGCCAAACTTGCCCGTGTCCACCCAGTGGGCCCCCAGCTCGATCCAGTTTCCGCGCTTGAGCGCCTGCGCCTCCAGAAAGAGCGGGCTGCCATCAAACACCCGCCAGGTCAGCGATTCTGTCCCGTCCGTCAGCTTGATGTCGTGGTACGGCTTCCCCTGCGAAGTCTCCTTCACCAGGTTCCCCTCCACCTGCACATGCACCCGGTAAGGCTGCGGCTGCGGCCCCGCCACCGTCTTGAGCTGACGCACGGTCAGCAGATCGAGGTCAGAGGGGGAGGCGCTGTGGGTTTCGGACATGCGGGATAGTAGGCGGCAAAACTAGAGACACAATCAGAGACACAGGACGAGAGGGCTCTAGGCACAAGACCTGAGGTCAGGGGTCGAAGAAGAGCCAGATTTCCTATTCCAAAACAGAAGTTCACGCCCACGGCGTGATACAGAACAGCCCGAGGTCAGACCGCGAAACGGTCGCTGCCCCGGGGATTTGGCGGTCTCGTTTGAGATGGTCGAGTTGGGGTTCATCCACCGCCCAACGAACTTCAACGGCACGCGCACCCTTCTCGCGACCTTTCAGGCCGCAATCCGAAGGAGACATAAGCCCAGGGTCTGCCCTCCGCCCTGGGCGGGGCTGTCTGGGCCCTTTAGGCCCGAGGGAGAGACGGGCGCGAGGCCCGCGCATCTGCTGACTCACGGATGTTACTCCCAGTCCATCATTCTAGTTTCTTCAACTGTGGTGAAGCAACTTCTGCCGCCCCCTCATCGCGAACGTCGAGGAAATATTATTTCATGCGGATACTAATGCAAAGAGCAACTATTCTTTAGGATAGTATTACTGCGATTCTGAAGTTTTTCACACACTTCAGGAAATTCCATGCGATCTGAAACAGTTATATTGTCGCCGCAGGGTACTCCCTCTCTGCGGCACTGCGGCTGACCGTGCGGACGGAAGCCGCACTTAAGAAGAACAGTACCATCCATCCTCTCTTGAAAACTCCGACTCAACACGCTCGTCGTGCGGGATTCAGGCTGGCATCGCTTGCGCTGCTCCTGAGTTCCCTTTCCCCTGTAGCAGCCCTCGCCGGTCCTCTCGACAAGAATCCGGTGAAGAACCCGAACCTGGATCCGGTTCAGGAAGCACACCCCATGTACCTCGGCACGATTACGGGGGGCGTAAAGACCAGCGATGTGTACACGGAGGGCAACTTCTCCATCGTCGCCCCGGTGTACAGCACCCTGGGTGCCGACGCCACCCTCTCAGGTGACGTCTTTTACCTCGAACCCTACACCTCCTGGGGTGAGGGCGGCGAGGTCGCGGCCTCTCTCGGCCTGGGCTGGCGTCACCTCTTCGGCTCGCAGCCTGTCTCGGCCCTTACCCGCAGGGATGCCGGCCAGGCCGGGTTCCTTGAGGAAGGCTTCTTCATCGGTGCGAACGTCTTCGTGGACATGCTCGACACCGAGGCCAACAACCAGTTCTGGCAGCTTGGCGTCGGCGTGGAAGCCGGCACCCGCTATGTCGAAGTTCGCGGCAATTACTACATTCCCCTCTCCGACAAGCAGCTGGCCGAGCAGACGCGCACCCGCGAGATCATCCGGAATTCGAACACCCGCCAGTCCAGCAGCACCACCCCGCTGAGCGATCCGTACGCGACGGGCAACACGGTGGCCCAGGACGCGCTCTTCACCACCCGCGCCACCACCACCACCCGTACCACGACGATTGACCGGCTCTTCCGCCGTTATGAAGAGGGAATGGAAGGTTGGGACGCTGAGGTGGCCGTTCTGGTTCCCGGGCTCGACAAGTACTTCGACCTCCGTCTGATCGGTGGTTACTACAGCTTCGACAACCAGCCCTTTGGCCCCCAGGTGGGCGGCACGGGCAATGTGGAAGGCTGGAAGGCCGGCGTGGAAATCCGCCCCGTGCCGGCCGTCATTCTGACCGGCACCTGGTATGAGGACGACCGCCTCACTGGCAGCGACTGGACGGCAGGTGTCCAGCTTCAGCTTCCCTTTGAATTGGGCGACATTGGCGATGGCAAAGGTTTTTGGGGTCGCATGGGCGACGCCTTCAAGCCCCGCCGCCGCCACCTGGCCGAGCGCATGGCTGAGCCCGTGCACCGCCAGAACGCCGCGATCAAGATCGCCAACAGCGTGGATGTGGACACCACCACCAGCACCAAGGTCAAACGTGTGACCAAGGTAGTCTCCCAGCGTCAGGGCCAGATCATCCTGGCAGATGACATCGTCTTCGTGAACAACGGCGGCGCGGTGGGCAATGGCATCCAGGCCGGGGACACCGAGGCCAACGGTGCCGACGGCACTGCCGAGCACCCCTTCAATACCATCACCGAAGGCGCCGTGGTTGCAGGGAACAACAGCAACACCAGCACCCGCCTCTGGAGTGTGTACGCCCAGGGCGACACGGGGAACCTCTACGAAGACACCTTCGACACGACGGGCAGCACCCGTTTCATCAGCTCCTACACTCCCATCAATGGTCTGAATGGCACCAAGTTCGGCGGCAATACCGAGAGACCCTTCTGGAACGGGGCGGTGCACGCGGAAGACGTCGACACCCTGGTGGTGCGCGGCTACACCCTATTCGGTGAAGGCTTCGGCGGCTTCGGGTCCCTCATTGAGGCCTACGACGTGAAAAATGTGGTCATTGAGGACAACATCGTCGGGTTCACGCCTGATGCGGCCATCTACGTGGAAGCCACTGAAGATGCAGACTACTACACGCGCATCGCGAACAACATTGCCGGACTCGCCACCTCGGCGGTTGAAGTCGAGCTGCGTGACGATGCCCGCATGCGCCTCGACCTCGTGAACAACCAGCTCTACACACTGGGTGAAACCGTCGGGGCCAGACTCGTGACCTTTGGCGACTCTTCCTTGACCGCCAACGTTTCCGGCAACCAGTTCGTCGGCCTTGATTTCGGTGGTGATGGAACGGCTCTCTTGATTGAAAGCAACAGCGACGAGCTGCTCACGGCCAATGTTTACAACAACAACTTCGAAGGCACCTTCGGAGGCAGAGGAGCCTGGGTAAGGGCACTGGACGGCACCGTTGACTTCAACTTCGTCGGCAACCGGTTCGACAGCTCCAGTGACATTGAAGACGGCGTCGACCTCTTTGCGGACGATGCCACCCTCAACGCAGTCGTCGTGGGCAACTTCTTTGCAGGCACGTTCGGTGACAGCGCCGTCGCGTTCTACTTGGAAGCGGCTGCCAATGGAACTCTCTTGGTGCAGGAGAACCGGTTCGGTGGCTACGTTTCCGACGAGACCATTGACCTGAATACCTCCAACCAGTCCAAACTCATCGCCACCATCTCCGGCAACAACTTCCCCGGCGAGCTCAACCAGGTGCTGAAGGGTGAAAAATACGGTCAATCGACCTTGGACGTGACCTTCACCAACAACGTCCTGAACGGTGAATACAACAGCAGCGCTATCGAGCTCAATGCCCACAACGGTCATACCAACGGCTCCAAGCTGGTGGCTGTGCTCGGTGACAACGTGTTCAACGGATACTTCGAGGGCATAGCCATTGATGTCGACAAGCTGGACAACGCTCTGGTGGACATCACCATCCGGGACAACCGCTTCCAGGGTGAGTTCGAGAACGACACCATCAACCTCTACACCTCAGGTGGCGAGGGCCCGGAAAACCGGATGATCGCCTCGATCACCGGCAACCAGTTCCGCGGAGAACACAACACCAACGGCGGTTATGGAGCCATCGTTCTTGATTCCCACGTTGACTCCAAACTGGACGCCGTCATCACCGACAACATCTTCGAGGGCAGCTTCGGGGCTAGCATCTTCGACCTGTACGCCGCTGACGACTCCCGGATCGAGGCCACCATCTCAGACAACCGCATGCGCAATGTGGCAACTGCAGCCGGGGACTTCCTCCACATCGAGTCCTACGACGACTCCAACGTCGTGATCCAAAACTTCAACCGCAACCTGATCCGCGGCAACGTGGATGACGGTCTGTCATTGGGTGAATACGGCACCAGCCGGATCAGAATCGACGGCACCCTCAACCCCGCCGCCTCCAACGAGATTCTAGATGTCAACTTCGACCTCATCTACATCCCGGGCAATGATCCAGCCGGCAGCTTCTTCCTGAACGGCAGCCAAGTGGACCTGCCGTAAGCAGCAACGCCAAGTTCTAGCACCTAACCTAACGCAAAAGGGGTGGCCGAAAGGTCATCCCTTTTTTTGCGCTCCCGTGGCGTTTCAGGCCCGACCCGCTGCGCGGGGGACAGAAGGACTATAAAGCCTAAGCTGGCTGACGTATGGTAGGGCGGAGCACAGTAGTCCTGTTGTGCCAACCAGCTGCGGGAAGGGAGGGAGCGAATGTGACTGCCCTTTGCGGCGATTCACCGCGACAGACTCTGGCCATCCGCGCATCAAGCGACCCTCTCTCGCGACCCTTCAGGTCGCGAAACTCGCAATGCTTACGAGCTCTACCTCGGCACAGCAGCATATTCCGTCGCATCGAGAAGACACGACTTCCTCAGCGAACCACGCAGTGCGAAGAACTGCGGTGCTTTCTCAAACCCGAAGACGCGATACACTTGATACTCTTCTTCGCGATCCTCTGAAACTCGCACCTCATTTCGAGAGGCGAAAAATGGGGTCCAAAGTCCGAAACGGGTCGTTTTCACCTCAATGAAGCGGTCGCGTCCATCCACTTCAAAGGAATGGATATCATAGCCGAGACCATCGCCCTGGGTCAGGGAGACGTGCTCGATCTTTTCCGCAAGTCGACGTTCCCCTGCTTCCCACAGCCGACGATGCTCGAAGGCCAGAGCCAACTGCTCCCCTGCCAATCCAAGGGATCGATTGCGTGATTCCATTTCGATGAAATTGCGACGGCAGGGTCGGGGTGGTGCACTGACCGTTCTTTCGTACAGAGCATTCTTTCGGTCCTTGCGCTCTGGCGGAGCCACTTGAATGGCCACTATGTTATTCACGGCCGCCACTTCAACCGTTTGCTGAACCTCATTCAGCAGAACGGCATCAAGCTCGCCCAGCGCTTCCAGCCTCTCTCGAACAACTCTGCCAAGCATCTCCTGGTAGTTTCCCAAGGGCTTGTAGCCGTCGATGTAGGGATACCCCAACTCCAACAAGACAGCGCTGATGTTCTGGTGTTTCCGCTCCACCGATCCCCGGGTGCGCGTCGTGACGATGTTTCTCAACAGCCGGTTGTTCTCAGCCTTGTTGAAAGGGATGCCATTGCGTTCGAGCAGGAGCATCTGCAGATAGTCTGAGACTACTGCTTCCACCTCTGGTTCTGACCAGTTTTCAGACATTCAGTGAACCGGACGTTGCCGGATGAAAGAGTCATCCACGTCTGACACCCGCAATCAAGCCGAATCCACTTCATGCCTGACGTCTTCACGCCCGAAAAGCGCTCGCAGGTGATGTCCTTGATCCGGTCCACGGGCAACAAGGACACGGAGCTGCGGCTCATGCTGCTGCTGCGCGCGGCGGGGATCAAAGGGTGGCGGAGGCATGCGCTCATCACCGTGCCGGACACTTCCCGCCATGCGACTCGGCCGATGCTCAAGGTGAAGCCGGACTTTGTGTTCTGGAAGCTGCGGGTGGCGGTGTTTGTAGACGGCTGTTTCTGGCACGGGTGCCCGCGCTGCTATGTGCGGCCCAAGCAGAACCGGAAATTCTGGGACACCAAAGTCGTGGCCAACCGAGCACGGGATACCAAAGTGACGCGGCAGCTCCGGAAGGCCAACTGGCGGGTTCTGCGACTCTGGGAGTGCACGCTGACCGCGAAACACGTCAATCGGACGATGGGCCGTCTGAACCGGATGTTGCAAGCCAGTACTCCTGATCGGCGGCCCTGAGCCGGCCACCGGGGAGTTCCGCCGCCCTGCAAACCGACCACTCCAACGCAGGGCACAACGCTTCTGGATGTGGGAATTTGCATTAAGTTTCCACCCGCTCAAAGGATGTTGCCACGGCTTGAGTTTGAACTCACTATGCGCCGATGGAACTCCCCCGAATCGTCGAGAGTCTCTTCCCCTTTTCCAAAGTCCACTCAAGGTCCGGATCCCGGTCCAGCACCCGATCTGGCCCCGGTAAGCGGTCCAAGGCGGACCAGGCCAACCCCTGGGCCGTCAAGAAGCAGAACGCCGCCGAGAAAGCGGAACGCAACTGCCCCGTCTGCTGCGGCTCAGGGCCCAAGGCGGAGGCCTACCGGGTGACAGCCCCCTCTGATCCAGGAGAGACCCTGCTCATCCGCCACTGTCTGGATTGCCGCTCCTATTTCTACGATCCCATCGACCTCGCCGAGTATGGGGCGGAGGCGCTGATGGCCTCGCTGGATTTCTACGTGGAGTCCGTGGGAGCACCCCGCTTCATCTGCCAGCTCCTGAGCCGCCTGCCCCGCAGAAAGTCGCCGCGGCTACTGGAGATCGGGAGCGGCTACGGCCTGCTGCTGGATGTGTGGCAGACCCAGTTCGGCGGCACGGGGGTGGGGGTGGAGCCCTCGCCCCTGGCGGCGGCCGGGATGAAGGACCTAGGAGTCAACATCGTGCGCCAGTTTCTGAAGCCGGGATTGCAGCTGCCCGGCGGGGAGGAGGGCTTCGACCACGTGGTGGCGGTGGAGATCATCGAGCATGTGGCGGATCCCCTGGCGTTCGCGAAGACGGCAGTGAGCCATCTTCATGAGACCGGCGTGCTGGTGCTGACCACCCCCAATGCGAAGCTGCTGGAGGATGAGCACGCCGCGCCGCATGAGCTCTGGAGCGCACTCAGTCCGGGCAAGCACACCCTCTTGTTCAATGAGGACAGCCTGGAGAGCCTTCTGCGAAAGGCGGGACTCACCCACTTCTACTTCCGCACCACGGCCTCTCAAATCGTCTGCTATGCCTCGCGACATCCATTCGAGCTGCGTGACGCGGATGCGACGACCGTGGAGCAGGTGCATGAGCAATACCTGCGCTTGCGGGTGCGCTCCGCTCCTGAGACGTCTGCGCTACGGCGCGGCATGGCCTTCCGCCTGCTGGAGACGCTGGTGCACCGGGGTGACTTCGCCGCGGCCATGGAGGTCTGGAGGTCGCTGGAGCAGGCGCTGATGGCGGCATTCGGCCCGGAAGTGCTGGATCCCAAGGAGCAACTCCGCCGCGTGAAGCGGGGCCGCAAGGCAGCGGAACTGCGGGGGAAGGTGCCCACCTTCATCGCCGCGCTGGAGCATCTGCTGGGCCTGATCGCCCTGCTGCACCTGGGCGAGCGCAAGATGGCACGACGGCACTTCCATCAAGCCCATCTGCTGGCAGTGCGACTGCTGCCCGGTGACGATGTCATCTACCCCCTGGTGGCCCCGGTCGTCTGGCAGGCACGGTTCGAGGAAGCGAACACGATGCTGGCAGAGGGAGGCGACCGCCTGGCGGAAGGGATGAAGCTGATGGAAAAGATCGCCGCCAGCGGTCAGGAGCGCCAGAGGGACTATGCGCTGGTACCGGCACCGGCACCGCTGTGCACCCGCGCGCATGTGGAGCGGCTCAAGGTTTTTGTCTTCCGCAACGAGTGGGAGGCAGCCCGCCGTGAGCTTGAGGCGCTGGAGAGCACTTGTGCGACGCTGAAACTGCGGCTGCCCCAAGGGCCGGGGGAACTGGTCGCCAGCATTGTCACCAACGGACTGGGGAGCGCCGTGCCCGCCGAGCCCTTGTGGTACCTGTACGCGCGGGGCAAGGTGGACGAGACAACGCCAGACCAGTGGACCGCGGGGCTGGATCACTTCCGACAACTCGGTCGCGCCTGTGATCTGCTGGCAGGCCAGACACCGGTGGCGGATGTCTTCCGCCAGGAAAGCCGCTTTTGCCAGGCGGAGCTGTGCGTACGGCTCTGGCTCAAGACGGAGGCCCAACAGCTGTACACGAACCTGGCCGCACTGGAGCCTGCCGCCCGGCCGGAGCTGGAGCGTGCCAGGCACTGGGCGACCCTGGCCAGCGAACGTCTGGCGGAGATGGCCCTCGCAACGGCGATAGATGGCTCCTCGGACCCTGGGTCTGGTATGATCGAACCGCAGACCTCCAGGCTCTTCGATTATCAAGCCGGGGCCCTGCAGGCGGAAGGGACCCACGTGCAAATCGAGACCACGTGGTCTGACGACCAGTTCGTAGGCATCAGCGGATTTGTCCTGGTGCAGACCGGCCTGCCAGAGGACGTGCAGATCGTGTACGAGGGTGCCACCCTGCTGGACATTCAGTGGCACGACCGCCCGGACGTCTATGAGCACGAGGTGTTCGCCAGCTACACACGCCAGCCGCGTTGCGGGTTCCGCGCACGGTACCAACGGCGCGCCGTGCATCCGCTGGCGGTCCGCATGCGCTCCGGTCCAGATGCGCCCGATTTCCAAAGGCTGCATCTGGCGGCCACCGGATTCCCTCCTCTGCCACCGGCCGTCCCGCCGGGCCTCACGCTGGCGGAGTTTGCCGGACGGGTGAATCGCGCGTGCCGCAGCGTGATGGAGATTGGCTCCCGCGTGGTGTGCCCGGACAGCGCCAGCAAGCGGAGGTTCTTCCAGCCGCATGTGCAGTACACGGGCTTCGACTATTACCCGGATGCGAACACGGACGTCACGGGGGATGCGCACCGGCTCAGCAGTTATTTCCCTGAAGGCACCACGTTTGACGCCATCTTCTCCCTCTCTGTGCTGGAACACATCGCGATGCCCTGGGTGGTGGCGATGGAGATCAACAAGCTGCTGCCTGTGGGTGGCCTGGCCTATCATTCCACCGTCTTCACCTGGCCGCTGCATGAATCCCCCTGGGACTTCTGGCGGTTCTCGCACGAGGGACTGCGGGTCCTCTTCTCCCCGGCCCTTGGGTTCGAGGTGATCACCCTTGGGATGACCGGCCCCTGCCGCATGCACATGGAGGGGGTGTTGGACGCAAACATCGGCCAGAGCCCCGCCCACCCGAACTATGCAGAAAGCAACATCCTGGTGTGCAAGGTTCGAGACATCAACCCAGACGACTTCCGGTGGAACGCCTCGATCGCCCAGGTGCTGCCGGAGCAGAGCTTTTATCCCGCGCCGGCTTAGGCGGGTCTGGCATGGCGGCCCCCTGCCCCGCCTCGCCATCCAGCCAAGCCAGCAGGCTCTGCACCCCTGCCTGCTCCGCCAGCGCTTCCGGAACGTAGGCGAAGTAATGCCAGGTGGAGAGACGGGGCCCTTCGAACGGGGCCACCAGACGACCGCTGGCGAGGTCCTCTGCCACCAGCAGCATGGGCCCCATGGCCACGCCCAGACCGTCCAGCGCCGCCTGGAGCGTGAGGTAGAAGTGATCAAACGTCACCACGGCCCGGGCCTCCAGGCGCGGCACCCCGGCCAGCTCCAGCCATTCACTCCATGCATCTGGCTGACTGGAGGTGTGAAGCAGTGTGTGCTTCCGCAAGTCCGCGGGATGCTTGAGCGGCAAGGCTGCAAGCACTGCGGGGCTGCAGACCGGAAGACGATGTTCCGTGAGGAACTCGTGCCCCACGTAGCCCTTCCAGAGACGGGGCCCACCCCGGATCACGAGATCAAAGCTCTCCCGCAAGAACCCCACCTCCTCATTGGAGGAAGAGAGGTGAATCTCCAGATGCGGGTGCTGCGTGTGAAAGCCGGACAGACGCGGGATGAGCCACCGCAGGGTGAACGTGGCCGGTGCATTGACGCGCAGCACCCGGCGGGGATTCTGCGCGAGTTGGCGGAGCGTTGCTTCCTCGATCCGCTCCAGCGCAGGCATCACCTCCCGCAGATACTCCTGCCCGGCAGCGGTGAGCGCCACCCCGCGATGTCGCCGTTCAAAGAGCAGGCGGCCCAGCCAGTCCTCCAGCTGCTGGATCTGTCGGCTCACGGCCCCGTGAGTGACGTGCAGCCCCTCCGCAGCCCGGGAGAAACTTTCGAGCCGGGCAGCGGCTTCAAAGACCCGCAGGGCATTGAGCGGAGGCAGCTGCCGGTTCAAACGGGTCTCCCCTTGCTGTGAGTTTTCCTGACGCACAGGGTCATCTTAAGTCGATTGTCACCCTCCGCCAAGCGGAGAGCTTCTGCGGCATGAAAACGAATCAACAATGCATCGTGATGGGAGCCCAATGGGGCGATGAAGGGAAAGGCAAGATCGTGGACCTGCTGGCAGCCCAGGCCGACCGGGTGATCCGGTTCAACGGCGGAAACAACGCGGGACACACCCTGGTGGCCCGCGGCAAGATGTGGAAACTGAACCTCCTGCCCTGCGGTCTGCTCCATGGGCGACCCGGGATCATCGGCAGCGGCGTGGTGCTGAATCCGGAGGCCCTGTTTCGCGAGATGGATGCGGTGCAGCAACAGGGTCTTGATGTGAGCCCTGATCAACTCATCGTGTCAGACCGGACGGCGCTCGTTTTGCCGGTGCACCACCAAGTGGAGGCAGCGGAGGAATCCCGACGGCGTCGGCCGATCGGCACCACCCTCCGGGGGATCGGTCCCGCGATCCAGGACAAGGCTGGTCGGCGCGCCATCCGCGCTGGGGATCTGGCCGATGCCGCCCTGCTGGAGGAGCGGGTGGAAGATTTGCTCTCCTACCACAACGCCCTCCTCACTGGCTGGGGTGAGCCGACAGTGAAGAAGGAAACGCTGCTCCAGCAGTTGCTGGCTCTGGCTCCCCGCCTTCTCCCCTATGTCGCCGCCGTACCCCCGCTGCTGGAGGCCTCCGCCCGGACAGGTGAACGTCTGTTGTACGAGGGCGCTCAGGCCATCCTCCTGGATGTGGATCACGGCACCTATCCGTACGTCACCTCCTCCCATACCGCCGCCGCCCAGGCCGCGCTGGGCACAGGCTATGGGGCGGCCGTGCAGGCCACGGTGCTGGGCGTCTGCAAGGCCTACACCACCCGGGTGGGTAACGGCCTCTTCCCCACGGAACTGAGCGGTCCGGAAGGCGACGCCTTGCGCGAGCGCGGTGGCGAGTATGGGGTGAACACCGGCCGGCCGCGACGTTGTGGCTGGTTCGATGCGGTCACGGTCCGCGCGGGCATCCGTGCCGGAGGCATTCAATCCCTGGCGCTGACCAAGCTGGATGTGCTGGACGGCATGGTGGAGGTGAAAGTGGCCACGGGCTACCGGTTCAAGGGCCAACTCCTCAAAGAACCACCAGCCAGTCTCTCCGAAGAACTGAATGCGGTTTATGAAACCCTGCCCGGCTGGCGACGGCCCACCGCCGGTATTCGTGATTTCCAAGAACTGCCGGAGGAGGCCCGGAACTTTGTCCGTCGCATCGAAGAGCTCGTGGACGTCCCGGTCACCATGGTCTCTACAGGAGCGCATCGGGACGACACCATCGTACTGGAGTCTCCTTTCGGGGTGGCATCTTAAACTCGTCCAGAGCTTTAGCTCGTGTTGTTCGCGCTCGAACCCACGACTGACACACTCCTTTGCCACGCCATTCCTGGGGCGGCAGACGATCACTATGTCCAATCACCCCACACGCATCCCGCTTCGCTCCCAAAGCCGGTTGGGACAACCGGATTACGAGGCAGGCGGTAGCCTAAAGTAGTGCAGAGCTTTAGCTCGCGTTGTTCGCGCTCGGCTACGCGACTGACTCACTAAAATGCCGCACTACTTTGCTCCGCCTCTGACATCTGGTCTTGTGTCTTAAAGCCGTCTGTCTCCCGCGTAGCTGGCCGGATTACCTTCTCCGTTCACGCCCGCTGGTACCGCCTTTGCTCTTGCTGGAGCTGCTACTCCGGCTGGAGATGGTGCGGGTGTTCAGCGTGCTGTCGCCACGGCGAATCATAGCGTTGTGCTGGTTCTTCCTCAGCTGACTGGAGTGGTAGTGATCTCCGTGCGGCACCTGCCGGTTCGAGTAGGATCCTCCACTGCGGTTCGCATAGTACCGTCGGTGATTGCCGTCGTGATCATGGTGGCGATGGTTGTCGTAGTACCGGTTCCGATAGTAGTACGAACTGCCGACCAATGCACCGCCACCGTAGGCGTAAGGATACCCGTATCCATACGGGTACCCCCCGTAATAAGAGGAGGAGTACGACGGGTAGCCTCCATAGTAGGAGCCCCGGGAGCGCACGGGATAGTAGTCGTCATCATCGTAATACCCACCGCCATAGGGTTCGCGGTAGGCATAACCATCCACTACGCAGCTGGACAGGAGCATCGCCAGACCCAGCGCGGTGGCCAAAAGGGGGATTTTTGCTAAAGGAGTCATGGCAAAGAGGTTTGACGTCCCCCTCTGCCCAATCATTCAAAGACGCGACAAACTATAATCAGCGCTGCTGATCATTTCTTGAATCCACCGCCGTGCCGAGGCGCGAACGAGGGCGATGTTAGGTGTTAAAAGTTAGATGTTAAGAGAGGCGAGAGACACGCTTGATGCCCCTCCCATCTCTTAACCCTTAACGTCTAACTCTTAACGCCTCTCCCGCCCGTGGATGCCGCCCTTCTTGTTGTCATCGTCATCCTTTTTCTTGGATGAGGAGCTGCGGCTGGAGGAGGAAGACTTGCGATCGTCATCATCCCCACGACGGATCATGGACTGGTGCTCCGACTTCTTCCTCTGGCTCGAATGGTAGTGATCCCCATGTTGCACCTGCGAGGACCGGGACGAACTGGAGGACGAGTACTTCTTGCTGGAGGAGGAGCTGTACTTGCGATTGTGGTCATGATCATGGTCGTGGTCATGATCATGATTGTCGTAGTAACGCCGGCGGTTGTACGAGGACCCGTACCCCGAGCCGTAGTAGTTCCCGTAGTTTCCACCATAGTAGTTCCCATAACCGCTGCTGTAGCGTCGCGGGTAGGAGGAGCCTTCATAGTAGCCGCCGGGGGAGTCGGAGTAGCCATACCCGTCGTCCACCACACAACTGGAAAGCAGGAGGGGCAGGGCCACGGCAGCAGAAACAACGGGAAGGGAAGCGCGGAGGTTCATGAGATGATAGAGGCTCGGGATGTTCTGACGCAGCGGGCAGCTCGTCCATTCAAAGAATGGAGAAAGTTCTGCATGGGCTGCCGCTGGCGGCGATGGATGGTGGAGCAGGATTGAAGGAGGCACGGCAGCCTACTTCCTACCCGTGTATCGGATGAACTGCTCCGCTTCGGCTGATCTTCTTGAGGCGTTGACACCGCCAACTCTCCTGCGAGCCGTGAGACTGCTGCACTGCACTTTTCACTGGGGTCCCGTAGGGCGATCGCCCTGATTACGCGCAGTCAGGGATGCGCGTAGCAAGCGGAGCGATCGCCCCACAGCTTCACACCCTGGGCGCGCAAATCAGTGAATGGAGCGGGGACATGCCCGCCCCAGTCCGGGCAAAGCGTCCCAGAAGGCGGCTGGGCTGCACTTTTCACTCTCAACTTTTTCACTTCGCCCCCTAAACAGTTCACCAGGCCCCCTGCGCGAGCACTAGTTGCGCTCCCTGCCTCCGATGCCACCGGAGGGGCTGCTGTCCTTGTCGTTGGAACTGTTGTCGCTCTTGCTGTCGCTGCTGCTCCCTTTGTCGTCGCTTCCACCGCCGCTGCTTTCCCGGCTGCTGACCGCATCAGATGAGGACGACGAGGAGGAAGTGTCACTGCTGCTGGAGCTCGATCCCGAATCCGAGCCAGAAGACCGCGAGCCACTGCGCTCAGCCTTGCCGTGCTCCGACTTTCCCTGCGATGATTTGGACTGGGTTCGACCACCGCCTCCGTAGTATCTCTCGTCGCTCAGGCTGCGGGCATCGGCCGCATAGTCGTAGCCGTGGTTCCGCCACTCGTAATTCTCAGGGGCGGAGAACTCCGGGATCTTGCAGCCGGGCAGAAGTAAAACCGACAACGCGGCACCAGCAATGACACAGACGGAGTGACGACCCAGGCGGGTCGCAGATGAGGAGAGGGACGGGCTCGAGTTCATGGGGATGTCAATCCAACGCTACGACGGAAGAAAACCGGTCGTACAGGAAATTTTGGACAATGACAGAAGCCCCCTTGGGTGGGCTGCCTTGCGCGAACGCATTTCATCCACTCGGCGCTTGGCCGCTATGGGCCTTCCGCTCCGCGGTAGCCTTCTCCGCCCGGGTTACCATGGCGAAACCTCCGGGTTCATGCATGGCGCGCCACACGGTTCCGGTCACCGCTTACCTTTTTACCTCTCACCTCTTACCGAACTACTCCTTGTCCGTCGGGGCGCTCTTGGCAGGTGGAGGCGGGGTCACCCCCAGGGCCTTTTGCGCCCTCGCTTTTACTTCTTCGACGTCGGTTTTAGACTCCAGCACCCGCTTCCAGTAGGACTTGGCGTCCTCCGTCTGGCCGAGCTGCTCATAGGTCTGAGCGATGTGGTCGAGGATTTCCGCATCGGCTCCGGAGTCCGAGAACTCCTTCATGAGGTGCTCAGCGCGAAGCAGTTCCGTAAGCGCTTCCTTGGCTTTGCCGCGCTTGAAGAGCAGCCAGCCCAGGCTGTCCACAAAGGCAGGATTGTTCTGTTCCAGCTCGTTGGCCTTGCGAATGAGCTGCTCTGCCTTGTCCAGATGCTGCCCCTGATCCAGCCACATGTAGCCCAGATAGTTCATCGTGTTGGCGGCCCGGGGAGGATCGTGCGCGGGCGTCAGGGTGATGCTCTTTTCAAACTGACGGGCAGCTGCGTCGAACTGGTGGCTGCGCTCCAGCGCCACGCCCCAGTGGAAGTGAAACTGGTCATCCAGGAGCTCCGCAGCATTGGTCTCCGCCTGGCGGGACGCCTGCTCAAAGAGCTTCGCCGCATCGGCATACTTGTCCCCCTGAGTCAACGCGATGGCCCGGTGGTAGGTGATGCGGGGCTCTCCGGGGAAGAGCTGCTGGGCGCGCTGGGTGAACTTCTCGAACCGCTCCGCATTGTTGGCAAAACGCAGCAGCTTGCAGAGGTTCAGGTAATCATTGAGGTCGCCCCCGCCCGCTTGGAGGGCGGCCTCGAACTGGTCCGCCGCAGGGCCGATCTCCTGCTTCTGCACGAGGTGGGCACCCAGCAAGCGGCGGTGCTCCACGTCACTGGGATAAGCCTCCACGAGGTCCTGAAGAGCTTTGAACGATTCGTCCGGCCGCTCCAAGGCTTCATAGAGCCGAACCAGCCGCTTGCGGGCATCGAGGCTGTTGGAATGGGCCACCATGTCCTCGCAGATCGCTGCCGCCTGATCGAGCTGGTTGCTGAAGAGGTAATAGTCCGCCACTTGGATGAGCGCGTCAGGATCGCGGGAACCTTGGGCCTGCTCTCGGGCTTTCGTGATGAAGGCATTCACCTTGCCAAGATGATCGGCGCGACGTTCCTGGTCGGCGAGAGGCCACACCTCCTGGGCCATGCGGGCCAGCTGCAGCCAGAAGGTGGCAGACGAGGGTTTGGCAAAGTCAGGAGCCAACGCCCGCTCCAGAACAGCACTGGCCTCATTGCGCCGCCCCTGGGTAAGGTGGAGACGCACCGCCGTCTCATAGGCTGCGGCATCCTGCGGGAAGCTGGTCAGGGCCTGCTCCGCGACCTTCGCCGCCCGCGCCAGCAGGCCGTTCTCTGCCGAGCCATGCGTGAGGCAGAACTGGATGAAATTGGCGGAGGGCTCGGGCGACTTGGGGTGGGCCTTGATCCCCTGCTCCAGGAGCGCCACGGCGGCCTCTTCCCCCTGGAAATTCAAGGTGAGCTCTGCGATGTGCGCGACGAGTTCCGGCTCGCCCGCATCCCCTTTCAGGAAGCTCAAATAGTGCGGCAGGGCATCGCGGACCTTGCCCGAAGCTTCAAGATTCCGCGCTGTCAGATAGTGGGCCAATGCGATGGCGTGCTGCTCGGCTGCTCCGGCCAGCTGCTGCCCCGGTTGCGCAGGCGCGTTGGCGTCAAGATCAGCCAGCGCCGGCACGGCGGCACCGAGGGTGGCGGGGATCAATCCGGAAGCCATCAGCCCCAGGCTGATGCTGAATCTGACCGCGGAATGCATCTTCATGACGGTAATGTAACACGGACACTAGCGGGAGTTGCTATCCGTTACGAGCAGGGAATGTGCGAGCCCCCGGGTCATTTTGACCACAGGCAGGGTCAAATCGTTCCCCAGAGGGATTTCTGACCGCTCCACCACCTCATAACCGCCAGCGGCATAGAGAGGCTCCCCGGCCAGGGTGGCGACCAAGTCGGCCCGCTGGAAACCTTGTGCCAGCGCGGCCGCTTCACACGCCTCAAGCAAACGTCGCCCCAAGCCACGCCGGGCCCACTGGGGGTGCACAAAGAACGCCCGAACGCGCGCCGCTTCCCTGGCAGGATCCAGCAGCGACTCATCACCCGCTGCAGCGGAGCGATCCGTGCTCCCACCAAAAAGAGCCCTCCTCCGACTCCAGCCTCCGCAAGCCACAATTTCTGCGTCGGCGGTTTCGATCACAAAATAGGTGCCGTCATCGATCAACTGCCGATCCACCCCAAACACCGGCCCCAGCGCCGCCTGCCGCTGCGCCTCCGTGTACTGGGCCGCTTGCAGGGTGTTCACCGAGAGCTCGATCAGCTCTCCCAAAACCGGAGCATCCTCGGCACAGGCAAGACGGAGGGAGGGGGCGTCAGGGGAAAGAGACACAGAGCAAAAATTAGGAATGAATTGCCTAGCTCCACAAGGAAGGGGCTTTGGAAGCCTCATTCATAATTCCTAATTCATCATTCCTAATTTCCAAAGCTCCTCTTGGAAACACCGAAAGCGTCGATGCACTGGGCACCGACGCTTTGCAGGACAAACTGAGATAAAGAAACGAACGGGCAGCGGAAGGCGGCCTGGGCGCACCTCCCTGCGGGCTCTAGCTCTTGTAACGCAAGCGCTTCTTGTGGCGGTTGGCCTTCATGCGCTTCTTACGCTTGTGTTTGTTGATCTTCGTCTTACGACGCTTCTTGAGCGAGCCCATGTCTGTATGTTTTTGGTTTTAGTTGGAGTAGAGTCTGGTCTTAAAAAAAGCGGTCAGTGGACGACTTTGTTCAATGGATACTCAATGATTCCCTCAGCACCCAAGGCTTTGAGGGCGGGTATCATCTCACGAACGACGGATTCGTCAATGATCGTTTCCACCGCGACCCAGCCGCCACCGGCCAGGTTGGAAATGGTCGGACGACGCAGGGAAGGCAGTGCGTGCAGCAGGTTTTCCAGCTTGTGGTCCGGCAGGTTCATCTTGATGCCCACCTTGTAGCGGGCCTCAAGGGCGCCGTTCAGGAGCAGGGCGAGACGCTGCATCTTCTCCCGCTTCCAGGGATCGACGTACGCGTTCTTGCTGGAGACGAACTGCGGATAGCTCTCCATGAGCGTGTCCACGATGCGCAACTTGTTCGCGCGGAGGGAGGAGCCGGTCTCCGTGATGTCCACGATGGCGTCCACCAGCTCAGGCACTTTCACCTCGGTGGCACCCCAGCTGAATTCCACCTCGGCGTTGACGCCGTTCTTTTCCAGATAGGTCTTGGTCAGGCCCACGGCCTCGGTGGAGATGCGCTTGCCTTCCAGATCCTTGACGCTCTTGATCGGGGAGTCCTCAGGCACCACAAGCACCCAGCGGGTGGGCAGGGAGGTGGCCTTGCTGTAGCGCAGGTCGGTGATGACCTCGATGTCCGCCTGGTTCTCAGCGATCCAGTCGCGGCCGGTGATGCCGCAGTCCAGGAACCCATGGTCCACATAGCGGCCAATTTCCTGGGCGCGCAGCAGGCGGATCTCCAGCTCGGCGTCATCCACGGTGGGCCGGTAGGACCGCGAGTTGACGATGATGTTGAAGCCCGATCGCTTAAAAAGATCAAGCGTCGGATCCTGCAGGCTGCCTTTGGGCAGACCGATTCGGAGGATGTTTTTCGGGGCTTCCGCCATGGTGCGATTTTGCAAAAGGGCGGAGAGGATACACAGGGGGGGCAGCTTGGCGAATGGAAATTTCAATCAAGGGTGGAGAGGGGTCAGTGAGGTGGCGTAAGAGAAGGTAAAACCACAGAGAACACAGAGGGGGTTCAGGAGCGGATTAGGGTCGGTAAAAATGAACCGATCCGCACATACGCGAACTCGAGCCCTGCAAGGAACGAAGAGGGTTGGAGTTCTGTCCCGCACGCGGGACGGACGTTCAGAAAACCCTTCCTCCTACCACAGCAGTGTTTTTTGCCGGGCATCGTGCGCATGCTATGATAAATAGCCCCCAACTCCTTCCCCCTTTTCTCCCCTCCCCATGAAGATTTCCATTGGCTCTGACCACGCCGGATTCGCTTACAAAGAGAAGATCAAGACCTTCCTCCAATCCCTGGGGCATGAGGTGCTGGACTTCGGTACTTATAGTGCCGATCCGGTGGACTACCCCACCTACGTGCGACCGGCCGCCGAGGCGGTGGCCAGGGGGGAGGCTGACCGTGGGATCGTGCTGGGCGGTTCCGGCAACGGAGAGGCCATCGTGGCCAACAAGGTGCGCGGCGTGCGCTGCTCCCTCTGCTGGAGCCACGACACCGCCCGCTGGGCCCGCGAACACAATGACGCCAACGTCCTCGCCATCGGCGAGCGCACCATCTCCCCGGAACTGACGATCGAGATCGTGAAGATCTGGCTGGAGACTGAGTTCACCGCCGGCCGGCATCTGGCCCGGGTGCAGGCGATCGAGGGGAAAGGTTAGGAGTTAGATGTTATGAGTGAAGGGTTATGAGGCGGGATTGAGCGGGGCAATGCTCATCACCCATAACTCTTAACGCTTAACTTCTAACGTTTAGCGCCTAACGTCCTCCCCACCTCTGCGGCGAATCGCGCAATCAGGCGACTCTCTGCCGCCACCAGTTCATCGTAGCCGTCTTTGCTGAGGGCCTCGGTGCCGGACCAGGAGCGGGTGGCGATGAGCTTGCGGTCTGGGAGGGAATAGACCCGCCAGGTGGCTTCCAGGACGGCATCTCCCTCTGAGGTGCCGTGCAGGTGGGTGAGATCCACGGAGATCTGGTACTTGAGCCCTTCATCCGTCTCCCACGGATAGGTGCGGAGATTGCCTGTCTTGAGCTGACGCCCCAGATTGGTGGCTAGGACGCGGGCGAAGTTGTCCTCCAGCTTGCCGGCCCAGCGATGAGACTCCGCCACGGCGATGCGGGTGCCGTTTTCCTGCATCACAAGATTGGGCCGGTCCAGGTACCCTGCCAGAGCCACGGGCCCGACGCCAATGCCCACGCCACTGCCAGAGGGCGCGGGACCATCCGCCGTGAGCACGTAGAAGGCCCGGGTGGGTGCGGAGGAACAAGAGGATAGAAGCCCGAGACCGAACGCCAGGGGTGCGAGGAGGAACAAAGCGCGATGGAGAGTCATGGAGGGGGGGAGATGACAATGACGGATCGGATCAGGCGGGGAGGACGCGCTCCAGCAAGGCTGGCAGCTCCGATACGCTCTGCAGCGTGTGCGAAGCTGCGACCGTGGCCTCCTTTTCGCCTAGGACTCGGATCGTGCAAGGCACCCCAGCGTTCACCGCCATCTGAATGTCGCGGTCGTGATCGCCGATCAACCAAGAGCGGTTGAGGTCCAGATCATGGGCCGCTGCCGCCTGCTCAATCATCTCTGGAGAGGGCTTGCGACAGGTGCAGTCGGGATCGCTGGAGAGGCAAGTGCAGGCATAGATGGCGTCAAACGCGGCCCCATGCGGCTCCAGGGCAGCCTGCATGCGGGCGTGAATGTCATCGAGCGTGGCCTGGGTCATGAGGCCTTTGCCGACTCCTTGCTGGCTGGTCACGACGACGAGTTTGAATCCGGCCGCCTTGAGTCGGGCGAGAGCCTCGATGATGCCCTCGGAAAAATGGAACGCCTCCCAGCTCAGCACATAGCCCGCACCGGGCGAGACATTGACGACACCATCACGATCAAAGAAAAAAGCGGGGTATGACATGGAGCTGAGAAGTGGCCTGCGCCAACCCACAGCTAGCGGATGGATACGCACCCGTCATGCGCAAATACGGACTGGCGGGCAAGAAGACCGGCGATACGTCAGTAACCCTGCCTGCACAGTTTTTGCATTTTTCCGCTTCATGAAACGCAAACGCACCCTCCTCTCCTGCCTGCTGCCCCTGGCGCTCGCCACTGCCGCCTTCTCTCAAAGCCCGGCTCCCCATCTGGGTGCGGGTGCCAAGCCCGAAGAGGGTGCGGAGGTCATCCTGGACGGATCCCGCCAGATGCTGGATGACAAATGGACCTACTGGGAGGGGCCCCGCTTCGCCTCCGCCCTGCCCATCAAGTGGAAGGCCGTGGAAGACCCGGTGGACGGCGGCACCGCCATCATGACCGATGACCGGGCGGCGGACAAAGGAAAGTACGGCGCGGCAGACATTGTGACGAAGAAGCCGTACCGCGACTTCCGTCTGCACATCGAGTTCTACATCGCCAAACCCGGCGGCAACAGCGGGGTGTATCTGCAGAACCGCTACGAAATCCAGGTGCTGGACGGGGACAAGACCAAGCACGGCATGGGGGCGGTGATCAATGAGACCGAATCGCCCTATGAAGCCTACCTCGGCGTGGGCAAGTGGAACAGCTACGACATCGTCTTCCGCGCGGCCCGGTTCGTGGACGGCAAGCTGGTGGAGAAGCCGCTGGTCACGATGTATTTCAACGGGAAAAAGGTGCACAAGAACGTGGCCATCAGCAAGGTCTGGGGCGGCCCCAACTCCGGGGTGGACGGAGGAAACAACAACGGCTTCGGCATCACAGACACCCCACAGGGGTTGAAGCTCCAGTGCGAAGGGCACGATGTGAGATATCGGAATACGTGGATCAAGGAGCTGGATTTGAAGAAGGCGGACACGGATTTTTAGGTCCAGGTCCGGTGCAAGCGCCCCATGAGGCTGCCTCTCTCCCGCGCTGTCAAAAAAACCTGGGGTGTAGGGCGACCGCTCCGGTTGCCACATCAGGAGACATACGCGGCAAGCGGAGCGCTCGCCCTACAACAGGTCACGCGCTGGATC
>NZ_BATQ01000009.1 GCF_000739635.1 Verrucomicrobium sp. BvORR034 | reverse complement strand
GGTTGCCTCACCAGGGGACGTTCGCGGCAAGCGGAGCGCTTGCCCTACAGGGCATCAGGGGGGGGGGGGGATCACGGGAAAAGGACGGTTTCCGTTGTATCCATTAACCCACAGCCAACCACCCTGGGTTGTAGGGCGACCGCCTCGGTTGCCTCAGTCAGGGCCAGCGCAAGGCAAGGGGAGCGCTTGCCCTGCAATGCCCTCGAACCCTCCGGGTTCATGAAAATCTGTTCCTCATCCTCGGAGTGCCCGTCATTCCGATGGAGCTCCTTCTGTGTACATTCATCAGCGACACCACGAGTTATCCTGGCCGCATGATGACGTCAAAATGAGGCATCGATGCACTTTGCGATCACAGCATCCATCGTCGTGATCGTCCTCCCGGCATCGAACCTGAAGGGTTCACCATGCATAGCCAGGGGTCGACCGAGTGGAACGAGGGCTACCCCTGGATAGCACCTTTCACCTGCTACCGCGGAGCGGTAGGCCCATCGCATGGCGCCCCCCCAGACGACAACACCGTAATCCACACCATCCGTCATTTGGACTCCATTGGCCTACCGCTCCGCGGTAGAAATCCTTCTCATCACCTTCCATGGGTAGTCCTCGCTACGCTCAGCCGACCCATGGCTACGCATGGCGAACCCTCCTGGTTCATGAGATAACACGCAAAATGACTCACCGACTCACCGACTCACCGACTCACCGACTCACCGACTCACCGACTCACCGACTCACCGACTCACCGACTCACCGACTCACCGACTCACCGACTCACCGACTCACCGACTCACCGACTCACCGACTCACCGACTCACCGACGCCCGGCTACTGCATCAGCTTCTTCACCGCCTCCACAATCTCCTTCTCATTCTCCGGGCTGAAGCCGGTTTTCACGAGGGCAACTTTGCCGTCCGGTCCAACGACCACGGTGTGGGGGATGCCGCTGACCCCGTAGAGCCGCCCGACGGACTGGGAGGAGTCCAGGGCCACCTTAAGGTTCCAGTTTCTTGTTTCAATGAACCGCTTCACCTGTTCGGCCGGTTCGCCCTGATTCACGCCAAGGAGCAGCACCTTCTCCGCAGGCAATGACCCCAGGGATTCCATAAGGCCCGGCAGCGACTTGATGCAGGGGCCACACCACGTGGCCCAGAAGTCCAGCACCACCACCTTGCCCCTGTGCTTGGAGAGTTCGAACTCTTCGCCCCCACCCAACATGGGCAGCTTGAACGCCTTGGCCTCCTGACCCATGGAGGGGTCTGAAGACCCCTCCGCTCCGGGAATGACCGGTTCTGGAGCCGACACAAGCTTCCAGTCACCCAGCGTTTTCATGGCGGGGCTCTCGTCCGGCGGCTGGGTGCGCAACAGATACACCTGCGCCCGGGGAACGCGACAGGTCCCATAGACGGGATGGGTTCCCACGATGAATTCCGGCTCAAACTTTTCCACTGCCAGCCCGAGACGACCGCCATCAGACAACAGGAGCCAGTGGGTGGGCGTTCCGAGCACTCCGCCCCATTTCTCCCGGGCCAGTTCCTTGAGCCGGTCATGATTGACGGCGTTGTTGGTCATCGTGAGCAGACCGGCGGCCGGGTTCCATGAAACAGATGATCCCGGGGGGAACTCCAGCTTGAGGGCGGTGAGCAGCTTCTGGGTGGATTCCGCCTTCCCCAGGGCATGAGGTCTCAGCCAGTAAGCCCGAAGCACCATGTCAGGCTGTACAGGAGGCGGAGACTCGATCACCACCACGTTTCCAGGTTCGATCCGGTAGCGATAGCCCACCAGCGCACAAATCTGGTCCAGAGCCTCCCGAACGGTCTGGACTCCGAACTGGAACTTGAAGGATCTGCCGTCCTTCTTTTCCGGCAGCTTGAATTTCACATCCGTGACTTCCGCCTTGAGGACATTGATCAGGGTTGAAAGCGTGGCGCTTGAGTAGTTGACCCGCCGCGAGGTCATCCGGTCCAGGGCGGGGAGCTCCGCACTACGGTCCTCTTTGAAGCTTTCATCGGTCCCTCCCGGAGCTTGCAGCCAGACCGCCGCTTTTACACGGTCACGCGGCACCTTCAGGGTCTCGAGACCCGACCGGAAACCGAGATGGGTGGCGGTCGCCGCCTCGATCTCTCCCCGCAGGACATCTCCGTTGGCAGCGATGAGCACATGGCGGGGCGGGTGTTCTTTCCTGAACCGTGGCACGCTCAATGCCTGGGTGCGGGCCTCCGCCGTCACGGCCGGAAGCCCCGGTGAACCCGGTGCCGCCCGGCTGCTGAAGTCTGCCAGCTTCACCGGAGTGACTTCGTTGCCCCACACGCTGCACGGTTCGATGATCAACCCCGTGCCCGGACGCCTTCCTGCATCCAGGGAAAACCGGTGCTGCTTGCTCCCGTTGATGAAGATCTCCACAAATTTGTCCTGAATCACCAGACGCATGGGTACGGGCTTCCCCCCGGTGCCGGGCAGCTGGTTTCTGTCGCCGAGCTGTCCGTCCTCCGCCTCGGTGCCGGAGTAGATCTGGCTGCCGAAATTGGCCACAATGAAACGCATGCAATTCTTGTCCTCCCCACCTGTGGCGAAGAGCGTCAGGCGGAAGGTGGAGTAGTTGCTGCTGGTGATGTTGAATTTCACCTCGCTGCTCTGCAAGGCGCCCCAGTGCGCCATGGCGGTCCCGACCGGGAGATCAAGATTCTTCTCCGTGCGTTTCACCGTCTTGTCCGATCCCTTGAGAATCTGCCAGCCCGGATCGAGGAAACTCGTCACATCCGTGGAGGCGGCGGCCTGGAACTGCACCGCAGCCAGGCTGGTGCCGGCCAGGCGGCGGGCGGTGGTGATGGGAGACTCCAGCTCCACTCCGGTGGCGTCCAGGGAAATGAGCCGGCCCGGAATGACATCCCCGGCCCGAGTGTAAAAGAGGGAAGGTGGCTCTTTGATCGCCGCCGGCAGCGCTGCGGGCACCACCTGGGTAATTTCAACGGGAGCCCCTGAAACTGGCGTGCAGGGTGTCTCCGCCCCAATCAACAGCCAGCGCACCGCCGCGTCTCCGGCCGGCATGAACCGGCCATGGAGACTGGTGCCCTGGACCACCAGCTTGTCCATCTGGGCGAAGGGGAGTTCCGCAGACACGCCTTCAGGGCGCTTCACATCCAGCAGCACCTGTCGCAAGGCATCCGTGCGGGTGGGAAGGGGCCCGCTGCTGAAGCTCGTCTTCAACCAGGCATATCCGTCTTTGACCGACTCGATCCTTCCTCGCAACTGGGTGCCGTCGGCGTAGGTCAGCAGCATTTCCGTTGCAGGGCTGGCGGGGCGGTCGGGTGAAAGGAGGATCTCGTTCACGCTGGCCAGATCCACTGCCAGCGGAGGGCCATCCTCACCGGGTTCGATGTAAAGATTCCCTGCCGCCGAAGATCGAATCACGCCGGCGACCACCCTGCCGTCTGCGAGTTCCAGATGCGCCTGCAAGGGATCATGCCGGGCAGGTGCGGCATCCCTCCAGTTCTGGAACGTGAGCTGCTCGAGAGTGAGGTCGCGCCCCCTCCCTTTGAGATACACTTTGTCGTCCCGGCTGCTTTTGTCCGGTTCAAACGTCCAATCGGCCACGGGCTCCCCGTTACCGGCATAGGCCTGGCCTTTCCCGGTTGTTTCATCCCACCGGATGCGGAGGTCCACCACGCGTTCGCTGTCAGCGATCATGCGCAGGGACTTGTACTGGTCCCCGCTCGCGACCACCAGTTCACTGCCCCAGGTCTCCATCCGGAAGTTGCGGAACTTGAGCTGAAACTCCGGACGCTGGCTGGACCGGACCTTGAACGCCACCTCCACCTTCTCAGGCAGCTTCTGGGTGAGGGACACCATGCGGTTCCAGTAAGGAAGCGAGAGGGCTCCGCCCGGACCGGGAAGCAGTTGCAGGACAATGGCGGGGGGCTGGTTTCCGCTGTTGCCGGCGGCGGACTGCTGCTTCTCCAGCTTCCAGCCCGAGTCGCCCACCGGGCCCGACCACAACAGATCGTTCCCCTTGAGCCGCCGCAGATTCAGCACCTCGCTGCGTTTCAGCGACACTTCACCGTGGCGGCTGCTCGTCAACGTGATGGCATCACTGCTGATGCCCACGAGGTTCCCATGGAGCTGGCTCCCATCCCGCAGGGACACGGTAAAGGGGTCCGTGACCGGCACCGCAGAGACCGTGCGGTCCATCCGCCGGAGAAACCACCAGGCAACATCCACCGGTTCTTGAAACAACGGACTCTTCCATCGCACGGTCTTCTCCGTGGCCCCCACCATCTCACCGGGCAGGGTTTCACTGTTCTGCCATCGCAACCGCGCCGGAGGCGGGGCGGCATCGGCACTCTGGGCACGGAGGGACGCCGCCGGAACGGCGAGCAGGCCGCCCGTGGCGATCAGAAGGAGGCTGGGGAGAAGGCGGCTCATCGCTCGTAGATCGGCAGGAAGCGGTAGTTCAGGGCCAGTCCCAGGAGGGACATGCCGGTGCTGTAGGCGGAGCTCCCTATCGCGCCGTCATCGCGTTGCAATTCATGCACCTCGCGCACCTTCACGGCGTTCCACTTCTGCCAGGCTTCGTAGTCCCCCTGGAAGAGGGCTTGGGCCATGTAGTAGCGGAAGTATTCCGGGTAGGTGGTCTCGCGATGCTCCAGGTTCTCCTTGATGCGCTTGAGACTCGCCTGGTACTGCTCTGACTCCTTGGCATGGGAGATGGCGCCCACCAGCGCGGCGATGGCCGAGAGATTCATCGAACCTCCCATGCCGCCGAACCCGCCGGAGTAGGCAACCGATCCGTCCTGGCCCGTGCTGCGCCGCATGTAGTCCATGGCTCCGTTGATGGTCTCGTCAGAAACTTCCAGACCCGCATTTCTGCAGGCAAACAGACCCATGAGCACGGCCCCGGTGACGGAGGTGTCGGCATCGCTGGCATCTGGAGAATAACGCCAGGCCCCCCAGCGGTTCTTGGACTGCGAAGTAGAGGCACAGCGGATGGCCAGATCCAGAGTCTGGCAGATCGTCCGCACGGGTTTCTCCCCCTCCCACAGCAGGGACTCATCCACAGCTCCATACGCCTCCGCGAGGGCCAGCATGGCAAACCCATGATGATACATGCTGTTGGGCAAGTAGCCGGTGCTGGCATCCTGGCTTTTGATCATCGCCCGGATGGCACGGCGGATGACCTGGGCATACTGCCCATAGTTGGGGTCCTCTCCACTGGCGAGAAAGGACATCAGGCAGATGCCATCCACCCCGCTGCCAGAGTTGCCCCCTTTCCAGGTGCCATCGGGCGATTGTGCGGTGGCCAGCCAGGCCAGTCCGCGTTCATAGACAGTGCCCACCTCCGCGGGGATCTGGCCCCCAAACCGGAGGGACGGGTCCTGGGCTTGCAAGGAGACTGTTCCGCAAAGGACGACGCCGGCCGTCGTCAGCAGGGCATGGAGTTTGAGCTGTTTCATCGTACCCTTCATTGCTTGTTGCGCACCCGGCTGTTGTGGTTCTGCTCTATCCCGCTCCAGTAGGACATGCAGTTGTTGAACTCGTTGCTCTTGCTCCATGCGTCCCACTGGCCGGGGGTGATGATGGTCTTCAGATCCTTCTCCGTCACACCCACGATCGGGATGAGCATGCTGTAGTACTGCAGGTACCAGGGGACGCCTTCCGACCCGGAGAAGTAGGTGGCAAGGTCCGGCTGATAGTCCCGGATCACCGCTGCCAGCCTGGTTTTCAAGGCCTCGCTCTGCGCTCCATTGAGCAGCACCTTGCGGTCAAACTCCGCCAGCACAAAGGCGGCCACGGCCTCGTCCTGGAAGTCCTGGCGGGCCTTCTGCTCCCCCTCCCACTTTTTGAACTGGTCAGGGTTGAGTTCCGCCTTGAGCGCCTTCTGCCACACGGGATAATCCTCCGTCTTGCGGGAGCGGTACATGTTGAAGTAGTAGCTGTCGATGCTCGTCATGCGCTGGCCCACATCCTGAACCGTAGCCCCCTGAAGGCGGGCGCGCACCACGGAGTCAACCGTCGGCCGCCATTCATCCATGGCCGCCTCCACCGCACCGCGGGCCGCCGTGCGCAGCCTGGCCATGCGGTCCGGAGCCAGACCGGTAACCCGGGCCGCATCTTCCGCCGCAGTGACCATGGCGTTCATGAGGTTGGTGTGCCGGGCCAGGGACTTCTCGTAAAGGAATAAGGAAACCATCTGCTCCAAATCTTCAGGTTCCGGCTTGCGGGTGCCGAAGTCGGGCTTGGCCACCGGTTTGGGGGAGTTCTCCTGCTGCTGGGAGGCCTGGGCTTTCTCCAGCTCTCTCCACGCCTTGAGCTGGGACTCGTCCAGCACGGACTTCAGATCGGCCTCCTTCACCTTGGCCGCGATGGCGGCAAAGTTCTGACTCTGGAAATCGTAACCGTACTCCGTGGGCTCAGTGGGAAACAACCGGCCGTCTCCGAGAGCCGCCTTTGACACCAGCGGGAGAAGCACCACACGCTGGGCCGAGGTGAAAGCAAGTCTGCGATCCAGCTCAGACAGCACCAGACGTCCCACTTGATCCTCACGCCGGCTCTTGCGCTCGCCATTGGCGATTTCCACCTGCTTGCGCTCCTCCGGTGTGATCAATCCCTCGAGTGCCTTCTTCCACTCGGTATCATTCTGCGGCTGGTCGTCATTCTGAAGGGAGAGGTAATACCCGCGCCCCTTCTTGATGATCTCATCACGGGCCGGTGGCTCCATCTTTTGAAGTTGCTCTGTCGCCTGGGTGGTCCAGCGTTTTTCCGCCCGCTCCAGCACCGTGCGCTTCACACCTTCCAGGGTCTTGAGCCGCTCCTTGGGCAGCCTGAGCGCCAGCAGCGTCTGGTCGGCGTCGCGTTCGAGACTCTTCTCCCAACTGGCCCGCACGCGGTCCAGGGACAGCTTCAGGATTCCGGGAATCTCCTTCTCCGCCTTTTCCTTCCGTTCCGCGAGATGCTGATCCCAGCGGGCCAGTTCGTCCGGGCTCGCCACAGAGGCGACCAGTTCTTTCCAGTCCGGTCGGGACCCGGGGTCCACGTCCAGCGCATAGGCCCGGAAAACGGGGTTTGTTTCCACGAACTGCTGACGTCGCGCCGGGGTGATGAACCACATCGGTTCGGTGGCGCGCTTTTCCTCCTCCGCGGAGAGCTGGTCCACCGCCTTGTTGGCAGCCTCCCGGAGGCGGGTCGCCTTGTCCGCATCCAGCTTCATGATGGGCAGCATGGAGTCAATGCGAGTGGTCACCTGGGCGATGGCCTGCATGCGGCCAGCATTCAGCCAGGGAGTGATGCAGGCCTTGACCTGCTTGTCCCAGGCCTCGCGAGACTCGATGCGGCGCTTTTCCCATGCCGCCAACTGGGTGGGATCCAGCGCCGCCTTCACGGCATCCTTCCACACGGGAAGCTCATCCGGCAGGGTGCATCCCAGAACAAGGCGGCTCCAGGCCAGGACTTCCGGCTCCCAGCGCGAGATCGCGGCGACTGCTGCGGCCGCCTCGCCAGCAGGCAACCGGTTGCGATGGGTCTCGGTCAGCCTTTGCGGGTAGGGCTTGATCGCCTCCTCCACCGCCTGATCGGCGGCCGCTTTGAGAGCCTTTACCCTGGTCTCCTCTTTGATCTGGAAGGTCTGGACGAGCCAGTCCTGCTCGGCCTGCATGAAGTCGGTCAGGTCCTTTTTGCGCAACGGCGTGACCTTGGCCGCCAGCTCGGCCAGCGCAGTTTCGATCTCAGGAGCGAGCGGTTGCTTGACCCGCTCCCACCACGGCAGCACGACGGCAGGAGCAACCGGAGGCTGCTGGGCAACACCTGATGCAGGCAGCGCCCAGAGTCCGGCAGCCACCGCACCAAGGACCAGGGTTCGTGGAAATGAAGACGGGATCATTTGCTGTTGTCCTGCGAGCCCTCAAGGAGATTGAAGTAAGCGTCCAGCCCGGCCTTGAATTCCTCGGGGAACTCTTTCCCGGCCCGGCCTGTCGCCTGGCCCACCGGACGGGCTCCCACGTTGCTGTCAGCATCCGCCCCTTCACCCAGCTCCGCCAGTGCAGCGGATGAGGCGTTGGCTGCAGTGCCGCCTCCACCAGGGTTCGAGCCGCCACCGCCACCACCGTTGGGCTTCATGCGCTTGGCCTGGAGGAGGAGTTCAATGGCTTCTGTTTCGGCTGCAATGGCATCCGCGCCGGTATTGCCACCTCCCAGCAGGCCATGAGCCTCATCCATGATGTTCACCACCGCACCAAGAAGCTGCAGTTCCTTGCCAAACTTGGTCTCCCCTTCCGGCAAGGCCCTGATGTCCGTCACGGCGCTCTGGGTGTGATTCCCGATGGAGGCCTGCTTTTGCGCCAGCGCCCGGGCGGCGGCCACGTATTTGTCTTCATCGATCGCGGCGCGGGCGTTGTCCAGCTCGCGGGTCTCATCCCGCAGTTTCATCTCATCCCGCAGCGCCTGCATGACCTTGAGCACAATCTCCGGGGGCAGGCTGTCCCCACTGCAGCTGGAGCAGGACTTGCAATTGCTCGCCGCCACCAACTCCTCCGCCCAGCGGTCAAAAACATCCGCCCAGTACTCGGAGCCTGAGATGGTCTGGCCAGTGAGGTTCATGGAAACTTTCTCACCACCCCGGGCCAGGGCGCGCACCACCTCCAGTTTCTTCATCTGGTCGAGGATCGTCTTGAACCGGCTGTCCTGCTTCCGCTGGAAGTAGGCCTCCAGGTCGGTCTGGATGGTGTGCACCGTGTTGCTCTGGGTCTTGGCATTCTGGGCGATCGGTTCCGCCTCCTTGGGCGGCGTGCGCTCAATGCCAAACGAGTCCAGTGTCTTCTCGTTGACCGTGCTGGCGATGAGCATCTGCTGACGGGAGGCGGCCTTGAACCGCTTCACAAAGGTGCTGGCCTCCAGGCTGGCAAGGATGGCGCTCAGCTCATCGGAGACTTTGGCGAACTCCTTGAGCAAATCCCGCTGCTCCGCGATGGCGTTGTCCATCTTCTGCTGGGCAGGCGATTCCGGCGGTTTGGGAGCCTCGTCACCTGGCTTCGTGGGAGCGGCACCCAGCGTGGTGGAGGGCAGGCCGAGTTTACCGGCACCAGGGGGTTTGGGCGGGGCGTTGGGATCCGCGGGCTTGGCCTCAGGTGGTTTCCCGAAACCCGCCTCCCGGTCCGCAATGCTCGGAGCCGGAGGCTTGGCAGGCCCCGGAGCGATGGGAGCCCCCTGCTGAGGGGTGGTGGGCAGGTTGGGTCCCTGGCTCACATTCGGCGCAGTCTTGGAGTCCCCCGCAGGTGTGGGCGGCTTGGCTTCGGCAGTCTGGGGTTGCGACGGGTTGCTGGGCGAAGGCTGGCCGCTGGAGGGCTTGCTGGCCGCTCCTGCGGTCTGCTTGAGGAGGTCGGTCACGCTGGGCATGCGGTTGGCCGCGATGTCCTTGAGGGATTTGAGCAGCGTGGCCCAGGACTCGAGACGGTTCGCATCGAACTCATCGTTCTTCGTCGCCTGCTCCACCAGACTGCGCCCGGCGGTGGTCAGACTGTCGAGACGGGCGGCGTTGGCATTCTCCGCCGCCGCCTGCTGGGAGACCCGGCGGCGGTTTTCCGGACGATCCAGCTCGGCAGCTGTCAGCGCCCGCAGGTCCTTGTTGGTCTGGTGCAACTGCTGCTCCATTTCATAGCTCTCACGGGCGGCTTCGATCCACTTCCCGAACTGCTCGGTGAGCCAAAGGGCATGGTCGGTCTTGTTGAGCACATGCAGGGTGAAGGCGGCAGATCGCGCCCGGGCCCGTCCCGGCAGGTAGTCATCCGTCCAGGCCCGCACCTCAATGGTTTGAGGAGGAACGCCATCACGCACAGCGCAGAACGTGGCGCGCGCTGCCAGCTCCCGTTTTTCATGCGCTCCGGCGGCAGCCACTTTCTCTCCCTTGTGCCGTGGCTGGTCTTTGTTGCCATCCAGGGGCGGGGCACCGAGCCACTCCAGCCCGGCACGCTGCACGCCGAAGTCATCGGTGACATTGATGTCGAAGCTGACGACTTCCGTGTCGAGCACCACCTGCTCCATGGTTTCCCGGCGGGCCATGATCTTGGGGGCCTCATCTTCCACAGCCTGCACCCGCAGCAGCAACGGCTCGCGCGGGGTGAGGCCATCCACATCCCGCCACATGAACTTGCGCTCCGTATCGGCGTTCACCGGGGCATAGCTGGTGCGGATAACGGCCCCGCTCACCGTCTGGCTGGTCCCATCCAGCTCAGCGGCGGCAAGATCCCGGCTGGCCCGGGCTTCAAAGGCGGCCTGGGCGCCCTTCACAATGCTGACGGTGCCTCCTCGAACCGGCTGCCCCTGCTCAGACTTGTATCCCAGATACGAAGGCAGGCGCAGCTTCACGGAGACATCCTCCAGTTCCGGACGAGGACGGGGCGCGAGGGTGATGGTCTTTCGCACATCACCCAGGCTAAGCCGCAGGGAGGTGTCCACCTTCTGCGGTGGGAAGGCCAGCGGATACACGCCCGAGGCATTCGAGGTCTCCACCCATGGCTGGTTCCCAATGCGGGCCGAGGCCGCGCCAGGTGACCAGCGGGTGTCGGACGAGAGTTTCACCGGCAGCTCAAAAGGCTCCGCCAGCGGCACCACGAGACGCGAGGGAAGCTGCTCCACCTTGGCAAAGGTATAGCGCTCCACATTCTGCCACGGAAGACCCCAGCGTGAGAGAGCGTTGCGCGCCGCGTCACTCACCGCCACAAAGGCGACCAGCATGAGTACGCCCACGGCGATGGCTGCGTAGGCCCACTGGCGATGCCGGGCATCCGGCACGGCGTGGGTGAAGTCCTTGTCCTTCACCGCTTCCGCCGCCTGGGCCATGGCCGCCTGCACGAGCCGCTCGCTCCGGCCCGCCTCACCCTGCTCCATCCGGGCCAGCTCCACGATGCCCAGCAACTGGTCCCCCAGGCGGGGAAAGGTGCGGCGCAGGAGACGGGCGGCATCCTCCAGACGGCGCTGACGCCACACCCAGCGGTGCCATTTCCAAGGCAGTCCCACGCCCAGCGTCGCGGCCCCGCCCAGCAGGAGGGCAAGACGCAGCCAGGAGGGTGTTTCCATGAACCGGTCCAGGACAAAGACCAGGAGGTACGATAGCACCAGGCCGAACGCCGCGGCCAGCAACCCCTCGGTGAGCTTCACCGTCCAGACGCGGCGTCGGAAGTCCGCGAGTTTGCTTTCAAGCACGGGTGGCAGGGTGGTCTTCATGACTCGGCTTGGTTTGGTTGAAAAGTTGGCAGGAGGAACAGTGGAAGAGGCTAGAAGGCACCGGCGGCCTTGCGGCCGACCCAGAAGACGCCCATGAGGGTCACAAGGAGCAGAGACCAGATGGGATGCGCCCAGATCTGCACCCGGCGCTCCTGCTCCTCGGGTCGGGGCATGGCCGCGACGGCAGCCACGACCTCGGCAGGATCGGTGGAGGAAATGAGCTTGCCCCGGGTGAGCTGAGCGATCTCCCGCAGCACATCGGGTTTCGCGGGCTGGCCGAGCTTTTCCCGCGGGGTGCCCTGCACGGAAATGAGCGTGTCCAGCGCGGCCCCGGCATCGGCCGAGGTGAGGCGCACGCGGTGCTCGCCGGGCTCCGTCGGTGTGGTGACGCCGCTGAAGAGTCCCCAGGCCTCCTCCCCGGCGGAGACGAGCCTGACGCTGGAGGTCTTCCCAGACGGGGCAGTGATTTGGGCAATGACGGTGCCGTCGCGCAGAGGTTCCCCTGTCTGGCTGGTGACGTTGGCGTTGAGCGTGAGCACCGCCCCGGTGCGCGGCCGGTCGGGGGAGTAGAACAGGCGCATCTTGTCCCCCTGGGACATGTTGCGCTGGTACGCCATCCACCGCACCACCTGACCCCAGAAGCGGTAGTGGTACTTGTCCTCCACCCCTTTACGCCAGCGCCAGGCTCCGTCTGTGCCCATGAAGAGGATCTTGCCAGCTCCGTGGGTCTTTGTCACGATCAGAGGGATTCTTCCGAAGCGATTCGTCTCCGTGCCATGCATGGCAAGCACTTCGCTCCCCGCCTTGGCCCGGATCGCGGGGGCGTACCACTGGAAGCCCGGCAGATTTTGCCACACACGGGCGCTGGCCTCATCGGTGTCCTCCAGCTTCGTCAGGAGACTGCGGGTGCCGGACTCCGTGAGGGAAAACTTGCCCGGGGACGAGGTGCCCCAGCCACGCGGTTGGGCGGTGTCCCACACCACCGGTAGAAGATCGGCGAGGGTCGTGTTTTGCAGGGTGCTCTGGTAGCCGTTGAGCCCCGGCATGAAGACCAGACCGGCGGCCTGATCCCGCACCAGCTTCTGCAACGCATCACACTGCTCCAGAGTGAGTTGCCCTTTATCGATCCCCACATCGCCCAGGAAGACCACATCATACTTGGCAAGGGCGTCGGCCTTGGGCATGGCGCTGAGGTAACCACGCCCGGCGCCGGACTTGCCCAGGGCTGGATGAAACAACAGGCAGTTCACCTCCACCCCGGGATCACGCTCCAGGGCGTTGCGCAGGTAGCGGTACTCCCAGCGTGGGAAGCTCTCGATGATGAGCACATGCAGCTGCTCCTTCCGGATGGAAAGCGGAGCCTCGATGGAGTTGTTGTTCAGGAACCGTTCACCGCCGGTCTTGGGCACGGCGAGGGTCAGCTTCAGTTCACCGGGTTTTTCCGGACGCCAGACCATCACATCCTGCAGCCGGCTCATGGCGGGAATGACGACGGACTTCGTGATGACCTCGCCAGTGGACGACCGCAGCTCCACCACGGCGGCCTCATCCCGCGGCAGGGAACTCTCGATGGTGAAGGGCACGCGCAACGGCTTGCCCGCGATGGCAAAGGTGGGCACCTCGAAACTGGCGAGCTCCACATCCGGCAGGCGGCTTTCCGAACCCAGCGGCACGGCAAAGACCGGCACATCCCGCATGCGCAGCCGTGTGGCCGCCTGGGCCGGGGCTTCCCCGCTGTTCCAGTCGCCATCAGAGACGAGCACCACGGCCTGGAGGCGCGGGTGCTTCTCCGCCACTTGATTCAGTGCTCCGTTAAGATCCGTCCCCTCCTCCGGCGGCTGTTGAGCGGAGGAGAAATCCTGCAGCACCACCTCCATGCGCTCGGTCAGGGAGGCCCAGGTGGCCGCCTCTGCCAGCGGGGCGGCCAGCGCCTTCCTCGCCAGGGGCTCGGACGACGGGCTGGCGGCGTTGATCATGTCCTGCGTCTCCATCGAGCGCGAGACATCCCGCAGCACCACCAGGGTGGGCTTGCTCTCCGGTTTGAAAAGCTCCCGCCACTCGGGTTGGTTCAAGGTAATTGCAATAGCTGCGGCGATGAACACGCGCAATGCCTCAAGCAGGCCGGTGACCCGCCGATAGCCGCTGCGCCGCCACGCCATCCAGGCCAGCCCGGCGATGAGCAGCACGAAGACCACCCCCACCGTGACGGAAAGGGGGCTGGGGCTGAAGACCAGAGTCTGGCTGGCGGGTTTCATGCCGTGGGTTGCGCGGGTTCGCGGAAAGAAGGAGTTCCGTTCTGGGCGGGATCTGCATTTGCCCGGGCGAAGAAGGGGTTCGCGGCAGCCCGGCCCGGTTCCGGACGCCCGGGCATGCACAGGAGGGCCTCACCCAACAAGGCCAGCGCCATCACCATGAGGAACGTACGCCAGATCTCACTGGTGAGGCTGCGGCCATCGTCCAGGTTGTCCGTGAGCACCCGGTAGTCGAGACCCGTAAAAAGCTCGTCCAGATTCGCACTGGTGAGGTGCAGAGACTCGTCCTCCGTGGCGGGCCGGTTCAGGGCGGTGAGGAGCTCGCCAGAACTACGCACTCCGGCCATGAGGGGAAGGTTGATGGAAGGAACGTTGTCCTCACGCGCCTCGATCGATTTCCATGCCGAAGGATCCGCTCCGAGCGAGCCCAGCGCAGCAGAGCGCTGCCGGGCCTTGCCCAGGGTGCGGGCCCCTTCGTTGAGCGACCGGTGCAGCATGGCGAACATGACCACGCCGTCCCGCGCCAGGCTGGACGCGCCAGGGCCGGTCAGGGTCCCTAGGAAATAAACTCCCCCGCCCTGCTCGCCACCTGCACGGACGAGGAGAGGTTCGCGGTTGGGCAGCCGGGCCAGGGGCACGCCTTCCCCCAATACCGGCACGTGACGGGTCACCTCCACACTGCCCACTGGCAGCGCGGTGCCGTCGCGCAGATTGGCCAGGATGTCGGCATCATTGCGCCACCACTCCACCGCCTGGGCCCGGGTGCCGGTTCCGCCCTGCCAGGGTCCCCAGCCCAGTCCCAGAAAACGCACGTCATCCGGTGACTCGGGCGGGAGAAACAGCACCGACCTGCCCGATGCCACATGATTTTCCAGCTGTCGGGCCAGGACGTCATCCGCCTTGGGCAGCGGGGCCTGCCAGACGATCAAGGCCGTCTCATCCCAGGGGATCTCTGCGGCCCGCTGACTGCGCAAGCGAGTCACGGCGTATTTGCGAGAGGGATCCGCCGGAGCCCCAAGTGCGGCGGCAAGGCCGGAGGTCTCCAGCTCATCATCGGAAACGATCACGGAGCGCATGGGAGGAGGCTCATCAAAGACGAAGTGCCACGCGTTGTTGGGCAGGCAGGCATCCCCCGGCAATTCCACCCGGCCCCAGCCCCGCTTGAGCGACTTGTCGATGGGGAAGGTCTGCCCTTGAAGCACCAACTGACTTTCCTTGAGCGTGACTTTCACGGTGGTCGCGGCCCCATTGATGACCACCCGCAGCGGTACTTCGATCGGTACGAGCGCTTGTCCGGCCTGTCGCGTGATGCGAAGATCCATGAGTAGTTCCGCCTTCGCAGAGGTCTCGCGCCGGGTCACCCGCTCCACCCGCACCGCCAGATCGTCCTCCGCTATCTGAGGATAAGCGAGCAAGTGGAACCGCACCCCCTGGAGAGCAGCGTAGGCGCTACGCAGGGTTTCCCAGCGACCTCCTGCGGCGTCCCAGTCGCCCTGCTGCAGATCGCTCAGCAGCCACACGTCCGTCCGTCCGGACTTGTTGGTGGTGATGTAGTCCAGGGCCTTTTGCAGCATGCCGGGAATGTCTGCCTTCGTGTCCGTGGGACCCGTGTGCGGCATGTCCAGCAGACGCTCCGCCTTGTCGAGCGACTGAGGATCCCCCACGGCACTGTCCACCAGCACGAGCCGGGAACGGGTGCCCACCGCATCATGAATGGCGCGGGCGATGTTGCGCAGCCCCGCCAGGCGTTTGCTCACCCCGGTGGTGGTATTCTGCTGCTCCATGCTCGCGGAGCGGTCCAGCAGGATCATGACCGTGTCTGGCGCGCCCCCAGTCAGGCCCAGCCAGCCGCCAGCCAGCGGGCGGGTGATGACAAAGATGATGGCGGCCACCGCCAGCACGCGGAACGCGAGAATGAGCACCTGCCGCAGGCGGGACAACCCCTTGTTCATCCGCTGCGCCATGAGCAGGAACATCATGGCCGCCCACTTCACCTGACGCCGCCGATAAAGGTGGATGAGGTGAATGATCACCGGCAGCGCGGCGAGCGGCAGGGCAAACAGCAACGCTGGTTCGAGGAAAGTCATCGGGAGCCGCGTTTGGGGGTGCGTCCGAGGAGGAACCGCGCGAGCACGTCCTCATACCGGTCGTGCAGCTTCACGCGATGGTAGTCCATGCCGGTGGTGCGCACCAGTTCGTCCATCTCCATGAGGTACTGACGCACGGCTTCACGATAGTTCCGCGCGATGAGGGAGGGATCGGCCAGGACCATCTCCCCGCCTTCCATGTCCACGAACCTCGCAGGCCGGTCGAAGTCAAAGTCCAGCTCCTGCTGGTCCAGCAGATGAAAGGCGGCCACATCGTGCCGGCGGAAGCGGAGATGCTGGATGGCCGACTTCAGCTCGACCGGAGGTACGAAGAAATCCGACAAGATGACGATGAGCGCCCGCTGGCGGATCTTCTCGGCCGCATTGTGCAGGGCTGTCAGGAGGGTGGTGCCGCCGAGGGGCTGGATAGTGCCCATCTGATCCAGCACCAGTCCGAGGTGCGAGGCTCCTCGTTTGGGGGGGATCTCAATCGCAGGTTCAGCCATGCTCCAGAGGCCTGCCGCGTCCCCCTGCTGAGCGGCGAGATAGGCCAGCGTTCCGGCCAGCTTGCGGGCATAGTCCAGCCGCGTGGCCCCAGCCGGGCCGAAGCCCATGGAGCCACTGGTGTCCAGCAGAAGGCAGAGTCGAAGATTCGTGTCCGCCTCGAACTCTTTGATGTAAAAGCGATCACTCCGGCCCCAAGTGCGCCAGTCCAGTCGCCTCGTGTCATCGCCCGGCACATACTTGCGATACTGGGCGAACTCCAAGGACGAGCCTTTGACCGGGCTGCGGTGTTTCCCCGAGACGCTGCCCAGCATGGTCTGCCGGGCATGGAGGGGAAGCGCCATCAGCCTGGCCAGCACGGCAGGCTCCAGAAAGGATCGCTTCTCTTCCGCCATGTTGGGGTGTGGAGGCTGAAATCTTGAATTCTAGGCTATGGCACCCAGTTCACGCCGCCTTGCTGAGCTCATCCACGAGCCGCTTGGTAAGGTCCCGGCTGGTCACCCCTTCTGACTCGGCGGTAAAGGTGGTCATCACCCGGTGACGCAGCACAGGATCGGCCACCTCGGTCACATCTTCCAGGCGCACCATGTAGCTGCCCTGGAGCGCGGCGCGAGCCTTGGCCCCCAGAATGAGGTACTGCACGGCGCGCGGACCTGCCCCCCAGCTCACCAGCGGCTTCAGCCAAGAGGGAGCTTCCCCACCGTTCGGCCGGGTGCGGCGCACCAGATCCACGGCGAACTCATAGACATGATCCGGCACGGGCACACGGCGCACCAGATCCTGGAAAGCCAGCACCTTGGGTCCGTCCAGCACATGCTCCAGCCTCGGCAGGGTCAGGCCAGTGGTGCTGCGCGCGATCGCGACTTCCTCCTCCCGGGAGGGGTAGTCCACGCCGATCATGAACATGAAGCGGTCCAGCTGCGCCTCGGGCAGCGGGTAGGTGCCCTCCTGCTCGATGGGGTTCTGCGTCGCCAGCACGAAGAAGGGAGAGTCCAGCGTGTAGGTGCGCCCCGCCACGGTCACGCGATGCTCCTGCATGGCCTCCAGCATGGCAGCCTGCGTCTTGGAAGGCGCGCGGTTGATCTCATCCGCCAGCACGATGTTCGCGAACACCGGACCCTTGGCGAACTCGAAGCTGCGCTTTCCTCCCGGCAGCTCCTGGAGGATGTCGGTGCCCGTGATGTCCATGGGCATGAGGTCCGGCGTGAACTGGATGCGGCTGAAGGAAAGGGACATCGTCTCCGCCAGCCGGCTGATGAGGAGCGTCTTGGCCAGACCCGGCACCCCCATGAGCAAAGCGTGACCACGGGCAAAGAGACAGATGGCCAACTGCTCGACCACCTTCTGCTGACCGACGATGATTTTTTTCAACTCGTTGCAGAGGCGGACATACACCTCGCGAAGTTCATCAATGGCGGCGACATCGTCCTTGGGCAGCGGAGAGGAGGCTGGATCTGGCATGGTCGTGACAGGGGAGGCAGAAAGGAAAACTTATTAACACCTGATCCCCACCGCGCTGGCAATGAGAATCACCGGTCGATGGGGATAAAATTTGTCCAGATGGGTGTAGCACACCCTCACGGTTAGGACGGGAACTGACCCCTCTTTATTGGAACTGTTCGACGTTTTTTAGAAAAATTCCGCCATGGCCGTCCGGCGGGTTGTTCGATGAAGGCTTGTCATCGCCCCGGCGGTTCTGGTAGCCTGAATTTTGTGAAACCCCCAAACTTTCGGTCCCGGCGGTCCGCCGGGGCCTTGATGATTATTGCCCTGATGTCTGGGCTGACCTGTCCCGCCACCTCGTGGGCTGGGATGCCCTCCTTCCAGCTGACGGATCTCGCCGCTGCCCGGCTGGACGTGATTTCCTTCTTCCTGATGACCTATCTGGTCCTCACGTTGCTCTTCAAGGTCATTTGGAACAGCCTGGCCAAAGACTTCAAGTGGATGCCACCCCTCACCTACAAGCGGGCTCTCGGCCTGATGGTGGTTTGCGGCATGTTCCTCTATGTGGTCCTCACCATGATCTCCGGCGCCCGGGAGCTCATGACCCCCGGGGCCTGGCAGAAGGAAGGGCTGACCTACCGCATCACTGAGCCGGAGAAACAGGCCAAGCCATGGATCGACTCCGCCCGCCGCCAGTCCATGGAGCGTCTGCGCACGGCCCTCTTTGAATACGCCAAATCCCACAACGGAGAATTTCCTCCCCATGTGGAGGCCGAGGACTTCCCCCGGGAACTGTGGCGCGGCATCGATCCCGCCCGCACCCCCTACGGATACTACCCGGGTCGCAAGGCAGAGCAGGGCGACCTGATCGTTGCCTTTGAGCCCTATGTGTACGGCTCCCGCCGGTACGTCCTGCTCTCCAGCGGGGAGATCATCAACCTCCCCCTGACGGAACTGGCCGACCGGGCGAGGAAAGAACTGGAGAACTTCGCACAACAGGTGGCACGGCCGTGAAAACGATCCGTTTTCCAAGGGTGGTCGGTTGGCTGCGGATCATGCTGGTGGGATTGTTTGGGATCGTGGTGTTTCAACCCCTTTTCCCCTGGCTTGACCTGTTGCTATCCACCTGCATCCGGCTTGCCATCGGCTGGATCGTGTTCCTGGCGAATACGGCTCCGAGGGTCCAGATGAACCCCCTCCTCATTTTCAACGGCCTCTTGGCGGTTGCCCTCGGGACCTGGATTTTACACTGGGTGCTGAAGTTCGTGAGCCGACACCTTCGGGAAAGCCCTGGACACTGGCGCTTGAAATGGACCCTGGCCGGACCCGTCATGCTAGCGATGCTCTTTGGCATCTGTGTCACCGCGACCGGCATCGTCACCCATACGATTAGGTTATTTCAAGAACCCATTCGGCACCTTTCAATCCTGGAACCTGAGGCCCGGGACAAACAAAATGCAAAGATTCTCCGTGCTCTTTCGAAAGTGTCTGTTCCCTATCGTCTTGAAAGAGGAAACACTGAAAAATGGTCGGAGATGTTCAAATCGTTGCCAGAAGATGCCGAAGACCTGGCGTGGCGGGCCGTTGTTTTGACGGCCACAAATCTTGATGTTCCTGAGGTCTGGACTTGTCTCGGCGAAATTGATGAATCAGTCGACACCGACATACCGATCATCTGCGCACCCCGTGCCTATTCCAAAAGAGGACGCATCGTCGCCTTTGCCGACGGGAGGCCAAGGTTTTGCACCCCGCAGGAGTACGACGAGGCCATCGCGCGCTGGCATGCAGCAAAGGCAAAGCTGAGCGGGCATTCTAAACAGGATCCAAATAAAGGAGGCGGCGCTCCATGAATCACAAAAGCTGCCTGATCCCGGCGCTGCTGTTCTTCGGGGCGCTATTCATCCTGGATGCCCTGTTCGCCACCGACCTCCTGAAGGGGCTCTTCACCATCGGTTTTCACCTGCTCCTGGGCAGCATCATGCATGCCGTGGCGTCGTTTCCTTATGCCTTTGGCTCTGTCAGCCATGCCCTGTGGACCTTGGGCATCTTGGTGGGCGCATTCCTTGGGCTGCATGGGCTGATGATTCTATTGAGTAGGAAAGGCGCCCGCTGGCAACTCCCTCAGAGCGCCAGGGTCTTCGCACTGGCCCTCCTTCTTCTGGGCGGAGGGGCGGCCGCCATGCAAGCGGCCCGCACGGCGGTTCTTCTGACCACGCAGGATGAAATTCTAGTCTCCGGACGAGACCATGTATCCAAGTCCATCAGCAACGGGCGGCAGCTTGTAACGGCCATGCGAATCTACGCATCGGAACACGACGGCAAATATCCCGATCAGCTTGAAGAACTCGTCGCCGCTGACATCCTGGAGCCCGAAAGTCTTGCCACCCTGAACTGGGTCTACATGTCAGGTGAAGTCCCGGCGCCATGGATCTTTCTGAGAGGGCTCCGGGATGACGCACCCGACAACGTTCCGATATTCGTGTCTCCGCTCCCCGTCACGGGAAAAAAATACCTCATCGCCTACAACGACTCCAGCGTCTCGCTGCAAAAGGTGGCAGAACGCGAGGCAGCGGCGCAACGCTGGCGGGAATACAGGGCACAGCGCGCCAACTTGGAAGGAGCCAAGCGGTGAACCGATGGGGTTGCACCTGCAAAAAGGAGGCGGGGATTCCATCCCCGCATAGTGCGCGCCTCCTGATGTTTCGTGATACAATGGCGGTGAATCGTCCTGCGGGCGTCCTCTCCCTCTGCGCCTCCGCGGGACAGGAAAGTACACTCAAAAGTGGGCGGCGCTCATGAAAGAATCCCTGCTGCACCGGATCTTCCAGTATGTCTGCGGCGGCCTGCTGGCGGCGGGGATGCTGCTGTTCATTCCTGGGGTGGTTGTGCCCCTGATTTTGTTTGTGATCCGGTTGCTGTTTGGGTGGACCCTCCACGCGGCCCAGGCAATCGCATCCATCGTTCCCACCTGGCAGGGATTCACGGCGGGCTCAGCAACACTTCTTGCGACCCTCGGAGCATTGCACCTGTTGCTACGAATGTTCACCCGGCGGAGCGACGCGGGTACCCGCCCCTGGAAGCTGCGTTGGTCCGCCTCCATCATGAGCATGCTGCTCATTCTGTTTGCCACAACATGTGCCTCGGTGGGCATCCTGCACCACGCCGTGTGGCTCCTCAAAAACGACTGCTTCCGATCAAGAGTTGATCGGAACCTTTTGATGGCCAAGGTGGGTGGCAACCACCTCGCTCAACACCTGCGAGCTTACGCCGAAGCTCATGGCGGCAATTACCCTCCAAAGTTGCAAGATCTCGTGACGGCAGGGACGGTCGAACCCTCCGAATTCAACAGGTTGATCCAGGTGCAACCAGCAGGTGAGGTGCCTCAAACATGGATCTATTTGCCTGCAGGAGCCGCTTCAGACGCCGCTGACCTCCCACTGCTACTCTCGCCGACCCCAGTCTCGGGCAGTGTTCACATCATGATCACTCGCGACGGCAGTGCGTCTGAGATTAACCCTGCCGCCAGCGAGGCCGCTCTACAGCGCCGGCGGGAGGCTTCAGGTTCAACCCAATAACTTCACCATGCCCATTCTTGATCGCAAGTTCCTGGCTTGGGCGGGAGCCACGACTCTGGCCATCCTGGGTTGCTTCCTCTTTGCCCATCTCGCCCGGGGCCGGGCGCTTGAAATTCTGACGCGGTTGGCGACAGGCTGGATCCGCCATTTCAAAGAGACCGCGTCCCTGACCGCATGGGACGGGACCAGCATCGGTGTTGCGTTCCTCCTGTTGGTCGTGCTGCTGGTCGCCTGTCAGTGGATGGCGCTCGCTCGCTTGAAAGCGAAATGGGCCTGGCGCTGGACCTCTCAGTTCATGGCAGTGCTCTTTTTGATCACGGGTGCCGGAGGTGCCGCGGGGCTTGTCATTCACCATATCTCCTACTTCTTCCGGGAACCCATTTTTTACTTCGACGACATCTGGGACAGCACCCGCAACATCAGCAACGCCCGACAGCTCATCACCGCCCTGCGCATCTACGCCAGTGATCACAGTGGAGAATATCCCGAAACACTGGAAGACCTGGTCAAAGAAGAAATCCTGGATCCCGGAGAGCCCTTTGAGAAGCTCACCCATGGCATTATGCAGAAGCAGATGAAGATCCCCTGGATGGTGCTGGGGGGACTGAACGACAGCGCTCCCGGAGGGCTTCCGATTCTGGCCTCCCCCATCCCGCTGCACGGCAGCCGCTACGTGATGGGATACAATGACTCGTCAGTCGAGCTGGTCTCCCCGGAGAAATACCATGCTGCAATGGCCGCCTGGGAGGCCTGGCTGAAGGAGAACCACAAACCCCGCACCACCATTCCTCTACGATGATGGCACGAGCCAGAGGTTGACGGGGGGCGCATCACTCCCATGATGCTGGCACCATGAGCACCGTGCCGACCCCTGCCCCTGCCCCCACCGACGACGCCCTGGCTGACCTGCGTGCCGTCGTGCACCGACTGCGCGCCCCAGGCGGCTGCCCGTGGGACCAGGAACAAACTCACGAGACGCTCATCCCCCACCTCATCGAGGAGGCCTACGAGGTCGCGGAAGCCATTCGCAACGGCGACATGGCGCACTTGCGCGAGGAACTGGGTGATCTGCTGCTCCAGCCGGTGCTGCATGCCGAGATCGCCTCAGAAACCGGCGTGTTCGATCTGGACTCGATTGCCCGAGAACTCACCGAGAAGCTCATTCGCCGCCACCCTCATGTCTTTGGGGACACCACCGTGGACGGTTCCGCAGGGGTGCTCAAACAATGGGATGAGATCAAGAAACAGGAGAAGGGCGGCAGCGCCTCAGATCGCAAACCCCACCTGCATGGCGTCTCCCATGGACTGCCCGCACTGATGCGTGCGCAGAAGATCCAGAAGAAAGCCGCGAAGGTGGGCTTTGACTGGCCGGACTTCGAGCAAGTGGTGGCGAAGGTGCACGAGGAGGTTCAGGAAATTGCCGAAGCCGTGGCCCAGCAGGATCAGAAAGCCATCGAGGATGAAGTGGGTGACCTGCTCTACAGCGTGGTCAACGTGGCCAGGCGGCTGGGAGTGGATGCCGAGACGGCTCTGGCTGCGGCGACGGCCAAATTTGAACGACGGTTCGGTCGGGTTGAGGAAATCATCCTCGCCCAGGGCAAGACGCTGGAAGACAGCACCCTGGAGGAGATGGATGCCGTGTGGGAGGCCACCAAGCATCTACCGGCCTCCGCCCAGAGCTGAAGTCAGTCGCCTCCGCCTCCGCAACCGCCGCCTCCACAGCCACTGCTGCTGCAACCACTGGAGCCGCTGCCGCAGCCACTGCTGTCATGGCCTGAGCCGGAGTGGCCGTCATGATGGCTGTGACCGTGACTGCTGCCACAACCACCTCCCGCTCCGCTGGAACAACCTGATCCTACCGAGGAACATCCGCTCCCCCCTCTGCCACCACCACGGTGGTTTTTTACGGCGGTGCTGATCACGATCACCACCGCCACGCCAATGAAGAACAGCCAGAATATCTCTGCGCTCTTCACGGGGGCCATGTCGGCGGCATGGGGGGCCTCTTGCGCCAGTGTCAGAACCAGCCCCGTCACCGCCGCGGCGGCGGCTGCTGCTTTCCACAGTCGCGGCCGCCACAGGTTCTTGGAAATCACCCAATGGCTGCCGGTATCCACCCTGCGAAATCTCGCATGGGTATCAAATCGCGCCTCCGGCGGTGGCCACACCGCCACGGGAGGCGGGCTGTCAAAGGCCGCTTCGTAAGAAGCCAGGGTGCGGGCATACCAGTCCTGGTATTTCGCGTCCTCATTCGCTCCTCCCTTGGTCGGGCCATGATGCAGTGGTCGCCCCAGCACCTTGCCGCACAGATCATCCCAGTAGGACTCCGTGTACACCAGATGCAGGTGCCAGGCCTGGTCCACCTCGTCTGACGGCGTCACAGGATGCCCCGCACGCATGGCCAGCCAGAGGAATTTCTTGTACTCCACCACCACCTGCTCTGCGTAGGCGTGGTGCCATCCGTTTTCCCGGGCGAGTCTCTTGGTGAAACTCAGCTCGGCATTCGCTCCATCAAGCTCGAAAGCCTGGAGCGCCTGCCACAACGGGTCGTTGTATGCTATCATGCTCGCGACAAGCTTCCCTCATCACCCTCCCCGTCGTCAAGTGAGTTTTTTGACACATAAGGCGTGGAACATTCCATGACAGCTTGAATTCAACAATGGAAATTTCACGCCAACGGCGTGAGACAAAGTAGCCCAGGGTAAGATCGCGAAGCGGTCGCCACCCTGGGTTTCGATGATGAGGCGATGGAACTCCAACGGAGTTCAACAAACCGTCCAGATGGCGCAAAGACAGCCGTCCCGCTTGAGGCAACCAATCTCAGGGGGGATTGTTACGGTCTGTAGAACTCACTTCGGAGTTCGCATCTACCTTCCAGAGTACCCAGGGTGGCGGCTCGTGCCTCGCCTTACCCTGGGCTAGTTTGTTTGACGCCCTTGGCGTCACGCTCCTTCAAACCAACTGCGCGGACAGCTCCCACAATCGATGCAATCGGCCAATCACCGCCTTCATCATTCAGAATTCCTAATTCATCATTCCTAATTTTTAATTGCTATCCTCCTCCCATCTCCTTCTTGAGCACCGTCGCCGCCCCTAGGGCGGGCACGCCGGCATAGCGCTGGTCTTTGAGCATGCGCTTGATCATTTCCAGGCTGGCATCCGACTCCCCCTTGCGGCGGATGGCCTCACTCTCATACAGGGCACAGCGGAGCTGGTCACCGGGCGCATCCTGCCAGGCACCGGCATGCTGAAAGAAATCGGCCGACTCACGGTTGTTTCCTTCGACTGCGGAGAGCAGGCCCATGAGTTCGAGGAGATTCGCGCTGCGCTTCTCCTCGGCAGTCTTCAGCAGCTCACGGCGGAATTTCTTGGGGTCGCGCGGCAGGTAGCGCCCCACCAGACTGGCATAGAGCGCATAGTCGTGGTCGGGCGAGGCTGCATCTGGCATGACCCGTCGACGGGGAAACGGCCGGTAGAGCGGGTCCCCCACCACGACGTTCATCCAGGAGATGCCAGGCATGGACGACCATGCGGCCTCTCCAAGGGTGGCCCCGGAGAGCAGGCGCTCATTGAGATGATCAAAGTGAACCGTCAACGTCAGATAGGGCTCCCACACGTTGCCAAGAGCGGCAGCGGCCCCCTTCTCCAGCAACGGGCCGACCCAGGCCTCTGACTTGGTGCGCAGCACACTGGCGCTGAAGGAATGCAGGTGGCAGGCAATGGCCCCGGGCTTGAAGCGGAAGTTGGGCGAGGCGATGGCCCCGGTGATCTGGCTCGTGTACCAGCCAAAATACAATACGGTGTCAGGGAGCGGCCACTCATCCCGGAAGACCTCGCGATACCGATCCACCGCCACGGGCACACCAGCGCGCTGGTACATCTGCACGCACTTGGCGAGCCACTGCTCCCCCTCCTCGTAGCCGCCGTCCATGAGCGAGAAGTCCACCACCGCCCTCCCCCAAAGCCCGGTGCGCTCGGCATTCAGAGAGTCGTCGATCATGCGACGCACCGTGGCGTCATCGGCCGCGTCCAAGCGGCCCACCAGCAGCTGCCCCCGGGCCTCCGGACAATCGGCGAAACGCTGTCCCTTCTGATAGTACCGGTTTTCCAGGGGTCCCTTGATAGGCCGTTGCAACAGGCCCAGCGCAGCGATCTCGCTGTCCACACTGGCTTCATCCACCTCGCCAATGGCCGGTTCCCGGTTGTGGGGCACACGCTCCACGCGGATCGGCACGCCACGCATGAGCACCACCACACGAATGTCCTGCCGCACCACCTGGGGCACCTGGCCGTAGCGCTTGCCAGACGGGTCCACCAGGTCGCGCTTCTCCAGCGCCCACCACTTGTTCTCAATCAACCGCCGCAACAGGGGCTCCCGCACTGTGGACTCAAACTTTTCCCTTGAGATGGTTTCCTCGACCGGGCACTTCAGGCCAATCACACGGTCCGAGGAAATTTTTCGCTTCGAGGCATAGTACCTTGCCAGTTCCTCAGAACCCTCGAAGTCCTTGTTGTACACCACGATGGTCTCTGCCGCGGGATCCCAGCCGTCCGGTTCCAGCAGGGCATGCGGCGGGGACGGACTCTGAGCCGATGCGTCCTGACCAGGACCGAGGACGGTCATCAAGACTCCCAATCCCACTGCCCATAGCTGCAGACAACCCGCCCTGCGGTGCGGGAATCGCGGCAGGAAGGACAGGCGGCGGAGTCTCGGGTACATGGAAACGACTGCCCACTAGGGCCAGCTCAACTTCAGGCCATCGTAGGCGATGCGAACGTCCTCGGGCAACTTCTGTTCCTCCGGCGCGTGCAGAATCTCGCACTGGATGTGGGTGAACCAGGTCTGGCGCGGCCCCACCGCCGTACGGAACGCGAGAGCCTCCTCAAAATTCATGTGCGTGGGGTGGGGTGTATGGCGCAGGGCATCCACAATGAGGGTGTCCACGCCCTTCATCAGCTCCACCGTGCCCTCCAGCGGCTCCTTCATGTCGCTGAGGTAGGCACAGAGTTTGCGGCCCCCGCGGGAGAAGAGATAGCCCACCGTCTCCACCTTGCCGTGCTTGACTGGCAGAGGGGTGATCAGGGTCTCACCCAGGGAAAACGGACCGGTGACAGGATGCTCCTCCGGCTTGAGGTACCCGCGATAGCGGTTCTCGCCATTGAAAGCGTGCTCATACATCCGGCGGATGACCTGGAGACATGCCGGGGTGCCGTAGATTGGCATCACCGCGTCCTCCGGCACACAAAAGCGCCTCAGGTCATCGAACCCGGTGAGGTGGTCCATGTGCGGATGCGTGTAGAGCGCGGCATCCAGCTCCTTCAACTTCTCCCTCAGGCACTGCGTGCGAAAATCCGGTCCGGTATCCACCACATAGGTGCCCTCCGGCGTGCGCACGAGGATCGACGACCGCGAACGCTGATCGCGGGGGTCACTGCTCGTACAGGTCGCACAGTCACAGCCGATCATGGGGATCCCGACAGAGGTTCCGGTGCCAAGAAAGGTGATCTGAAGGGAGTCCATGAACGGGCGGGAGTGAGCAGGAAATGCAGCAGGAGTGTCAAAAGAAAGGCTGGAGGAACATCAATGAAAGCATTGAAGCTCGCACTTGCCATATCTTTGGCGCTAAACGTGGCCCTCGCCTGGTCACTCTGGCGAACGCCCCCGCCGACAACAGCCCCGCCGCCGCCATCCCTCTCGCTGGTGGAACCTGACACCACAACCCCACCGCAACTGCCTGAGGCCGAGAATCTTCTCGCTCCAATCCCCAGCCCCCCATGGCTGACTCCGGGCGAGGAAAGGTCTTGGAGTTTCGGTACGGACCTCTCCCCTGCGCCCGCAGGATCGCTGCTGCGACCCGTGCAGTTCACCCCTGAGCCGGCAGTGAGCCAGCCCTACGCGGCCCCGCTGCCGCCAAATCCCCACGCCGTCCCCCTTTGGGAACGCCGGGTGCCGTATCGTGAAGGGCAACTGGAACGGGGATTGTACCCCAATCTGAAAATGGAAGATCCGCCCACCCGGGATTAGGTGGTCCTGGCAGGCGGATCTGTCAGAGGGAAACTTCGAAGTGCCCGCCGTGCTCTACGCGGCGGGCTTCAGACTGCGCAGGTAGGCCACCACGGCCTCCGCTTCGTCGCGCTTCAGTCGGATCTGCGGCATGGGCGGCATCACCGGTGCTCCTGAGGGCCGCTTGCCCGTCATCATGAACTCCACGGCCACCTCGTCCGTAGGCAGAGTGGGCAGCCCGGCCAGAGGCGGGGCCACCGGAACAAACGGCATGGGGATGGTGGGCCTGAAGGGCAACTCGCTCCCCATGAGATAGCGGCTCTTGTCAAACTCGCCACTGGGCAGACGGGGCGCATGGCAGTCGGTGCACATCCCTACGGATTCCACCAGGTGTCGTCCGCGTTCCACCAACGCGGCGCGGTCAGAGGCTGCCAGGGCAGAAGGTGACCCCACAGACGTCTCCGCAGCGGGGCTCTGTTTGCTGCAGTGGGCCAGCGTCACGATGGCGCCGGAGGCCAGAGCGGCGATGACCAGCGTGTTTTTCATGTCGTTATGCATTTCGGGTGTTGTTTTGAAGAAGGGATTCACCCTCCTTTCCCATGAAGATGTGGCAGTCGCTCGTTTTGTGACATTTAACGATGCAATTGTCGCGCCACCCTCCCCGCTGAAAGGTTGCTCACCTACGTGCCGATTAACTTTCCCCCCAACCGTTTGGTTGACGTTTGCGCTTCTTTATTGACGCCAGCGCCCGCCCTTCCCATCATCAGCGCTTCCCTTTAGCCCCTTGCCAGTCATTCATATTTCAGATCCATGAGCACCGACTTTAAATCTGTCCTTGTCGAAAACCGTATCTTTGAACCCTCGGAAGAATTCAAGAGCAAAGCGCGGATCAGCAGCATGGAGGAGTACCAGAAGCTGTGGAAGGAGTCTGTGGATCAACCTGACGTGTTTTGGGCGCGCGAAGCCTCCGACCTCCAGTGGCAGCAGCCTTGGGAAAAGGTACTCGACTGGCAGGCCCCCTACGCCAAGTGGTTCGTCGGTGCCAAACTGAACGTCGCCGAGAACTGCGTGGACCGACACGTGGCCAATGGCCGCAAGGACAAGGTCGCCATCCTCTGGGAGGGTGAGCCCGGCGATTCCCGCAGCATCACCTATGGCGAGCTGCAGGTGGAAGTGGGCAAGTTTGCCAACGTGCTGAAGGCCCGTGGCGTGAAGACTGGCGACCGTGTGCTCATCTACATGCCCATGGTGCCAGAGGCAGCCATCGCCATGCTGGCCTGCGCTCGCATCGGCGCCGTGCACAACGTCGTTTTCGGCGGCTTCAGCTCCGAGAGCATCAAGGACCGCCTTCAGGACAGCGGCGCGACCGCCATCATCACGGCCGACGGCGGCTATCGTCGTGGCAAAGTAGTGGCATTGAAGGCCAATGTGGATGTGGCCCTCGCAGGCAACACCGCCGTGCAGTCCGTGATCGTCCTCCAGCGCACGAAGCACGACATCGCCATGCAGGCCGGCCGCGACGTGTGGTGGCATGATGAGGTGGCCAAGGCGGATGAAAACTGCCCGGCAGAGGGTTTCGACTCCGAGCACCCGCTCTTCATTCTCTACACCAGCGGCTCCACCGGGAAGCCCAAAGGCATCCTCCACACCAGTGGTGGTTACCTCGTGGGTACGTACCTGACCTGCAAATACATCTTCGACCTGCGCGAGGACGACATCTACTGGTGCACCGCGGACGTGGGCTGGATCACCGGCCACAGCTACATCGTGTACGGACCGCTGGCCAACGGAGCCACGGTGCTGATGTACGAGGGCGCTCCAGACACCCCACACCAGGGTCGTTTCTGGGAAATCATTGCGAAGTACAAGGCCACCATCCTCTACACAGCCCCCACCGCCATCCGCGCCTTCATCAAGTGGGGCGATGACTGGGTGAAGAAGCACGATCTGAGCAGCCTGCGCCTGCTGGGCAGCGTGGGTGAGCCCATCAACCCCGAGGCCTGGATGTGGTACCATGAAATGATCGGTGGCGGCCGCTGCCCGATCGTGGACACCTGGTGGCAGACGGAAACTGGCAGTATCCTCATCAGCCCGCTGCCGGGCGTGACGCCCACCAAACCGGGCACTGCCACCCTGCCATTCTTCGGCGTGGATGCGGCGATTCTGGACGAAGAAGGCCAGGAAGTGGGCCCGAACGAGGGCGGCAAGCTGGTCATCCGCAAGCCCTGGCCCTCCATGCTCCGCACCATCTATGGTGATGCTGAGCGCTACGAGTCCGCCTACTGGGGCACGTATGAAGGCATCTACCTGGCTGGCGACGGCGCCCGTCGGGATGAAGACGGCTATTTCTGGATCGTGGGCCGCCTTGATGACGTGCTGAACGTCTCTGGCCACCGCCTCGGCACTGCCGAAGTGGAAAGCGCCCTCGTCAGCCATGAGGCCGTCGCGGAAAGCGCCGTCGTGGGCCGCCCCGATGAGATCAAAGGCCAGGCTGTGGTGGCCTTCGTCACCGTGAAAGCTGGTGTGGAAGCGACCGACGCCCTTGCTGCCGAGCTGAAGAAGCACGTCAGCAACGTGATTGGCGCCATCGCCCGCCCGGACGACATCCGCTTCGCCGCAGCCCTGCCGAAGACTCGCTCCGGCAAGATCATGCGCCGCCTCCTCAAGGAGATCTGCTCCGGCGGCCAGGTGAAAGGTGACACCACCACCCTGGAAGACCTGAACGTCGTCGCCGCGCTGCAAGCCAGTGGCAAGGACGAAGACTGATCTGAAAGCGGTCGATCATTGATTGATTGATCAGAGCCGTCCGGTGCCCTCGCGCCGGGCGGCTTTTTTGTGGAGGAGTCCGGTTGTGCCAGCCGGATTTGGGAGCGAAGCGGGAGGGTGGAGGTGTTCGGGCTAGATAACCGCCTGCTACATCCGGGACAGGAATGTCCCTCCCTCCTTTCACCGACCAGCTCCGCTGGCCATGGTCTCCCATGCGTGAGCTCAAGTCTTGTGTCTGGAGTCTTCTAGTCTTGTGTCTCCCGCGAAGCGGGCCACATTACCTCGTGCTTGCTGAGACTGAAGACACCCCCATCCACGATGCCCGGGAGGCGCTGAAGCGCTACTTTGGCTTCCGTGCGTTCCTGGACGGCCAGGAGCAGGTGGTGGCCTCCGTGCTGGGCGGCCGGGACGTGATGATCATCATGCCCACCGGCGGGGGCAAGTCTCTCTGCTACCAGCTTCCCGCCATGGTTATGGACGGGGTGACGATCGTCGTGAGCCCGCTCATCGCGCTCATGAAGGATCAGGTGGATGCGCTGATCAATCGCGGCATCCCCGCCACGCTCATCAACAGCACCCTGAGTTTTGAGGAGCAGAAGGAGCGGATCCGCGGCCTGCGCAACAGCGAGTACAAGCTGGTGTACGTGGCCCCGGAGCGGTTCAGGAGCAACATGTTCATCAACGCTCTTCAGGACGTGAACATCGCCCTGTTTGCCGTGGATGAGGCGCACTGTCTCTCCCAGTGGGGGCATGATTTCCGCCCGGACTACATCCGTCTTGGGGAAGCTTTGGAGAAGCTGGGCCGCCCGCAGGTGCTGGCCCTCACCGCCACCGCCACCGCAGAGGTGCGGACGGACATCCTCAACACGCTCAAACTGCGTGACCCGTATCTGAGCGTCCGCGGTTTCTCACGGCCCAACCTCAGCCTGCACATCACGCCCACGGAGAAAGCCAAGCACAAGTACGACCGTCTCCGGGACATCGTAAGCCACTGGCAGACCGGCATCATCTACTGTGCCACGCGGAAGAAGGTGGAGGAGGTCGCCTCCCTGCTGGACGAATGGCGCATCCGGGCCGTCGCCTATCACGGCGGCATGGATGACAAGGAACGCGAGCACGCACAAAACCGCTTCCTTCAGCGTGAGGTGGCGGTGGCGGTGGCGACCAACGCCTTTGGCATGGGCATTGACCGCTCGGACGTACGGTTCGTGGTGCACTTTGAGGTCCCCGGCAGCGTCGAGGCCTACTATCAGGAAGCAGGGCGTGCGGGTCGCGATGGCGAGCCTTCACACTGTGAACTCTTCTTCAACTACGCGGATACCAAGACGCAGGACTTCTTCATCGATGGGAGCAACCCCACCTTTGAAACCATCCAGGATGTGTACGAGGCGCTCCTGAGCTGGGCGGACCACGCCCACGAGGTGATGGCCAGCATCGATGACATCACGGATCGCGCCGGAGCCAAGAACAGCATGGCCGTGGGCAGCGCCCTGAGCCATCTGGCGCGCCAGGGTTGGATTGAGCGCTTCGACATTCCTGGAAAACGGATCCGCGGCACCCGCATGCTCCGCCCGGACGTGCGCGCAAAGGATCTCACGCTGGACCGCAAGGCCATTCAAGAGAAGGAGCGGCGAGACCGCTCCAAGCTCAAGGCCATGGTGGAGATGTGTTACGCGGACAAGTGCCGCCAGCAGATGATCCTGGAATATTTCGGCGAACCCGATGCCAGCACCTGCGGCAACTGCGATGTGTGCAAGCGCGGCGGGGTGGGGGCCGTGGCCCGCATGGGCAGCAGCGAGGAGGTGGAGGTGCTGCGCAAGGCCCTGAGCGGCGTGGCCCGCATGAGCCGCAAGGAGGTGGACGGCACCTGGTCGCCCCGCTTTGGCAAGGGGCGCATCATTGCCATGCTGCTGGGCAGCAAGTCTCGCGAGGTGGTGGATGCCGGTCTCGATGAGCTCACCACATACGGCATGCTCAAGAACATGGGCAGCGCCGGGGTGCACCAGCTCTTCAAGGAGATGGAGAAAGCCGGGTTCATTGAAACGACTACGGAGGGCGAATACCCGCTGCTAAGGCTGACGACGAAGGGCAACGAGGTCATGCGCAAGGGAGGGGCCATCCGCCTCCAGTGGCCGGAGCTCCGCAAGCCGGTGGAGATGCTCAAGCGCGACTCCCGCTCCACTTATCTGCGTGAAGGTGCGAATGGGGGCGGTGGCGAAGAACTGGGCGTCAGCGAGTTGGGCTTTGACGAAAGCCTCTTTGACCGTCTGAAGAAGAAGCGCCAGGAGATCGCGCAAAGGGAGGGCGTGCCGCCCTTCATGATCTTCCACAACAACACCCTGGAGTTCCTGACGCGTCTCAAGCCGCGGAACATGGATGCCGCGCTGAAAATCCGTGGCATCGGCGAGGCGAAGGCCTCCCGGTGGTTGCCAGAGTTTCTCACGGTGATCAATGGACGGTGAGAGTTAGCGCATCCGCACCATCGTGATCCGCCGTCCCATCCGGGGACGGAACACTATGTTATTCACATATTCCGGCGGTTCCCGGCCTGATGACAGGCCTTCACCACCGGCTGATTTCCGGCGTCCCTCCGGGACATGGCGACCGACCTCGTTTCTTGACCAGTTCGCATCTTCTGGTTCCCATTTCCCCTTCATCCTCATCATAAATCTCTTCCGCCTTTCGCCATCACGGGCTATGGAACCCACCCCATGGATTTCCCGACCGTCTGGCAACAGCTCCTTTCCCGCGAATGGATGTGGACGTTCGGGCGCAATGCCATGGAAGGCGCGCAACTGGCCAAACAAGGCCGGGTGAAAGTGCGCGCGGCCGAGTTGCTGGGCGAACAGGAACTGGAGATCACGGCTTTCGTCACCGACAACCGGCTGACGCAGTTTGAAACGACCGTCACGCTTCAATTCAAGGACGCACGCCGACTCAGCATCATGAGTCGCTGCCTCTGCCCCGCAGGTGCGTATTGCAAGCACGCCGCGGCGCTACTCGTGCAGGCGACAGATCGCAAGCTTCAGGACGAAATCGAAGAGCGTGTCACCGCTCCGCCTCCCCCGCCGCCTGTGGCCAAAGCCGCTGCCATCGCCAAGGCAAAACTGCCGGTGCATCTGCTGGAGGCAGGCCGGCCTGAGCCCGTGCTGGTGTTGCGCCGCATCGACGCCTCTCTGCCCAAGGACGCGAAGTCCTCGAAACTGCTGCGGCTGCCGGTGGCCGATCCCATGGTCACCTACCCGGGCTGCCCTGAGCGGCTGCTGCTCACGGTGAGATCCTCTCAACATGAGTGGGAGGCGGATGGCAAGCTCCAGCGCCTGGAGCGCGATCTGGAGCTGGAGCGCTCCTTCCTGCGCGATGTCATGCTGCTGGGCCTCATCCCCTTCATGGAGGCGCATCCCGGCGTCGTCACCAGCGCACCGCTCAATCACCTTGCCGTTTCTCAAGGTTATGAGCTGGAATTCTGGAAGGGCTTTCGTCAGGAGGAATCCAAGCACCTGCAGCAACGCGGGTGGCGCATCGAGTCCTCCAGTGACTTCGGCTACGACGTCGTCGAGCTCCATGAGCACCACTGGGTGACGGGACTTCGCCCCGAACCGGGCAACGGCCTGGTGTACTCCCTCGAGATGGGCGTCGAAATCGACGGGAAGCGCGTCTCGCTCATCCCGATCCTCGCCGAGGCCGTGCAAAAGGGCCTCACCGTGCAGGAAGTTTCCGAGAACCCGGACACCCCTTTCCTGTTCCTCGTACCCGAGCTGGGAGACCGCCTCATCTCCCTGCCGGGCAAACGGCTGCTGCCCATCCTGAGTGTCCTCCACGAACTCTTCACGCCTGGGGCGAAGAAGAAGGACAAGATCAAGGTGGACCGTCTGCGCGCGGCGCAGCTGGGTCGTGAGCAGGGCATGGCCCTGCAGATGCCCACGGAGATCGCCAAGCTGGGCGAGAAGCTGGCCAACTTCACCAGCCTGCCCGTCGTCACGCCACCAAACGGCTTGCAAGCCACCTTGCGTCCCTACCAGCTGGAAGGGCTGGGGTGGCTCCAGTTTCTGCGCGAGTACGGATTGCACGGCATCCTGGCGGATGACATGGGCCTGGGCAAGACCCTGCAAACCATCGCCCACCTGCTGACAGAGGTGGAAGCCGGCCGGGCTGACCGGCCAAGCCTGATCCTGGCCCCCACCAGCGTGATCCGGAACTGGGTGGCGGAGGCCAAGAAGTTCGCCCCTGCGATGAAGGTGCTCATCCTGCACGGCGAAAACCGGAAGGAGCGCTTCCCGTTCATCAAGAACTACCACGTAGTTGTTACCTCTTACCCGCTGCTCATCCGCGACATTGAGCGGCTGCAGAAGTTTGAGTGGCATGTGGTCGTGCTGGACGAGGCCCACGGCATCAAGAACGCCCGGGCCAAGGCCGCCCAGGCCGCCCGAGCGCTCAATGCCCGCCACCGCCTCTGTTTGACCGGCACGCCGATGGAAAACCACCTGGGCGAGCTCTGGAGCCTCTTCCACTTCCTCATGCCCGGCTACCTGGGCGAGCAGGACGCGTTCAAGGCTTATTTCCGTAATCCCATCGAGAAGAAACAGGATCCCACGGCCCAACAACGGCTCACCGCACGGCTGCAGCCGGTGCTGCTGCGCCGCACGAAAGACGCCGTGGCCAAGGACCTGCCTCCCAAGACGGAGCTGATCAATGCCGTGGAGCTGGACAAGGCGCAGGCGGATCTCTACGAGACCATCCGCGCCACGGTGGACAAGCGCGTGCGCGAGGCCATCGCAGACCAGGGCATCGAGAAGAGCCAGCTCATCGTGCTGGACGCCCTCCTCAAGCTCCGCCAGGTCTGCTGCCATCCGTCCTTGCTCAAGACGGAAAGTGCCAAAAAGGTCGAGACCTCTGCGAAGACCGAGTACCTCATGGATGAGATGCTCCCGGAGCTCATCGAGGAAGGCCGGCGCATCCTCATCTTCTCCCAGTTCACCAGCATGCTCGACATCCTGGAGCGCATGCTCAAAGAGCGCGGCATTCGCTATGTGAAGCTCACTGGCTCCACGGAGGATCGCATGAAGCCCGTGGAACAGTTCCAAAACGGCGACATGCCGGTGTTCCTCATCAGCCTCAAGGCCGGTGGCGTGGGCATCACGCTTACGGCTGCAGACACCGTGATCCACTATGACCCCTGGTGGAACCCGGCCATTGAAGCCCAGGCCACCGACCGTGCGTATCGCATCGGGCAAAAGAAGCCCGTGTTCGTCCACAAGCTCATCTGCCAGGGCACCATTGAGGAGCGCATTGTGGAGATGCAACGTCGCAAGTCCGCCCTCATCAACGGGCTGCTCACTGGCAACACCGATGCCTCCAGGCTCACGCAGGAAGATGTGCGTGAGCTGCTGGCACCGTTGTAGGACTGTCAGTAAGGATCTGCCAGAAGGGTTCTCCCAGGGCTCGTTGGCGAGGCATTCTGGCCTGAAAGGCCCGGAGAACCCAGCCCAAGGGCGAAGGCCAGATGCCGGAGGCATCTCAGCCCTTAGCCGGGGGTTGAGCGTAGCGATACCCCCGGATTGCTCCCCCGTTCACTCACCCCGCGAGGGGTGACAGCAAGGTGCGCCTGCAATGGGACGTCGCTGGCATCCACTCCGGGATGCAATAACTAATCTGATCTTCCGGAGGTATCAGTCGCCACGCTCCTTCAACCGTCCGGCTAATGGCTTTGATGCCTCCGGCATCGGGAAACCCGGGCTGTGTGTACCTTTTATCGGCGGCCTGAAGGGTCGCGAGAGACGAGCGCCAGCCGCTGACGCTCCTTCCAGGCTTCATGAAACTACCCTCACCCTTGCCCTTCCCACTCACTCCCTGTCGAACGTCTCCTTGATCACCCCGGCAAGCCCCGTGAGCAGGCTCGCTCCGTCCCCGCGATAGGAAGAACCATGCATCACCGCCAAGGTGCTCGGCTGCAGGCTGGCCAGTCCCCTCAATACCCCCTCCGTCTTGCGGGTGTAAGGCATGTAGCCGGCCAACGGTCCCTGTTCCAACCGCTCCATGGCGGCCCGGCTCGGACCGATCAGGTCCGATTCGGTGATGGGATCGGTGTTGCCGAAGTGATGAAAGAGATCCGAGCAAAACAAGGTCCGCTGCGTCTCCTCAAACAACACGCCCGCATCCCACCCATGAGGCAGATGGGGAGAGGGATGGAAGCGGAAGCGGTATTTGCCCGTCTCCAGCACATCCTCCGGCGTCATGCCCCGGGCAGGGCGCAGGGAAAAGTCATCCACCGTTACCAGCTTGCCCACCAGCGTGCAGGCAGGCTGGGCCTCGGGCGCGATCTGCAACCAGTCGTTGAGAGCGCCGCATTCATCCGATTCAAAGTGGCTCCACGCGATCCACTTCAGTGTCGCTGGATCGATCAGTGTTCCCAAGGCCTCCTTCAACGCGGGGAACATGCCCCGCAGGCCGGTATGGAAAAGCAGCGGCTCCTCATCGCGCACCAGGAAGTGGTTGAACTGCATGTCGTACTCCGGGGCATAGACCGAAAGCCGGAACACATCGGGAGCAATCTCATCTATCGCAGTCATGGTGGAGACGATGTTGAATGACGGGGGCGCTGGAGCAGCATACTCCAGCACCCCGATGGCGCAAATGACATCGCTACGCCGTATTCCACTATCCATTTACCACCTACCACTCACCGGCCCTGAACCCATTCCAGGTTGAACCGCGCCAGCACGATTTGCCCGAACGCGAAGCCGCCGAACTCCTTCTTCTCTCCTTTGCCATAGAGACACAGAATGGTGCCATCCGGGGTGACCGCCACATCGCTGTAGCCACTGAAGCTGGGCTCGATGGCGCGAATGGCGGTCCAGGTCTTGCCTTCGTCTTCGCTGAGCTTCACGGTCACGTTTTTGCGGTCGCGATTCTTGCCTTCGGTTTCCTTGCCGTCTTCACGGGCCAAGTTGTCGGGATTGGTGAACAGGATGCGGTTTTTGTCCGCTCCGTTCACGCCTGCCAGCGAGTAACGAACAATCGCCCCCATGCAGATGGGCTCCAACAGTGCTTCATCGAACCGCGGGGTGCTCCAGCCCGTCGCTCCATCTTTGCTCACCGTCACGAGACGACGGTGTTTCTTGGACTCACTGCGCACGTTCAGCATCACACTGCCATCGGCCAGCTCCACGGCCACGGTTTCATTGGGGTTGATCCATTCCTCGGTGCATGGCACGGCGATCTCTCCTGCCTTCCAAGTCTTGCCCTGGTCATCGCTGTAGATGGTGGAGGTGACCGAGGGACGATGGGCATTGCCGCCAGTCCCGGTGGAGAGCCAGACCGGCACCACCAGGCGGCCTGTCTTGAGCTGAATGCTGTGGTTCGGCCCCGTGGCCAGCACCTTCCAGTCATAGTCCTTCTTGAAGGCCCCAAAGGTGGTGGTGATCTCCACCGGTGTGCTCCAGGTAACGCCATCGTCTTTGCTCTGCTGGTAGAAGCAGCGCATGTACTCCAGACAGAAGACCATGTGCACCGTGCCATCCTTGTCCGCGATGAGCACGGGGTTGTTGTAGGTCACGTCATTGGGGTCCACACCTTTGACCCGCAGGGCAAACTCGTTCTTGGTCTTGGGCCCCGGCACATTGGCGATGCTTTTGGCTTCGCCGAAAGTCTTGCCTCCATCCGTGGAGCGACGCAGCACAATGTCGATCTGGTCCCAGTCTCCACCCTTTTTGCGCGCCTCACACCAGGCCAGCACCGTGCCTTTGGCGGTGACCAGGATGCCGGGAATATGCACCAGCTTGTAGGTGGGGTTCAGCTTGGTGCTGAAGATCTCGTCCTTTTCCAGGAAGGGTTCAGCAGCAGGACAGGAAACACTGCCAAGGAGGGCAGCGGCTAGGAGGACGGAGGCAAAGCGCATAAGCAAAGCAGGATGGCGTGGGGTTCGATGAAGCAGGGCATGATATCGATGCCGCGGTGAATGAGAGGCAAACGGGCGTGGCTTCCCTCTCCATACTGGTTATATAATCAAACCAGCAGATCCGCTGTGGCACCCACACCGCCAAAATCCTCATGACAGCCCGGACAGGCCTCGCATAGTGAGGTCCCTCATCGTCCCCTCCGCCCTTTTTCATGCCAGATTCCATCCTCATCACCGGAGCCCGCGGTCGTGTTGGCCGGGCTATCCAGATGACCTATGGCAGCACCTGGCCACTGCGGTTGCTTTCACGGACGGCCTCACCTGATGGATCGGTCGAGTCGCTCGACACCCTGCTGACCGGGAATGCCCCGCTGGAGGCCGACCTCCTGATCCATGCCGCCTGGAGTTGTGTCCCGGCCAATGCCGAGGAACACCCCGAACAAATCGGGCAGATCGACCTCCCGCTCCTGGACCGGCTCATCGCCCGTCTCCAGAAAGAGTCCCGTCCCCCGGTGCTCCTGTTCATCTCCACCGGTGCTGTCTATGGCCTCGCACCCAGTAGGGGCAATCGGGAGGATGACACGCCGTACCCGCTCGGGGTGTATGCCAAAGGCAAGCTGGCCGCTGAGGAGCGGCTGCGGGCCTCGGGTCTGCCCGTTTGCATCCTGCGCGTGGGCAATCTGTATGGCCTTCCCTCAAGCCCGGAAGACCGCCAGGGCGTGACGGCCCGACTGGTGCGCTGCGCCCTGGCGAACCAGCCTTTCCAGCGCTGGGGAGATGATCCGATCAAGGACTACCTCCACAGTGATGACTTCTTTGCCGCCCTGACCAGGGTCCGGGAGTTGCGGCTCACCGGCACCTGGAATGTCGGCAGCGGCAACGCCACCCCGCTCTCCCATCTCGTCGAGCTGGTGGAAAAGGAAACCGGACACCCCGTGCCGATTCTGAGCCGTCCCGGTCCCGCCTGGGATGTCTATGACAATCGTCTGGACGTCACCCACTTCACGACCGCCACCGGCTGGCAGCCAGCAGTGACGCTGGCAGAGGGCGTGGCCCGTGAGGTCGCGGCTCTGCGAGAACTCTGATCCCCGCTCTGACTTACAAGCCCGTGGGGTGATCGATGAACTCCCACGGCAGACCGAACTTGGTGCTCAGATGTGCGGCGAGCGCCTTCACGCCAAAGGTCTCTGTGGCGTAGTGCCCACCATAGTACAGGTTCACGCCCAGCTCCTCCGCCAGCGTGTAGCTCCAGTGAGGCCCTTCTCCCGTGATGAAGGTATCGATCCCCTGCTCCTTCATCGTCGCCACCGCATCCCCCGCCCCACCGGTGACGATCCCGATCTGGCGAATCTCCTCTGGCCCACCCGGGCACAGGTGCGCCTTCGCACCGAGGGCCTTTTCCAGCCGGGCACTCAGATCCTCCCGCGAAACTCCCGCAGCCACCTCACCCCGCACCCCGATGGGGAAGCCTTTGTAAGGGAAAAACGAGGTCCACTCCACGCCCGGCAGCTCCAGCGCGCGCGCGAGTTGGATGCCATTCCCGAGCTCCAAATGACCATCCAGAGGCAGGTGGGCACTGTAGATGGCAAGGTCGTTCTCGCCGCAGACACGGAGCTTCTGGTAATGCGGCCCCACCAGAGGCTGCAGGCCGCTCCAGAAGATGCCGTGGTGCACTAGCAGCAGGTCGCAGCCCCGCTGAGCGGCCATCTTGACCACCGGCAGATGGGCATCCACGGCTGCCGCGATCTTGGAAACGTCCCCGGAATAGTTCTCCAGCTGCAACCCGTTCAGCGCGTTGCCGTAGTCGGGAACGGTGGCGGTTTGTAACAGGTCATTCACATAGGCGACGAGATCCGCAAGCTTCATGTGCGGCCACTTATGCACCCTTCCGCGCTTGCGCCAAGTGCCAAGTCCGCTACTCTGCCCGCCCTATGTTGCGCGCCGGTATCGTTGGTCTTCCGAATGTTGGCAAATCCACCCTCTTCAATGCGGTCACCCGCACGCGGAAGGCGGAGGCGGCCAACTACCCCTTCTGCACGATTGAGCCGAACCAGGGCGTGGTGGTGGTGCCGGATGATCGTCTGGAAGTACTCAGCAAAATCAGCGGCTCCCAGAAGCTGATCCCCGCCGCCATTGAGTTCGTAGACATCGCCGGTCTCGTGAAAGGCGCCAGCCAGGGTGAAGGCCTCGGCAACCAGTTCCTCAGCCACATCCGCGAAGTGGACGCGATCGTGCACGTGGTGCGCTGCTTTGAGAGCTCCGACATTCACCACGTAGACGGCAATGTTGATCCCGTCCGTGACATCGAAGTCATCAACACCGAGCTGATCCTGGCCGACATGGACAGCGTGGCCAAGCGCAAGAACCGCTCAGAGAAAGAAGCGAAGCGTGGCAACAAGGAAGCCCAGGCCGAATTTTCCCTCTGCGAGAAGCTCATCCCGCACCTCGATGCTGGCAAACCCGCTGTGACCCTCGAACTCGGCGACGAAGAGGCCAAGCTGCTCAAGAGCTTCTTCCTTCTCAGCGGCAAGCCTTGCATCTACGCGTGCAACGTCTCCGAGAACGAACTGGCTGAGGCAAGCAATGATCCCGACAAGCACCCGCTGGTGAGCAAGGTGCGCGAGTACGTGAGCCACGCTCACGCCGCCTCCGCTGTGGTGGTGAGCGCCGCGATTGAAAGCGAACTCATTGATCTCTCCGACGAAGAGGCCGCCGCCTACCTCACCGACCTGGGTGTGAAAGACAGCGGTGTGTCCCGACTCATCAAGAGCGTGTTCAGCCTGCTAGGTCTGCAGACTTACCTGACCACCGGTGAGAAAGAAACGCGCGCCTGGACCATTGTGAAGGGCATGAAGGCGCCTCAAGCCGCCGGCGTCATCCACAGTGACTTCGAACGCGGCTTCATCGCCGCCGAAATCGTCGCCTTTACCGACCTCTCCGAACTGGGCTCCTACGCCAAGTGCCGTGAAAAGGGCAAGCTGCGCATCGAAGGCAAAGAGTACATCATGAAGGACGGCGACGTCGTCGAGTGGCGCTTCAACGTGTAAGAAGCCGGGCGTCCGCCCGCAACGAGAGCTGACTGCGAAAGCGGATCAGCTCTTCCCCAGCACGGCATCAAACCGGGCGGCGAGATGCAGATATCTTTCGCCCCAGCCGCTGCTCATGCTGAGCTCCTGCAACTGCCCTGTGGGAGCGAACAGCATCTCCAGATCACACCACTGGGAGAGAGTCCCTGTATGCAGATCTGCCAGGAAAGCGTCCAGTTCGGCCAGCGCCTCGGCGGCATTTTCCCAACGCGTCCAAACAAAGTCATTGCCGGGCAGTGCTACCAGCGTGCGCGTCTCGCGCAGAATCGCGAGCAGTTCCGCAGCGGGGTCGGGTGGTTTCATGGAGTCAGCCTCCTCTCTCAACCTTGATCTTGGTGCCCCTTCTTCCCTTCCCGGGCAGGGTCCTCCCCAACATCCACTTCCACCACCGGGGGTGCCGGTGCCTCCAGGAAGCGCATCTGCTTCTCCACCCGAGGCAGGTAGATGTTGACCTTGGTCCCCTCCCCTTCCCGGCTCTCCAGCTCGATCTCGCCGCCGTGCTCGCGGACAATGCGGCGCACAATGAGCAGGCCGAGGCCAGTGCCCGTCTTCCGCGTGGTGAAGAAGGGTTGGAAGAGATTGCTCAAGTTCTCACCCGAGATCCCCTTGCCTGTGTCGGCAAAAGTCAGACGCACTTCGTAGTCGGTGAAGGTGCTGATAATGGTGAGACGCCCCCCCTCCCCCATCGCCTGGGTGCTGTTGCGGATCAGATTGTAAAACGCCTGCTTCATCTGGTTCGCATCCAGCGGCATGAGCGGCAGGCTGCGCGTGAGGTCCAGCCGGACGTCCACCTTGTGCTGCTTGAGCTCGGGTGCGAGGAATTTCACCGCCTCTTCAATCAGCTCATTCAACTGCACGCGTTGCAGTTGCGGATGGGTGGGACGGATGGCGGCGAGAAACTGGCCGATGATGAAGTCGAGCCGTTTGATCTCTCCCTGCGCCACCTCCACCATCTCGCGCAGGCGGGCCGCCTCGGCCGCCTTCAGCTTGCGCAGCCGGCGGTCCAGCAGTTGCAGATGGATCGTGAGCGAGTTGAGCGGATTGCCCAGCTCATGCGCCACGCCGGCGGCCAGCATGGTGAGGGCGGAGATGCGCTCGCTCTCGATCTTTTCCTCCGTGAGCTTGCGCGTCTGGGTGATGTCACGGATCAGCATCACGAATCCGAGATCCTCATGCTCATCAATCGCGGTGACGTAAAAATTGAGATAGCGGTTCTCGGGATAAAACACCTCCAGGTCCCGGCTCACGGAGCCGCCGGACTTCGCCAGCAGTTCCCAGTCAAAACCGCGGATGCCTTCCGCCAGACTGCGGCCCACAATGACTTCGCGATCAAACCCAAAGAAGCCGCACGCCGCGCGGTTCACGTAAGTCACCACCCCTTCGCCATCCAGCAGGATCACCCCCTCCTGCAGCGCCTCGAAGACTTTTTCAAAGAACCCCTTCTCCTGCACCAGACGCAAAAGGTAGCGCTGCACATCCGCCGGTTCCAGGCGGTCCATGCGTTTGACAATCTTGTCGAAAAAGCTCGATTTCATCCTTCCAGGGCGGGCAACGGGTGGCCGTGGGGAGCGGCGGAGATCCTCCCGAATCCTGTCAGCGAACCGGCCTCATGTCTCCCGTTTTTTTACCTTTCAACTTGGCGGGATGCCCGGTTTCACACGACGATGCCGCCATGCCCGAGGAATCGCCCGCTGTCCTGCTCGTCTTTTGCACGTTTCCTGATGAAACGGTGGCGCACAACATCGCCACCACCCTAGTGGAGGAGGAGCTCGTAGCTTGCGTGAATCTCAATCCTGCCGTGACCTCCATCTACCGGTGGGAAGGCAAGGTGGAAACTGCAGGAGAAGTCCTGGCGCAGATGAAGACCACTCCAGCCGCCTACGATGCGCTGGAAGCACGCCTCCAGGCTCTGCACCCCTACGATGTGCCTGAGATCCTGGCAATGCCAGTGGAGCGAGGTCTTCCTGCGTATCTCCGCTGGGTGGAGGAGTCCGTCAGCGGTCAATAGAACGAATTCTCTCTGCTCCCCTCTATGAACCTCGTTTTGCTTTTCATCCTCTCTGGGGTCGCCGCCGTGGGCTGCGGCCTCATGGCGGGACTGTTCTTCGCCTTTTCCCATTTCATCATGCAGGCCCTGGGCAGCCGTCCCGCGGCGGAGGGCATGGCAGCCATGCAGGCGATCAACGTCAAGATCCTCACCCCGTGGTTCCTGCTGCTCTTCCTGGGCACCAGCGCGCTGTGTGCGACCATCCTCATCCTCGCGATCATGACCTCCTCGGGCAGCGGCGGTCCTTGGCTGGTGCGTGGCAGCGTCTGCTACCTGGTGGGCAGCCTGATCATCACCATGGCGTACAACGTGCCGCTCAACAACCGCCTCGCCGCGGCCGATCCTTACAGCCGGGACGGTCAGGAGTTCTGGCAGTACTACTTGCGCGTGTGGACCATGTGGAACCACCTGCGCAGCCTCTCCACCGCGGCGGGGCTCGTGGCGTTCATCGTGGGCTTGTGCAAGATGGGGTTTCCAAGCTGAACTCCAAACTTCAGAAGCGTTCTATCCCGTACGCGACCAGCCGATGCGATTGGCCGCCACCAAGCGACTGATGCCTACGAACAGAGTTTCCCCGAAGTTCAACGGGTGATGCGTCCGATGGCACATCACCCATTCCCGCACGGGAGGCCGCCTGCCGAGCGGCAGCGTTGTGAGCAGCCCCTTGCCCAGCTCATCAGCCGCCAGCCAGGCGGGAAAGATGCCGACCCCGATGTCGAGCCGTACGAGTTCCTTGATGACCTCTTCGTTGCCGATTTCAATGAATGGCTGGATGCTGATCTTCTCCCTGCGCCAGTAGTCATCGATCAGACGCTTGGTAAAGGACCGGCTCTCAGCGAGAACGAAACGCTGAGTGCCGATCTCGCTGCGATTCACCCGTCCCGCCTGAGCCCAGGGATGAAGCGGATGCATGATGAATGACAGCGCGTCTGAGGCGATGGAAAGACAGGTCAGGCCACGGTGATCCGGCGTACGCGGACAGAGGCCAAGATCAATGCGCCCCTCCGTCAGCTCCTGGGCGATCATCGCGGCAGAACCCTGTGTGATCTGGATGGAGACGTCTGGACAACTTTCCTTGAACTCACGGATCACAGCGGGCACGAGATACTGGCAGGCCGTGGGGCTGGCACCGATTCGCAATCGGGATGCTTTGCGGTCCAGATTCCGCCGCGCTGAGCCATGAAGCTGCTGCAGCCCTTCCAGAAGCTGGGCAGCCTCGGGCAGATACCTGGTGCCCTCTTGGGTCAGCATGAGACGCCGCGTCGTGCGTTCAAACAAGGGGCAGCCAATCGACTCTTCAAACGCCTTCAGAGCGTGGGAAACCGCCGATGGCGTAAGATGCAGCTCCCGGGCCGCACGCCGCATGTTACCCATGCGGGCCACGGTGACAAACACTCGCAAATGACGGGACTCAACCAGATCATCCATGACTCCATCTGCCAGCATGCCCAGTGCCGGGCAGGTGCAGATTGTGCAATCTGATTCATCAATCAGTTCAAATCGTTTCAGCGCTTCGCACAATCGGCAGCTTGGCCCGCTTCCTGTTGGCGGTGATACTGCCCTATGCCCGCCACCAAGAAAAAGCCTGCCAAAGCCGCCCGGGCGCGGTCGTTCCGGCGCATCACCATCGGCTACGTGCCCCTCACGGACTGCGCCCCGCTGATCGCAGCCCATGAGCTGGGACTCTTTGTGCGACGCGGGTTGGACGTACGCCTCTCGCGGGAGGCAGGCTGGGCATCGGTGCGGGAAAAGATGCTCCATGGCGAACTGGATGCGGCCCATGCTCCGGCGAGCATGGTCATCGAGATCTCCCACGGCCTGGATGTCACCCCTGTGTCTTGCTTGACCGGCATGATGCTCGCGCACCACGGCAATGCCATCGCGATTTCAAACGAACTGGTCGAGCTGGGTGTCACAGATGCCTCGTCTCTCGGCGAGGTGGTGCGAAAGCATCGCGGTCGCCGTCGCTTCAAGTTTGCCGGGGTACTGAGATACTCTTCCCAACACTATCTCATGCGCAAGTGGCTGCGCTCCGGTGGCATGGATCCCGACCATGATGTGGATCTGGCCATTGTCCCGCCCCCGCTGGTGGCCGAATGCATGGAGCAGGGCCATCTGGACGGCTATTGCGTGGCCGAACCATGGACCTCCGTGGGATTGCTTCGCGGCGTAGGTCAATGCGTGGCCCTGAGTTCAGAACTGGACCCCATGCACCCGGAGAAGGTCTTCATGGTGCGCAGCGAGTTTGAGCTCGACCGGCATGAGGAGCACATGGGCCTGCTCTCTGCCCTGATTGAGGCGGCACGGTGGTGCGATAAACCCTCGAACCGTCCCTCCCTGGCCGCATTGATGGCCTCGCGTAGCTACCTGGGGGTGCCGGTGGAGGCCATGCGCAATGCTCTCATAGGCCCCTATCAACTGGGTGGACGCCGCAGCACGGATGCCCGGGATGCCATCATCTTCAGCCGCCATGATGCCAGCCGTCCCACAGAGGCGAAGGCCCGCTGGGTCATCGACGAGATTCGCACCCACGGCCTGGGTCGGGATCTGCCTCAGATGACCCGCGATCGGGTCCGAGCCCTCTTCCGGGAAGATCTCTATGAGGAGGCGCTGGCCGCCGTCTCTGCGGCCGTGCCGGCCCTTTCCTGAACAATGCTCCCAACAACACTCCGGGACGCATTGCACCCTGCAATGTTGACTCCTATATCCATTGTCCCTCATTCAAATCCAACTCATACAAACCAAACTCCAAACCGTCATGAACAAGACTGCCCTGACCGAAGCCATCCTCGCCGCCAAATCCGCCAGACAAACCACCTGGGCCGCCATTGCCCAGGCCGCAGGACTCTCCGAGGTGTACACCACCTCCGCCTGCCTGGGTGAAAATGCCCTGCCTGAAGAAGCCGCCCGACAGGTGGCCGCCTTTCTGGATCTGGGCCCGGAAATCGCTCTTGCCCTGACGGAGTATGCCAACAAAGGCGAGGCTGCCTCCACGATCTCCAAGGAACCCCTCCAGTATCGCTTTCAGGAAATCATCTATGTTTATGGCTCCACCTTGAAGGCGCTGATTGAAGAGAAATTCGGCCCCGGCATCATGAGCGCCATCGACTTCACGATGGACATCGACCGGGTGCCCGACCTGAAAGGCGATCGGGTAAAGATCGTGATGAACGGCAAGTTCCTCGGCTACAAAACCTGGTAGTCTCGCATCTGCGGGCTGCCTCCTCCTCAGCATCGCCAGGATCCGCGCTCGTATCTTCCCCAAGGAGCGGCGGTTTGTGCTTGCACAACCGCCGATTGGAATCGGAGCGACTGACCGTCAGATTCCTATCGTCGCATGCGGCCCCATCGCTGCCTGCTTGTTTGAGATCCGTCTTCCTCCGGCCACCACCGGCGGTTGTGCAAGCACAAACCGCCGCTCCTTGGATACAACTCCATCGGAGTTGGTTACCCCACCCATTTGTCTGCAAGTCCCCACCCGCGGAACCTGTACATATGCCGCATGCGCTGGTCACTCCTCTTCCTCGCCTCTGGCGGTCTGTTGACCTGTCTGCCCGCAGCGGAAGATCCATACGAGAATTACATCCGCACCTCCGAGGACTTCCGCGCGGTGAAACAGGATGCCGCGTGGGCACGAAAGGCCTGGCCGGGTTGGATCTACATGCCATGGACCTACCAGTGGGGCATTGGCTATGATGATGCCTCCGGGAAATGGTCGCGGGACCACGGCTACAACGGGGCTTTCATCGATCACGACCACATCGGCACCGCCCAGTCCAAGACCGGCAGGCTGGATTGGATCAACCAGCATGGCCTGCGATTCTATGTGGATCACGTGGCAGGCAAAGGGGTGCTGCATCTGTGGGATGGTGACAAGGTGAAGCCCCATCTCAATGAAGTCCACGGCACCGGTTTGCGTCCCGCACCGCTCAACGCCGACACCTTTGCGAAACTGCAGACTGTCATGCGGAGAAACATCGCGGCTTCTTCAACCTCCCCCATGCGGGCCGCCTACGCACTGGATGATGAGCCTTCCTGGGGACACTTCGTGCACCCCACGATGTGGCAGGTGACCGATGATGCGTCAGCTTATCCCCGTTGGTTGGCCACCGTTTACGGCACGGACCACGTGCCGAAACGGGATCGATGGATCAGCTATGAGGACCTGCGCCCAAAGCTTGCCGAGTGGAACGTGGCGGAATTCGATGCCAGTCCGCTCATGGACCAGTGGACCTTCAATGACGCCCAGTGGTGCAATTTCATTGGCCGGCTGGTGGAACATGCCAACACGCTGGATCCCGCAACGCCCTGCGGTCTGGTCGGGGGCCAAGCACCCAGTGCCTTTGGCGGCTATGACTATGCCCGGCTGATGCGCAAGGTGCAGTTCATCGAGAGCTACAATCTGGGATCCTCACAGGCCATAATCCGGTCGTTCAATCCCCAAGGGGCGCTCCCCGCTGTGACCACGCACTTTCACAAGAGTGTGAACGACACCATCTGGCAGACATGGTACTACCTGGCCCACGGCAACCGCGGGCACATCGGTTGGGTGGAGGGTTGGTTCGATGGGGCAACTTCGAGGGAATGGCATGCGCAGGTGGCTCCAGCCCTGCGTGAAGCAGGCGACAAGGTCGGCCCCTTGATGGCCGGCGCCCAATGGCGGCATGACAGGGTCGCCATCTACTACAGCCACGCAAGCATTCAGCTCGGCTGGATTCTTGATGCCGAAGCGCACCGCAAAACATGGGTCAACCGCAATGCCGATGAGCGGCTCGCAAGCGCCGCCCATGTTCGTCGCGCTTGGGAAAACATGCTGCGTGACAGCGGCCTGCAGTACAACTTCCTCAGCTATGTGGACGTGATTCAGAAAGGCGTGCCCGATGAATATCGCGTGCTCATCCTGCCTGCATGCCTGTGTTTGTCCGACGCTGAAATCCGTGCCATTCAGGCGTTCTGCCGGAGTGGCGGCACCGTGATCGCCGACTATCTGCCAGGCGTGTGGGACCAGCACGGCCGAGGCCGCGCTGAAGGGGGCGGCCTGGACGATTTGTTTGGCGTGAAACACGATCCGAAGATGCGCCAGGCAGACATCTTTGGGGGCACCCTCTGGGTGGAGGTGGATCAGGATGCCAACTACTCCTGGAAGACTTATCGAGAATTCCTGACCAACAAGAACACTTGCATCCTGGACGACAGCGGGTTTCACAAGGCCGTGCGCACCCAGCCGACCAATCAAGTCAAAGCGCAAGGCAAAGGTCGTGCGGTGCTGATGAACCTCTCTCCACAGTGGTACAATGCCTACCGTGAAGCGGGTTTTGAGGCGGCGATGAAGCGTGAGGTCTTCATGCGTCATGTGGCAGATGCCGGGATCACTCCCTGGGTGCGCCTCGCCAACGCAGGCGAGAGGGAGCACGGCTATGAGATCACCTACTGGAAACTGCCGTCGGGGCGGACCTTGCTTTATCTATGCCTGAATCCTGAAATCCGGGGAACTTCACTGGGAGGGGGTAATTCCGTAGGACTCAAATCTTCGACACTCCCTGTGAACCTCCGCTTCAATAAACCCGTGCAACACGTACGGAACGAGCGCTCCGGGCAGGAGTTGGGGAACGGAAAGGAGTTCATACTGGAATGGAAGCAGCATGAGGCAGTGGTCCTATCTTTCGCCGAAGACAGCTCCTCTTGAGAAACTGGCTGGGACAACAAACGTCCTTCTTATGCCCCACGCCCGTACCAGAAGGAATGCCCGTTGCCCTTCCCTGGTTGCTTTGCCGGGTTCATGAGGCATCTTTCTTCCGACTGCCCCCGATGAAAAAGCTTCTCCTTGCCTTGCTCGTCTTGGCCAACGCCCCCGGCATGCTCCGGGCTCAGACCCCACCTCCCCCTGTGGCGATCCCCGTGGTGGAGCTGCCCAAGGCCCCGGAACCGATCGAGCCCATTCTGCGCCTCCAGATCTTTCTGGACACCCATTTGTTTGGGCCCGGCAAAGTGGATGGCCGTCCCGGTGAGTTCACCACCAAGGCCCTCAGGCGCTATCAGCAGTCGCACGGTCTGCCGGAGACAGAGGTGGAAAACCACACGCTGGACGTTTCCAGCGTCACCCAGCTGTACACCACCTACACGATCCGGGAAGAAGACACCCGTTTTGTCGGTGAGCTGCCCAGTTCACCCGCCGCCCAGAGCCGGAAGAAGTATCTGCCCTACGACTCGCTGCTGGAGTTTCTCACTGAGCGCTTCCATTGCTCGCCGGATCTGCTCGAGTTCATCAACCAGCCGCTCAAGATGAGCAAGCTCAAGCCGGGGGACGTGGTGAAGGTCCCGAACGTGGAACCGTTCCTCATCGAGCAGCTGGAACCGGTCCCCAGCCTGCCAGAAGTGCCGGAATTTCTGAACCGGGTGATTCGCATCGACACACGCGAAAAACTGCTGGGTGTGTATGAAGGAGACAAGCTGCTCGCCAGCCTGCCCATCACCCCGGGCAGTGGCTATCTCGCCACCCCACCCGGCACCTGGAAGATCGTCGGCATCACCCAGCTGCCCACCTTCCGCTGGGACAAGGGCGTGCTGGAATACGGGGTGCGCACCAGCAACTACTACGAACTGCCCATTGGTCCCAACAACCCGGTGGGAGTGATGTGGATTGGATTGAATCGCGCCGGCATCGGTGTGCACGGTACGAACCAGCCACAAACCATCGGGCGCAGCGCGAGCCACGGCTGCATGCGCACCGCGAACTGGGATGTGGTGCGACTGGTGAAGCTGATCACCAAGGGCATGACGGTCATCATCGAAGGGCCGGCCCCCATCCCGCGGCCTGCCTACGTGGAGAAGCCATCCCTTCCTCCCGTGCCACCCCCGCCTGCCGAGCCTCCCAAGCGCCGGTTCAAGTGGTTCTGGCAGAAGTAGGAGCACGCAAGCCCTTGGGGGCATGTTCCTTATCGACTTTCCCCATGGCTTAAGTTCTACCCATAGAAGCTTGCCGGGATTTGTTCCAGGCCTTATGAATTCTTCATGAGCGCCTGCCTTGTGCCTCTCTGCTGCGTCACCCGCTCTTCTGGAGCGGTTCTGGGTTTGCTTCAGGTGTTGGGCGGTAGCAGCTGCTCTCCGCTGACGTACAAACAGGCCGCCACGCCTCCGCCGCACGCCTTCATCAGCTATCGTCCGCCTCCAGCGGGCAACACCAAGCTGAAACTGGGCGTGAAGGACCTCATCGACATGAAGGGCGAGGTCACCTCGGCGGGGTCCGAGCATTACTACAAGCACGGCAAACCGGCGGCCCAGGACGCGGAATGCCTGCGCCTGATTCGCAAGCGCAACGACGTGGTGATCGTGGGCAAGACCAACCTCAGCGAGTTCGCCGTGGGTGTGTCCGGCTCCAATGACTACTTTGGCACCCCGGTCAATCCGGTGGACAAAACCCGCGTTCCCGGCGGCTCCTCCAGCGGCTCGGCATCGGCGGTGGGCCTGGGTCTGGCCGATGTGGCATTGGGCACGGATACAGCAGGCTCCATCCGGGTGCCGGCTGCCTGTTGTGGAGTGGCGGGGTTGAAGACGACCTTCGGGGCCATCTCGACCAAGGGCGTGTACCCCATTTCTCCCAACTACCTCGACACCGTGGGTCCGATCGCGCGGGACGTGAACGGCCTGGTCACGGGCATGGGATTGCTGGAGGAGGGGTTTGCGTCGAAATACGCGAAGGCCAAAGCTGCCAAACCAACCGCCGCTGTCGTCCGCATCGGGCGGCTGCGGGTCCCCGACACCGACCCGGCCATTGATCGCGCTATCGACGCGCGGCTGGCCGCCCGCGGTTTCCAGGTGGTACCGATGGACAAAGACTTCCTTAAGCAGTGGCTGAAGGCACAGGAAAACGGAGGCCTCGTGGCCGCCGCAGCTTCATGGTATAACAACCAGAAGATCGAGAACGATGAGGGCATCGAGAACCGGGCCAGGAAGGCCTTCTTTGTGGGCGACATCATCTTCTCCCGCCGCTTCAAAGACGAGACCAAACGCAAGGCCGCCATCGCCGAGCGTGACCAGTTCGTAGCCCTCCTGAACCAGAAATTCGCCGAGGTGGATGCCATCGTGCTGCCAGTGATCAGCAAGCCGCCGCTCAAGTTGAACTGGTTCTTCACCGGGATCTTCGAGGCCAAGTTCATGAGCATTCAGTGCACCATGGCCCCGAGCTACGCCGGCGTACCCGCCCTGGCCGTGCCGGTGCCCATGCAAGGCTCCAGCTTCCCGGTGACCAGCATGCAGATCGTAGGCCCCGCCAACAGTGAGGCGGCGCTGCTGAACATCGGGCGCCTCGTGGAGTAGGCCGGGAATTGGTGCAAGTCGGACATTGTTCGGGCTGGATTTCCCGGCATAGGCTCCCTGCTCCTTATGCTGCGCCCTGTTTTAAGCTTGAGCCTGAGTTGGTGCCTGTTGTTCGTTGCCACCGTCACCTTGCGGAGCGCCGAGCCAACCGCGGACTTTCGCGCCGAAGTGAAGGCCGCCCTTCAGCGAGGCGAGAAACGCATCGTCATTCCGCCCGGCACCTATCGGCTCGGCCCGCAGGGTGGAGGCGAGTTGTGGCTAATCCAGGGTGCCCGGGACGTGGAAATCGTCGCGGACGGAGTGATCCTGCTGGGGACCAAGCTGATGCGAGCCATCGGTCTGCACCGCTGCAGCGGCTTGACCTTGCAAGGTCTCACCGTGGACTATGATCCCCTGCCCTTCACTCAAGGCGAAGTCATCGCCGCTGCGGCAGACAACGGCTCGATCGACGTGAAGCTTCACGCTGGTTATCCCCGCAAGCCGTACTCGCGCATCGACGTGGTGGACCCGAGGACCCACTACCGCAAAAAGGGCATGCCCTTCCTCTGGGGCACCAAAGCAGAGATGGTGGCAGTGGATGTAGTGCGAGTCCGCCTCCCCGGCATTGCCAGGGCAGCGCAGGTAGGTGATCTGGTTTCACTCAGCACCGGTCAGGAAACGGGAGCCCCTCATGCCATCTCGGTGGACGGGTGTGAGCGGATCACGTTCCGCGACGTGACCGTGCACAGCGCTCCGGGCATGGGCATTCTCGAAGCCGATGGCGAAGGCGGCTCCTCCTTCGTTCAATGCAAGATCGTCCCGGGGCCCAAGCCGGTGGGAGCCACGGAGATCCGGCTCCTCAGCACCTCTTGGGATGCCTTTCAAAGCAAGACCATCCGCAAAGGCCCCGTGGTCGAAGATTGCGAAATCTCCCACGCTGGTGATGACTCCTGGAGCGTGCAGTCTTCGGACTATCTGGTGTTGAAAAACGAAGGCGGCACGGTGGTCCTCGCCAGCCGGGATGAGTTCACCGATGGCGTGCAAAACGGTGACCGCCTGCGCCAGGCCGTGAAAGGCCCCGAGTTCCGCATCACTTCCCGCAAGGTGGTGAGCAGAGCCGAAGCGGGTCTCTCTGAGGACGTGCTGCAAAAGCTGCGTGAAGCGGCGACCTGGTCACTCTGGAAGGTCAGCCCCAGATGCATCGTGGTGACGCTGAACGCGCCGACCAGCCTCGCTCCCGGTGACTGCGTGTATTCACCCGATCGCATGGGCAACGGCTTCATCTTCCGCAACAACCACCTGCACAGTCCCGGACGTGTGCTGCTGAAAGCAGGCGGGCTGATGGAAGGAAACACGCTCGACACACCGCATGGCCTCGTCGTTTGTCCCGAGCTCCCCGCTGGTGCCGCCGCTGGCATTGAAGGGTTGATCATCCGCAACAACACCATCCGCAATGGGGGCTGGTTCTGCGCCGCCCCCTGGTCCAGTCAGGCGGGCATCATCTCGATCACCGCCACGAACGGCAGCTCCGAACTGCGTGCCGACCCGGTGTTCAAAAACCTCGTCATTGAAGGCAACACCGTTGAATGCGGTGCCGGGCCGCACTTTGTTATTTCATCATCCGAGGGTCTCGTGCTACGCAACAACCGGTCTCTGAACCCCCAGCAGGAGCCTCCTCCAGCCACCGGATCGAGCTACGGCATCCCCAACAAGGCCGTGATGTGGCTGATCCACTCCAAAGATGCCGTCAAGGAGGGAAACATCGCGGAGATAACGGGAGGCACCGCCCCCAGCCCTGGGGCTGGCGTGACGAAGTGAATGGGCGACAACTCCCTCAAGGGAGGATGCCCGCCCTGGTTCCGAACCCTCCGGGTTCGATGAATGCATCCTGGACGCGGCCCCACGCAAAGTTCCATGCGCGCAGCGCAGATGAGAAAACCCGCCACACGATTCAAGGCAAACAAAGAAGGGGTGTCTGCTGTGTGAACCTGATCGCATTGTTCCACAGGAGGCTAAATGCGAGCTTATGAAGATTCTTAGACCCGGAAGGTCGTGTCTCTACGATCCATTCTTGAGTTTTTCCAAACTAAAGCCATTCACTGACCGGATCTAAATCGCAACTCCGTTGAGAAAAAAGAAACAGAAGTCCGGTGAATAGGTCAAAGGCCAGCCTCGTCTCACGAGCAGCCAATGCGCCGCCGTCTCAAATCCGTCCCCAAAACTGGGGACTATGGAAATTACCATGCACTTTCTGTCTCACCCCTCCGCGGGATTCGCGGTTTTCGCCTTGCTCTTTGGGCTTGTTCCAGGCCTTTCCGGGCGGGATCCGGAGCCGCCAGACATCCGCAACCTGCTTGACCTTGAGGCCTATGCATCAGAACTGGCGCAGAAACCGCATGTGATCCCGACCCCAGATCTGGACCCGTTCTTCTCGAAGCTCAACTACGACGACCATCGGCGCATCCAGTTCCGCAAGGATCGCTCCCACTATGCGAATGCAGGCCCAGTGGCCGTGGAGTTTTTCCATCCTGGCTGGATGTTCAAGAAGCCGGTGCACTTCTATGAGATCCAATCTGGCCAACCGACCAAGGTGCCGTTCGATCCCAAGGAGTTTGACTACTTTGGTCTCAAAGTACCGGATGGCGTTTCCTACCCTGACGGCTACACCGGCTTCAAGATCGCGGCAGTGGACCGCGCGACGGGCAATCGTCCCGAGTTTCTCGCTTTCAACGGGGCCAGCTACTTCCGCGCCGTGGGCGCCGGGTTGGGATGGGGACTGTCGGCCCGCGGGATTGCCATCAATACCGTAGGCGGCGCCCCCGAGGAATTCCCGGACTTCACCCACATCTGGTTCTTCAAGCCCAAGGAGGGAGACACCACGTTTCGTTTTCTGGCCCTGCTCAACGGTCCCAGCATCACTGGGGCCTATGAATTTGAAGTGCAGTATGCAGCCACCACGACCACTGCGGTGACGGCGTCGCTCTTTCTCCGCAAGCCCGTGGCACTGCTCGGCGTGGCCCCGTTCTCGAGCATGTTCTGGTTCGGGGAAAACACCCAACCGAAGCCGGAAGACTTCCGGCGCGAGGTGCATGATTCCGATGGGCTCCTCTTTGAGCAGGAAGGGCAGCCCGTGGTGTGGCGTCCCTTGGACAACGGCAAACAGATGCGTCACAGCGTGTTCGGCATCGACCAGCTCAAGGGCTTTGGCCTACAGAAGCGGGACCGTGACTTCCGGAACTTCCAGGATCTGGAGGCCCGCTATCATGAGCGCACCGCCGTGTGGGTGGAGCCCCGTGAGGGATTTGGCCGCGGCCGTCTGCACCTCATTGAGCTGAGCACCGGTGAGGAGACCTGGGACAACATCGTGACATTCTGGGAGCCGGAAAATCTGCCCACCGCCACCCAGCCCATGCGTATTTCCTACAACCTGCACTGGCAGGACACTCACACCCATCCCCTGGCCCGGGTCATCGCCACCCGCTGGGGGGCTGCGCCCCGTGCGCTGGATCTTCCGAATGTCTGCACGTTCGTGGTGGACTTTGCCAAGGGGGCCCTCGGCGCGACCAAGGCCGGCGAGTGGGTCCCCCAGTGCGGAGTCAATGTACGTGGCGGAGCGGCTAAGCTGGTGGGCTGCAAGGTGCAGTCAAACCCTGAAACCAACGGCTGGCGCGTAAGCCTGAACGTGGAGATCCCGCCAGGCACCGATCTGGTGGAACTGACATGTGACCTGCTGGATGAAGCCCGCCCCGTGTCCGAGCGATGGGATTATCAGTGGCGACGGTAGACTGCGTCCATCGATCTCTCGCGTCAGACTGCGCTCCACCGCACTTTCACAAGTGCAGCTACGAGCTACCCGCG
>NZ_BATQ01000010.1 GCF_000739635.1 Verrucomicrobium sp. BvORR034 | reverse complement strand
CCTCGCGCCCTCGCAGGGCTCGGCCACAGGCAGGGAAAAGATCCGTCCCCCTCACACCGATTTTGTCTTCGTCCTCTCAAACCGCCTGCACCTTCCATGCCCCCTCGCACCCACCCCACCCGTCGGCGTTCGTTCCTCATTCCACTCGGCGTCACCCTGCTGCCTGCTCTGGGCTGCCTTTACCTGGCCACGGCCCAGGAGCAACCGGCCACACCGGGCGCGCCAGCCCCTTCCGCCGCTCCTGCTCAGGTCCCCAAACCCGCTTCAGGCTTCCATGCCGGGGCAGCCGTGGCGGATATTTCCCCAGACCAATGGCCCCTTTCGCTGCGGGGCTCCTTCACCCCCAGGGCCAGCACCGCTTTGAACGATCCCCTCAGTGCCCGGGCCATCGCCGTGCAAAACGGCTCGGGCCGCGCGGTCATCGTCATCGTGGACAACCTCATGATCAATCGCGAGACCCTCGATGCGATCAAGCAGAAGGCGGCGGAAGCCACAGGCTGGAAGACGGAGGAAATGCTCATCGCGGCCACTCACACGCACAGCGCTCCTTCCATCTCCGGCACGGGCGGCACCAAGGCAGCGGAAGCCTATCGCCAGAAGGCCCAGGCGGGCATCGCCCAGTCCATCATCGACGCCGTCGGGCACCTCCAGCCCGCTTCCATTGCCTTTGGCTCGGACGCCGTCCCCGATGAGGTTTTCAACCGCCGCTGGTACCTGAAGGAGGGCACCATGCCGCTCAACCCCTTTGGCCAGTATGACAAGGTCAAGATGAACCCCAACCGGGCCGACATCGTAAAGCCTGCAGGCCCCACCGATCCAGAAGTCTCCGTGCTGGACATCCGCACGCGCAAGGGCGCTCGCCCCCTGGCCTTCCTCGCCAACTATGCCCTCCACTATGTGGGCGACCTGCCGGAGGGAGTTGTTTCCGCGGACTACTTTGGCGAGTACGCCCGCGTCATGCCCTCCCGGGTGGGAGGTCGCAAGCCGCCGGAGGAATTCGTGGCCGTGTTGTCAAACGGTACCAGTGGCGACATCAACAACATCGACTTCAACGGCACCCGTGCTCCGAGGCAGCCCTATGAACAGATCCGCCTCGTCGCGGCCAAGGTGGCCGATGCCTCCTGGCGGGCCGTGCGCAACGCCCAACGACAGGACAACCTGCCCATCGCTATTCTGCAAAGAGAGATCGAACTGGAGCGTCGTCGTCCCTCCCCAGAAGACCTGGAAAAGGCCAAAGCCACCGCCAAGCTCACCGAGGAGGAGGCCAAGAACCTGCCGCGTCTGGCCGTGAACTACGCCCACCGCACCCTGTCCGCTGCGGAAGGTCCGGAGAAAGTCTCCGTGCTGCTCCAGGCCATCCGCATTGGCGATCAGGCCATCGTCACCATGCCCTTTGAGGTGCTGGTCGAGATCGGCCTGGAGATCAAAAAGAAGAGCCCGTTTCCGCGAACCTTCATGATCGAACTGGCCAATGGTGCCAACGGCTACCTGCCGCCTCCCCATCAGCATGAGCTGGGCGGCTATGAGACCTGGTTGGGCACCAACACTGTACAGAAGGATGCCTCCGTCATCATGACCCGCCACCTGCTGGAGATGCTGACAGAGCTGAAGGCCTCTGGCTCCTGATCGGATTCCCTTGCTGGCTCCCGCCAGCCCGCCGGGATTGCGCCTTAAAACGCTCGCTTGAGACTCCTCTCTGCGCCAGAATGGTTGCCCTGACTTCCATTCTGTGATGCTCCCGAGTCCATGCGACACCCATCCAGCGGGAGGCAGCCGGAGAACGTCCGGCGCTCCCGTCCCCCTCTGCCATCGCCCTCTGACGTCGGCACGGTGGCGGTGTTTGGCCATCTTCATCGCGGTCGCGACGCTGCATGCGCAGGCCACCCCGCTCCGGGCCGCCTCCGCCTGGTCATGGTTTCACGCACCCCTCCGGGCCCTGGAGCAGGAGTCACAGGCACTGGATGTGCGCCTGGCCCAGTTGCCCGCCCTGCCCAACCCCCAATCCAATGAACGCGCCGGTTATCACAGCGGCTGGGCGGCTGATGCCGAAAGCGTGCGCTGGGTACAGGTGGATCTCGGGCGGGAGATGCCGCTCGACGCGGTGGTGGTGATCCCCGCCTTTCTCGGCGGCTCCACCGCCTACGGTTTCCCCGCCCGCTTCCGCGTGGACATTTCGCGCGATTCCGAGTTCGCGGAGTCCACCACGCTTTTTGACCACACCGGCCAGGACTACCGCCAGGCCATGGCCCCTGTCTATCTGCCCGCAGAGGGGCAGAAGGGGCGCTACGTCCGTTTCACCGCCACCCGCATCACCTCTGGCATCGCCCCCCGCCACTACTTCTGCCTGGGTGAGCTCCTGGTCTTCTCGCGTGGAGCGGTCGTCTCAGCCCGATGCCCGGTCACCTCCTCCAAGTCCAGCGACACCGCCCCCACCTGGAGCAAGACCAATCTGGTGGACGGGATCAGCGCCCTGGGCCTGCCGGTCATACCGGGATCGAAGGCCACCAACGGCTGGCATTCCGCCATTCACAAGACCCCGGACCGCCAGAGCTGGGTGCAGATGGACCTCGGTAGCATCCGACCGCTCGATGAGATCCGCTTCATCCCCACCCACCCGGCGGACTTCCCGGACCGGGCCGGCTTCGGCTTCCCCGAGTGGTTCCGGCTGGAGGCCTCTGATGACGAAAATTTCCTGAACCCGCAGCTCCTCTTTGGTGCTGTCACCACCCCCTTCCCCAATCCGGGCGACAACCCGGTGCCCTTCCCCGTCCAGGGGCACCGTGCCCGCTATGTGCGCATGACCGCCACGCAACTCTGGCCGCGCAGTGACGACTACGTCATCGCCTTCTCGGAAATGCAGGTGTTCTCTGAGGGGCACAACATCGCCATGGCCGATGGAGTGAAGGTCACCGCCTCGGACGATGTCTTTGCCCCGCTCTGGCAGCGGGAATGGCTCATGGACGGCCTGGCGGCCAACGGACGCCTGGTGGACTGGCCAGCCTGGTTGCAGCAGCTCTCCCAGCGACGGGAGCTGGAAGGCGATCAGGAGGACCTGAAAGCCCGCACCGCCCTCGCGCTCGCCATCGCCCAGCGCCATGCCACGTGGTGGGGGGCGGCACTGGCGGCGGCAGTCGTGGGACTTGTCATTGTTTCCTCGATGCGCAGCCGGCGGGCCCGGCTTCGAGAGATGGAGGCGTTGCGGCAGCGCATTGCCCGCGACCTCCATGATGAGGTGGGCAGTCACCTCGGCAGCATCTCCCTGGCCAGCGAGCTCGCCCTGCGCGAGTCCCCGGAGGAAGCACATGCCACGCTGGACGAAATTCACCGCATGTCCCGCCAGGCTGCGGAGTCCATGCGAGGCATCGTCTGGCTGGTGAGAGAGGGGGGTGAGCCCACGCTGGACCGTCTCATGCAGGCGCTCCGGGACAGTGCCACCACCCAGCTCCAGGGCTACGCGTGGGATCTTCATGTTCCGGACCATGCGCCCCGGCTCGCGGCCTCGCTGGACTTTCACCGGCATGTTTTCCTCTTCTTCAAGGAGGCCGTGCACAACGTCGTGCGTCACGCCCATGCCACCGCCGTGCATCTGGAGGTGACCTGGAATCAGGACCGCTTCCAGCTCCTGATCGAGGACAACGGCCGCGGTTTCGATCCTGCCGTCGCATCCACCGGCAGTGGCATGGCCAACCTCCGTCATCGCGCCGCCGCCCTCCATGGCGAGGTGTCTATTTCCTCGCATCCCGGTGTCACCGGCTCCCGCGTCACCCTCACGGTGCCACTTTCATCCCCTGCCCCCTCCCGCCCATGACGGACTCGCCCGCTGACAGCTCTGCCCCCAGGATCATCTGGATCGTGGAAGACCACGCATCCTTCCGCCGCACCCTCGCCCGCGTGGTGCAGAGCGAGCCGGACCTCTCCTGCGCCCATGACTTCGACTCCTGCGAGACCGCCCTGGAGGGCATGACCCGCTTCACCCGGCCCGATGTGATCCTCCTCGACGTCGGCCTGCCCGGCATGAGTGGTCTGCAGGGCATCCGTCTGTTCCGTGAGCGCAGCCCGGACACACTCGTCATCATCCTCACGGTGTTTGAGGACGACGAGAAGATCTTCGATGCCATCTGCGCCGGCGCCGCCGGTTACCTCCTGAAAACCGCCGGAGCCGATGCCATTGTTTCCGCGATCCGCGAAGCCCTTGCAGGCGGCTCGCCCATGAATCCCCGCATCGCCCGCCGCGTGTTGGAGATGTTCTCCAAGCTCGCGCCCAAGACCCACGACTACGGCCTCAGCACCCGGGAAAAAGAGATCCTCGACCTCATGGTCAAAGGCCTCATCAAAAAAGAGATCGCCGACCGCCTCACCCTCAGCGTCCACACCGTGGACACCTACCTGCGGCGGATCTATGAAAAACTCGAAGTCAACACAAGAACCGGCGCAGTGGCGAAGGCATTGAAGGAAAGACTGATTTAACCACAGAGCGAAAATTAGGAATTAGAAATGATGAATTATGAATGAATTACCCGACCCCCAAGCAAGGAGCTTCGGAGGCTTCATTCATAATTCCTAATTCATCATTCCTAATTTCAGAAGCTCCCTCCGTGTTCTCTGCGCCTCTGTGGTTAAAACTTTCGTCCCCCCACCCCTGACGCAATTTCCCGCCTCAGCCCCCGTATTCCACCACCCATCTTTTACTTCTCACCACTTACCGGAATGCGCCCCCTTTTCACGCTGACTCTCGCCCTCAGCCTCAGCCTCCCGCTCCTCGCCCCTGCGCTGGAACCCAAGGATCGCAGTGTCGTGCTGATCAGCGTGGATGGCTTCCCGGCTTACATGTGGAAGGATCCATCGCTGCCGTTGCCGAATCTGCGCAAGCTGGCCGCCGAAGGTGCCAGCACGGAGGCAATGACGGTTTCCAATCCCTCCATCACCTGGATCAATCACACCACGCTGGTCACCGGCGTTTCTCCCCGGAAACACGGCGTGCTCTTCAACGGCCTGTTGGTCCGCCAGGGCGTGGACAAGCCGCCGGTCATCGAGCAGTGGGTGGACAAGGACAAGCTCGTGTTTGCCCCTACACTGTACGATCTGGCCCATGCGGCCAATCTGACCACGGCCGAGGCCGACTGGGTGGCCGTGACCCGCGCCCCCACCATCACCTGGAGTTTCCCTGAACTCCCCAATGCGGAAGGTCCCGTGGAAAAGGAGATGATCGCCAAAGGCCTCCTCACGCCGGAACAGGTCACCTGGTTCCACAAAGGGCCTCAGGGCAAGAACATCGCCTGGCGAGACTCCACCTGGACTCAGGCAGCCATTCACATGCTCACCGAGCACAAGCCGAACTTCCTGATGTATCACACGCTGAACACGGACGCGAACCACCACCGCTACGGTCCGCAGAGCTGGCCCAGCTACACGGCGCTCGCCTATGCCGACCGCCTCATCGGCGACCTCGTGGCCTCGGTGGAGAAGGCAGGCATGAAAGACCGCACCACTTATTTCATCGCCACCGACCACGGGTTCAAGAAGGTGCAGAAGTACGTGTACCCGAATGTCATCCTCAAGCAGGCCGGCCTGGTGCGCGCCCTCGGCCCCAACATCCGCCAGTGTGAGGCCGCCGCCGTCACCCAAGGAGGCATGGCCTTTGTGTACGTCACCGATCCCGCCCGCCGTGCCGAGTTCCTGCCCAAGCTCAAGGAACTCTTCAACCAGGCCGAAGGCATCGACAAGGTCATCGAGGGAACCGACGGCCCCACTCTAGGCATGCCCACCCCCGAGGAAAACCAGGGCGTCGGCGATCTCATCCTCTATCCCAAGGTCGGCTATGCCTTCAACAACAGCGCCGCCGGGGATGTGACTGCCGGACCCACCGAGAACTACGCTGGCACCCACGGCTACCTCGCCAGCGACCCGGAGCTTGACGGCATCTTCATCGCCTCCGGCCCCGGCATCAAACCCGGTGTCGTCCTCCCCCGCATGGCCAACCTCGACGTCGCCCCCACCATCGCGAAGCTGCTGAAGCTTCAGATCCCCAATGTGGAAGGGCGCGTGCTGGAGGAGATTTTGGAGAGCGGGAAGTAGAGCCCTACCACACGCCGGGCCCAAGTGGATTTATCGAGCCGCACCGGTGGCTGAATAGCTATCAGACAAAGTAGCGTATTCTCCACCTGGCGGCGCAGCCGCTGTGGAGTGCGTGCGTGAAGCGCCGCTTTTGCCTGCGGAGTAACCATGTGTGACGGCAGATGACACCTCAGCATGACGAACCTTTGCTGGGCACCTCGATCTCGCCATGGGAACACCCCTGCTCACCTCCACAGGTTCCATTAAACTACCCCAATCCACGAAAGCGGCGCTTCACGCACGCACTCCATCCCGACGCGTCGGGACAAGCGGGATCAGGTGATGTAAATCAGTCGATGTCAGGACGCATATACCGCCTCCAATTTCAAAGTCCTATGTTGCCCGATCCAAACCCGAGATCGGATCACTCCACCAACGCAGCCTGGGTCCTCGAACCCGGAGGGTTCACCGTGCATAGCCATGGGTGAAACGAGCGTAGCGAGTGCAACCCATGGAATACGAGCAAGCGCAATTCTACCGCGGAGCGGTAGGCCATCAGCGCGGTCAAACGTCTCACGCAGGAACCACTCGCCCAGGGCCTACCGCTCCGCGGTAACACGGCATCGACGCTTCCCACGGGTTTGGCTCGCTCCACTCGCCCAACCCGTGGCTATTCAAGGTGAACCCTCCGGGTTCGGAATCCATTCCCCTCACACGTTGTCCTCCCAATCCTCAATCTCCAGAATGTTCATCACCTCCGCGATGTATTCATCCGCCCTCTCGGCCTCTTCAGTCTCTTCGTCTTCAAAGGCGATGGTCAGCTTCTGGGCCAGGTGAAAGATGTCCTCCACTTCCACCCCACGCTTCAGGGCCATGACAACCGCCTGAATGAACGTGTTCACCATGCGCTCACAGTCTTCCCGGATCTCCTCCGTGGGGGCTCCGGCGTAGTATTCCTCTTCATTGAACTTCACCTGCTCAATCAGCATGTGCAGGTCGGCGAGGGTGGCAGAGGAGTAGGAAAGTGGCATGAGGATGCATAGCGCGACTCCGCGGGGGTGAAAACAGAAACTATGGAGCCTGCCCAATGAGCACTCCATCCACACCCACCTCCACCCCGGCCGAAAGGTGGCCCATCTCCCACTCAATCACCCATCATAAGAAAAGACCTGAAGACACATCCTGTTAATCCTAAAAATCTTGTTAATCCTGTCTCTGAAAGCATCTCTCCGCCCCTGATCACCCCTCCCCTCTCGCGATCACCGCCACCCCATCTTTCACGCTGTCCGGCGGGTGCAGCAGCACTTTGGTCCCCACCTCGATGCCGCCCAAGACCTGGGTCTGGCGGCCATCGGTGCGACCGGCTTCCACATCGATCTTCTTCGCCTTCGCACTGACGCCATTCTTGACCTTGTCACCCACCGCAGACTTGAGCCGGTCCATGGCACCGTTGCCACTGGCAGGCGCAGGGCTGCCTCCTTCGCTTTTGGCAGCATGGCCAGTGTCATACACAAAGGTCTTCCACGCGTTCCCCTCACGAAACAAAGCCCCGGCAGGAATGAGCGTCACGTCCGGCTGCTGCCAGACGGCCACGCGCACCTCCACCCGGTAGCGATCGCCCAGCGCCGCCGCTTCCTTGGGAGGGTCCACCAGATCGCTCAGCACGTACACGCGTTGTTCCTCGACCCCCAGGGCGGATACCTTGGTAAAGGCCGCAGGCTCCACGAGGCGCACGCGCCCCTTCAGTGGTGCGTCGCCACCCCATTGCTCGATGAGCACATCCGCCCCCGGCTTGATCGCCACGGCATCACGGGAAAGGATCTCCGCCTCGATCTCGATGTCTGAGGGATCGCCAATCTCCATGATCGCGACCCCCGGGGTCACCACCATGGCGCTCTCCTGCTGCACCTTCAGCACTCGTCCGGAAACCGGAGCCCGCAGCTCCACCTCGGCACCGGGTGCTCCATCCGTGCCCACCGGGGACTCGATCTGAAGCAGCGCCGCCTTGGCCTGCTGCCACTCATACTCTGCCACCTTCTGGGCAAACTCCGCCGCACGCACCTCGCGGGACCGCATGTCCGCATCTCTCTCCGCATTGTCGCGATCCGTCACCGAGATGCTGCCCGTCTTGGCCAGGCCCTTGTTCCGCTCCCAATTGGCCTGGGCAAACTTGTCGGCGGTGCGGGCCATTTCCAGCGATTGCTTGGCGCGATCGCGACCGGCATCTGCCCCCTGCAGGCGAGCCTCAGCCTGCGCCTTGGCACGAGGATCCAGCAGCGGGGTGGTCACTGGTGCAATGGTCGTGATCACCGTCTTGTTCGCCTCGATGATGTCTCCCGCCTTGAACGGCACCCGGCGCATCTGCCCGGCCACCGGAGCGGAGATGACGAAGCGATTGCGGATGCGGGTCTTGCCCTCCTCCACCACGTTCACCGTCAGCGGTCCTTTGCCCACCTCACCCAGTTCCACCTCGATCGGCTTGGGCTTCAGCCCATAACCCACCAGGCCGACCATGGTGATGATGAAGACCCACATGAGGAACTTTCGAAAACGTCCCTTCTTGGATTTGTTTCGTTTCGCATCCCAAGGGGGTGTTTCAGTATCCTGCGGCTTGACGATGGGGGTGGAGTCGGTGGCCATGGTATCGGTAAGGAGTAAGAGGTAAGTGGTGAGCGGTGGATGACGGCGGCGCTCAACCTTGGGCAGACGCCCTCGATGCCGTCTCAGTCATTCCAAATTCCAAATTCATCATTCCTAATTTCAATGGTCAGTCCCTCGCCTTCAACACTCCCACCATGTCCAGCTTCTGGATCAGGCGGCTCACCACCAGGAAGGAGAGACCGGCGGCGGAGAGCACCACAATCACAGCCACTGAGTAGGTGGCGGGATTGATGACCAGCGGCATGCGCACGGTCTCGGTGCTGAAGGAGCTGATGATAAAGGTGGTGAGTCCACGACCAAACAAGAGCCCCAGCGGCAGAGCGCCCAAGACCAGGAGGCCCAGCTCACCCAGCAGCACACTGGCCACCTCCTTCTGGCTGAATCCCACTACCCGCAGCGTCGCCAGATCGCGACTGCGTTCGGAAAGGGCGATGCGGGAGCTGTTGTACACCACGCCGAAGGCAACGATCACCGCGAGAGTGAAGTAGAGTTTTCTGAGGATCCCGATGCTCTGCCCCGTGGTGTTGCGAAAGGCGGCGAGCTGTTCCTTTTTCACCAGCACGATGGAGGCCCGCGGGGTGTCCTTGGCCTCGCGCATGAACTCCGCCCACTTCGCCTGATCCACGCTCAGATACGCGCCATTGATCGTATCGCCCTCCCGCATCATGCGGCGCAGGCTGGCGATATCCATATAGGCCTGCACGCCTGCATAGTCGGTGATGAGTCCCGTGATGGCGACGCGTCGCAGCGGTCGCTGACCCTCCAACACTTCTACCTGTACCTCATCGCCAATCCTGGCCCCCAGGATCTCGGCAAGCTTCTCGGACATCACCAGCCCTTCATCCGGCAGGATGATGGTGTTGCCCTTGTCATCCAGCAGGCGGTTCAGGCTGGCCCCTTTAGGCATGCCCGTGATGGCCAGCTTGCGGGAATGATGCCCATACCGCAGCCGTGCCTGCACGCTGCGCACGGGCTCCGCCCGCAGCACGCCGGGCAGATGCTCGATGTCATGGAACCCCGTCGGCGATGCCGGCTCCGTGAGGAACACCACCACGTCCTGCCGCTGCTGCAGATTCCACTGGTAGGTGAGCAGGTAGTCGATGCTGTCGTTCATCGCTCCCGGCAGCACCATCAGCCCGGTCGCCAGGGAGAGGCCAAACATGGTGAACACAGCCTGCCACGGCTTGCGCTCGATATTGCGCAAGGCCATGCGGAAGCCGGGGCTGAACCCCTTGGTCAAACCGAGTCGCTCCAGAATGGAAGGCTTGAAATCCGCAGGCGGTTCCGGCCGCATGGCCTCCGCAGGCGGCAACTTCACCGCCTGACGCACCACCTTCACCACGCCCAGAGAAGCAGCGCCCGCACTCACCAGCAACGCCAGCCCGAGTGCACTGAAGTCGAAGGTGAACTCCAACGACGGGAACCGGAAGAACATGGTGTAGAGATTCACCAGCCCACCGCCCATATAACGCCCGGCAATGCCGCCAAGAATGGTGCCCAGCACCACAATCACCAGAGCAAACTTCATGTAGTGGAACCCCACCTGGGTCGAGGAGTAACCCAAAGCCTTGAGCTGGGCGATCTGTTCCCTCTGGAGCCGCACCAGACGTGCGAGCACCGCATTCACCATGAAGGCCGCCACGCTCAGGAAGACCACTGGATAAGCCACCGACAGCGCCGTCAGCACGCGAATTTCGTCATCCAGCCGCATGGCGGAGGCGTGATCCTTCCTCGTGTAAGCCCCCAGTGCCCCATAGTTGATGAGCAGACGGTCCATCTCCGCCAGCACGGGGCCGGGCGCGGTGCCTGGAGCCAGGTCGGCGCAGAAGTCATTGAAGGCGCCGTCCATGTTGTACGCCACCGCCACGGCACGGTAGTTCATCCAGAAGACGCCGTACCGCTTGTTGTCCGGCAGGGTTTCACCCGCCCTCGCTTCAAACACGAATTCCGGTGACAATGCAATGCCCGTGACCACCAGCGTGTCCCGCCGCCCGTTGATCACGGCAGAGACGGAATCGCCCGGTTTCAGGAAATTCGCCTGTGCAAAGGCCTCGCTCACCACCACCTCCCGCCGCTCATCCAGGCGCGGCATGCGCCCCATGCGGAGGAAGAGCTGGTTCAGCACCTGCGGTTTGTCTTCCGGCAGCGAGACAATATGGCCCGTGGCGGGCTCGGCCAGCCCCGGCAGGTCCAGCGTCACGTCCAGCACCACCCTCGGCTCCACGGCCGTCACGCCCGGGATCGCCGCCAGCCGGTCCGCCATGGCGAGCGGCGCCCGTTTCAGCGAACCAAACACATCTGCCATCCGGTAGCGCTGATAGTAGGCCTCCCTGGTGGAGTCCAGCGTGAGGATGAGGCTGCGCGTCATCACCATCATCGCCAGCCCGCAGGCCATGACCAGGCTCACTGCCACCATCTGGCCCTTCATGCGGCTCAGGTCGCGGAACAGCTTGCGGTCGAGAGGAGAGAGCATCAGAAGGAAATGATGAATTATAAATTATGAATGATAAATGAAGCATCTCCTCGTGGCGGAGTTGGGAGGCTCTGTTGTTTCCTCATCTACAATCTATCATTTTGAATTTGATCATTCCGGCTCCCGCGGCTTCACCATTCCAGCTTCGATGCAGGCATGCGGGTCTCATTCGTGCGGGTCTTCACAATCTGTCCGTCAGAGAGGTGCAGCACACGGTCGGCCATTTCCGCCATCGCGGCGTTATGGGTGATGATCACCGTCAGGGTGCCCAGCTCGCGGTTGATCCGCTCCACCGCCTCCAGCACCGTGATGCCGGTATGCACGTCCAGAGCACCGGTGGGTTCATCACACAGCAGCACCTCGGGCCGCTTCGCAATGGCCCGGGCAATGGCAACACGCTGCTGCTCCCCCCCCGAGAGCTGGGAGGGAAAGTGGTCCATGCGTGCTGAGAGCCCCACCATATCCAGCGCTTCCTCCGGCTTCATGGGATCGCGGGCAATGTCGGTGATGAGCGCCACGTTCTCGCGCGCCGTGAGGCTGGGGATGAGGTTGTAGAACTGGAAGACGAAGCCCACGCAGTTCCGGCGAAACAGAGTCAGCGTGTTTTCCTCGGCATCGGTCAGCTCCCATCCCTTGTAGTGGAGAGAGCCGGAACTCGGCACATCCAGCCCTCCCAAGATGTTGAGCAGCGTGGACTTGCCACTGCCCGAAGCTCCAAGCAGCACAACCAGTTCACTGGAATAAAAGTCGAGGTTCACTCCGTGCAGGGCGACGACGTCGAGCTCGCCGGTGTGATAGACTTTTTTGAGCTGCCGGGCCTGAAAAACAATCTGCTTGCCGGCTGCGGCAGCCGCGGGCGGGGGGGATGCGGAAAGCTGGGGCACTTGGGGGTTTGCCAGTGATCGTTTCTGGCGCGGCAACAGAGTGGAACAACCCGGTGATTTTGCCAATGACAAGTTATTGCAGTGTGCAAAGAAATCGCCCTTTGAGGCCATGACTCACTCCCATAAACAGCTGAATCATAGTCCTTTATGCAAGGCAGAATCCTGGCACCCTCCGCGACAAATCGCCACGGATGATCCAGGCGTCGTGCGGCGGTCTCGATCACGGATTCCCGAGCGTCCGCCTCAGCTTCTTCAGAGGTGCTTTGGTTTGGTTTATCAATTCACAAAACATTAATGCTTGCTATCGAATTTATTATCTCTACTAATACCTAGTATGCAGGCGCATCCAATGCCTGCTGGAATTCAACCCGCTAATCGTGCATGACTGCGTCTCCTGTTCCTTCTGCTTCAGCGTCGGCGGTGGCCACGGGCTGGCTTGATGCCGTCCGCTCTCTTCCCGCGGCGGCTGGCGCGCGCGTTGCCTCCGTTATACCTGAGCGCAAAACGGAGGAGGTTCCCTGCCTGCGTCATCGTCGCTTTGCACCGACCGCGCAGCCCAAGGCGGGATCGGCCCGCCGTTTTGTGCGCACGGTGAGTCAGACCGTTGGGGAGCAGGGCCAGGATCCTTCTGCCGTCTCTTAGCGGGTGCGTAGCCGCTTCACGTCTGGGCACCCCCACCCCGCACTTGCCGGGTTGCTGCCCGTAGGCCATTCATGAGGTGTGACGCCCCACATTGACGCCTTTCTTCTGTACCTCGCCACGGAGCGCGGGCTGTCAGTGAACTACCAACTGCTCGTGAGGCGGGTGCTGGAGACCTTTGCCTCCTGGCTCCATCGTGAGCACGACTCGGAGGATGTCGCCAGCGTCACGACGCATCACATCAGCGGATTCCTGGGCCATCGAAAGGGGGATGGGCTCATCCCCTCCAGCCTGCGTGTGGAACTGGTCGCTCTGAAAATCTTTTTCCGCTGGCTGGCCGCCCGAGGTCGCCGTGTGGGCGATCCTGCCGAACCGGTGCTGCCGCCCCGCGTGGAGCAATCCCTGCCTGACACGCTCAATGAACCCGAGGTGCGCCAGCTCCTGGAATCCGTAACTGGTCAGGAACCCCTCGACCTTCGTGACCGCGCCATCCTGGAGATCTTCTACGCCAGTGGCCTCCGCATCAGCGAGGTGACCGGCGCGCGTCTGGAGAACCTCAGCCTGGAAGAAGGATGGGTTCGCGTCACGGGCAAAGGAAACAAAACCCGCCTCGTCCCCGTGGGTGCTGCAGCCAGAGAAGCGATCTCCCGCTACCTCGACTCCGCCCGCCCGCGCCTCGTGAAGGCCAAGACTAAGAGCTTCATCTTCCTGAACCGCAACGGCGGCCAGCTCACCACCGCCCGCGTGTGGCAGATCGTCAAAGAACGCGCCACTGCCGCGGGCATGAATGCCGAGCGCATCTACCCGCACCTCCTGCGCCACTCCTTTGCCACCCACCTGCTCGGCAACGGTGCTGACCTCCGCGTCATCCAGGAAATGCTGGGCCACGCCGACATCGCCACCACCCAGATCTACACCCATGTGGATCAGAAACGGCTCAAGGACACGCACCGCAAGTTCCACCCGAGAGGGTGACCCGCTCCGCGGGAGACTCAAGACGGCAAGATTCAAGACACAAGACCTGAGGTGAGCTGAGTGCCTGATGAGAGCCAAACTGTCGAGCTTGCAACCTCGACTCTTGTCGCTGCATCGAACCCGGAGGGTTCACCATGAATAGCCATAGGTGAAACGAGCGGAGCGAGTGCAATCCATGCACCGTGAACCCCCCGGGTTCGAATTGCCCCCTTGTCCCTTACGCCTCTTCCCTAGTCCCTCTCCCTGCTATCCCTCTCCCTGCTATCCCTCTCCCCGCGGTGCCTCAAGTGTGATCACCACCTCACGTGCCACGCCCTCTCGCAAAAACGTCAACTTCACCTTGGCCTGTTCTGGTCCTGACAACACATCGCTGATCTCAAACAGATTCGCCCACTGCTCCACCGGTCGATCTTCACAATGCGTGAGAATGTCTCCCTTGCGCACATCCTGGCGTCCCGCAGGAGAGTTTGGCGGCACTTCACTGAACACGACCACCTTCCCCTCCACTTTGCCCAACCTCAGCCCCGTTTTGCCCTGCTTGGGAGGTGCGCCGAACTTCGACGACTTGGTGTACAAAACAGTGCCTTTGGAGAAATCCAGAATCCAATTGAAATGGCGCATGAGGTCCATGCCAATGATTGCGTCCTCCCTGTCGGGCTTCGGAAAAGTCCCCGCCGCGACCTCCACTGAAGGCAGGTCATCCAGCGGCAGAGCAACCGTCCACGGTTGTTCACCCTTCCTCAGCCCAGTGGCATCAACAAACACCGGCGGCATGTAAGTCGCAAGCTGACGCGTCAACCCCTTGGCCTCGAATTCGTCATGCCTGGTTTTTGAAACGATCACACCATTGTGCGCCCCTGTATCAATCATCGCAGGCCCCAGACTTTTGCTCAGGAACACCATGGAATGCCCTAGGGAGTCGTAGGTCATTGGTCGGGTGATGGCATCTGGGTTCCTTGCCCACTTGGGAACATCCGAATCAGTCAGCTCCTCTTTGATGGTGAACACACCTCTGTCAAAGTCCATCACCAACACCCTGTTCTTGAGAAGCCCCATTCCCACCACCGCGTCAATGGGGTGCCCATAGACCGTGGACGCCAGGGACAAATCCATCCCCACGAAGACCGTGCCCTCATGACAACGCAGGTCCCCCCACCAGCAAGTCCACAGATTCAAGAGTGGTAAAGCCGGTTACCTCGGATGCGGTTCGTGTTTTTGTGATCCCTTTGGGTTTGGCGCCCAACTCTTCTGCAAGCCTGCTGTCCAGCGCCACGCCGGACACTCCAGTATCAATGAGCACCCGCAGACTCCGCGTGCCTACTTTGCCCTCAATCGTCATCAGCGGATGAAGCGTCAACCCCTCCACGGCCAGCAGCGGAGAAACCAGGCAGATCGTCCACAGTAGCGTGGCGTAAATTTTCATGACGAAAATAGAACAACAGGTCATTTCACAAGGCCATCTCGAACTTTGGACCTCCTGCTCAAGCCATGCCCGCCGTCGCTGTTTCCTCCGCCCCGGTGACTCCTTATCGAGCCCTGATCAGGGGTCGCCTTTTTTCATCTGCCGATCGAAGCGTCATCTGTGCCCAGCCCGGCGCGCCATTGCGCCTGAACTTCAAACTGATGACAGGACCTTCTGAGCCAGCAAGCACTTCTCTCACCTCGGTCAAATTGTCCCACTCCTCCATGGGTTTTCCTTGTAGATGGGTGAGAACGTCGTTTTCTCGAAAGCCTAACTCTCCAGCAGGAGAGTTTAGGGGCACCTCTCTTTTGACCACTACCTCATTCCCGATTCGGAGCACGGCCAGCCCACTGATGTCAAATCGGGGGGCAGAACCAAATGCCTTTGATGGAACATACGAGGCGGTGTCGCGGGAAAAGTCCAACACCCAGTTGAAGTGGCGCATCAAATCCGTCCCCACACTGCTTGAGTCATCTCCATCGGGCGTGCCCAGATCTCCGATCACCTCAATGGGTGCCAGGCCGGCAAAATCGACCTTGAGCGTCCATGCCGATACGGAAACGCGGTTCCCCTTTGCATCCATGGCGTTCGGACGTGAGTAGGTCGCAATCGGTCGCACCCTTGCCTCTGAGGAAAGTCGTTCATAGTTTTTCGATCCGACGAAGACACCATGAGTCGCTCCACAGTCGATCATGGTGGAACCCAGAATCTCATTCAGGCTCACAAAAGGACTTCCCAGCCCTGGATAGGTAAGCTTGCAGACGGTCATCTTGTCATTCAACCAGTCAGGCTTTCCGTCAGATGGAGGCGCGGCCAAGATTTCGAACCTGTCTCGGTCAGCATCCAATATCAAGACCTTGCCTTTTAGGAGCCCCATGCCGGCCACCACATCAATACGCCGACCATAAACAGCTGAAATCATCGTTAGATCACTCGCCACAAAAACGGCCCCTTCCCGACAGCGCAGATCACCGGCTCGGAGGTCCACCGGCTCCAGTTGAGTCACCTGCAGCGCCCCGGAAGGTGTTCTCGCATGGGTCTGTCCCTTGGTCGCGAGTCCCAAATCTTTAATCAGCCTCTGATCCACCACCACTCCCGTCACGCCCGTGTCGATCACCATCAACACAGGATGGGAACCGATTTGCCCCTCCAAGGTCAGCACCGGATACAGCGTCCTTCCCTCAGCCCCAAAGAGACTCCCTGTCAAAAAACACAACCATGAGAGAAAAGCTTGAATCCTCATGGGCGGATTCAACTCCAAAAAATCCCGGGTGGCAAGACTCGCACAATACCCAGAACTATCCCCCTCTTCCCTTATCCCACTCTCAAGCCACCACCTCCATCGCCACTCTCCCTGACACATCCGTCAGCCGGAAATCCCGCCCTGCGTACTTGTAAGTCAGGATCTCGTGATCCAGGCCCAGCAGATGCAACATCGTGGCATGCAAATCATGCGTGCCCATGATGCCGGAGACCGCCTCTGCGCCGGTTTCATTTGTTGAACCATGCCGCATGCCGCCCTTCACGCCGCCACCCGCCATCCACATGCTGAACCCCTTGGCATTGTGGCCGCGGCCGTCGCCGTTGCCTTTGTCGTCGTAAGCACCGCGGCCGAACTCCCCACCCCAAAGGACCAGGGTGTCCTTGAGCATGTCCCGTTGTTTGAGATCCGTCAGCAGACCGGCGATGGGCTGGTCGATGGAGGCAGCCCTGCCCAAGGTCCCGGTGCGCAGGTTGTTGTGGTGATCCCATCCGCCATGCGTGATCTGAATGAAACGCACGCCTTTCTCCGCCAGACGTCTTGCCATCAGACACTGGGTGCCAAACCTTGCGGTTTCGTTGTTTCCTAATCCATAGAGACTTCGCATGGACTCCGGCTCCTTGTCCAGATCCAGCACGCCCGGCACGGAGGTCTGCATCTGGCAGGCCAGTTCCATGGACTGGATCACGCCTTCCAGTTCCGGATTCGCCGGATCATGCTGCTGCAGCAGGCGTCGGTTCAGCTTCTGCACAAAATCCACCTGCCTGCGTTGCGCCGACATCGAAAGATGCGGGTCCAGATTCGGCAACGCCTGCTGGCCAGTGCGGATGCGGGTGCCCTGGAAGGTGGCGGGAAGGAAGGCTGAACCATAGTTCATCGCCCCGCCTTGATCATGCGGTGGATCAATCGTGATGTAGCCCGGCAGATCTTGCGCCTCGCTCCCCAGACCGTACACTGTCCACGCTCCCATGGAGGGCCTGACGAACATGTCATTGCCCGTGTGCAACGCCACCGTAGCCTGGGAATGTGAGGGCGTGCGCGTCTGACATCCATTCAGCAGGCAAAGCTCATCCGCATGCTTCGCCAGCTCTGGAAACGCTTCGGAAATCATGAGTCCGCTCTTCCCTGAGGGATGGAACTTCAGAACCGGGCCCAGGAGCGCGTGATTACCGCCCTCCTTGCCCACCATCTCCGGTTTCCAGTCAAAGGTCTCCATGTGACTGGGACCTCCCTGCATGTAGAGGAAGATCACCCGCTTCGCCTTGGCCGGGAAGTGCGGCACCTTGGGAGCCAACGGGTTCACATAGCGGGTGCCCGGCTCCCCGATCTGCTGACCATACATCTTCTGACCGGCCATGGCTGCCAGGGCCATCCAGCCAAATCCCGCGCTCGTCTGCTGAAGAAAGGCCCGCCGGGTATGGGCCAGGACGGTGTTGGAGCAGGTTCGGAGGTTCATACTGGTGGGTGAAAGAGGGTTGGTTCCATGAAACTCGAATCACAACACATAGCGGAACTCCGCGCTGCACAGCAGCCCCTGCACGAAGGCGGCCCAGACCTCCCGCTCGGCGAGCCCGCTGCCAGACAGATCCTTCATCAGTGCCTGGGCCGCCTGCACCTCCTGGGCATCAGGCTTGCGCCCGAGCACCCCCCGCCATCCTGCTTGAACACGTGCCGTGTCATCACGAAGCGTCTCGTCCTTCAGCAACCGGTCCGCCGCTTCTTGGGCCAGCTTCACAGTCAGATCGCCGTTCATCAGGAACAGCGCCTGCGGGGAAACGGTGGTCACTTCCCTTTGTCCTTTGATCTGACTGGGATCTGGGAAATCAAACGTCTCCTGCATGGGGCTCAGCAAGGATCGCAATACGGGCAGATAGACACTGCGATACGGCTCGTCTTCATCCACCAGACTCCGTAGCCTGGCCTCGCGGCCCTTGCCTCCGAAACCGGCCACCTGCACCCCAGACGGCCGACGCTCCACCAGCGCGCCAGCCACGAAGAACAAACTGTCACGAATGGCTTCGGCCTCCAACCGTCGGGAGTTCATCTTCCAGAACAGTTCGTTGGCTCCGTCCACCTGTTCCCTGGCTGCATCACCGCGGCTGCTCATCCGATAGGTGCGGCTCAGCATCACGGTGCGGATCATCGCCTTGACCGACCATCCTTTTTCCACGAACCGCACGGCCAGATGGTCCAGCAGTTCTGGATGCGTCGGCGCATCACCCGTCTGGCCAAAATCATCCACCGATCTCACAATGCCCCGGCCGAAAAGATGCTGCCAGATACGGTTCACCATCACCCGCGCCGTGAGCGGGTGATTGGGCTGGGTGAGCCAGCGGACCAGCTCCATTCTGCCGCTCGCTTTCGCATCCACAGCGGGAAACTTGGGCAACTGAGGTATGGCCAGCGTACCCCGCGCGGGCGCTTCACCCCGATCATACGCATCCCCTTTGATCGCGATAGGGCAGTCCTCCATCTCACCCTCTTCCACCCCCATGGCGCGCGTAGGGTCATAGCGGAAGTACACTGGATAACCGCGAGATGGCTGCATCATCTCTGTGATGGCCATGGAGTCGCCATCCCGATCCTCCATGCCCGGTTGCCCGGATGCAGGCTTCCCATCCGTGCTGATTCCTGCCGCAGACGCCGCCGGCTTCATCACTGGCACGCGTAGCAGCGCCTCCTCATCCACATACCCGTTGGCTCCTAGATCGCCCTTCGGACGTTGTCCCGACCAGGTCTGCGTGCTGTAGAAGATGCCCGCCAGGGCATAGTAGTCCCGCTGCGTCACCGGATCCGTCTTATGGTCATGACACCGGGCGCAGCTCACCGTCAGCCCCATGAAGGCCCGGGTGGTCACATCGATCTGGTCGTCCACCCGGTCCAATCGAAACAACTCGCCCCCCTCCGACAAATCCAGCGACGCCATGGTGAGAAGTCCTGTGGCAATCAGTTGCTCCGAGCGTTGGGCAGGAGATGCGGCAGGCAGCAGATCCCCCGCCACCTGCTCGGCAATGAAACGATGGTAGGGCTTGTCCTGGTTGAAGGCATCGATGACATAATCGCGGTAGCGACGGGCAAAGGGAAAGGCCGCATTCATCGTGCGCCCCACGCTGTCGGAGTACCGCACCACATCCAGCCAATGACGCCCCCACCGTTCGCCAAAGCGGGGCGACTGCAGCAAACGATCCAGCACTTTGGCAAAGGCCGCGTCGTCGGAAGCACGATCTTGAAGATAGTCGTCCATCTCCCGCTCCGTGGGTGGGAGACCGGTCAGGTCATAGGTCGCACGACGCAGCAGCACCTCGCGACCAGCATCTGGATTGGGCTGAATGCCTTTTGCCTCCAGGCGCACCAGGATGAACCGATCAAGATCATCTTTGCCCCAGTTCGCCGCCTGCGGCACCGGGATCGCGGGTCGGTACAAAGGCTGGAAAGACCAAGGGATCTCCTTTTCCTTGGCCGAGACTTTCCCTGTCGAGGTCAGCAACGTGACTCCGATGGCGATCCTCTGAATGATCAACCGTGCATTCATAGCATGCAGCCTTTGATTTTGAGTCAGTAGCTTCCCTCGGCCTCACCGCTGTTTACCCAGCCAGGCACAGAGGGTCTGCACATTCTTCACAAACGTCTCGCTGTAGATCACCCCTCCGGGCGGGGTTGTCTTTTTCCCATTCACATCACGCATGATGCCACGGTCGCCATCCTTCTCCGTCCATGCCCCCTGGCTATCGAGGGCCGCCACAAGGTCTGCGACTTCCGCATCCGTGGGCGGTTTGGCGGGCGCCTTGGACTGGACGAATCCCGGCACCGGCGTGCCTTGATTGATCCGTTGCCAGGCCGCCTGGATCAGATCCAGTTCCGGATCCCAGAGCCAGCCGTAGTTCGAGGCCGTCCGGTCGTCTTCATACGTCAGCTCATGCCCCTTGCCACCTGGTCCCCGTTTGAAGTAGAGCGGCTTGTTGGTCTCCAATTCATAGAACCTGGCCAGCTTGCCAGAGGGCAGGATGGACTTGCGCAGATACACCACCGCAGGCGGGATGGGTTGCAGATACTTCTTCTCTCCCGTCACCACCGCCAGACGCAGCAGCGCCCACATCATGCTCTGGGACTCCCGTCCGCTCACAGCGGGGCATTCAAAGGCCCTGCTCCACACGGGCTGCATGTTCTCATCATACTGCTGCGCCCAGGCGGGCTGGGGTTGAGGAAGCTGCGCCAGTAGAAGGAAATCCCCCGCTTTCTTGGCCCCTTCCAGGTACTTGGGCTCCTGATACACCTGGGAGGCCAGGATCAGGGCATCGATCGCTGTGGCATGCAGGTTGTCGTTCGTCACGTAGCACCCGGTGAAATCCTTCGTCCAGGTGCGGGACCAGGATTGGGGAAATGACGCCTGCTTCAAAGGATAGCGCGCTGCCGACGGCGGTGCGTCGGGATAGGTCTCGTGATTGGTGGACCAGCCTCCCGCGGGATACTGCACCTTCAACAGGGTCTCCAGGGCGAACTGGGCCGCTTCGTGAATCTCCTCGTCTTTGAAACCCGTGGCCTTGTCGGCCCGCACCAGCAGGCTGATGGCGCTCTGTGTGACATCATCGTCCAGGGTGGTCTGGTTGTCGCCCTTGTGTTTGCCTACTTTCCACAGGTGCCAGCCCGCCTCTCCCTTGGGCCCGTTCTGTCCTGAAATGAGCTTGCCCTGCGTGTCACGGCGGTAGAGCCACTTCTGCCGGTCTGCACTGCCGAAACTGCCCGAGTAATACCATCCGCCCGAACAGAGCTGTGTCCGGCTCAAGGCATGCGCCGCATCCACCGCCGCCTTCAGGCACGCAGGGTCGCCAGTTGTTTCATAGGAATCCAGAAACGCGAGCCCCACAGCCGGAGTGCCCGGAGGCTGGATCCAGATCGTGTCCGGGCCGGGAATGCCCTCCGCCTCCCGCAGCGAGAAATCCGCACTGTAGCGATACACATACCCGCCGTGTGTGGCGGCCTTGCCATGGTAAAACGACACCGCCTTCAGCAGCGCGGCCTTTGCCGTGACCGGTGAAGCGGGCGGAGCCGCTGCCACGAGCCCTGCAGACGTCGCCCAGAAGATACATCCCAGTCCCCAAACGGGGCCAGTTGCAAAAGGAAACTTCATGGATGGAGAAGGGAGGACGATTACCTTGAACCCTTGCCATCGCCGTTGCCGACATCAGCCCGGGCCTGCAGTATGCCCACGTTCACCACGTTGGCCTGCTGACACAGTTCCAGCGCCCGCGTCACATGCTTGTAGGCCGTCTCCGGCGTGGCCTGTAGCTTCACCACTTGGTCTCGCCCGTTGGCGGCCTGCTGCTTCAGCTTTGCCAGCAGGACCTCCTCCGTCACGTCCTGACCGTTGGCCGTGAAGGAACCGTCCGCCAGCACGCCCACCAGAAGATCGATCCGGTCTTTCCTGGCAACCTTGCCACGCACAGCGGCCTCACCATCAGCAGCACCCCGCTTGCCCTCGGCCGCACCCGCTTTTCCATCGCGATCGCCCTCTTTGCGAGGTTGGTCACCATCCTTCAGTCCGGCCTTTTTCATTTCACCGTCACGGGCCCCCGCCTTCTTGCCTTCACCGTCGCGCACCCCTTGCTTGCCGCCTTCGCCATCACGCGGCCCCTTTTTCACACCATCACCATCGCGTAGTCCCTGCTTGCCGCCGTCACCGTCTCTCGGTCCCTTCTTCACGCCCTCGCCGTCACGGGGTCCTTTTTTGACACCCTCGCCGTCACGGACGGCTTCTTTGTTTCCTTTATCCCCTTCTTTGACTCCGCCTTCTCGCGGAGCCCCATCCTCTTTGGCAGCCGGTTCCTTCGGGGCTTCGCCATCGGCCTGGGCCGTGGTGAAGGTCACCAGCGTCAGCATGGGCACCAGGGCAAGGGCGGCGCGATGCCACCACGGGGAAGGAAGCGGAGAAGCAATCATAAGGATGCGTTTTTGGATCTCAGGTTGTCTTTTGCCAAAAGGCATGAGCGCCGCTCCGGCGGTCGCAGGCAGGCGCACCGTGCCGAGGTGATTCTCCAGCGTCTTGAGCAGAGCCATGCCATAGGACACCCGCTGCTCCCCGTCCATCGCCTCCAGCGCCACACGGTCGCATTCCAGTTCGCGGTCTGCCCGCAAGCGCCGCAGCATCAGCCACACCAGCGGGTTGCACCAGTGCAGCGCCGCCACCGCCAGCCCCGCCCAGCCCCACAGCACATCCTGCCGCTTCACGTGGGCCAGTTCATGCAGGAACATGCCCCGGATCTCATCCTCGGTGTAGTTTCCTGCAAGCTTTGAGGGCACCAGGATGCAGGGTCGAACCCAGCCCCAGAGGGCTACCGTGGGCAGCCCAGGCACCTCAAGAAGCGCCGGACGGCGTGCGCCCCCCAACCGGTGCGCTGCCCATGCCAGCATGGGCTCCAATTCGGATCCAGCAGCCCTGCCACGCTGGCGCACCATGCGCCACAGCATGACATGCGAAGCAGCAGCCCAGCCAGCCACTCCCACCACACCGGCCGCCCATAGACCCGTCAAGATCGTGGTTGCAGCCGGCCATGTGCTCGCCGCACCCTGCTCCACGGGTTGTTGCATCGAGGAAACAAGCTGACTCTCAATGCCCGCCTTCACGAACTCCCCTGGAGTTTCCTGCCGCACCGCCTCCTGACTCACAGACAACACTCGCGAACGCTCCAGCCAGCCAAGCGGATGACTGGGCAGCGACGGCACGGCGGGCAGCAACAGGCGCACCAGGAAGAGAGCCCCCAACAGCAACCGCACGCGGGCCGGAAATCTCCCCCACCAGCCCAACACGACCAGCAAGGCCAGCGCCGGCAACATCACCAGAGAAGTATGCCCCGCCCAGGCCCCTGCCTTTTCCAGCGTCGTGAGAAAGAGATCTGCGTTCATGGCTGGTGCTCCGGTGCGGATTGGCTCAGTTGCTTCTGTTGCAGTTCCAGGAGCTTTCGCATCTCCTCCAGCTCCGCGGGCGTGCACTCCTGCCGCTCCAGAAAACAAGCCAACAAGGGAGCCAGCTTCCCGCCAAACACACGATCCACAAAGGTCCGGCTGGCCTCATGCACGCACCGGTCCTCCTCCACCCGGGGCAGGTAAACATACTCCCGCCCCTGCTGGCGGAAGCCCAGAGCCCCCTTTTGCACCAGCCGGTTGATCAAGGACTGCACCGTCTTCGGCTTCCACGCCTGCCGCCCTTCCAGAGCCTGCACCACGTCCTTGGCGGTCGCCTCCCCTAATCTCCAGAACTCCGTCATCACCACCCACTCCGCATCAGAGATCGGAGGGACCGTTTCAATTTCCTCGGCACTTCGGGGAGTGGGCTTGGCGGCGGGCATGCGCTGAAAACGAAATTTGGAGATTGGATTACACGCGTAATCTCAATTCGATCACAAGTGTAATCGATCGACAAGCAGGAAATTCATGTCTTCGAAAAAACTTTGCCGGGCGCGCCCACCCGCCCACGGTGAGGGGTCATGATGCTTCCGCCCCCAAAACTTCGCGAACTGGCAGTCGCAAGCCAGACGCGTGCTGAGAATCTCCTGCAGCAACAACCGGGGCGCTGGCATGTGATCAGCATTCGCGAGCCAGGCAATCCCGCGCCCGATCTCGCCAACGCCCTCAGTGTCCATGTCGCCACCTTCGAAGACGTGCTCACGCCGCAAGGTCAGCATGGACTCGGCCCCAGAGCTGCTCACTTGGAGAGCATTCTCCGCGCGGTCAAGCCGCTGCGGCAGGTGCCCGTTCTCATCCACTGCTGGGCCGGCCGCTCCCGCAGCACCGCCGTCGCCCTCACTCTCATCGTCCAAGAGCTCTGGGAAGCCGGATTTGAAAGCCTTCCTCTGATCAAGGCTGCGATCGACAGGTTGCTACAGCTTAATCCTCACGCGGTGCCCAACGTTCTCGTGTTGCACCTCGGGCTGGACCTCATTCTTCCCACCCCGCTGCCCGCCACGCTCACCCAAGCCCTCATGAACGATCCACGAATCATCGCCAACCGTCAGGCTTTCCTCGCTGAGGCCGATGAACCCGCCGCTCAAAAGTGAAAACTTGAAACGGAAAACTCCTCCCCCCGCAAGAACTCCCATTGTCGCCAAGTTTGTCTTGTCCGGGCTTTGCCCATCCGTTTTGATGCGCTTCGCGCCACTTTCTCTCTCGTCATGAAACCATATCTCGCTTCCCTCTTCACTCTCTCCCTGGCTGCCGCCTCGGCCCTGGGTCAGTCCACCCCACCGCCCGCCGCCACCGGCAAGTGGGCCAAGCAGCAGCTCACCGATGTCTTCTGGGCAGAAGGTGTGGCCGTGGCTGATGTCAACAAGGACGGCAAAGCCGACGTCCTCTACGGGCCCTACTGGTACGCAGGTCCCGAGTTCAAAACCAAGTCCAAGATCTATTCCGATGCCGACCGGTTTAAGGTGAAAGCCGCCGACGGCTCCGAGACGGAGTTGGAAGGGTTCAAGGGTGCAAAGACCCAGGAGAATGGTTACAGCAACAACTTCCAGTCCTTTGCCCACGACGTGAACAACGACGGCTGGGCCGACTACGTGGTGGTCAGCTTCCCCGGCAAGGAGACCTTCTGGTTCGAGAACCCGAAGGGCGGCCAGGGTGAGTGGGCCAAACATGTGGTATGGACCCCCACCGACAACGAAAGCCCCCTCCTCACGGACATCAATGGCGACGGTCGCCCCGACCTCCTGTGCATGAGCAACGGCCACCTCGGATTCGCCACCTACGATGCCAAGGCCCCCACCCAAACCTGGTCCTGGTACGGCGTCACGCCCCGCATGGCCTGGCAGAAGTACACCCACGGCATTGGCTACGGTGATGTGAACGGCGATGGAAAAGTGGACCTCCTGGAAGGCAGTGGCTGGTGGGAACAACCCGCCTCGCTGGAAGGCAAACCCGCCTGGAAGAAACACGACGCCACCTTCGCCACCAAAGGCGGAGCGCAGATGTACGTGTACGATGTGAACGGCGACGGTCGCAATGACGTGATCAGCAGCCTCTCGGCCCATGAGTACGGTCTCGCCTGGTTCGAGCAGAATGCCGATGGCACCTTCAAGCAGCACCTCATCGTGGGCACGCCTGCCGAAGCTGGCACCACCGGCCTCATCTTCTCCCAGCTTCACGCCATCGAGCTGGTGGACATGAATGGCGACGGCGTGAAGGACATCGTCACCGGCAAGCGCTTCTGGGCCCACGGTGCCAAGGGCGACCCCGAGCCAAATGCCCCCGCCGTGCTCTGGTGGTTCGAGCTCAAACGCGACGGCGGCAAGGTCACCTGGGAGCCTCACTTCATTGACGGCGACTCCGGCGTGGGCACCCAGTTCGTGGTGGCCGACGTGAACGGCGACGGCAAACCCGACGTCGTGGTCGGCAACAAGAAGGGCGCCTACGTCCACACCCAGAAGTAAGTTCGTTTACTCCTGAACCTCTCTCTCAAGCCCAGGGTCCGGCCTCATGTGCCACCCTGGGCTTTTTCGTGCGCTCGTTATTCCCGGATCCCGGAAGTTGTTTGTAGTTCAATCTTTAGATTGCTCAGTCGAAGCTTTCGCAGGCTCCCTCTGCCCAAACTTTGACTCCTTTACCTCCAGGTAGCCCCACACCCAGTCTCCTTCGTAGCCAGGCCCAGGCAGCTTGGTCATCTCAGGATTCTTGGAATCAAGCACTCGATTGCCTCCATCATCCTCTTTGTCTGCCCCGGTCATCCAAAGTCGGTATCTGCCATCATCAGTACGCTGATACCGGACATCGCCATTTGTCATCGGATCCACCGCAGCCGGCACAGGTCTTCCATGCTCATCCGTGAGCTCCGCCAACGTCACTGGGTACCTTCCATGAACCAGGTAAAACGCCTCCAACGAGCAGGCAGCCCGCATCATTTGAACCACGCCTTCAACGTAGGCCGTGCGCTGGACGATCTTTTCCATGATGGGAAAAATCACCCGGCTCGCAAAAAGTTCGGGATACAGCAGTAGGCTGGACTTGGATTTTGTCATCAGGGCATTCACTTCTTCCTGGTGCATTTCCATCGTTGTGAAACCCTCATCCCGCAGCGGCTTGATGAAGTGATCAAGGTAGATCATTGCCACCATGGCTGTGTTGGCATCATAGGCTCCAGTCGGGGCCACTTTGACCAGCGCATCTTTCCACCACTCTCTCGATTCACCGGCCGCCACCTCGCCCAACGCCCTCTTCTGGGGATCATCCCTTATCCAGCAGATGCTGCTTACACTGGTTGCCAATTCTCCTCGAAATGCTTGCAAAAGAGCTGTGCGAGGGCTCAACCGGTCAAGCTCACGACGAAGCCGCTGGAAGTCGGCCGCAGTTCCCATTCGGGCCCGGCAGATTTCCCACATGGGTTGCGCCACGATGGATGTCTGCGTTACCGCAACCAGCGCTCCGATGACCAACCCTTCTTTTTCTGTGGCCTGAGCGAAGCGCAATTGCAGCAAGATGGCATCATGCGCGGCGCGCGCATGCCCCGCCTGAAGTGCTGAGACAGACCTGAGTGCAAGATAGTTGCTCATCGCCTGGATATGCTTGTAATGAGGCACCTCCAGGGCAAACATCAGATCCGGCAGCTGACGGGTTTTCAACGAGGGAACCCAAATGGCAAGTGGCCGGTCCACGCCTGACATAATTTCCTGAACCAATGGGTCTTGAACGGACAGGGCGGTGAAGATGTCGCTGGCCGCATTGCCTGAATCAGCAGGCATGGTAAGGCTGCCCTCCCTTCTGAGCCAGTCAGCGTGGCTTGAAAGGTCCACAGGCTTGCTCTGCTGTGCCCAAAGGTTGGTCGGGGGCCTTTTGTCAAACGTGCCTTCGGCCGGAGCGGGAACAGTTAAGGGGGCCAACCGTTCCCGCACCGCGTCCCCCTCCTCACCGGGCAACGTGATGTTCTTGAAGATGGGCAAGCCGCCCAAGTTCTCACTGTCTGCCGGAGGATCGGGCAGCAGGGACTTGAAATCCAGCGTCTCGCCTTCCTTGGCAATCTGCTGCTCGGCGTGGAGCAGCATCTGTCGGCCTTTCCAGTTCAACAAACAATAGGTTCCGATCACTAACAGCCCACAGACAAAGGCAAGCCCCAACACAATGCGGAACCAGAGAGGGCGGAAGAATCTCTTGAGGGCTTTCAACAGGGTCATGGCGGCGGGGATTCCCTGCCTTATACCCCGCCTTCGCGACGGAGAAAACCCTGCACTGCACCCTTTTTTGACACGGAGACTCACCCAGCCGAGTTCACTTGCCACCCCTCTCCCACACCCAGTCCCCCTGATACTTCTCATCCGAGTACTTGGTGGACTCTGGATTCTTCGCATCCAGCACACGCTTCCCTTCGTCGTCCTTCCGGTCGACACCCGCGGTCCAGAGCCGGTACTGCCCATTCTCCAGCTTCTGGTAGCGGAGAGGCTGGCGGTTCAGAGGGTCCAGGGGGACCACGTAACCTTCAGCCTTCAGTTCCTCCAGGTTCGTGGGATAACTCTGACTCTGCAGGAAGTGCGATTCCAGGGCGCAAGCCGCCTTCATCTGCATCACCAGAGTCTCTACATAAGCAGTCCGGATGATGACGCCCCGCAGGGCTGGCAGAGCCAGTTGCGCCAGGATGGTGTTGGGGTTCCACAAGTAGTTGGCCCGGGCATCCGTGAGCAGGGCTTCCAGTTCCGGCTGCCGGTCGATGCAGCTGGCCAGCCCCTCGTCGCGAAGGGGTTGGATGAAATATTTGATGTGCAGCGTGATCAGGTTGGCCAGGTTGGCGTCGAACCAGCCGTCCGGAATGAGCCGGACCGCCGGAGCCATGTCCTTCCCCTGCGAGTGCCCCAGCAGGGCGATCATGATTTCTTCATCCTCCTGACCCTTCAACGATTGCACGGAGGTCACCGCCATGGTCATCTCCGCACGTTCCCCCACCAAGAGCGACTCAGACGGCCTCAACTTGCCCAACGCACGCCCCAGACGCTGGAAGTCTTCCACCGTCCCCACCCGGGCCTCACACACCTCCCAGAGGGCCTGCGCCAGCATGGTCGCCTGAGCAATGCTCACCAGGGTGCCAATCAATATGGGATCGTGCTGGGTGGCCTCCGCCAGCCGGGTCAGAATCAAAAGCGATTCATGAGCCACCTTTGCATCGCCCACCTGCGCCGCAGCCACCGCCCTCAGGGCAAACCAGGTCCCCATCTTGTTCAACACATCATAGTGGGGCACTTCCAGGGAGTACATCATGGCAGGGAAATCGCGTGTCTTCCAGGCAGGGGTCCACTGCGCCTCAGGACGGTCCAGCCCTTTTGATATTTCCTGAACCATGGCGTCATGCGCAGCCATCCACTTCAGGATGTCCCGGGCGGGGTCTCCAGACTCCTCCAGATTGACCGGCTCCTTCACTTTCGCGTTCTTCAACCACGCCAGCCACGCGGCCAGATCCGTCTTCTGCCCCATAGTCAGGCCGTTTCCCAGCTTGGGCCGGGGCGGCCCTTCCGCGTCCGGCAGGGTGAGCACGCGCAGAGCCTGGCGCACGGCTTCCGCCTCTGCTGCACCCGCGACGCGGTTCCCGAGCGTCAGGTTCTTAAAGACCGGGAGCGCGCCGAAATTCCTTTCATCAGGCACGGGGTCGGGTACCACGGCACGATACTCCAGCGACTCTCCCGTCGCCGCCACTTCGGCCCGCACCTTCGCCCAGGAGCGGGCTCCAGCCCAGTTGTAGCACTGGTAGATCAGGACCAGCAGAGTGACCAGGGAGGCCGCCAGCCAGGTCAGGGCACGGAACCACCGGCGACGCCAGCAGGAGTGGATAAAAGCAGGTACTTTCATGGAACTTCGACAGCTTGATTTTGTGAATTGATCGCCAGGAGGGCATCCAGTGCGGTGAGAGGCAGCTTTCCCCGGGAGGCCTCTCCATCGGCATCACCCGGTTGGTTCAGCGTTGCGGCCATCGATGGTGCCACCTCATCACGTGTCTGCGGCGTGGTCAGCTTGAGGACAAAAATCACGCACCAGGCCGCTCCCAGAGTCACCAGCAGCCAGCGAGGACCCACACGCGCCGTGGTGCGATCGCGCGACTCTGACGCCCGCGCCAGGATCTCCTGCCTCCAGGCTGGCGTGGGATCATCCCCCTGCCCTCGTGCCGCCATCAGGCGGTCACGCAGCTCTTGTTCAAAGTCATCGTCGTGGTTCATCACTCAGAAAGGGTTTCAGGTTTCCTGCTTCAGCTCCTGGTACAACGGCCGCAACAGGCTGCGGAGCTTGTCCAGCGCATAGCGGTAGCGGCTTGCCGCCGTGTTCGCCGGGATGCGCTGGGTCTCCGCTATTTCCTCGAACGTCATCCCCTGCCACAGCTTCAGCTCCGTGACCGTGCGCTGATCTTCCGGCAGGGATGCCAGGGCCTGTTCCAGCTGGCTGGCCAGCACCTTTGCGTCCGGATCCTCCGTCAAACTGAACATCGCTCCCACCTCGTCAGCAGACCGCAGTTCATAGTCCGCCCGCGTCTTCCTCCTCCGCAGCCAGTCCACCGCCAGATTGTGCCCCATGCGATAGATCCAGGCCTTTTCACACTCAGCCAGCACCGCCTTCTCGCGCGCAAGCTTGATGAAGAGCTCTTGCAAGAGATCCCGGGCGTCCGCTTCGCACTTCACGATCGCGGCAAAGTAGCGGAACAGACCGGATGCATGCGCATCGTAGAGGCGTTCCAGTTCTTCGTCTTTCATGGCGGTCGCAGCGGAGGGATCTCGATTTCCCCGCTACGACGCACCCCACCGGAAAATTTGTCTAGGCTCCAGACAAATTTTCCGGTTTCGAGCCTTTCTCTGTTTCTCAGGCCCGGCTGATTGCGATCATCGCACTGCGGGGCTGGGCCGTGCCGCCGTCTGGCCAGTTGCCTTTGCCACCATCCCCCGGGTGTTGCACGTTCACCCACAGCTCCGTGCGGCAGGGTGAAAGCGTGGGCGAGCATAGCTCTGCTCCGAGCGGCCCGCTCATGAAGCGCCGCACCTGACCACGATGCTCACCTTTGGTCGGCACGATGAGGAGGTTGTTGTTGCCGAACCACTCATGCGGCGAGTTCGCCGGGGGCTCCACCACTTCGTAGTCCGTCGTCACCATCAGGGCATTGTCAGGCCCAAAGCCAATATTGTCCGGCCAGGCCAGGCCAGCCTCCTTGCCACCGAGAACGAACACCTGGTGCTCAAACGCCAGCGCGCCGTGGTCTCCTTCCTTCTCGCGCACCACCATGATCGCGCCGACATTGTCGGTGCCGTTGTCATAGGCCGTGAGGCACACATAGATCTCACCCGTCTCTGGATGAATCTCCACATCCTCAGGACGAGCCAGCGGGGTGCCACCGGCAAACTCCACCGCCACACGAGTGCGCACGCAGATCTCGGCCAGATCGAAACCCTTTTCCTTCAGCACCGGCGTTTGTTCCGGGTCCAGCGGGATCCAGCGACCGTTCACTGTGTCTGCCACATAGAGCGTGCCGTCAGAGAGCAGGCGGCGATTCCCCTTCCCGGCGGCCGCATCATACTTCTCACGGGAGATAAACTTGTAGAAACCCATCGCGTTGCGGTCATCGCCCATGTAGCCCACCAGTCGGCCATCCTTGGTAAAACCAAAAGCGATGTTCTCATGCCCAAAGCGGCCCAGGGCCGTGTGCTTGAAGACCTCTTTGGTCTGCGGATCCACCTCCACCATCCATCCGTAGTGACGGGGATTGCGCTGCAGGTCATCTGGCAGCCCATGCAGCGGCGAGTCCATGGACTTGGGATTGTCGAAATCGCCCCAGAAGTGGAAGAAATTCTCCTCCCCGCTGAAGAAGGTGCCCCAGGGGGACACTGCTCCGCCGCAGTTCCCCACGCTGCCGATCACCTCGTTGGCCCCATTCATCGCCTTGGTCCCTGCTGCGGGTCCCAGCAGCTTGATTTTCGTATCCAGCCCGTTCACGCGCAGGTTGTCCTGGGATGTGAGGTCGGGACGCCATTTCCCTGAACCCGCATCCTTGCGCAGGCGGATGCAGGAGCCGCCCACATCGCTCAGCAGTTCCTTCCCTTTCAAGAAGAAGCTGTTCTCGTGATTGATCCACAACCAGCCAGCCTCATCGTTCTCCAAGTGGAAGGCGAGATAGTCTGCCTGGTCACCAAACTGCAGACCGTTCGGATGAATCTTGTCGCCGTGTTTCAAGATGACTTCGTACTTGTACCCGGGTGGCAACGTCACGGCGTCCTCCAGCGTCTTGCCCACTTCCTGGAATGAGAAGTCGTCAAAGATCGGCGTTGCCTGCGAGGACTGCGGCTGCACGGGCTGGGCTGTCAGCCAGTTGGGCGTGATCCGGTTGGCAGCGGCGCACACGGCACCCGCGCCGAGATACTGCATGAATTGGCGACGGGATGAAGTCCCTATGAGGGGGGACGGTGTTGGCGTGGAATCCATGCCCCAATCGTGAAAGATTGTCCGGCATTGCTCCATACCGGGTGAGTGGCAATAATTTCACAATTCCCTGTCGCCCGGATCGAGAACACTATCAGCCTCATGCCTTTCCTCTCTCGTTCCCGTGTCCTGCTGGCGCTCCTGCTCGGCTCCGCGTCCGTCCTTCATGCCCAATCGGAAGCCGCCATTCAGCAGTTCATCAATGAGGCCATCCAGGCTGGCGGGGGCAGTGTGGTCATTCCTCCCGGCACCTATGTCATTGAAAAAGGCCTCGTGCTCAAAGATGCCAAAAAGATCAAACTCACCGGACTGGATCGGGAGCGCACCATCCTGAAACTCGCCCCCATCGCCTTTGCCGAGACCGGCATGGACACTCCGGCAGGGGCCAGTGAACTGCCCGTCAGGAAGTCCCAAAACCTGCGCCCCGGCATGCAGTTGCACATTGAGTCCCCCGGCGATCTCGACAGCTTCACGAAGAAACCCAAGCCCCACCATCTGGCCGTCATCAAGAGCGTCGCGGCGGACCGATTGGAACTCGCGGCACCACTCAAGCACCCCGTTCCCGCAGGCACCCAGCTCCGACATGCCGATGCCCCCAATCTCATTGAGATCCGGGGTGCCAGCGAGCAGATCCTCATTGAAAACCTCACGATCGACGGCGGGCGCACGGCGGCAGATCCTCCCGTCCGAGGCCATGCACAGCTTTGTGGCATCTTCGCCACGGGCATGTATGACTACGAGAAAGGCCCGGCGTCTCTGGTCAAAGGCGTCACCATCTCCCGTTGCATCATTCAGAACTGCTTTGGGCGCGGCGTCGCCTTTTATGCAGTCGAAGCCAGCACCGTGGAGCGCTGCACCATCATGGACACCAACGATGAGGCGATCGATTTCGACCATTTCACCGTCGGCTCCATCGCCCGGCACAATCACATTGCCCGCAGCCTCACCGGGATCGAGCTCAATGATGCCACCGAATGCCAGATCTCCGGAAACGACATCCGCTCCTGCGGCACGGGCCTCAATCTCTGGCGCTGGTGTCGCCAGCCCGGCCTTAACGAGCGCAACCGCATCCTCGACAACCTTTTTGCCAGCACAACGGGCAATGCCATTCAGATTGGCAAGGACACCGGAGCCAACGTGATCGTGGACAACCACATCGATCAGGCAGGCAAAAACGGCATCGTCCTGAACAGTCCGGGCCAGACCCTTGAGAAAAACCGGTTTGAGGGCGTGAAACTCAAGGAAGTCACGGGGCCGTGAGCCTTCTGGACACCGCTTAGCGGCACTCTGCCTGTAGCGCAGGCAGCAGGATGGAGGTCACGAGCTGGATCTGCACTGCCTTCAGAGGATCCACCAGCGCGTTGATTTCCTCCTTCAACTCGCGGGGATCCGCATTGGGCCGCTGCGCCTTTTCCTTGATGGCGCTCAGGCGCGCATCGAGATCGGGCACATCACTGCTCGTATGCAGCCAGTGTTCGGAGTGCCCGGTGGTAAATTCCGACCGGACCGCATCCACAAAGACCTGGGCCGCCACCGCAGAGTCCACCTCGGGCAGCTGCTGGGTCATCTCCAGGAATCTCACGGCTTGGCCCTCGGCCTGGCCAAACTCGTCCGCGATGCGCTTGAGGCGCTTCACGAGCGTGGTCTGATCAAAGATCGCCTCCACATTGACCGTGCCATCAGGCATGCGAGGCAGTGGCACGGGGTGCCGCCCCGGCCCTACGGCGGACAATTCCGCCGACTCAGCCCGCTTGCCCAAGCCGCTGAAAAGACGTCGCACCCCCTGAAATTTGGAGGCGATGTGCGCCTTCACCGTCTTTTTCGGCGGCGGTGCGGGGGCCATCGTCACACTCATCCCCTCCAGCCGCCCTTCAGGAGCCGCCGTCCGAACCACGGTATCAACCGTTTTCGAAGGAGTGACCTTGGTGACGCTCATGTCGCTGGGATGAAGAAGAGAGGCGGAAGAACTGGTCCGGGTCTGGATACGCGCCTCCGGGGCCATCTGGCTGGCCTGAAACGCGGCTCCTTTCCTGCCCCTACTCTGTCCACCATCCCACATACGGTTACACGGTTTGACGAAATCTTTTCACGACTGAAGAAATTGCCTCAATTCCCTGTGACGAGGGCCTGACGAGCCTTGAGCGCCCGGATGGTCTTGTCATCGATCCCCAGCTCACGGCCCATCTCCTCAATTCGATCAGGACTCATCTTCGAAATCGCATCCAGCGTCTCTTTGGCCCCCTCCTTTACCATATCGACCAGAGATTCTGGATCCGCATCATCGCCAGCCGCCCGGGCGACGTGTTGCGCCGCTCTGTCGAAGAATGCCTCGTTGCCGGACAGGACATCGTCCAGCGCCCCGCTTTCGTCCGATCCCCCCACATTCTGGTCGATTCCCACGATCCCCAGTTCGGGATGTTTGGGATCAATCATGAAGTTGGACGAGTTGATCCCGCCGCCAGTGGTGTATTCGCGGCCAGAGACCAGTCCATGGAAGGTGTCCGGCTCCTTGATAAAGGCCGCGAAGGCCAGCCATTTGCCGAACGACTTTGCCAAGTCCTTGCTGCTGGTTTTGCCCGCCTTGCCTGCCTCATCCACCGTCTTGCCGTTCACGTGTTCCATCACGATGATCGGAGCGTCATCCCCTCCATTACGGTCGGGCATGGTCACACCCTGCTCACGCATGCCCTGAGCGATCTGTGCCTTTTCTTGAGAGGTCAGCAGACGGGTTTCCGGAGCAGGCAGCCCCAGTTCACGGGCCAATTGTGCGCCATACACTTCACGGATGGCCCCGGTTTGGGAGCCGCCTTTGATCACCACAGTGGAATCCTCCAGCTTCACAAAACAGGCTCCCCCATTGCCGGAAGACATGGGCTTGAAGGATTTGGCCTTGCTGAAATCCGGCTCTTTCAGCCCGTCCCCCAGCAGAGGACCGCCATCACCTTTCTTGCCAGTCCTGGCCGTCTGGGGCTCGCCCACCGTGGCCTTGCGCTGGGTCAGTGATTTGAAGAACTGGCCGATCTCGCGAAAAAACTCCTTCACCTGCGCCTTGAAGCTCTTTTTGGGGGCGGTGGCTCCCTGGGTCAGCGTCATTCCATCCAACTGGCCGATGTCGCCAGTCTGCCCGGTGGCTCCCAGCCCGCCCGTGGTGGAGATGTTATAGTTGTTGTTATTTACGTTCATGGTGATGTGTTTCGGAAGCACCCGGGCTGCATGTGCGCATTGGCCTCTGCATGCACTGCCCCAGTTACTTTCTGTCCACCGGCAGGTGTGAGTTACATTCAGGACAGAGATCGCCCCCTTTTTGCCTCTACAAACCGGTGTGGCGGAATCGTGACATGCGCCCCCGGGGCATTCCAGTACAATCGTGGACCATGAACACCAAGGCACGGGATCGGGTGAATGACCTTCTGTCGGAGTTTGGCGCCTCAAGAGGCTTGATCGGGGCGAGACTGAATGACTCGGGCGTCTGCGCTTTCGAATACCAGGAGCTGCTGGACATGGTGCTGGAACTGTCCTCTGACGGTGCCACCCTTCACTTCTACAGCCCGCTCTGCGAGCTGCCTTCCCAGGAGCGCGAGGCCTTCCTCACGGAACTGCTGGAACGCAACCTCCTCTGCGCCCAGACCAACGGCGCCACCCTGGCGGTGGATGCCCGGGAGAATCAGGTCGTCCTCTGCTTCAACCAGCCGGTCGAGGCGCTGGACCCCGCCACCTTTTCCACAGTGATGGAAAATTTCCTCGATACCGCACTCAACGTGCGAAGTGACCTGGACGCCGTCCGTGCGCCTTCGCAGGGCGCGGCCTCGCACGCCGAGCATGAAGGCTTGCTGGCGTTCGGAATGCGCATCTGACCTTCAGAGAGATTAAAAAAAGGGAGGCCCGTCACCGGACCTCCCTCATGACTCGTTGCTCAAAGGCCGCGACCACAGGGCTCAGCTCGCGCGGAACAGCTCCGGACTCCCCACACTCGGGATCTGGTGGCCACTCTCCTCGAACCTTCCGAGGAACTCTTTCACCGCGGACTGTCCTTGGGAGATCTTCTCAAAGTGCGGGCCGTACTCCCGGCAGGCAAACTCCAGCGCCTGCACCACCTCGATCACAACGCTCTCCGGCACCGCGCGGGAATCAGACGCCAGGCAGTAGCGGAGAAACACCGCCCCATCTTCCTCGCTTACGCCGAAGGCCCCCAGCGGAAGCAGGCGGTTCACATAGTTGCACAGGCGCATGGCCTCCAGCAGCGTCTCTGCCGGGAAGCTGAAGGGCAGGATCAGCATGAACTGCGTGATCACCGCCTCCTCCGCATCCGTGTCACTGCCGAATGCCTCCATCACGTCATTGATGAAGTAGATCTCCAGCCCGTACTCCAGCTCTGGACGCTCTTCATCCACATCCAGGGTGAGATAGAGCCGTTCATAGAGCCCGTCCTCCTGCACAGGTTTCAGATCAACATAGTACTCGAGGTCTTCCAGTGGGCCGGCCAGGATGGCCAGCGGGGATTGCGTTTGCTCAGTCATGGTATGGGGTCAGGTTGATGGGTTCGTGCTTTGTGGATTCGTTGCGTGAGTGCCGTGCCGTCCAGGTCCGCCATCAGGCGAGCTTCAGCTTCTTGGTGAGGAACTTGATGGAGTCCGAGGAACTGCTGTCCCGGAACATGTCCAGCGCCTCAGCCTTGTTGAGGCTCAGCCCCAGCGTGCTCATCAGCCCCACGGCGGTGCCCACAGGCCGCTCATCCTTCTTCGCTTTCAGGTAATCTTCCATGTCCTGCTCGGTGGGGTCGGTGATGCCCTTTTGCGCGAAGTGATCCGTCAGTTCTTCCTTGAACCGATGGTAGAGTGAGGCCGTGGCCACACCGCTGTCTCGCGCGAGCAGCTTGCTGGAAGCATAAGCCTGCACATCAGCGACCGTGAAGTCGGAGGCCTTGGCCGTGATGCCCTGCGCCTTCAGCGCCTTGATCATCTTGTCCGTGACCCGCGTCATGGCCTTGGCGTCCTTGCCTTCCAGCCCCAGGTCAGAGATCTTCTTGGTGCCGTCCTGACCATTGAGGTTTTTCAGCGTGGTCTGCAACGCATCTTTGATGCCCTTGCTGTTGATGTGTCTCGCCAGCTTGTAGATGCCGTATCCGATCGCCGCCAATGCTGCTCCGCCCGCCAGGGCCCAGCCAATCGGCGTGGCGATCACCACTCCGGCTGCCGTTGCAGAAACCGCGCCCGCCGTCACGGCAATGGCCACCGCTCCCGCCGTGGCTGTCCCCACACCGCCCAGTGCACCGAAGAAGTTCTTTGTGGCGCTCAGCCCTTTGTCCACGGACTGCTTCTTCTGCTTCAGACGCAGACGCTCTGCAATCGCCAGCAGTTCCACATCATCCTGCTTGATGACATCCGTGCGGCCAAGCGCATCGGTGGACTTCTTCTTCAGGGCCAGAAACACCCGGTTGTCTGTCACGTCATTGTAGAACTCGTAACTGTTCACCGCCACGGTGAGCGGTCCCACCACCACGCCGGTGACGCCGCCTGCGAGCTTGAACCCTTCACTCACCACCTGGGTGCCGGCAGAGCTGATGGTCCCGATGTCCAGGACCGCCTTCTGACCATCCCAGAGGGACTTCACCATCTTGGCACGTTCCAGACCCACGTTGTCGTTGTAGCTGTTGAGATCCTTCTCCGCCACCCGGCCTTTCATGCGTCCGGTGGTGGTGTTCTTGGCGAGCGCGTCATCCACCGTCTTCAGCAGGTCGTTGCATTCCGTGAGTTTTTCCTGCAACCCGTCCAGTTTGGTCTGCCGCGCATCCACCTTCTTGCTGCACGCCTCCCGTTTGGCCGCCAGGTCGTCGCGCTGCCCTTGAAGGTCATCGAGCATGCCCTGCAGCTCGACGCCCTGCTCCACCAGGAAGTCCTCCCCGTAGCCGCGGTCGCGCATCAGCTGGATGTTTTCATGGATGCCCTTGAGCTTGCCTTTGATGATGCCGATCTCCGCGTCCTTGAGTTGAAGATCGCGGTCGAGGCTCTTGAGCTGGGTTGTGGCGGTCTTCACCAGGCTCTTGGCCTTGTCCACGTGTCCTTCCAGCTTGCCCTTGATCTTCAGCACATCGCTGCGGACACCGCGCAAGTTCGCCTCCTCCTGCTTCATCTTCTCGGGGGAGAACTCCTTCACGATCTCCAGATCGCTCTTGGCTTTGTCGATCTTCACCTTCGCCAGATACAGGTCAGAGACGGTCTCCACGATCTGGGCTCCCGCACCGATCCCGCCGGTGATCTTGGAAACGTCATGCCCGCTGCCTCCGATGTACTTTGCTCCATCCCCGCCGGCCTTGACGGCCTTGCCGGTGTTCTTGAAGACAGACTTGAACTCCTTGAGGAATTTCTGGAACCGCGACTGCGTGTCCTTGCTCTTCTCCTTCAACACCTTGTCGCGCTCCGGCCCGCTGGAAGGTGGGCTGTCAAACTTGGCCTGCTTCGCGGCGCGGGCGTCCAGCGTCTTCTGCATGCGGGCCCTGCCCTTGTCAGACACCTTCAGTCCCTGCGTCTTGAAAGACGAAGGGGCCGTGCGCTGCATGTCCGTAGGCGGCACCTGCCCTTTGGGCTTGGGTGGATCCACCTGCTGCAGGCCACCGCCGGAGGGCTCGGGTGGTGCCAGTTGAGGCAGGGAGGTTACGGATGACTGTCTGGAGATCGTAGAGGTTTGGTCCATGGCAACAGCTGGTGATTCCACCAAACTATGCCCGGCACCCCTTCACGCTTACACGCCGCGATGTGACAATTGCGTTGCGCGACCGACTTGCCGTAACTCAGCGAAGTTCTTTCCACTCCTGCACCCAGCGCAGCACCTCGGCCATGGGCTCGATGAGGTCGCTGGGCACGAAGCGGTCAATGTCCACGTTCTCATACAGCGCCCTGGCCAACGGGACATGCTGCATGACGGGGATGCCCTCCTCACGAGCCACCTCTACCATGCGCCTGGCGACATGGTCCTCCCCCTTCGCCAGCACCCGCGGCATCTTGTCATCGTTCTCATCATAGTAGATGGCGATGGCCAGATGGGTGGGGTTGGTCACTACCACTGAAGCTTTGCGGGTGCGTCCCATGGTGTCGCTCTGAGCCGCCTCCTGGGCGAGTTGTTTGCGCTTGCCTTTGATTTCAGGATTGCCTTCGCTCTCCTTGTACTCACGCTTGACCTCATCCTTCGACATCTTCAGCTGCTTGATGTGCTGATATTTTTGGAAAAAGAAGTCGGCCGCTGCGATGATGATGTACGCCATGACCACATTCATCGTCAGCGCCTTGATCATCGGCTGCAACGCCGTGAGCACCGACTCCTCGCCGCCATAGGGCAGCCGTGTCAACGGGTCCAGGCTCGCCTTGGTAACATAGTAGATGATGATCCCGATCACCCCTACCTTGATGGTGGATTTGAGCAGCTCCACCAGGCTCTTCATCGAAAAGATCTGCTTGGCTTTGTCCATCGGGTTGAGCTTCTTCAGCTCAGGCTTGAGGGGCTCAAACGTGAGCATGAACCCAATCTGACCAAAACCCGCCGCCAGGCCCACCACCATCACCACCATGAGGATGGGCATGGACATGAGGAGAACCTTCCGGCCAATCGCCAGCATCAGCTCCATGGAGCCCTGTTGGAAGGGCTTGTGGTAATACTGGACCGGCAGAAGGATGAGCTCCTTCGCCTGCTCCACCATGGAGGGCCACATGATCCCGATCGTGACAAAACTCGCAATGGTCAGGGCCGCAGTGCCCACATCCTGACTCTTCGCGACCTGACCCTTCTTGCGGGCGTCGCGAAGCTTCTTCGGGGTTGGTGGCTCGTTCTTCTCGCTCACTCAAAGATCTTGTTATAGAACACCCGAATCTGGCCCGGCGTTGGGAACTCATTGCGCAGGAAGCCCACCAGGAACACGAGGTAGAAGATGATCAAGACGGCAGCAATGCCACTCTTCACCGGCATGGCCAGGAAGAACACGTTCAACTGGGGGCTGAACCGGTTCATCAACCCCATGCCGAACTCCGCGATGAACATGGCGATGACCAGAGGCGCCGCAAAGGTGACGATCAATCCCATCATCTTGTCCAGCACATGCAGGAACACGATCGGGAATGCCGGCTCCATCTTCGGGAACCAGGAGAACACCGGCCAGTGCACATAGCTGTCGTACATGATGGTGAGGAAGGCCATAAAGCCACCTCCCACAAAGAAGAAGACACCGATGATGCGGGCAAACAAAAGGCCGAAGGGCGAAGTGCTCTCACCTGACATCGGGTCAAACATCTCCGCCATGGAGCTGCCTCGCTGGTTGTCGATGAAGAAGCCAGTTCCCTCGGCAATCCAGAAGGCCATCCCCGTCACAAAGCCCAGCAGCATGCCGATGGCTATCTCCTTGGTCAGCACTCCGATCAAGAACAGCATGTCAGGATCCTGCGGGATACCGGACACATGCACCATGGGAATGGCCAGCGTCGTCAGGCTGATGATGACCACCTGCCGGGCAATACCTGTGATGAACTGCTGGGCAAAAAACGGCGACACCGAGAGCGCCGCCATCATCCGGGGCAGGGTGAAGGCGACCGTCAGCATGATGTCCCGGTGCGCTATGAGGTCGAAGGTCACCTTCGGAGAGTCGGAAAGGTGTCAAAGATGTGCGTGGTGAAGTTGATCACCTCCGCTCCCGTCCAGGAGGCCGTGGCAATGATGACCACGGTCACGACAATGAGCTTCACCGCAAAGGACAACGTCTGCTCCTGCACCTGAGTGAGGGCCTGGAAAAGGCTCACGACCACCCCCACCACCGTGGCGACCACGATGGGAGGAAGGGAAAGGATCAGCACCAGAATCAGCGCCTTGTTGGTGATGTCGATAATGTAGGCTTGATTCATGACAAGCAGGGGTGCGCGCCTCTCACCCGCCGGGCATGGCGTAGGTGATGACCAGTCCGTGGATCAACCGAGCCCAACCGTCCACCAGGACGAAGAGCAGGAGCTTGAACGGCAGGGAGATGGTCATGGGTGAAACCATCATCATCCCCATGGCCAGCAAAATGTTGGAGACGATAAGGTCGATGGCGATGAAAGGCAGGTAGAGCAGGAATCCGATCTGGAAGGCAGCGGTCAACTCGCTCACCGTGAAGGCGGGGATGAGGACGAAGAAGTCATCCTTGTCGATCTTCACCTGGGCCTTGTCGCCCCAGAGCCGGCGGGCAGTATCGAGGAAGAACGCCTTTTCCCGGTCCGCCGTGTGGTAGGCCAGGAACTTTCGGATGGGCGTGCTGCTCCGGTCCATGATGCCCTTGATGCTCTCCACGCTTAAATTCTTCAGATCCTCCTTTTCCAGGTTGGCAAAGGTTTGCTGGCCGATCGGGGCCATGATGTAGATCGTGAGAATCACCGCGATGCCGTTAAGCACCATGTTGGGCGGGATCTGTTGCACGCCCAGGGCATTGCGCACCAGGCTGAGCACGACCACCAGCTTCACGTAGGAGGTGACCATCACCGCCAGGAACGGGATCAGCGCCAGCACAGAGGCCAGCACGATCAACGTTAGCGGATCCGGAAGCTGCAGGTTGTTCATGCTTTGGCCAGCTCCGTGATGCGGACTCCGATGCGGTTGCCGATGTCCAGCAGCTCACCCTTGCCGATGGCGCGGCCGTTGGCGCAGATCGTCACCGCCTGGTTGGCCGGCGTGGGGAGTTCGATGCAGGCACCCGGGGCCAGGCTGCGCAGTTGCTCGAGCGTGGCGGCGTGCGTCCCCACTAGAAAGGTGAGTTCGACTTCAAGCTGGTCCACCAAGGCCAGAGGCTCGGTGGCGGCGGGAGTTGGGGCGGGTTCGCTCATGATGAATTGTTGAATGGTCAGGGTTTTGTCCCGCCAGGTGGCAGCGGCATGGCGGCGGCCGGCAATCAGCACCTCACAGGTGCCTTGGATTCGCCAGCCCTGCAGGTCGGCCAGCACGGCATCCGCCTGGCGCAGTTCGCGGAATTCCTGTTGCGAAAGGGTGACCCGACCGGCAACGAAAGACAGAAGCAGTGGCAGTGTATTCAGGCTCCGCACCGCCTGGGCTGGCACACGCGCCATGAGCTGGGCCAGGTGCTCCAGCCCGGCGTCGTCACCCTTCAAGGTGCCGCGAATCCAACCGGGGTCCCCGTCCTTTTCCACCACGAAGGCCAGGGATTCCGCCTCCGCCTTGACGGGAGAGCCGGCGGGCAGCAGTTCTGCCAGCACCACATCCACCCCTTTGCCTTTGAGCTGGTTCAGCCCAGTCTCCAATGCCGCCGCGATGACGCCACAAGCCAGCTCCGCAGGCAGCACTTCCAGATCCAGTCCGGCTAGGGCAGCGGAGAGCGCCGACACATCCGGCAGGCGCTCCAGTTGCACCTGGAATTCATGCCCGTCCACGATCACGCGGGCGACCCGCGCAGCCGGGCTCAGACTCTTGACGGCGGAAAACTTCAGCACGGCCGGTTGCCCGTTCCAGGTGAAGGCCACAGGCCGGTTGCTCCCGGCAATGACCTGAACCGTCCGCGCGAACAAGGGGCGGACTTTTTCCAGGGCCAGGGGCTGAAGGTTAACTTCAGTGCCGGTTATTTCCAAGGGCATTCGGGCGGACATCAATCAAGAGAGTGTTGAGGAAGACTGGCGGAAGCAAGCGGGGAGTAGAAACACCTGCCGCCTCAGATCAGGCGGTCGCTTCCTCCTGCTGTTGCTGCTGCTGGCGGGCCTGATCCCACGGGGTGTTGCGCTCGCGAGAGCGGCCATCGGACGGAGCGTCGCCCGAAGAATTCACCGTGACCACTGACGGCGCCGTTTGATGCAGCCGCTCATCCAGCCGGTGCGAGAGCATGGCGATGCTGCCTTCCAGCCAACGCACCGATTCCGCGCGAGTGGAAACGAACTCCACCATCACGCGACCGTCTTCTCTCCAGACTCGGGCCTCCGTGCCGGGAAGAATGCCCTCCTGGAACTTGATCCGAACCTCCTGATTCTGTCCCGAGAGCGGATCTGTCACCAGCACGCGATCCACCATGGTGTTCATCAAGTTTTCAATCTGGGCCACCCGTTCGGCCATGGGGCTGGCGGGCTCTGCAGCCGCTGGCGGTGCCGGGGCGGACACTCCGCTGGATTGCGAGAAAAAGCTGTCCAGGATGGCGGAGCCGAGCGTGTCTGGCTTGACCTCCACTGCCGCAGCTTCCGCCGGAGCATCGGCCACCACCACAGGCGGAGCTGCACCTTCCCCACCCTTCACCATGGACTTTAGAGCTTGGGCAGCGAACTCGGCCACCTTCCCGCTCTCAGGAAGGGTTCCAGGAAGAACAGGGGCGGAAAACTGCGGCTGGCTTCCCGTGTCGGCAACGGGCGCCTGCCCACCTTTGCCATCACCGCTCACCACCGTTGCAGGCAGAGGAACGCCCGGGGTGGCCAGACCTTCCAGCATGGACCAGTCCGGTCCTTTCTGGTCGTCGTCACCGAATCCATCGTCGGTGCCACTACCGGAGCCAGAAGGCTTTTCCAGAAGCGCCTTCAAGATTTCCAGGGCAGACGGATCACTCGTCTCGGCCACTGCCTCACCCGCCGGGCTTTCGGTCACCGGGTTGGAATGGGAAGCGGAGTTAATTGTATTCATGGTTTTGACTCCCGGTTAAATTGAAGAGCGCTGATTTGGGGGATGTGAAATCTTCCATTTCCAGGTCGGCGAGGCGCTCCTCTTCCAGCGCCTGCTCCCGCCGCCAGAGCTGGCGGTGTTCCACGAGTTTTTCCAGTTCCTGGGTGGCTTTGATGTGGGCTTTGCGGGCTTCTTCCAGAAGTTCCCGCGCGCGGTCGAGATCTGCCTCGGCCTTGCGGAGCAAGTCCATGTAGTCCAGCTCCTTCTCGCGCATGCCGGCAATCTCAAGACGCAGGTCAGTGATGTCGCCCAGCTTCACCGGCTTCAGCATGATGGAGTCCATCAGCCGCCGCTCCTCAACCACCCGCCACACCTTGTAGTCCTCCAGCTCCTGCTGCCGCTTCTCCACCAGCTGCTCCGCCTCCGCCACGACCCTCCGGGCCGCAGTCACAGCCTTGCTCGCCTTGTCCTCGCGATGTTCGCGGACAAAGATGAGATCCTGCAGGAGGTAGCGGGCCATGAGGTTGAGGTGAAAGAGAATGGAGTGCCCGTGCTAGCGGGCCAGTTGCATCATCGCCTGAAGGGTTTGTTCAAAGGAGCTCTGTTCACGCAGCCCCTGTTTCAAGAAATTGTTGATGGCATCCACCTTGGCAATCGCCTCGTCGGAAGAGGCATCACTGCCCTTCTTGTACTCACCGATCCGCACTAGCAGCTCCACCTCTTGATACTTCGCGAGCAGGTTGCGCAGCTTGCCCGCCGCTCGTTGGTGATCAGGGGTTGCGATCGCGGTCATCAAGCGGCTCACACTCGCGAGGACGTCGATCGCAGGATAGTGGTTCGCGGAGCCAAGTTTTCGGGAAAGGATGATGTGACCGTCCAGGATGGAGCGGGTTTCATCCGCCACTGGCTCTGTCATGTCGTCCCCCTCCACCAGCACGGTGTACAGGGCGGTGATCGAACCGTTCGCGGAGCAGCCTGCGCGCTCCATCATCTTGGGCAGGGTGGCGAATACGGAGGGAGGGAAACCACGCCGGGTGGGCGGCTCGCCCGCTGCCAGGCCGATCTCGCGCAAGGCACGGGCAAAGCGTGTCACAGAGTCCATGAGCAGGAGCACCTTCCGGCCCTTGTCACGGAAATACTCGGCAATGGCCGTGGCGACATAAGCGCACTTGAGACGCTCCATGGCCGGACGGTCAGAGGTCGCAATCACCGTCACTGCACGCTTCACACCATCTTCACCCAGATCTCGCTCCAGGAACTCGCGCACCTCACGGCCACGTTCACCGATCAGCGAAAGCACCACGATATCGGCCTCAGTGTTGCGGATGATCTGGCTCAACAGGGTGCTCTTGCCGCCACCTGCCGCGGCAAAGATGCCCATACGCTGCCCTTCACCACAAGTAAGCAGACCGTCCAGCGCCCGCACGCCCAGATGGATGGGTGTGGAGATCAGCTGGCGGGTCATCGCGTTCGGCGGATCCGCCGTCACCGCGTAGTATTCCTCAATTTCAATCGGGCCCTTCCCGTCAGACGGGTTGCCCAGTCCGTCCAGCACGCGGCCCAGCATCGCGGGCCCCACGGGCACGCGGTGCACCTCTCCAGTAGGCGTCACCTCGGTGGAGGAGGAGATGCCCTCCAGCTCGCCCAGCGGCGTCAGCAGCACCAGATTCTTGGCAAAGCCCACCACTTCCGCCATCAGGCCATGTTCCTGCCAGGGATTCCGCAGATGGCAGAGCTCTCCGATCTTCACCCCAGGCGCATAGGCCTGGATGATGGTGCCCACCACCTGCACCACCCGGCCACGCGGCACCAGGGGACGCGCCGTCTCCACCCCGCGCATCAGACGCCGGTTGAGGGCTTCAAAGTCCATGGTGGGTCGCAACGTCATGTCTGGCTTGGGGGAGTTTGGGATAATGGAAATTATTTTAGGGAGTTGATCAGCGCCTTCTCAATGGCCCGCAACTGGGTCTGGATGCTCGCGTCCACGACGCCGATCTCCGTCTCCAGCACACAGCCGTCTTCCGCGAGGCGCTCGTCGGGCAGCACTTCCAGGAACTGAACCTTGGGGCAGGACTCCAGCATGGACTGCACTCGAGACTGGAGCCACTCGGCCTGGGCCGGGGCCACGCGAACGGTCACATGCCCTTCATTGCGGGTGGTTTCCAGCGCATGACGCACCGCCTGCTCGACAATCTCCTTCTGCTCAAAGGTTCCCAGCACGCGGCGCAGCGCCCGCAGCACCAGATCGACCATCACACCCTCAACCTTGGAAAAGTAGGCGGCGCTCTGGGTCATGCATTCCATGATCTGCCCGGCAATCTCTGCCTTGCCCTCTTCCTGACCTTCCTTGAACCCCTCCTCGCGGCGGCGTTCATACTCGGTCTGCGCCTCGGCGCGCTTCTGGTCCGCGTCCACCTGCCCGGCCTTTCGCAGCCGGATGGACTCACTCACTGCGGCATCCACAATCGCCTTCGCACCCGCGACCACGGCGTAGTCTTCCGCCTTGACCACCTTCGCGTTCGGCTCAATGGCCACTCCCGTTGCATTTAGGCAAAGCATGCCATTTCCTCCTTGGTAAAAACTTCATTGCCGATCTTCCGGACGAAGGTCCAGATCTGGTCGCACTCCTCGGTTGCCAGCTTGGGAGCGGCTTCCTGCTGCAGGGAAGGCGGCAGTTTTACCCAGAACCTGCGCATCAGCTCAGAGGGCTCGTCAGAAAGCATGCCCAAGACCGTGGCCCAGCCGGTGGCCAGCACCTGCTGGCCGAGGCTGCCCTGAATCCCGGCGGTCAGTTGGGGCAGCGCAGGTGCCGCCATCATGCGGCCCCGCCGCAAGGCAAAGGCGTGGGCGGCAGCTCCAATGGCCGCCTTCAGTTCCATGGTTTGCACCCGGGCGATGGTGGCTGCGATCTTGGTCGCGTGGATGGTTGCGCCACAATAGCAGGCCAGCTTCTCCAACGTCATCCAGCTCATCAATACCAGCCGGCGACGCGGTGGGGAGAAATCCCACCAGCCCGGCACGTGATCCAGTCCCAGTTGGGCGGTTGCCCAGCGGGAGGCATGCCTCTGGCCAACCGAAGAGTTCGCCAGGAACGCCAGAACATCGGCATGAGGCAGGGCCGCAAGCCGATCCGGGTGAGCCCAGTGCTGGGGCTTCCCCTGAAAGTCACCAATCAACCGAAACAGGTCCGGCTGACGGAGGGCAAGTTCTGCATACCATTGCGGCAGGTTCATGAGGCAGACTTGGGGTTGGCCTTGCGGAACATGAGAAAGACCGCAGTGGCGAGGAGGAATCCACCTGCGGCGGCTGCCGTCGGCACACCCCAGGGAGGCAGCGTCGCCAGCAGGCCGGCCGCCTTGGTCGTCTCCACCTTTTCCTTGCGACGCACCGGCTCCATCGCCTCAGCCGAAGTGATCACCAGCTCCACGTTCTCAGGTTTCAGTCCTTCCACGCTGCGGGTCACCAGGTTTTTCAGGTCCTGCGTGTTGTTCGCGAGATTGTATCCTGGGCGGCACTTGATGAAGACCGCCGCCGAAGCGGGATTGGTCTCTTCTGCCAGAGGATCCGTGTCCGGCAGGGCGATGTGGACGCGGGCGGCCACCACCCCGTCGATCTTCATGAAAGTCTCCGAGAGCTCCTGGCTCAAGGCATAGATGAAACGCACGCGTTCTTCCGTCGGGGAACTGACCAGCCCGGACTTCTGGAAAATTTCGCCCATGCGCTGGAAGCTCTGGCGGGGAAGGCCCATCGCCTGTAGCGTCTGCATGGCAAAGGGGAAGTCCTCGGACTTCACTTGCAAGGCCCACTTGTCTTCCTTGCCCGGTGTCTTGGTGCAGGCGACATCACGCTCCATCAGAGCGGCCATGACCTCGTTGGCTTCTTCCTCACGCAGATCGCTGAAGAGGGGCACCTGCTTGGCACAGCTCACCAGCAGCAGGCCACAAAGACAAAGAGTGATTCGAGAGAGGGGAGCCATGAAATAGGGCGAAAGAGGAAATGCAAAAATCAAACAGATGACAGGTGCCGCGGACGAGGGCGCGTGGATGCCGCAGCCCCATCCGTCAGATGCACCTGGCTGGCTCAACCGCCGCGGCTGAGTTCCTTGATGGTGTTGGTGCCGGCTTTGGAGGCGTTGTCCACGCCCATCACCGACATGCTCCATCGGGCGACTTCAATTTGAAGAGCCATGATCTCACCGAAATCGGTCCCGAGCTTGAGCGGACCGGCGCTGGAGATGTGCTCCAAACGGGAGTTGATGGCGCTCATCGAGTCATGATAGCCGGTGTTGAAATGGGAAATGCCATCGAGGATGGAGTCTCCCAATGTGGTGAACTCCGTATGCCCCACTGCGTTTGCAGCTGCGGGGGCGGCCGGAGCTTGGGCAGGCGCAACGGCGGGTGCCGCTGTGCTGGCAATCATGGCCCGCAGTTGCTCCAGATCTTGGGGCGAGGACACCCCCAGCGGAGCAGGCACGGCCGCAGTGGCTGCGACGGCAGTCTGCGCTTGGACGGGAAGGGCGACAAGAGGTACGCTCATAGAAAGTTGCGTTTGGGTGCCAGATGGTCGGAAGACAGCGACAACAAATTGGTCGCCATCGCCCGGGCGTCAGGTTGCGAGGAAGTGCTGGCGACCTCCTGCAAGATAGCCTGCCCCTCCTCCTCCCGGCCCTGAAGTCTCAACGCGCAGCCCAGATGGGCGCGGGCGAGGTCAGAGCCGGGATTCAGGGTCAATGCACCTTCCTTCAGCGATTTGATGGCCACCTCGGGGTTGCCCGAGAGGATGGCGACTACTGCCCCTCCTATGATGGGAATCTCGCTCTCTGGTCGCACAGCTTGTACGCCGTCAAAGACGGCGACAGCCTCTTTGTAGAGACCATTCCATGCGGCCAGGTAGCCTATGCGCATCAAAAGACGGACGAGCTCAGAATCGATCGGGATCATGCACTGGCAGACGTGGTTCTAACGTTGATGGGCCAGAACCTAGCGAAGGTTGCTGACAGCGTTCTTCGCGGGCTCCTGGATCGCTTTCACAAGGTTGGAAACAGCCGTGGCTGCGTTCGTCACCTGGTTCACGCGCATCTGCAGCAGCACCACAGCGCCGGGGTCGGAGAAGTCCGTTTGCGAGGCGTCGGTCATCACCTGCGTGGTCTCTTGGTTCAGCGTGTTGGCCATCGTGGTCACGGTGTTCCAAACATCTGAGTTGCTGCCGAACAACGGGGGATTGAAGTCAATGGGCATGGTGTTTGTTTGCCTTTCTTGTTTGCTTGTTTGTTTGTGGTTTTCCGGTGTGGAGTTTTGAATGACTCGGTCGCGCTAATTACCCCCGCCAGTGGCGAGCACCTTGAGCGTGGTAAAAAATCGGATCAGTTTTTCAGCCTGATCAATGCTGTGGGCGAGGCGGTTGACAGCCTCAAAATCTCCGGGGGCAAGCCCCTCAGTACGGGCTTGGTTCACCTTGTCCCGCCAGGTGCCGAGATACTCAGTGAGCTGGGCACGGAAGGTCCCGTCCTGGTCATTGGCCAGGGCATCCGCAAGATCTGGGGTGTCGATATCTGTCATGGTTTGGATTCCTTGTGCCCGGACGAGGCGACTGGCGGTTTGCTGGGGTGAGGCTTGGCCGATTCACTTGCTGCCACCGCTGCCTCCAATGCCTCCTGCTTAGCCTTCTGCCTTTCTAAGAGGCCGGGTTTCTGAAAATCTGCGGGAACGGCTATGGAGACGGTCTTTTCTGGAGCGGCAGTCGGTGCTGGCTCCGCCGTTGGAAGCGGAAGCTCCTCCGGTTTTGGAGCAGCTTCTTTCGCCGCAGCAGATGGGAGATTCGGCTCCGCATCAGCCGCCAGTGCCCGCCGGACGGAAACCGCCTCAGCCGTGGTGCCGCTGTCTCGAAGCACATCTGAAACGGTCGCGATGTCCATGGTGTTTTCTCTCGATGCCGCTCCCGAGGTCGCCCCCAAGATGACCATGTCGCCAATACCCACCACCCGCTCACTCTCGCCTTCCTGGATGACCACGCGCCCTTCGCTGATCTGCTTGATCACGCCGCCAAACGGCAGACGGGCTCCGGCAAAATAGATGCCCCCGCTGCTGAGGCGCATGGAGCCCAACCCACCAGGACGGTTCTGGATGGTTTCCACCGTAGCGTCTGGCTTGTCGATGGTGGGAAAGAGAGCCCGAGGCACCGGAGGAGGGGTCTGAAAGAGCCCCGTTGCCGAAGCGGCGGCATTCACCGACCCAGAACCGTTCGCTCCCACGCCATGATCTGGAGCGTTGGAAGTGATGCCCATGCTGCCACGACCTGAAGTCATCGCCGGCTCGCGTGGAGCCTGAGTCTGGTTGGTGCGATCCGCCGAAGCTGCCGCCAGGCCTGCCGCAGGAGTGATAGTCGCGACGGCGGCGACACCATCCCCCGCCCTCTTCGCGGGCGCGTTCGCCGTGTCTGTCTCACCTTGCTTCTGCGCCGCAGCATGCGCAGGAAGCGTCACAATGACCGTCCGGTCCGTGGGCTTCATGATGGAGGGCACCGTGACTTGTGAATCCACTCCCGTAACTCCAGGAATTTCATCCGTGAGCTGCTGCTTCACCCGGTTCCACAAATCGCGATCCGCGACACTGCCACTTACCACCAGCCGACCTTCGGCGTTTGCCGTGACATCCAGCGGCAGACGTTGCAGGCGGAGGATGGAACGGGCGCTTTCTGCCAACGACTCGAGACTCCAGATACGGGGCACCACTCCGGAGGCCTTGGTGCGGAGGTCCACTTCAATGTCTCTCAACTGGTCTGACTTGGGCACATAACCGCGGGCATAGAGCCGTCCGCCGTCCGTTTCCACCCGCACATCTTCTGAGGCACCATGCAACTTGAGCACCGCTTCGGCGCGGGATTTCAGGTCATTGTCCCCGCCCCCACCAGGCAGCGGATTGTTCCCCTTCCAGATGTTGAACAGAATCAGCCACGCGGTCAGCAACAGCAGGCCAAATGCCACACCGAAAATCGCCACGGCCCGCTTTGGAGGCGGCGGGCTCTCGCCGTCCGCAGCGGCGGTTGCAGGACTGCCGCCACCATTGCCTGCCGCGGTGCCTGGGGTTGCGGCAGCGTTCTCCGCCGCTTTGCCTTCCTCGCCAGGGGCTGGTTCGGGGGCATCTTTCTCCAGTTCAGGCGCATCTCCAGCCGAAAGCAGAGGCCACTTGCCATCCACCGGACCGATCACCAGATGCGTGCCGCCCAAGGTGATGAATACAAAGGGGTCCACCTTCTGGCGCGTGTCTTTGACGCGCTTGCCCGCCAAATACACGCGGCCGCCCAGAGGCTCGACAAACAACGCCTTGGGACCGGCGTCGATGGCCATGTGCTGCGGGGCAATCAGGACATCATGCAACACCACATCGCAGCCTTCATCGCTGCCAATGAGGCTCTTGCCGGGTGCAAGGTCGATCTCCGCGCCCTGATGGGGGCCCGCGATCACCTTCAGCAGCCACTGGGAACGGGTATCACTCATTTGGGATTGATCTTGATGCGGGGAAGCACAGGGGGGGCGTCATACTCGGATGATTGGCGGACCGTGGAGCCACGGGGCTCCACCACAGGCTGGGAATTCTCGCCAGCAGGGACGCCGGGGGCTGGCAGCAGGATCGGATCCAGCATGGTTGGATTGGGGTTGGACGCCTTCCAGGCCTCATTGGCCACTTCACGGGCCCTGATGGTGGAGGGGTGAACATCATCACGCACCGCAGGCGTAGAGTGCAGTTGCACATCCACCACCTTGGGGGTGATGAAGAAGAAGCGCTGCTTGCGCTCGTTCAGGACCTCCTTGCGCTTGAAGGCGTAGCCGACCAGGGGAATGTCGCCCAGGATCGGTATTTGCCGGGTGTTCTTGGTCTTGCGTTCGATGAAATAGCCGCCCACCAGCAGAGTCTTGCTCTCGGGAACGACCGCCTGGGTGGTGATCGCGCTCTCCCGGGTGCCGGGGATGTCATCCACGGAGGTGTCTTCGAAATTGCCGTCCGTAATGTCCAGGTGCAGGCGGAAGGAACGTTTCCCATTCTCCACGACCAGATTGGGAGTGACACGGAACTGCACGCCTGCGGTCACGTCGAAAAGGTCCACTTCCTGATCCCCGGCCACCCTCACATAGAAGGTCTCCTCGGTGCGCACCACAGCCTCGACGTTTTCCATCGTCAGGACCGACGGGCTGGAGACAATGTCCGCGCCGCCTTTCGTCTCAAGGGCCCGCAAGCGGGTCAGCAAGTCAAAGCCTTCTCCTCCAATGAGGGCGGCGACATTCAGGCCGCCACCCCGGACAAGGTTGGTGCCGTCCACAAACGACGGCGTGGTCTCAGGAGGAGCTTCCCCGCCGTCGAACTGGCTGCGATCCGCTTCAAATCCGAACCGGTACTTGTTGCCATCCTTGGCGGTGTAGTTCCCCAGGAACTCCATGCCGAAGTCTTTCCCATTGGTGGTGTCCACATCCACAATCGCCGCCGTGATTTCGATGGCGTTGGTGGGCACGTCGAGCATCTGGATCAGCTCATCATAGAGGGGCATGCGGGAGCCCAGATCGCGCACGACAATGGCGTTCAGGCGACCGTCCACCACAATGATGGGTTCGATGGGGTCACCAGGTTGGGGGGCATTGGAAGGCCCCTGTGCACCCCGCGGAGCACCGCTAGCACCATTGCCTGCCGGGGGCTGCCCGATAGAGGAGAGACCCGCACCGCGCAGTCCGTCCCGGGACCGCAGACGCTCCGTGTAAACAGGCCCGTTCGACGACGACCCCGAACCCTTGGGGTTCATCAGATTCTGCAACGTCGTGGCCACGCCGGGGATGCGGACGGAGGAACCCGATCCTGAACCCACCGTGGAATCTTGGGCGGTGGCGTACTTGAGGCGGTAGGTGCGCACCGTATACTCCGAGCCAGACTGCTCCACCTTGATGGACATTTGGGCATCCAGCTCACGGGCGACAATCTCGGTCGCCTGAATGTAACGGGGCCCACCGGCCAGCAGCAGCAGACCCGGACGGTCGGCTCCTTTGATCATGCTCTCCCTGCCGACAGGTCCGCTGGCAAAACCCACCGACCGCAGGGCGTCTTCAAGACTTTTGCGGGTCAGCGCGTTTACCACCAGGGTGCGCGTGAGCACTTCATCTGCGGCATCCACATAGATTTTGCCTCCATCATAAAACCAGGCGCAGTTACCCACCTCACACAGGGTGTCGAGCATGGAACTGGTGGCAACGGACTGGAAATCACCACTGACCACCGCCTTCACCTGCGGGCTGATGATGGCCTGCAGGCCCTGTTTGGAGGCCAGTTCCTGAATGAGATCCGCCACGGTGCGTTGTTGCACCGCTTGCAGGCTCACCCGGGCAGTTTTCCAGGGAATATCCGCGTGGGCCACTGGCGCGGCAAAGGCTGCCATGACCGCACACAAAAGAAGACTGGAGGAGAAAGAGCGCATGTGTGTGGTTAGTTGGCACCAAGCCATTGCCGCCAGAAGCTGGTTTCGTTCAAAAGCGACTCAACTGCGGCCAGCCCGTCGGAAACCGACCGAAGCTCGCCATCAAAACGCCGCCAGAGGAACAGTTCACGGGTGCCTGGCTCGAAGCAGATCGATTCCGCAGTGGCCAGCTTGCTGAAGCGGGCACCCGAAAGAGCCAGACAATCAGAAAGCAAGACACCGAGCGGCTGCCGCCTGATCTGTGCCAAATCATCCGCCAAACCTATGATCCCTGCGAAAACGATTTTCCCATCCTGAATCCGGGAGAGACGCAGCGGCACGCCATCCACCTCGAACGCGAAGTTTCCCGCGCCGTCCGGGGCAGGGCGGCTCAGCCCCACCTCTTCGCAGACGGCGGCAACGGTTTCTGAGAGCGAGTCAGTCATGGTTCAATAGTCGATCAGGCCGCGATGCGTCCCAACGGCTGGATGGTGATCTCTTCGGTGAGTTCCTGGTGGGAGAGAACGGGAAGTTCGTAAAATTCTTGTTCGATAAGCTTGCGGGTATACCGGCGGACATCCAGGGAGGTGAGCAGCACTGGACGCTGGTTGCTCTCCCAGATATTGCCGACCTGCTTGCGCACCGATTGCAGGAGCGCTTTGACGGTGCCGGGGTCCAGGGCCAGATAGGCCCCTGCGGAGGTCTGGCGCACGGCCTTGCGAATGCTCTCCTCCAAGCTCGGCTCCAGCAGATACACCGCCAGCAGGTTCTGGCCGCGGCTGAACTTGTAGCTGATGTAGCGGCGCAAGCTGGAACGCACGTACTCGGTCAGCAGCACGGCCTCCTTCTCCTTCTGGCCCCACTCGATCAATGACTGGAGAATGGTGCGCAGGTTGCGGATGGAAATCTCCTCCTGCACCAACCGCTGGAAGACCTCCGTGATCTTCTGCACGGGCAGGACGCGCTGCACTTCCCGCACCACCTCGGCAAACTGTCCCTCCATTTTTTCCAGGAGGTATTTCGTCTCCTGCAGCCCCACGAAGTCCGCGGCGTATCGCTTGAGAATGACAGAGAGATGGTACGTCAGCACCTGGGTGGGTGCCAGATACGGGACGTTGGTCTTGTCGAGGTCCACCTTGCGTTCTGCGGGAACCCAGAGCGGCGGCAGTCCTTTCAGAAAGGCCTTCTCCTCTACAAACGGGATATTGAGCATCTTGAGGGATTCCGCCTTCTCCCGCGCCAGCACGTGGCCAGCTTTGAAGCTCCCCTCCGCGATGGGCACCTCGTGGAGCATGATCTTGTAGGCCCCCGCCGGAAGCGATTCGTTGAACCGGAGGTGAATGCCCGGGAACGGCACCCCCAGATCGTGATACAGCGCCTGCCGCACCCGGATCAGCTCTTCGTTCATTGATGTCGCATCAATGGCGTTCTGGCTGGCAGCAGAGACATCCATCAGCAGCGGGACCGTGATGGAGAACTCGTCATTTGAATCTTTCTTCTTAGCCTGAGGCTTGGCCCCTGTGGCAGCCATGGCGGGCAGGTCACGCTTGTCCTGCGTGGCCAGCACCGACTCAGGAGCCAGTTTGCGGCTCAACGCAAAGCCACCCACTCCGGCCACCACTGCCAGGATCAGGAACGGAATCTTGGGAAATCCGGGAATCATCGCAAAACCCACCATGAAGCCGGCGGCGATCATGAGCGCCTTGGGCTGGGAAAGGAGCTGGTTGCCCACGTCACTCCCCAGAGCGCCCCCTTCTTCTGAAGCCGACACGCGAGTCACGATCATGCCCGCGGTAATGGAGATGAGCAGCGCCGGAATCTGGGAGACCAGACCGTCACCAATGGTGAGGATGGAGTATGTCGTGACGGCTTTGCCGATGTCCCAGCCCTTCTGCATCACGCCGATGCAGATACCTGCAGTGATGTTGATGGCCGTGATGATGAGGCCGGCGATGGCGTCCCCCTTCACGAACTTCATGGCACCGTCCATGGCGCCGTGGAGCTGGTTTTCTTTTTCCACCTTGTGTCGTCGGGCGGTGGCCTCCTCCTGGGTGATGGCTCCTGCACGCAAGTCGGCATCAATGGCCATCTGCTTGCCAGGCATGGCATCCAGGGTGAATCGGGCACCCACTTCCGCGACACGTTCAGCCCCCTTGGTGATCACGATGAACTGAATCAACGTGATGATGAGGAAGATCACGACCCCGACGACAAAGTTGCCGCCGACCACGAAGTTCCCGAAGGTGTACACGATCTCCCCAGCGTGGGCGTGCAACAAGATCAGACGGGTGGTCGTGATGTTGAGCGATAATCGAAAGAGGGTCGTGATGAGCAGCAGGGACGGAAACGTCGAAAACTCCAGGATGCCCGGCACATACATCGAGAGCATGAGGAGCAGCATGGAGATCGCCAGGTTGATGGCGAGCAGCAGGTCCAGCACGGCCGGTGGCACCGGCAGGATCATCAGGGACAGAATGGCCACCACCACGACTGCAAGCAGCACGTCATAGTAGCGAGAACCGCGAAGGATCGCGCCTTGGAGCTGAAGCATTTTTCCGGCCATGCGATCGAGTCAGGTCAGTCTGTTGTCGTAGTGAGAAGGCTGGTGAGGAACTCGCGCGCGGCTTCGTGTTTGCCTTGCTCCCAGAGAGCCTTGGCGAACACCAACCCCACCGGCATGCGGAGGTCATTGGAACTTTTTTGCAGGGCACGGGTGGCCACCCTGGCGGCATCCACCGGTCGGCCATCCATCAACTCGCCCAGGGCGAGGCACCGCTGCACTTCCACGTCGTCCGGGAACAGACGAAAGAGGAGCCGCAACATCGCGCAGGCCGCAGCCGGCTTGCGTTGTTCCAGGTGCAGATAAGCCTGCAACATCATCCAGTCGCGCTGGGCGGGGGTCAGGGTCCAATGACCCACCCGCGCAGATTTCCCCCCCGGAGTGCCGGGTGGCTCTCCATTCATTCGGTTGAGGGTCTGGATGGTGTTGGGAGTCAACGAAATTAATGGTCGGTTTGCATCTGCCTGAAGGGGCGGGTCAGTTACAGGAAAATCCTGCTAACTTTCCAGAGGGGCCAGATTTACCCTTTCAGCAGGGCGTAACGATACTGCTCACCCAGCTCATGGTCTGCGCCGAGGCCGTTCAAGAGGCCGATGACCCCTTGAATCTCCTCTTTTTGCTGAGGATCTGCGGTGTCTTGAAGAGCCGTAACCAGCGCTTTCAAAATCTCCTCCCTCATGAGGTGAAACACACCAGGGCGTAGCATGGACTGGTCCTCCACCCGGGGACGAATCGCGTCGAGCATGACCCGCTCAAAGGTGTTGGCCTGAAGGATGGCCTCCATCCTCGCCTCCACGGAGGCATCGATGGGTTGCAACCGGGAATCCTCCGGCAGCATGGGAGCCACCTCATGGTCTCCGATCTCGATCGAGGCGAGACCGAGCTTGGACTGAAAGGATTCTGGAATGAGGCGGGGCATGATGGCGAGGGTCAGTCAGACCGTGACGGCGAAAATCAAGCGGGCCGCACCACCGTGGACAAAGCGTCTTGCAGGGCCTCCAGTTGACCGATGGCCTCGTGCAAGGCGGGAAGATTGAATTCGTAAGTCTCCATTCTCGCGGAGAAAACCAGGACCCCACGCCCCCCGGCGAGAGCAGCACGCACCGGCCAGCTTCCCGGTTGTCTGGGGTGGGTCATTTCCAGGGCCATCTGGCAGGCCGCCGCATCGGGTGGCTCAATCTTGCGGGAGAGGCTGACTGCCACGATCTCCTGGCGGTCGCCCACCAGTTCAATCGAAAGAGAGCCAATACCGCTGATGTCCAGGATCACTGCCCCCTTCTCATTGGGTTGCAGGTGTGCCATGCCCATGCTCTGGCCGAACTCGGACACGGTTTGATCTATAGGAGTCATCTTCGTTTAAGACGCCTCCTCCTTGGCGATTTCGGCATCCAGGGCCTGTTGCATCGCATCGAGCATTTTCTCCCGGATATCCGGGGTTGGGAATAGTTTCAAGGGAATCTGTCTCACTTTCTCTCGCAACTGGGTGACAAAAAAGATCCTGATCTCCGGCTTCTTGAGTCCCACCCGGGTGGCAATCTGGCTGATGCGCGCGGGATCCACCCACCGCTGGGTGGTCATTTCCAAAATCTCCCGCATCAAGTCGTGCGCCGTATAGGTCTCATCGGCCATATCCAAATCGGAAAGGCATGGGGTTGCGTACTCGATCCAACAGGTCCGACATGGTCCGGTAGAGATTGCCTAGGTGTTGCACGTGGTTGACGTTGTTGACGGCCGTTTCGAGGTGCGCCCGCTCCATCGAAGGCCCCATCCCGTGAGAGTCCAAATCACTGGCGGCGGCCCGGATCAGAAACTCCAGCGCTTGATCAAACCGCTTCTCGCCATAGCGCTGCATGATGGACTGGTACATGGACGACGCGGTGTCGCGCCCCAGAACGGCGTACCGGTAGAGGTCACGCAAACGCTCCACCTGCTCCAGCCCCTGCTTGGCGAAGGACATCACATCCGCAGCGATGTTGAGCCCGGCCCGGATGGCCGGACCCGCCTCCTTCATGAGAGCGGCTTTGACATTGCCAATCTTGGCCCGCAGTTCGTCTTCCACGCCCTCGGCCTCAAGCGCCTCCTCCGCAAAGGAAAGAGCGGCATACTGCTCGCTGACGTCGCCAAAGTGTTCCTTGGCCATCTGGCGGATCTGCTCCTCCGTGGCCCGACCGCCCATTTTTTTCAGGGAGTCCAGAAACTCGTGCAGCTTATGGGATGAGCCGGACTGGCTCATCATGTTGATGTACTTGTCCGCCAAGTCCGTCGTCGTAAGCTTCATCGCCTCTTTCGAGCCGGCTTTACGCTCCGACAATTTTTTCTCCACCTTCTCGGCGGCGGCGAAACTCATCTCCTCCGCCGCGTCGGCCAGGGCGGACGTGGCATCTTGCTGCACCACCTCCTGACCCCGGAACAAGCCTTCCTGCCGCATGCCTTCGGAGACGGACTCGGAAGCCCCCTGTTTGGAGGAGAAGGCTCCGACGAGCCCCCGGATGTCAGCATTGACGTTCATGGTCCGAAGTCAGGATGAGGTCAGAAGGATCAACAACTTAGATGTTGGAATGTTGCAACACCTGCATCTGAGCACTCATGAAGTCCTGGTAGAGCTTCAACACCATGTCTTGAAGCGACTTGGCAATGTCTCTCAGTTCTTCGGCGATGGACTGCTGATTCTGGAGTTTTTTGCACTCGCCATCGAGCGCCTTGTTCGCAGCCTCCAGAAGCTCGGCCTGCTTCTTCAGCAAAGCACCGTCCTTCTTCAGCTGTTCCGTATGGATGTTCCCCGCCCCTTCCAGGATCTGGCTCAGGCTGCTTCCTGCCTGGCTGGCCGCGGGTCCGCCCCAGATGCTGCCAAAGGCTCCAATGAAGCTGAGGCAACCGCCAACGATGCTGAAGATCGCCTGCTGCTTTTCCGCCTCGATCTGCTTCAAAGCGGCATCGTAGTTCTTCTGGGCCACGTCCCGCAAGTTGCTGGCCTGCGTCATCATCAGATCATACTCCCCGTTGAGGGCGTTGGTTTTTGCTTCGGAGGCGAATTGCCGCATCTCCATCGCCGTCTGAAGCATCAGCTTCAAGAAGTCGGTGAAGTCGGGATAATTGCCGCCTTCGATGATGGCATAAAGGCTTTTGGCCGCCGTGTCCGCCGCTTCCTCCACATGGTTGAAGAGATTGAACACGCCCCCGATGTGGGCCTCCGCTCCGTCCACGCCCAACCGGGAGACGAGATCCCCCACTTCGCTCGCCATTTTTCCCGCCTGGAACAACCCACCAAGGGCGGCGTAAAGTTCCAGGGGTGTCATACCCAGATCCTTGCAGGCCTGCTCCAGCTCGTTGATCGGAATTTCACCGGTCAGAGGCAGTTCCAAGGTGATGCGGAAACCTTCTCCCAACGCCCCGTTTTCCTTTCCGACGGTGAAGCTCACGGTCAGCGACTCATCACCCTTTTTGGTGGACGACGGATCGTTGATATCAAGCTGCGGATTGAATGACGTGCTGGAGACGTGGGAGGTGGTGCTGGTAATGCTGACACTCATGATCGGGGCAGGTTAGGGTCTTGGCTTCCGATTTAGGCCGCCTGGGTCTGGTGGAGTTGCGTCATCGTCTGAGCACTGTCATCGATGGCCTGGAAAAGGATGGACATGGTCTCCATCGCGGAGTTGAGCATCTCTTCGAGCTGGGCTTGCAGATCTTCGATCGTCTTCTTGAGCAGGGTGATCATGGCTTCCAACGCCTTGGCCGCCGCTTCGGCCAGCTCTGCTTCTTTCATGGCATCTGCCGCCTGCTTCATCAGGTCCTGAATCTCCAGCTTGACGACACCTTCGGTGATCTTGGTGATCCCTTTGACCAGTCCCTGGGTGGCGGCCATGTGGATGGCCCAGGTCGCCGTGGCTTGGAACGCCTGCACGCAGGCTTTGTAGGTCGCCTTGAGCGCCTCCTTGACCACCGCCTCGGTCATGCCCTCAATGCCCTGCTTGGCCATTTCCTTCATGGAGCTCTTGACCATTTCCTTCATACTGTTTTCCAGCATCTGCTTCCCGATGGTGCCGCCCAGCTTGCTGATGAGGGGGTTGGCCAGATTTTGCATGGCTGTCGTCATCGCCTGCTTGGCCATGATGGATGCCGCTTTGAGCGTCTGTGCAATGCTCTGATGGACACCGGACTTGCCGATTTCCTTGAGGGCTGCCTTCATGCCTTCCTTCAAGCCCATGGTGATGCCGCCCAGGCCGCCAATGAGGCCGCCAATGCCTGCTACCACGGCGCATCCAATCATGACACCGTTGATGGCCTGTTTTTGGGCTTCACTCAGGACGCCGTCGCCGCCCATGGCCTTGTCCGTGGCATCAATGGCGAGGGCAATGTTACACCCTGCAGAACAAAGCTGCGCCCCTGCGGCCGCAATCATCCCCACCGTGCCCGCCCAGTTGCCCGCGACAAAGTTGGCGGCGGCAGCGACGATGCTGAAAACGGCAGAGATAATGTCCACCGCTGCCATCACCCAGCTCGCGATGGCCTGAAAGACGTTGCCCTTCTTGTTGGCCTCCTGCTGCTTTTCCACCGCTTCCTTCATCTCCTTGAGCTGTGTCTCAAGGTTCTGGAGTTGTTCCTTGTGGGCCTGGTCCACCTCCTTCATCCGGCCGTCGATGACGGTCTTGGAGACCTGAGTCTGGAGTTCGTCCAGAGCTTGCTGAAGCAGGGCAATCCGCAGCGTCAGGTCCGTGACCTTCTGCATGAGTGTCGCCTTGGGTGCCTCGAGCCCGGGTGCTCCCTCCTTGGCACCGGAACCGGCAATGACGGTGCCGAGCATCTCCAGCGCCTTGAGGACAGAGTCCTTGGCAGCTTTCTTGATGTCGTTGAGATCCGCCCCTCCCAGAAGTTCCTGGGGGTTGATGAACGGAATGTTGGGATTGTTGGAAATATTCATGACTCGGAAGTGGCGGTGGTGATTTCTTTCTGGCCCTGCTGGAGCAGTTCGAGCGTGTGCTCCGCCTGCTGTTTGAGCTCGGCGTGCTCCGCCTTGCCTTCCGCATTGGCGATGGTGGCGCGCAGCGCCGCCTCCGCCTCCTTGATCTTGCCGGTGGCGATGAATGACCGGGCGCAATGGAATGAAGGAACAGGGTCGGAGACGTCAAGGAACCCCAGGTATCCAAAGGCCTTGATGGCGTCTTTATGGTTTCCTTCCATCGCCCGGCTGGAGCCCAGGCCCATCCAGTAACGCTTGTCGAAGTGATCCAGAGACGCCAGCAGCTGGAACACCTTGGAGGATTCCTCGTACTGCCCGGCGTTGTACTGATTGTAGGCCACCATGTAGAAGACCTCCATGCTCTCAGGGGTGAGATTGGTGAAATCCCTCATGGTCCGGCCGTTGGCGCCGAAATTCGTGAGCATCTCCGCCCATTCGTCCGCAGTCTCGTAAGGCAGACCGGTCGGCATGGGTGCGTCTGGAATTTCGATGTCGTCAAAGTCGGTGGTTGCGTTGCTCATTTGGCTGGCTCGGTTGAAGTGGTTGGGTCTTCTAAAAAACAATCTGGCCTTGGGGCCGCGAGGGTTACATTACAAGTTGCGAAGTTGTGACTTGAGCAGGCCGTCCAGTTTTTCCTGGAGCTTGCTAAGCACCTCCAGGGCGCTGTTGTAGCGGTTCAACACCTGCTGGTAGTCCAGCATCATATCCTGGGACTGGGCGGACTTGCGGTCGATGTAGTTCTTGAGGTTGATGCGGCATTCCTGCCACGTGCCCCAGTTTTGGAGATAGTCGTTGCCGTCGCGGTCGAACAGGGAATCCCCCCGCACACTGGCCCGGGAGTTGAACAGCATCATCTGAATGGACTCGTAGCTCATGTCGCCAGTGTAGTTGCCGTCCTTGTCCAGGTTGCGGATGTTGGCCACCTTCTCCAGTTCGGCCAGCACGGCATTGGCCTGGCGCAAGTCCTCCTGCACCTCTTCCACCAGAGCTTGCTTGTAGGCGAGAGAGCCCTTGAGGACCTGAATGCGAGCCTCGTTCCAGTAATAGAGATACTCCGGGGGGGACAGGGCACGGAAGTTCGTGATCTCTTTGACGTCGCCCTCCTGATAATAGTAGTACTTCGCGCCGTCCGTGCCGATCCCAGTGATGATCTCCACTTCTTGCAAGGTCGGGTTCGTCACCCCGCCTGATCCGTCAAAAATGACCCCTTCCTTGAAGATAAACTCGAAGTCCGTCACAATCCCCGCCTGGTTCTTGATCTCCTTCTTCTGTACCACGGAGAGATCAATTCCCTGAGGGACCAGATAGGTCTTGTAGATGTTTTCCCCATTGGAATCTTTGCCGATGTATTCAGAAGTGATCCGGTCGTAAACAACGTTGTTTGTCGGAGACGTGTACGGCGAGATCGACACCACAGTCCAGACGTTGTCCGGATTGGTCCTCGTCTTGAGCGCGTCACCCTTCGCAAACGTCTGGGTGATCAACTCATAGTAATACTTGAGAATGACCTGTTCCGGGTTGGCGGTGGATTGTCCCGTGAACCCCGTGTCATTGTCGGCAAAAATCCCCTGAAGGGCGAAGGTTGGGGTGTGGTTGACATCCGGATCCGGCACCGTGTTGGTGTACTTGTTGTTCTCGTGATAAGGATCCGCAGTGGTGCCTGCACCCACGACCCCATTCCGACAGTAGAGAATAACGGAATAGACCTCCTCCAGGAACTCCCGGATCAAGGCGTTGCGATCATAGGGTTTGTTGGGATCGACGGAGGCTGGCTGGCCATCAACAATCGCTTTTTCAAATTTGGCGATGCGGGCATCAATGGCTTCCAACATGTCCTCCGGGCTGGGCAGCCCCGCCGCCGTGAACTTCGCCACGGCATTGGACAGTTCCGTGCGCAAGGCCGTCACGTCGGAATTGGCATTGATATAGAAATTGTGCAGCGTGAGATCCGTGAAGGCGGTGGTGCTGTAGGCCATGATCTTGAGGGGGCTGGGATGGAATAACTAGAAAGAAGTGACGACGCAGACGGTCAGATACGGTAGCGGCTGCCGACGGCCCGGGGACCAGCGGCTTGAGTCACCGGGGCGTTGACTCGTTTTTCAAAATTGCGGACGGTGTCCTCGATGTTCTCGAACTCCGTCAAAAACGTGCTGTAAATGTACTGGTCGTCAGGAGGGATGCTGTTGCCAAGCAACACACGTTTCCCAATACCGGGCCTGACACCAAGAGATTCGTAGAGCTCGTCCCCAACAGCATTGGCCATGGTTCCGGCCGCCAGGAGGACGTCCATCTGTTCCACCAAGGCGGCGGTCTGCTCTCTCAGCCTTGCCAGATCGGCAAGATCTTCTGCGGTGGCAGGTGGGTCGTCGGACATCATAAAACTTGGAGGGGGGTGGGTTGTTTCCTCAGGGTCAGATCATCATGCCGGACTGGGCCATGCGGGTCACCAGCTTGCCTTCCTCCGTTGGAGTGCTGGCATCGGAACCCCAATCCATGCCCCACTTCTGATGCAGGTCACGCATTTTGTCGGCGAAACCTTCCTGTTGCTCATCGGACAAGCGGTCGTCCTGAACGATCTCCTTCAGCGAGTCGTCTTCTGCCACGATCTTCACAAACTCCTGAACATTCTCCTGCGCCTCCACAAAGAGGCCGCGGGCACGGTTGAGGTGTTCAGTGTAGGTCTTGATCGACTTGCTGACGTTCTCCTTCAACGTCTCCAGCAGTTTGGGATCCGTCTCAAAGTTGCCCGCGATGGTCTTGAGCAAATCAAGGTTCTGCAGGAAGGGATTGCCCGGCACGGAGGATGACGAGGATGAGGGCGTGGGGGCCACATCCGGATCCTCCCCGCGCAACTTGAACATCAACTCCTCAAACAGCTGGACGTCGGCCCGGGTGAGAACGCGACCGCCAAACTCTCCTCCGCCCGCCGCCGGGCTGGATTCAGTCTGCAGTTCATTCAAGAGAAGCCGCTGAAGCGTCTCGATCCGACGGAGGTCATCGGGAGAAAGCCCGAGCTCGCGGTTTTGCAGGCGGCCAAGGATCGCGGCGAGACGCTGCGCGTCGGCCACAGTGAGCTTGCGTACATCCGTCGAAAGCCCGGTTCCGGCGGAACTGTTCTCTGCAATCTCAGGTCCACTCCGCAGGCGACCAAGCAGTTCCTCAAGCTCGAACGTATCTGCCAGCCCAATGTTCAGCCCCCGGAGCTGCGCGGTCAGGTCGCTGAGGAACTGGGAATTCTCCTCCGTCAGCCCGATCAGGCCGACATCCGCCAGACCGGCTTTCACCGACTCCAGCAACTGCAGACCTTCCCCGTTGAGGGTGGCGAGGCCGCCGGCTGCAAGCTCTGCCTTCAGTTTGCCCACCAGGGTGAGCAGCGCCTCGGCATCCACGCCGCTGATGGGCAGGCCCAGGGACGCCAGCGTGGCCAGCAGGTCAACATCCTCCGCGTTCAAGGCGGGGAGGGAAGCCGGGGCTGAGGGGAAAAGGCTTTCATCGATCTTCAATCCGCCAATGAGCAGGCTTGCCCGGCGCATTGCCTGGGTGACCGGATCGACCGAAGGTGTAGTTTCCTCAGATCGGGTGCTGGAGGGCGACGGCGTTGTCACCTGGGGAAGGGCGCTGGTGCCCGTGGTTTCATAGCTTTGCCCGAGGGCGGCCTTGCCCAGGTTCGTCAGGAGTTGCTGGGCATCGTTGAAGCCCACCCCGCCGGAGCCGCCGCCCTGCAAGGCTTGCAGGTTTGTGAGTGCGGATTCCAGACGTTTCTGGATCGAGGCCAGCACATCCTTTTCCGCGGCCGAAGCCTCGGATTTGTTGGACTGCTCATCCGACCCTTGTTTTTGAATTTGCTCAAGAAACTGGTTCAGCTCCATGAGCGCCTCACTGGCCTTGGCCGTCTCCACCAGCACCTGCTGGAATGAGGTCTGCATCTCCGTGACGAGCGTGTTCAGAATGCTCGCCACCTGGAAGAACTCCTCCTCGTTCAACTTGCCGTCGCCATCGGAATCGTACTGATCAATGTCGAATCCGATTTCATCAAGGAACGCCTTGAGATCTGAAGGAACCTCCACATCTGAGGCGTCCAGGACGAACTTGTTGGTGGATGCCGTGGCCGCCACCTGCTCCCGGCTGCCAGCGTCGCCCAGGGTATTCGCACCCAGCGTCCAGTTCGCCGTCGTGGTTCCCATGTCGATGCGATAACCGTCATTGGTCGTGGCATCGTATTTGCGGCCGTCCTGGGTGATGACGCCGTCCGGCGTGGCACCGGACTTGATGTTCGTGAGTTCGAGGTGATTGCGCCCTTTCGTCGCCGAAATGACCGCCCCCGCCGCATTGGGCGTGATGGTGATCTTGGTTTCGTTCGGGAGGACAAAGGTGCTGGTGTTGGAGAACTTCCACCCATTGCCAGCGCCATCCAGGGGATCCACAGATCCATCAGGCTGGATGAGGATGCCTTTGCCGTCGGAACCTGTGAGGGTCATGTAGCCCGTGCTGCCCCATGACGTGAGGGTGTAGCCGTCTCCCAAGTCATAGGACTTCTGCGTGGTCGTGAGCTTGATCTGGCAGATGGGCTCGGCCTTGAAGTCCACCACGCCCTGGGCGGCAGTTACCACAGCAGCAGCTGCAGTTACCACGGCGGCGGCAGCGGTCACGCGGGCATTCGCCGCCGTCAGCGCGGTCTGGGCGTTGGTGACGGCAGTCTGAGCGGCCGTCACCGCCGCCTGCGCCGCAGCGATGGTGGCAGGCACTTGCGGATTGGCCGCCTGCGCCGCGGTCAGCGCTGCTTGAGCCGTGGTCAGGTTGGTTTGGGCGGTCGTGAGATTCGTCTGGGCTGTGGTCTTGGCGGCGTTGGCATTGACCAGTGCGGCATCAGCCTTGATCTTGGCAGCCTTGGCATCCGTCAGCGCCTGCTCCGCATCGGCAAACCCACCCGTGGCATTGCCCGCTCGGATTTTGTCCACGGCAGCTTTTGCCTTGTCCGCCGCGGCCTTGGCCTCCTCTGCCGCCGTTCTCTCCGGCGTTCCAGCCGTGGTACCATTCAGTGCGGTCGTGATGCTGGTCACCGCATTGCTCGTGGTGGTGGAATACGGAGCCCCCTGCGTGTTCAGACCGCTGTTGACCGCCGTCACCGTCGAGGTGTTGGCGGTCGTGCCCGTGGTGGAAAAGGGATTCAGCAGGGCCTTCTGCCTTGCGACCTCAATCGACTCCATGCTCGCCTGCAGGCTTTCCACGGTCTTCGAGTAGGCGGAAAGTTGATCCAGCGAATTGACCAGCCCCTTGAACCCGGACGAGACCGACTGGGAAACTAAGAGGCGGTGCTCTTCGAACACCACGGAAAAAGCCAGGGCCGAATCCAGTGCGGCGGCCTTGGTGGTATCATTGACGGAGAGTGAAATCATGAATGGATGGTATTCAAAGTTTGCCTCGAAACAGTCCCGTGGGGATACTGGAGCAGCCAAGCCCAAGTGTCACATCATGCCGCTCTTTCCCAAAGACGATTTTACCCTGTGGCTGGAGGCCCATGGCACCCAGCCGACCTTGTACCAGCCGGCGGCCCGGTACGGTGGTTCGCCTGTCGGTTGGAAGATCTTTATCGGCCAGTCCTCGTTTGTCTACCGGCTGCCGGAAGACAAGCCCGGGGTATTGCTCATTGTCCTCTTCGAACGACTGGGCGCCCGCAAAGGGTTGCGCAGTCCGTTTGCGGATTTTGTGCGCTTCATCTCGTCTGTGAAACGCAGCGGGGTGCCCATCCACACCATCGAGGGTCATGTGGAGGCGCTGAAAGGACGGCCCAAGGACAGTCTGGCCGACGAACAGATCGTGACCTTTTACAAACGGTACCTCGCCGCCAACCAGCTCCGGGTGGAGAACGGCATTGAATGGGTTGCCGGAAACCTGCTCACCTACGTGGCACCCCTTTCTGGCGTTCGCAAGGAAGACGACACGCCCGCTTCCGAGCCGGGAGCGTCGTGAGAATCTAGGGCGGTTGAGGTCAGCGAACATGTCCACCGCGAGCAGGGGAGAGAGAGGGTTTCCAACATGCATCTGCCCGCCATTCTGGTCCGGTTACGAAAATAGCCAGTTTTTCTGCCAGCGAGTGTCTTCCCGCAGAACGCTGGAGCGTTCCACCGTCTTTCTGTCACAACCGCTTCACCTGGGGACTTGCTTTTTCAACGATTCCTCCTTTTGGTGAGATCGTGAAGACTGCCTCGATTGCGCAACTGCTGGGCGTCATCTTGTGTGCCGCAGCGGTCACCCTGGTGTTTGTGCTGGCTCCGCCCAGCGCGGGATGGTGGCAAAAAGGCCTTGGGATCATTTTTTCGGTGGGGTTTGCCATGCGGGTGACCGCCCTCATTGCCGGCGGCGGGCCGTTGGCGTCCGGAACATCCGCCTGGCAGGCGTGGTCCAGCGCCCTCCCTTTCGCTTTCCTGGCCTTTGCGGGTTTGTGGTTGCCACAGCTTTGGGCATGGCTCCTGCTGGCGGTCAATTGGATCTGGGTATTCAACACCCGCAAAATGTGGCAGCCGTGATACACATTCAGTGTGGCGAAAATTTGGCGCGGTCCTTGCGCGTTTTCATGCTAGCTGGCAATATGGTCTACCCCCTGCACTGGACTTGGACCTGTACTCATCCACGACATGACCGACTCTGCCAACGTTCATACAGGAGGACAGGTTTTCCCGGCGACGCGGTGGTCCTTGGTGGCCAATGCCCGTGAAGATGGGGATCTGGATGCCTCCGCCGCCCTGGAGGAACTCTGCCGGACCTATTGGCCACCTCTGTATGCCTATCTGCGCCGAAGCGGATATTCCACTCACGACGCCGAGGATTACACTCAAGGATTCCTCCTTTCTCTGATCCAGGATGAAAGCCTCGTCCGGGCTGATCCCCAGCGCGGCCGGCTGCGTTCCTTTCTCCTCGGTGGGTTGAAGCGCTATGTGGGCAGGGTGTTGCGCGACGGCAACCGTCTGAAACGCGGAGGCGGCGTGGAGCGGTTCTCCCTGGACGCCGCCGAGGCCGAACAGCGCTATGAAGCCATGCTGGTGGATGAATTGACTCCAGAGCATCTCTATGACCGCATGTGGGTTTCCACGCTGGTCTCTGCCGTAATCAAACGCCTGCAGGACGAGATGGAGGCCGGCGGGAAAGAGAAGACGTTTCTCGCGCTCCAGCCCTACCTGTTGAGCGGTGCCACCGAGACGGGCGGCTACACCAAGGTGGCCACGGAACTGGGCATCAGCGAAGGGGCGGTGAAAGTGGCCGTGCACCGACTGCGGGGCCGCTACCGGGAGTTGCTCTTGAAGCACATCACCGACACGCTTTCCAACTCCGACTCTCTCAACGATGAGGTGGAGTATCTTCTGGGCCTGGCCGGCCGGTAAGCAAGAGGGTGCCTGAACAACGGAAAGCGGGTGATTTCCAGCAACCGGATCCAATGGTGGAGTCAACAGCCCCAGCCACCTGCGCAAGTTGTGGTCGCCCCCTCGGTCCGACCGCTGCCGGGGCGTTTTGCCTGAGTTGTCTCCTTTCACCTGCCAAGAGCTGGCTGGACCAGAGTGAGGAAAGTTCCCGCACCCTGTCCTCCCTGGAGGAATGGGAGCCAGGGGACAAGATCGACCGCTACCAGCTTGAGGAACTGCTCGGGGAAGGCGGGTTCGGCATCGTTTACCGTGCCGTCCAGCTGGAACCCATCCACCGGGAGGTCGCACTCAAGGTGCTGAAACCCAGGATGGCATCGCGCGATGTCGTCGCCCGTTTTGAAGGGGAGCGACAAGCGCTGGCGATGATGGACCACCCCAACATCGCCCGAGTTTACGATGCGGGGGCAACCTTTTCCGGTTGCCCCTACTTCGTCATGGAACTGGTGAAGGGCAAGCCCATCACGGAATTCTGCCGCCCCCTGCCACTGGAGCAGCGGATCCGCCTTTTCATTCAAGCCTGCCGCGGCGTGCAGCATGCCCACCAAAAGGGGGTGATCCACCGGGACATCAAACCTTCCAATGTGCTGGTGATGGGGGAAGGCATCATCTCCGTGGCCAAGGTCATCGACTTCGGCATCGCCAAGGCACTAGAGCAGCCGCTGGCCGAAAAGACCATCTATACCGCGCAGGGGCAGGTCATGGGCACCCTGCAGTACATGAGCCCGGAACAGGCGCTCTCTGCCGGGATGGATGTGGACACGCGAAGCGACGTGTACTCCCTGGGGGTGCTGCTCTATGAGATGTTGACCGGAGTCACGCCGCTCCCCGCCGAGCGGGCCAACGGAAATGACTTGGCAGAGATTCTCAAGGCGGTGCGTGACGAAACTCCGGTGCGTCCCAGCCAGGAGCTCGACAAGGCCTACAAAACTGCCCGCTCGCAAAGTTCTGTTCCTCCTGTTGGTGCGGAATGGGAGGAAGAAGGGGTCACCCCGGCAACTCTGCGGGGCGATCTGGACTGGATCGTGATGAAGGCGCTGGAGAAGGAGCGGGCGCGCCGCTATCCCTCCGTGTCAGCGCTGATGGAGGATCTGGAGCGCTTCCTCAAACAGGAACCCGTCCAGGCGAAGGCCCCGACCGCCCGATATCGGGTGGCACGGTTTGCCCGGCGCAACACCATCCTGCTCCGGTTTGTTGGCGCACTGGCTTTGGTTCTAGGAGTCTCGACGGCCATCCTCGTGTGGCTGACACTGAGAGCCAAGCGGGCAGAGTCGGTCGCACGGGAAGCACTGGCTGCCGAGGCCTCAGCCCGCCAGGAAACCGCCCGCCAGGAGGCAGAGACCCGCCGCCAGTTGGTGCAGCTGGATGTGGTGACCGGGGATGAACTGGTGGAGGATGGTGATGCCTTCGGGGCGCTGTTGTGGTACCTGGAAGCCCTCCGTCTGGACAGGGACGATCCCGCCAAGGAGACCCTGCACCGGCAGCGGTTCCGCTGTGCCATGCAGAGCGGCCCCCAGTTGCTGACCCTCTGGCCAGGAACGGTGGCGGGCGAATTCAGCCCTGATGGGAACCGGGTGGTCGTGGTCAAGGGCGATGGAACCGCGCAACTCTGGTCCTGCGAAACCCGCCAGCCCGCCAACCCGCCACTCACCGCGCCGGGCGGCATCCGCTGGATCCGGTTCACGGATGACCCACGGGTGGTGTTGGGCCTCTCCCGACAGGGACTTTTCTGTGAATGGGATCTGCAAACAGGGATCCTGACTTCCACCGCCGTCGCCCCGGGCCAGGCACCCTCAAAGGCAGCATGGGATCTCACTCCCGATGGCAAATGGCTGGCGGTAACCGTCGCTGGTGGTCCTCAAGTTTTCCGCACCGTGCCACGGGCGGCAGCGGGCCCCGTGTTGGAGGGAGCGCCTTCCCTGACCCTGCTCAGGTTGAGCAACGATGGACGCCGTCTAGCAGGATATGACGGCTCCAGTCTGAAGGTCTGGGATGCCCGCTCCGGCAAACTGATCCTGAGTTCCCATGATCTGGAAGGCAACGTGTCCCAGATCGCGATGAGTCCAGATGGCACGCGCCTGGCCACCGTTTCGGGCAGAGCGGGCGGCACCCTGGATGTCTGGGATGTGGACCTGGGTTCGAGATTGCGCCCCCCTTCCCGGCCCGGAGGCAAGCTGCTTGACTGTTCCTTCAGCCCCGAGGGCCGCCGTCTGGCCATTGCCAGCCACGATTCCTACGCACGCGTCTTCGATGTGGCCTCTGGGCTGCCGCTCACGGAGTCCATGCGTCATTCAGGAGCAGTCACGGAAGTGCACTTCAGCGGCGATGGGCGAAGGGTCGCCACCTCTGCGGTGGGTGATGTGAATGCCCGCATCTGGGACGGCTACACCGGGCTCCCGGACTGGCCCTGGATCTGCCACCCCTCAAACAGCCCCTGCGCTCGCATCAATGCTGACGGCAGTTTCGTCCTGACTGGCGGCGAAGACGGTGTGCTGCGTCTCTGGCGCGCCCCGGTGGAAGGCGCGGCGAGGGTGACAGCCAACCATGGGGCAAAGGTTGTCAACGCAGCCCAAGGAGCCTCCGGCCGACTGATGCTATCGACCGGCTCCGACGGCACGGTCAGGCTATGGAACCGCACCACTGGAGCACAGACAGCCATGATCCAGCCTGCTACCCCTCCTGTGGCCGTGGAGATGAGCCAGGATGAAAACTGGGTCGTGACGGGTGGAGAAAACGGCGTGGTCCAAGTCTGGGACAGCCGCACGGGGAAACCGGCCCTTCCCGACCTTCGCCATGGCACCCGGCGGGTGATTCAGGTGCAGTTTGCCATCTCGGGTGAGGAGTTCTTCAGTCTGGGGGAAGAAGGGACGATCAAACTCTGGAACCGGCGCACCGGCATGCCCCTGGCCCGGCAAGTCGAACAGGCAGGCACTCTGACGCGCGCCACCTACGACGCCACGGGCGAAAAGCTGCTGGCGGTGGATGCCGAGTACAAAGTGGGTTGCTGGAACATTCAGAATGGCACGCCCTTGGGTGAAAAAGTGCGGCTGCCCCGCCGTGTCGATCACCTGGCCTTCTCGGCAGACGGCAAACGCTGGCTCACCGCCTCTCTGGGGAATGGGAGCTTCGCCCAGGTTTGGGATGCAACCACCTTCCTCCCTGTGGGACCCATGCTGGCTCCGGGTCGCACCTTCTGCGCGACCCTCAGCCCGGATGGGACGAACGTGGTGACCTGCGGAGCGGACAACACCGCCCGAATCTGGAATGCCTCCTCCGGTGGACGGGTAGGTCGGAACATGACGCACAGTGGCCACGTCTTCCGCTCCGTGTTCAGTCCAGACGGCCGCATGGTGGCCACGTGCAGTGATGATGGTACCGCCCGCGTGTGGGATGCCCTGAGCGGAGCGCCGGTCTCCCCTCCCTTGCCGCAGGGCGCAGGCATTGTTTACTGGAACCGCAGTTCCACCGAGCTGCTCACCGCCTCCGCCTCAGGAGTGCTCTCACTCTGGGACGTCTCTCCCATCATGGAAGCGCTGGATGACTTGCAAGTGCAGGCGGAGTTGCTCTCCGGCCGCAAATTGGATGCCCTGCTGGGCACGACTATGCTCACCGGAGACGAGGTGGCAGTGCGCTGGCAGCAGCGCATACGCCGCCTCCCACAGCCTCCCGACCAGCCTGCAGCCCCCGCCGTTTCACGTCGATGAGGCGGAGATTCCTCAACTGCCTTGTAACCGTAACCCGCAGACCATCAGAGTACTGATCGTCCAGCCCGCCTTGCTTGCGACTCCTCCCAACTCGCGCCTCCATGACCCTCGAACAACTCATCCTTTCCGCCGCCGCCGCTCTCGGGGATCCCGGTTTCCAATACACCCGGGACAAGACCTGTGACATGGTGCTGGCGAATGGACTGCACCTCGTGATTGAGCCCTCTCGCACCGAAGAGGCCGTGCACCTTTATGCGGTCGTGGGCAACCTGCCCGCCTTTGACCGGGAGGTCTTTGTAGAGACACTGCTCCGGGCTCAGTTGTTTCATAGGGAAATGGGGGAGGGTTGCTGCTTTGGACTCGATGATGACACCGACGAAATTCTGCTGAACCGCAAGCTGTCCATCCAAAACCTGGGCGAGGAGAGCTTCCTCTCGGTGCTCAATGAATTCGCCAACTGGGCCAGCTACTGGCGGGACAAGCTTCAGGCACCTCCTGTGGCAACACCTTCCAGCTCAGCTTCCCTTGACGATTTCCAGATGCTGCGAGCCTGAGTCTCCCTTTGCCGACCTTCAACGCTTTTGCCCACCCGATCATGAACCTCACCGGCCTTTCCTCCACCCAGACCACTCAAGGCACCCAGGGTTTGGCACCCACACCCTCAAAGCAGGAGGAGCCCATCGTCCACCTGCGCACTTCTGAAAAATCCCGGGCTGCGCAGAAGGAGATCGCGCAATCGTTGAGCGGTCTGGACTCGGGCAGCGTGCTGAGTTCGGCGGGATTGAAACTGGTGCTCGGAGAACCCACCAAGTTTGCCAATCTGAAGGACGGGGTAGTGCACCTGATGCACAAGATCTCAGACAAACTCGCGCCGGACGCCGTGGGCAGCCACTACAAGGAGGCCCTGCGTCTGGCCGACGAGTATCAGGCGGTCCTGATCGGCGGAGGAAGCCTGACGGAACAACTGGCGGCGGTGAAGAACCTCCGTACGCAGCTCGAGGCACACTCTCCTGGCGGCGCCAAAAGCGAGAGTGTGGACAAGCTGGTGAAGTTCGCCGAACTCGAGATCAAGGCCCTTGAGGCTGGCATCAAGCAGGAGGGACAAGACGCACAGGCCAAACTGGATCACGACAGCCACCGTGTGGATGTGATCGTTGGAGAGCTGGTGGAAGACAGGGCCTTGTCAGGGGGCAGCCTTCGTGACGAGATCCAGTCATTTGACCGCACCACCCTGACACACGTCACCCCGCCGAAGGATCAGGGCGTGCCCCAGTGGGCCAAAAACGAGTTCGAGGATTACAGCGACCGGATGGACTCGATCGATGCTCATCCCCGGGGCGTGGTGCGGCAGGAGCCGCTCATGCTCCAGGAGCCGGGCGTCTCCTCCCTGTCCACGGCATTCAAGGCCTCCCCGGAGTTCATCGGCATGGGTCCCAAGGTGGAGACCGCCCTGGTTTCAGGAGACAGCGCGGCCATCAAGACTCTGACCGATGACATGGCGAGTGAGCTGATGAAGGACATCTCCTCCCAGGGTCAGCTCAGTGAGAGGGCCTTCGCCATCAGCGACGGGGCCAAGTTCAAGGAAGAACTCTACAAGGCCCTGGTGGACTCGAACCCGGGCGGCGTGAAGCTCGCCGGAAACTACCGGGACGCGTCCCCCGAAGCGCTTGCGTTGCTGGACGGAGTTTACAGCGCGATGCTCGACCAGCTCCCAGACCGGCAGACGGCGCCAGACAAGATCACCATCGGTGGCAAGGAGTACACGAAAGCCGACAAACTGGGTGAGGGTGGCTTTGGCGACGTTCACCTGTATGAGCACAAGCAAGAGGTGACGGATCCCACGACCGGCGAAAAGACCACCGTGGTGGATCGCATCGCGGTGAAGTCCTTCAAGTCTGGCAGCCTGGAAGAGGCGGCGGCCGAAGTGCGCGCCCACCAGTCGGCGATGGGTCCGCAGGGCCATGAGAACGTCACCGCCATGAAGGGGGTCATCCGCACCGCGGAAGGCGGCGTGCTCATCGCCATGGAGCTCGCCAAAACCGACGGGTACGCGATGATGGCGAATCTGGACAAGGCTGTGGCGGAGGGACGGCTCACCCCGGTGGCCGCCAACGCCGTCCGCCTGACCATTTTCAAGGACATGCTGCGCGGCATGCAGCATTTCCAGGAGGTCCGCGGAATGACCCACCTGGATGTGAAGGAGCCCAACTTCTTCGTCGGTCTGGACGGCATGATGAAGCTGGGAGACTTTGGCTTCGCCCGGAGCGGAGATCGTCAGATCCTGGAGAGGAGGCTGGTGGACAACCCCACCTGGAAGGCCCCCGAAATCATCACGCAGGAAGAGCAGCGGGCCGCCATCACCACTGCCGCCAAAAACCAGAAAAACGCAGAGGCGGAGCTCATCCGTCTCCAACACCCGGACGATCCCGAACTGCGGAAACAACTGTTTGATCAGGCCAAGGCAGACATCGATGCCACCACCCAGCTCAAGCTCGACATGCTGGGTGGGACCATCGTCACCAACAAGGCAGACACTTGGGCCATTGGCATCTCCGCCTACCGCCTCTTCCACGGCACATCTCCGTTTTACCAGGACTTCTTGTCAGAAGAGCAGCGGTTGATCGTGGAACATGGCAGCGATGTTGGAAACACCATCGGAGAGCTGGGCAGGGACGAGGACGGAGACTCCACGGGCAAGGCAGTAACGGCCATGGACCGGCTGTTCAACCAGATGCTCAATCCCGACCCGACCAAACGCCCTTCCATCACCGACCTGCTTCGCAATCCGGTCTTCGACGAGCCGTTTGTGGGTGGCGATGAGGCCTACGCCATCATCCGCGAGCTCTCGGAAGAAAACCCGGATCCCGCCAAACTCAAAGCTCTGTCCGACAAGATTGGAGATTAGAGAGTCGGCACCAGATCAATTGACCCCCATCAGGACGGTGGAGTTTGACTTTGGCCGCGTCTTCGGCTTGATCCCCAACTTTCTGTTTTTGAACTGATGAACATTCCCGACGCCATCGCTGAACTGGGCCACTTGCTGGGATTGGGCCCAGTGGGGCTGAACGAAGACGGTGCGGCCCGGATCATCTTTGACGACAGCCTGGAGGTGGACTTCCTGGCCGATGAAAACGAAGAGGGCTGGCTGCATCTGACAGGCCGGGTGTGCGAGGTGGGGCCGGACGTGGCCCCGGCCTTCCTCAAGCAGTTGCTCCATGCGCACTTTTTGGGTCAGGGCACAGGGGGGGCCACGTTCTCCCTGGCGTCGGATGACACCGAGATTCACCTGGGGCGACGGCTTCATGTGACACCCATGGAATTCTCGGAATTCAGCAACCATGTGGAAACCTTCGTGAACTATCTGGAAGCCTGGCGGCGAATGGTGGAGTCTGGAGAAATCGATCGTGCTGGCGCAGCGCCCAGTGCGAGGTAAATTGCGACGGAACTCCCGCCCATGAAGCTCGAAGAACTGCTCAAACAACTTGGTGCCGCCATTGGCCTTCCCCAGCTGAAGCTGGAGGAGGGAAGCTGCCGGTTGGTCTTTGACGGAGCCCTTCCTGTGGATGTGGAGGAAGGCGATGGCGAGGAGGAGGCCCACCTTCTCAGCCACCTAGGCCCGCTGCCGCCCGAAGGAGAGCAGGAAGGCACCTACTTCCGGCGCCTGCTCCAGGCCAATCACTATGGCCGGGAAACGGGCGGCATGACTCTGGCACTCGTGCCGAGCGAGGGTCAGTTTTTCCTCTGTGGGATGGTCCCCCTGGCCGGAGTCACCGTGGACAGCTTCTCCCGCCTCCTCGCCCGGTTCGCCCGCGAATCACACCGCTGGATTGTGGAACTGGAAACTCTGGGCCAGAATGCCCTCGCCTCCCCCACGGGCGATGAGCCCATGGACGCCACCGGTTTCATCCGGGTCTGACCTCCCCATCTCATTTCCCCCTTCCCGACTGTCGTCTCATGGACCTGCACGAACATGTGAACCAGATGCTCGCCTCTGTCTCAGCCACTCTTGGCCTGACAGGAGGTTCAGCCTTCAATCTGGACGAAGGGAACGAGTGCATCATCGCTCTGGAGCAGAACCTGATGTTCATGTTCTATCTGGAGGAGTCCACCCACAGTCTCATCATCAACCTGCCGATCGCGCCGCTGCCCGCCGGGCCGGAACGCCAGGAAGTGCTCATGGAACTCATGGCTGGCAACTACTGCTGGAACCGAACGGAGGGCGGCACCTTTGGGTTTGATGAAAATACCGGATTCCTGTGCCTGAACTACTTGGTGCCCCTGCCGCTGGACCCACCGTCCCAAATTAAAGGCATCGTGGAAAAACTGGCCGATGTGGTGGCCCACTGGCGCCGGGAACTGCCCACGCTGGCAGAGCCTTGGGAGGATACCCCCACGCCGGAGTCCGCGAGTTTTCCGATGCTGCGTGTGTAACTCCGACGGGTCTTTGGGCGGATGTATGGGGTAGTCAGTCATACCGTTCCCTCCCACCGCCATGGATCATACCTCCACTGTCAGGACGAGCCCGTCCATCGACATCTCCCGTGTCCCACCGCAGGGGCCAGAGATCTCCATCACCACGCAGGACCGGCCACCGGGCCTGGTGCGGCGGGACGACCATGATGGTGGCACCATTCCCACAGGGTCTGGCACCGCTAGAACCCAGGGCTCCCAGGAGATCAGCCGCCCTACGCAGCTTGAGACCCAGAAGAAGCCCCACATTCTGCTCCGCATCCTGGCTGCCATCCCGGAGATCTGCGCCAACATTGTGCTCCTCGGCGCCCCCGCCTTGCAGAAGTACATGGAGTCCCGCGGGATGGCACGGGAGCCCTACAACTTCACCCTCCCGGGAACCCATGGGCGCAAGGTGGAAGTGGACGGTCACATCGGCCCCAAGAAGATTCCCAAAGGCATGACCCATGATGAGGTGCAGGCCCAGCTTCAGGATAAGATCAATGCGGGTCACAAGGTCTATGAGTCTGTCATGAATGGCACCCGCACCGACGGTTGCACCGTCGACGATGTCACCAATCTCATGTTCTTCCTCCAGGTGCGGGGTGAGGACCAGCAGGGCAGCTGCTTCAAAGATGGAACCTTCAACCTGCCCGACCCCGATGGGAAGCTTCGTAAGTTCCTCGATTCCTGTCCGGAGGCGTATCAGCGCAGCTCCTCATTGGCGCCTGACGAAGGCCACCGCGGCATTGATGCCTACGGCAGCGCCAAGAAGAAAGACCAGCTCCTGCCCCACCACATGAAGACGCTGCACTACTTCAGCGTCCCACAGAGTGAGACCATGCCGGAAGGCCGCATCATTCTGAAAATGGAGCGGAACGGTAAATTCTACTCCAGGCCCAAGGTTTCCGACCCCGATGGTCCCAGCCGGCAGAGCAACCGCCACGATCTGGGTGCCACCATGAAGCATGTCTTCAAAGGTACCGTCAAGCCGGGGGAGCAGTCCTTCACGGAACACCTGCCGCCCGCAGTGAAGCATGAGTACCGCGAAATCATGCGCTACCTGCCTCCTGAAGCCCGTGCGGAAATGGAACGCAATGGTCCATTCACACGCGAGGGCGGCATCCGCGTGATGCATGAAAACGCCAACCGGGTGCTGGCCGGCGCCTACGATGGCGCACCGGAGCTGACAGAAGAGGTGATGGACAAACTCAAGGTTTTCATCAACAAACTGCATGAAAACTATCCTGATCCGCAGGTGCGGTTCGGCAACGAAGTGGTGTTCAGCACAGACAATCTGATCTCAGAACCGGAACCTGAACCGGAGCCAGAGCCGGAAATTGAAGTGCAGCGGGACGAGCCCCCCACACTGACCAGCGTGGGCCGTCAGAGCCTGCCGCCGGGACCGATGCTGACGAGCGAACCAGAAATGGTCCCTCTCAGTCAGTTCGATCTGACCTACCACCCCCACCCGATCGAGGATGAGGACCTCTCTGGCCGACTTGGCAAACTCGGGGAGGACCTCCAGACCTGGGGTGAAACCACCTTCACGGACGAACCCGCCCCCAGAGAACACACCCGCCTGACCGCCGCGCTCACCCGCTACAATGAGCTGATGGCTCAATCCGTTGAGCCCGAGCTGAACCTCTTCGGTGACGACCCGGACCCAGACGCCGTCCTGGAAAGTCACGAACAGCGTAAAGAGGCACTGGAAGCCAGCGCCAGGGAACTGCGGGAAGCCCTGAATGGATTCATGGGAAGAATCCGCACCGATGACGAACCGGGCCTGGAAGACATCATGGGTGTGGTGGAACAACTTCACCAAGACATCTCAGCGCTGTAACGTTCATAAGAGACAGGCACTCAAGCGCGGCCGCCCCCATGGAGTATTTCCCTTATCCCCACCCGTTGGAAACCGAACGCCTGGTCCTGCGCGCCATGACCGAGCAGGATGCGCCGAGGTTTCACGAGATCTTCGACGGCGAACCCAAGGTGTGGGAGTTCGATCCCGGCCTGCCCTGCAAGCCGGAAGAGCGGCGCATGTGGACCCTGCGCCACGCCATGGAGCCAGACATGGCCTCCGGCCGGTCTGGTCTGTTTGGCCGCTCGGTCGTGCGCAAGGAAGACGGACTCGTCATCGGTGCCGCCGGCATCTGCCCGCTCACTGTGCCGGGAGGCTGGGAGCAGGAGAAGCCCCAGGCCGGAGCCACCCTGGAGCCGACTTTGTTTTACCAGATGGGCCTGGAGTACTGGGGAAACGGTTACATGACGGAAGCCTGTCGAAGGCTGCTCGACTTCGCGCTCAATGAACTTCGGTTGCCCCGGGTGTTGTGCGGCACGCAGCGCAGGAATGTCCACGCTGTGCGGCTGATGGAACGGCTTGGTTTTCTTCCCGCCAGGTTCCCTGCCCCCTCCAACTTCTGGGGTCGTGAGCCAGTCTGCGGAGTCATCACAACTGAGATCTGGAAGAGCCAGGGCGCATCTGTCACGTGATGGAGCTTTACCCCGGCCATAAGCCGGGCGTATCCTCCCCGCATGGCGATCGTCGTGCAAAAATATGGCGGCAGCAGTGTCGCGGATCCGGAAAAAATCCAGAAGGTGGCGGAGCGGATCATGGCCACCCAGCGAGAGGGCCATCAGGTCGCGGTGGTTGTTTCCGCGATGGGAGACACCACCGACCATCTGCTGGAGCTGGCCCGGAAGGTATCTCACAATCCGGAGCGGCGGGAACTGGACATGCTGCTCTCTGTCGGGGAGCGCATCTCCATGTCCCTGCTCTGCATGGCCATCCGGGAACTGGGAGGCGATGCCATCAGCTTCACCGGCAGCCAGGCCGGCATCATCACAAACGACCGCCACATCGACGCACGCATCATTGAGGTGCGGCCCTTCCGCGTGCAGGACGAGCTCGCACGCGGACGCATCGTCATTGTCGCGGGATACCAGGGAGTGTCCTATCGCAAAGAAGTGACCACGCTGGGACGGGGTGGCAGCGATACCACGGCGGTGGCCCTGGCCGCTGCGCTGGAAGCCGAGTGGTGCGAGATCTGCTCGGATGTGAAGGGAGTGTACTCCACCGACCCACGGGTGGTGTCGCAGGCACGTCTCATTCCCGAGTTGTCCTACGAGGAAATGCAGGAGATGGCGGAGGCCGGGGCCAAGGTGCTCAATGCCCAGGCCGTGGAATTTGCCAAGGAGAAGGGCATTGCCATCTACGCCCGCGCCACCGCACAAGCTCCGCCCGGCCACGACGTACCCACGGATAGCACAGTGGTGCGCAAGTTCGGACCGCAGGTGCCCGGCCGCGTCGTGGGTGTGGCCAGTGAGAAAGACCTCCTCGTCTTGCAGGCGACGGGCAATGTGGATGCCGTGCTCGAGTTCCTGGACTCCTGGTCGGTTCAAGGAAAGCAACTGCACGTGTCCTCCCGGGACGGAGCCGGAGCGGACTGTCTGAGCCTGGTCATCTCGCGTGAGAACTTCCACGATGAAACGCGGGTGCGAGCCCTCCTGGAGCAACGCTTCAGCGGAGCGGCCACGATCACCGACGGTGTCGGGGCCGTGAGCGTGATTGGCACCGGGATCAACGAGACCTACAAGAACCTGAGAGCTGGCTCCGCCGCGCTGGAGGGGCACGCCATCCTGGGCATGGCCACCTCCCGGTTCCGCATCACCTGGCTGGTGCCGGTGGCCGTGGTGGATGAAGCCGTGCGCCGCCTGCACCGGACCTTCCTGGAATCCGAGCCGGAGCCTGTGCCATAACCCCTGCCTGAACGAAATGAAAAAGGCCGGATCGCGCAGCGAATCCGGCCCCTGAAAGTGTGAGCGTCAAATCCCAGCCCAAATGCCGGTGGCTACTTCTTGTTGCACTTCTCACACACCTTGCCCGCCTTCTCGGCTTCCACACAGCAGGGGTGCGCGCATTTTTCACCTTTCTTGGCCGCTTTGTCACAGCAACCGCCTTCTTTGTATTTCGACTCCGCCCCAAAGGAAAGGGTGGACATTATGGCCGCAGCGGAGAGCACAGTGAGCAGAGTTTTCATCGTTTTGGCAGATGGAGTGATCGGGCAACCGCCCTCCGGTCACAGAGGTCATTCCCTGCGTTCCGGTGAAAGTCGAGTGTACTCGGATTCCGAGGATCCTGTCGAGGGTCAAATTCCCCAGCAGATTTCGCAGAAAGTTTGAGGGGACCCTGGTTGGCCGGGGTGTCACTCCCTGACACGATGTTTCAACCATCCATCGTCGCACTGAACCAAATACAACATCACCATGAAAACTGCCCTGTTCCTCGCGTTTCTGACCCTTGCCGGAAGTGCCGTTGCCGGCCAGCCCAAAAGCAACGTTATCTTCAACCCCAAAGGCCAGGTGATCGCCGTGGTGCCCGCCACCCCGGCGGCCCCGGCCGCTCCTGCTGGCATGGCTTGCACAAGTCACGCCTGCTGTGCGAAGTAAGCAATGGCGGATGCCTTCCGCCCCCACGTCTGCACCCGTATCGGATCATGAAACACGACGACCCCCTCGATGAGTTGCTGCTCCAATGGCAGGTGCAGACGCCCGCCCCGACGGAGTTCCGCCGGGAAGTCTGGGGAAGGATTGCTGCCGGGGCCCAGCCGGCACCTTCCTGGCTCGACCGCATGGCCGGATGGCTGTCCCATCCGGCTGCTCTCGCCGCCTGCATCGCCGCAGCCCTGCTGGCAGGTGGACTGACGGCATGGAAACCCCATCCCCCCTCCCAGGCGGAAAACATGGCCCGGGAGGCCTATCTGCAGTCGATCGACCCCTTCCATCCCAGCCACCTGATGGCGGCCAAGTGACCATGAAATCCGGCACCCGGCTTCTCCTGCTGCTCGGCATGCTCTGCCTGGCGGCGGCGGCAGGTTATTTCCTCGTGAGACCCTGGTCAAACGGGCTCACTCCCAAACCGGCAGTCTCTGGCAGCACCGGCCTCCAGTGGCTCCAGAAGGAGTACGGTCTGACCGACACGCAGTTCCAACGCATCAAACAGGAGCACGATACCTACCACCCGCGCTGCATGGAGATGTGTGAAGAGATCCGCCTGGCCAATGCCCGGGTGGCAGAACTGCTGGGCAACTCCACCGCCATGACACCGGAGGTGAAAGCCGCGCTGAAGGAGGCAGAGGCCACCTACGCGCAGTGTCGGGCGACCATGCTGGCCCATGTTTACCGGGTGGCAGCTCTGATGCCGCAGGAGGCGGGCAGGCGCTACATCCAGGATGTGGCCCCCCGGCTGCTGACCGGAGCGCATTCCGTGGATGACGTGATGAGGAGCCACTCCCCCGGCAGCCCGCCATGAGCCAACCAGCCGAATCCGGGGATGCCAGATGCATGGAGCGCCTGGCCGCAGGCGATGATCTGGCTCTCAATGACCTCATGGATGCATGGGGGTCTCGCGTTATTTCCTATCTCACCCGGCTGACCGGAAACCTGCACACCGCCCATGATCTGGCGCAGGAGACTTTTGTCCGCGTGTACCGCCACCGGCAGGGCTACCGGAGCAGCCAGTCGTTCAGCACCTGGCTGTTTCACATCGCCACGAATCTGGCCCGCAATCAGGCGCGCTGGCATGCCCGGCACCCCGAGGTGCTGATGGGTGCAGAGGAAGACGCGGGCAAAGAGATTGAGCAGGACACACCCGCGAATGCAGCGATGCGCAAAGAGCAGGCTCACGCGGTGCAGCAGGCCGTGCTGGAATTGCCTGAGGATTTGCGTTCCGCCCTGGTGCTCTCGGTCTATGAAGCCATGCCCCACGCGGAGATCGCGGAGGTCCTGGGATTGAGCATCAAGGCAGTGGAAATGCGCCTCTACCGCGCCCGCCAGATGCTCCGTGAAAGGCTCTCTCCGCATTTGAGAAACTGACACCGGCGCCCCGCCCCCCGAACTTTGTCGCATTTTCTTTGAGGGGACGTTGAAGATGCGGGGTGTCACCTGCTGGAGCCAACCACCTCCACCCTGCAACAAATCAAAACGATGAAAACACTTCTTGTTCTCTCCACCCTGACCGTCTGGTTGATGGCCTCTGCGCCAATCGCATCCGCTGCAGATCCCAAGCCCTATCCATTGAAGACATGCGCCGTCTCCGATGATGAGCTGGGCACCATGGGCAAGCCCTACGAATTCACGCACGACGGCCAGCAGATCAAACTCTGCTGCAAATCCTGTCTCAAGAAGTTCAAGGCGGATCCCGCCAAATTCCTCTCAAAGCTCAAGAGCAACTGACCAGGACCGGGCCGGGAGCACCTTGTGCGATTGATCCCCAAAGCCCCCCGGATTTCGGGGCATCGTGAATTAAGAGCGGCTTTCAGCCCCGCTGGTGTGCAGGATTGCATTCCCCACCCTGTTCCGGTAGGGTTGCTCACTCCATGATGCTCCCCCGCCCTGTTGCTGTCTTGTGTGCGCTTCTTCTGGCCTTGCTCCCGGTCCCCAGTGGACTGATGGCGGCTGAGGAGAAGCAGCTCTCCGAACTGGACAAACAGCTCAATACCCTCCGCGAGAAGGTGGTGAAGAACCCCGAGTCCCGCCTGGCTCACGTGGAACTGGGGAAGGTGCTCTACGAAAATGGCCGCAACGTCGAGGCCCTGACAGTGCTCAAGGGGGCCCTGGACCTGAAGACTGACAAACCAGACGCGCCGCTCTCGCTGGTGATGATCAACTTGGGTCAGGTCCTTGAGACCGAGCTCCAGCTTCGGCTCGCCATCAGCGTGTATGAAACCGCGCTCAAGGAGGAGCAGAAGGAACGTGGCACGCCGGGTTCCTTTGGCCCCGGTTACCGGGAGGCCATCGAAGAGTACCTTCACCGGGCCAAAGCCAGCAAGGACAAGGCGATCAAGCACTTTGAGACCGCCCACAAGCTGAAGGACAAGGGCGACCGCCTGGGTGCGGCGGCCGAGCTCCAGCAGTGCCTGAACATCGCCGTGGACTTCGGCGACGTGTGGCGCATGCAGGGCGAATTGCTCGCGGAAGCAGGCCGTCATGAGCCAGCCGTGATGTCCTTCCAAAAGACGCTCGACATGTTTCCCCGGGACGGCGATACCCTGACCCTGATGGGCCGCAGCCTGTTACGCTTGAACCGCCTGAACGAGGCGGCAGATGCCCTCAAAAAGGCAATCGCCATCGATCCCACCAATGTCCTCGCCATCGAAGGACTGGAGAAGATCAAAGCGACCCAGAGTGCTCAGAACTGAAGATTGAGGCGACCGAAAATTAAAGCACCGTCTGAGGTACCGGCACCCGTACCAGAACGGACGTACGCGGGGTGATTCCCGTTCACAAGGGCCTTGAATCCCCGTCGGGATCAGGGACCTTTGTCCACCTCCCCCCAAGATTGTCCCTTCATGAAGCGCCACCATCCCTGGTTGTCCTGGCCGCAGCTCCGGGAAGGCCCGATGCAACTGGCCTGCCACCTGTGCGATACCCTGCAGGCCGCCCCACGCCTGCGCGAGGGAGACGGTGCCTACTGCTGTGTGTGCGGGGAGAAGCTCTATCGCAACCGGCCCCACTCCCTGGCGCACGCCACGGGATTCTCGGCCGCAGCGCTCATCTTCATGGTGCTGGCGCACACTTTCCCCTTCCTGACGATGACCTCGGGTAGCATCAGCACCCGTCTGACCCTGATGGAGGCCGCACATGTCCTGATCCGCGACAACGATCCGCTGGTGGCGGCGGGCGTCGTCTTCTTCACCGTGGTGGCCCCCTTCATTCTGGTGGCAGGGATGCTCTATGTCGCTGCACCCCTGCGCCACGGGGTGGCTCTGCCCGGAGCCATGCGGGTGACCCGCTGGCTGCAATGGATGGAGCCCTGGAGCATGCTGGAGGTGTTCTTCCTGGGACTCATCGTGAGCCTGCTGAAACTGGGCAAGATGGCAGAGGTGGACTTTGGCCTGGGCCTGTGGGCCTTGGGAGGACTGGTGCTGTGCACCGCTGCTGCGCTGGGAGGCATTGACAAGCTGGAACTCTGGGATCGGCTGGAAATCACCCGGAAAGGGGAGGCCAACCCGACATGAATCTCCCCCCGCCTGCCGCCTCCCAAGAGCTGGCCAGTTGCCACGTCTGCCAGAAAGTGAGCCCCATCCAGATGGAGAACTGCCCCCGCTGCGGTACCCATCTGCACCTGCGAAAACCTCACAGTCTGGAGCGTACTTGGGCGTTGCTGCTCTCGGCCTGTGCCCTCTATGTGCCTGCCAATCTCATGCCCATCATGACCGTGAGCGGCCTGGGTGGAGGCGAGGCCAACACCATCCTCTCCGGTGTGGTGGCCTTCTGGCAGATGAAGGCTTACCCGGTGGCCATTGTCATTTTCACGGCCAGCGTGCTCATCCCCATCCTGAAAGTGGCGGCCCTCGTGTGGCTCTGCCTGGCGGCCTCCGGTCGGGTCTGGGCGTCCCCGCGTGCCCTCTCGCGGGTCTACTACATCACCGAGTTGCTCGGACGCTGGTCCATGGTGGACGTTTTTGTCGTGGCCATTCTCGTGTGCCTCGTGCGCTTCGGCGCTCTCATGACCATCACCCCCGGCCCTGCCGCCCTTTGTTTTTCCGGCGTCGTCATTCTCACCATGTTTGCCGCCATGAGCTTTGATCCCAGGCTCATCTGGGACCGGCATCGTGCTGACCTCGCGGACGCGCCCCCACCCTGACCCCCAATGAGTGAAACCGCCCCCAACGAAGATAAAGGAAACAACACTCCACCGCCGGAGCCAAAGGCCGTGGTGCGCCGCAACCGGCGCTGGAGCACCGTCTGGGTGGTGCCACTCGTGGCGCTGGTCCTGGCGGGCTGGCTGGTGTGGGAGCATTATTCTGAAAAGGGCGTGCTTGTGCATGTCCGCTTCGAGACGGCAGAAAGCATCATGAGCGGCAAGACCGAGATCCGCTGCCGCTCCGTGCGCATCGGCGTGGTGGAATCTGTGGACCTCGCGCCCGACCTGCAGTCTGTGGTGGTGGACATCCGGGTGAACCCGGAGAACGAGGAACTGCTCCGCGAGGGTGCCCGTTTCTGGGTGGTGCGGCCCCGTGTCTCCCCTTCCGATGTGTCGGGCCTGGGCACCTTGATCACAGGTTCTTACATCGAACTGGACCCGGGTGACGGCACCCGCATGGTGCACCATTTCACCGGTCTGGAGCAGCCCCCGGTCACCAAAAGCAGCGTGCCGGGTCTGCGCCTCAGTCTGGTGGCGGACAACCCCGGATCCCTGGTGGCAGGCTCCCCCATCTACTTCCGCGGCTTTGAAGTGGGCCGCATCGAGCGCAGGAGTTTCGACATCAATGTGCGCCGCACGGTTCTGGACGTGTTCATCCGCGAGCAGTACGCGAGCCTGGTGCATGAGAACACGGCTTTCTGGAACACCAGCGGCATCGACGTCAGTGCCGGCGCAGAGGGTTTCCGTGTCCGCACCCCTTCCCTCCAGGCCATGATGGCTGGTGGTGCAAGCTTTGCCGTGCCGGAGGGCAAGCCCCCCGGCAAGGAGGCCACCAACGGCACAAGCTACCGGCTCTACCCGGACGAGGAGTCAACACGGCAGCAGGACTTCAACCCCGACCGCAAGTGCCTGGTCTTCTTTGACCAGTCCATCCGCGGCCTGAAAAAGGGTGCCCCCGTTGAGTTTCGCGGCATTCCCTTTGGCCGGGTGGTGGAGATTTCCCTCAAACACGGCACCGCCGACGACAAACGGATCCCCGTTGTGATCGAGGTGGATCCCGGCATCCTCCTCCAAAACGAAGCGGATGCCCGGGCCGACCGCGATGCCCTCTTTGCCAAGGCAGTGCGCGAAGGGTTGCGGGCCCGCTTGGGGACTGGTTCCCTGCTCACCGGTGCCCTGTTTGTGGACGTGGACTTCATTCCTGATGCGCCTCCCGCGGAACTCACCCGCCTGGGCGAATATCAAGTCCTGCCCAGCCACTCCTCCGGACTCGTGCAACTTGAGGAGAAGGTCAACGCCATCCTCGCCAAGATCAACGCCCTGCCGATCGAGGACACGCTGCAGAAGTTCGGCAACACGGCGGATGAGGTTACAAAGACGGTCGCCGAAACCCGGACCGTGGTGGAGGAAGCCAAAAAACTGCTGGCGGCCCAGGCGACTCAGAACATGACCACTGAGGTGAATGCCACGCTCAAGGAACTGCGGTCCTCCGTGGAAAGCCTCGGCCCCGCTGGCAACGTCCAAGGCGACCTCCGCCGCACCCTGGACGAGTTGCGCGCCGCGTTGAGGGCGTTCAAAACGCTGTCGGACACGGTCGAGGAAAAACCGAATTCGTTGATCTTTGGCCGCGAAAAGGCGGGAGATCCCGTGCCGAGGGCGAGGAAGTGAGGGGGGGAATGGACGTTGGAAGTTATGAGTTAGACGTTATGGGTGATGGGGAGTTGAGCGCGACAACTTGCATGCGGTGGAGTTGCTGATTGCACGTAGAGGTCTTTTTTTGTTGCGCCCATGAACCCACGCCCAACGGAATGAGTTGTAGGGCGACCGCCTCGGTTGCCTCAGTCAGGAGACGTTCGCGGCAAGCGGAGCGCTTGCCCTACAGGGCGTCAAGGGGGGGCGCGTGAAAAGGACGATTCCTGTTGTATCCATGAGCCCACAACCAACCACCCTGGGTTGTAGGGCGACGCCTCGGTTGCCTCATCAGGGGACGTTCGCGGCAAGCGGAGCGCTTGCCCTACAGGGCGTCAGGGGGAGGATCACGGGAGAGGGACGATTCCCGTTGTATCCGTGAACCCACAACCAACCATCCTGGGTTGTAGGGCAACCGCCTCGGTTGCCTCACCAGGGGACGTTCGCGGCAAGCGGAGCGCTTGCCCTACAGGGCATCAGGGGGGGTCACGGGAAAAGGACGGTTTCCGTTGTATCCATGAACCCACAGCCAACCACCCTGGGTTGTAGGGCGAGCCGCCTCGGTTGCCTCACCAGGGGACGTTCGCGGCAAGCGGAGCGCTTGCCCTACAGGCATCA
>NZ_BATQ01000011.1 GCF_000739635.1 Verrucomicrobium sp. BvORR034 | reverse complement strand
CAACGCCCCAGGAATTGGAAAGCAAATAGAAATTGAGGGCTGAAAGCCCGGCGTCATTCAGAAGCTCCCGCACTGGTGGCCCTCCTACTCCGGCGTGCCGCTCACTGGCATGAGTTCCAGGTTTGCCGCCTCCACCTCCGCCTTCGTCGGGGCACGGGTTTTCCCAGCAGTCGACTCTTCCACCTCCAGTTGCAGGCTCACCTTGCCGTCCTTCACAGCTGCCACCGGCACTGGTACCATGAAAGAGCCGGCCTTCCGGCCGGGCAGCACACCAAAGGGTGCCACCGCCCCCACCACGTCGCCCTCAGCCGTCTTCACGATGATGCGGGCACCTTTGGCCATGGTGCCGACCGTGATACGCACAGCCACGGCCTCATCCGCCTCCCTTGCGCGAGGCAGGGTGAGCAGCAGTTTTCCTTCTGGAGAAGACTCGTTCACAGCTTGAGGCGGGGTCTCGGACGACGACCTCCCGCATGCCGGAATGAGGAAACAAGTCACCCCCAACCCTGCCAGGATCGTGAGAAATGAGGCTTGCATCCACATACCGGAACAAGAGGTCCATCCAGGAGGCGCTCCCCCGGTTAGAAGGTGCCCACTGAAATCTCTGACACCTTAGCCTGCAAAGGCGTCAAATTCACGCCTTTCCTTTCTGCCACCACCTGCACCCGCAGCGGCTGGCCCGGCTTGAGTTCGTTGGCCTCCGTCAGCTTCTGCACGGCCTCCGTCAGCGGCATGAGGAAGCTGAGGGGCTGATTTTCATGGCCCCCGAGTCGGGCGCCGAAGATGCTGAAGGTCCCGGCAAAGCTGGGCGAGTCCAGATCCACCTGCTTGGCCCCTTCTGGCGCATTGACCAGCACGTGGAACTCCACTCCCTTGGTGTCCGCCATCGGCTCGATGGTGATCTTGGCGAAAACGGCAGGGCCATCCTCCTTCATCGCCGCCTCTGGCACGGCCTGCGGCACCATTACCTCAGCGCGGGCGGAGGCTCCGAGATTGAGGGCAGATGCCCCGAGGGTGCCGAGCCACACCTTGTTGTTCATGTCCCCAGGCCGAGTGGCAGCCGGGATCACGGTCTCACCAGAGCCGGGCTCGTAGTCATAGTTGAAGTCGCCAATCGTGGCGTAGTCGCCAGCTTTGTTCTTCGCCACCGGCTTGCCATCCGGCCCGATGAAAAAGAGGAACGATTCATTGGCCCAGGGTGGCAGGTCCGCTCCTGTGGGCAGCGTAGGCAGCCCAAGACGCTGTTGCTTGCGTGTCCACACGTCCCAGAGCCGGTCAATGTTGGAGTGGTGAGCGAAGAACACCGGGTCGGTGGGAGACAGCAGATCCTGCATGAAGCCACCGATGTTGTTGTGCACGTTGTTGTGGGGCTGGCTCTCCAGGATGCCCTGCGTGGCGCTGCCGCTGTGGTTGGCGGTCTTGCCACTGCCGAAACTGATGAAGTCCGTCGGAGCGAGGGCGCTGCGAATGGTGCCGATGGACACGGCCCGGCGGGTGGTGGCATCGAATCCCGGGTTCTGCCGTGTGAGGGTGCGGGCGCGGCCTCTAGGAAAGAACATGGGGCTGTCCCGCACCGCCTGCCAGACATCATTCACCGAGCGGAATCCCCGGTTCCGCATCTGCTGGAGCTGCGCCGTGGAGAAAGAGTTCCACAGTGCGCTCATGGGATTGGAGAGCTGGGCGAAGAACTCGTTGTAGCTGGCAATGTAGGCCGGGTTGTTGGGATCCAGCACACCGTTGAAGAACGAGTCCGGCAGCTGCGGAAGCGCCGTCCAGTCCCAATAGGGGAAGGCGAAGTTGGCATCTCCGCTCAGTTCACGCACGGTCCGCTCAAACCAGCCGGTGAAGCCGCGATGCCAGACGACGAACCACCAGTTCCCGTGCGGGCAGTCCAGGGTGTGGATGAACGCGTTCCGATACCAGTTGCGCGCATCCGAGGGCGGGAGCTGCAGCATGGCCGTGATGGCTTTTTTGTAGCTTTCCAGGAAGGGCGCCGCAGCAGGATTCTGCAGATTCAGCCGGTGGTATCTCGCCGCAGCAGCCTGGGCGGGTTCCTGGCCAAAGGACCAGCTGGCACTGGCGGCAGCCGCACCGGCGGTGACGAGGAAGCGACGACGGGAGGTATTGGGAATAGACATGAGGAATGACGAGTTCGTGGTTCTAACAGTTTGAAAATAGATTTACCCCGGGACAGAGCATCTGCCCCGAGGGTGGATTTTCACGGCTGACGGCTGGCCACAGCGCCGGATCGTGCCGGTGCAGCCACCTGCCCTGCTTCGCGCAGGAGGGCATCCACATCCATGTAGGGGGTCATGGACACGTTCTGCCAGTGCACCTTCCCGGAGGCATCCAGCACGAAGAGGCCGTGCAAGGGCCCGTCCGCATAGCACCCATAGGAACGGAAGACACGCTTCTCAGGATCTGCCAGCAGCGGGAACGGGCAGGGCGTGCCATCCAGAGCCTTGCCCAAGTCTGCCACGGAGTCGGTGCTGATGCCAATGACCTGCACCCCTTGCTTGCGGAAGGCCTCCGCTTTTTCCACCAGCGCCGTCATCTGCTCGTTGCAGCGCAGGCAGGCAAAGCCCTCATAGAAGAAGAGCACCGTGGGACGGGTCAGTAAATCCGCTGACTTCTGCACCTTGCCGGTGGCATCCGGCAGTGACCAGGCGGGCGCAGGATACGGCGCACCAAGCCGTTTGGGCTCCATGTTGCCAGTGTCTGCCATGGGCATGGGGGCTGGCGGCTTGGAGATCTCCACCAGCTCCATCATGCCTTCATCCTCGTGGTCCAGGATGTGGCAGTGCTGCACAAAGACCCCATCGAAGTCGGTGTACTCCGTGCGGAAGCTCACTTTCCACCCCTCGTTGAGGATGATGGTGTCCCGCCAGACAGGCAGGACCGCACCGGTTCTGGGGTCTCGATCCAGCTGCTCCACACTCTGCTCATTCAGGATGGAGAAGATTTCGAATGGATTCACATGAATGTGAAAGGGATGGCTCACCGGTCCCACGTTGTTCCTGGAAATAACTGTCCACTCCTGCACTTCTCCCAGGGTGTTCTGACGCGCCTCGTTGAAATCAAGCGGCTGCCTGTCGATGGTGAACACCACGCCGTCCCCTTTGGGGATGATCCCATAGGCGGCAGCCTGGCGCGCCGTGACCCGCTTGGGATCGATGGAAGGCAGTCGGAACCGCTTCACGGCCTCATCCGTGGGCAGCGGCATGGGATTGAGAGGCCCTTCCACGATCACCAATGCAAGATAGCGACGCTCCTCGGGAATGATCACGCCGCCTCCGGGCACCCGTGCATCCCGCAGCACATACTGCACTCCCGCCACCGGTGGTGCCTGAATGAGCACGTCCGAGCGGTAGCCGGGCCATAATTCCAGCTGGGAGCGCGCGGCGACACGCCCGAGCGCGAGTCCATCCACGGCAATCTCGTGAAAGTTCAAGCGCGAGGGTGCGCTCTGCCCACTGTGATCCACACGTACCAGCTCCGGTTGAATGACCTCCCGAATGGCGCTGTCGATCAAGCGCCACCGTTCCACGGAGCCAGGCTGCATGCGGATCACGGGCAGTTTCACCCCGTTGATCGTGGTGTAGCGCCCCAGCTTGTCCCAGGTCCGTGGACCAAAGCTACAGTCGGCGTATTCGGCCTCGATCACCCCTACCGTGAGGTTGGTGTCTTTGGAGATCGCCGGACAGACTGGCTTGCTGGCGTTGTTTACATACGGGATCTGTTGCAGCACCATGACGCGCTGTGGGGCGCGGGCAATCTCAGGCACCGTGTCCAGACCGCCTTCAATGATCAAAGCACCGGACATGCCGCTGCCCACATTGGCTGCCGTGGAGCCATGCTTGTGGGCATGGTACCAGAAGGTCCCTGCGGGGTGGTCCTTGGGGATGACGATCTCGTAGCTCTGATTCGCCCCGGGTGGGATCTCCAGCAACACGTTGTCGCTGATGCCAGAAGGCGACACATGGAGCCCATGAGTATGCAGATTCGTGGTGTTAAACCCATGCAGGGTGTTCATCACGTCCGCCATGCCCGGCTCGGGTTCGAGGGCATTTTTCACGGTGATGTAGAGTGTGTCCCCCGGCTGGCAGCGCAGCGTGGGGCCCACCAGCTTCCCGTTGTAGGACCGGAGATACACGGGGTCCGCACCGATCTGGTTGCGGGCCTTGAAGACATTCAGGGTGACGTTGAGCTTGCCATTGATGGATCGAACCACCTCCGGCTCGGGAAAAGTCGCCGCCTGCGCCTGGTTCATCAGGCCCTCCATCTCTCCGGTGGTGAGGATCTTGGGCTGCACCCGCAGGGAAAAGATGTCCGGGGCCATCTCCCCCCGGGCATTTCGTTCCCCGAACTCCCGCCAGGCGTTCTGGAGTCGCTTGCGAGCCCCTTCCACCGCCTGTCGGTGCGCGGTGGCATCCATGGCAGGGGGTTGGGGATTGTCTTGAGCCGCAATCGCAAGCGGCAGGAACAGCGCCGAGGCGCAGAAACGGAGGACCGTGGGACAAGTTTTCATGACGTCGGAAGTTGGCAACCACGGCACAAAGGTGCCGTAGCCAGGGGAATCACCCCAGGACGATGAAGGGTGGGCCACCGACGAAGGCGAGAGGAGTCGTCTCTCTGCGGCGCGGGCTCACGTTTTTAGCGAAATGAACTATTTCTCTATAGGGGAATGTATTAGTTCACGGGCTTGTGAATGCAAGAAATATGTTTAATATAAATTCTATGGATTATTAGCGCGCAAAGTCTCGTGGTTTTTTGTCACATATTCACCACATCCCGGCATTGCCTGCGGTGACGCTGGCTGTGACTCGTGGTTTCATGTTGCGCCGTTTTTTTGCCATGAAACCCCTGCTCCATCTCCCGCTCGCCGTCGGTCTGCTGCTTGCCTGCCTGCCCCAGGCCTACGCCCTCCATGAAGGCAAACGTCAGGTCCTGCTGGTGGGTGACAGCACCACCGAGGCGAAGATCCCAAAGATGCTGCGGCCTCAAGGCCCCCACTTTGAGGACGTGATCAGCATCCTCCTGGCCGCGGAGAAAGACCTCGAACCCGTGAACGTCATCAATCTGGGACTCAGTGGAGAGTACATCCAGCGACTGCTGGACTCCGGCCGATATGACAAGGAGATCGCGAAGATCCCTGGTGCCGACTACATCTTCATCCGCTACGGCATCAACGACCAGGCCCGGCGGCAGGGGTTCGCGGAAAACTTCGCCAAGGACTATCATGAACTAGTCTTGCGCCTCAAGCGCGACCATCCAGAAGCCGTGATCATCGTTATGACAGTGATCCCCTACGGCGAGGAAGAGCGGGTCATCCAGATCAATCAGCTCAACAAAAAGGTGTCGGAAGCCGAAGGACTGCCGCTCTTCGACATTCACCCTCGCTATGCGGAGGAGCTCAAAAAGGGCCCAAACATGCTGAACTACCGGCGTTATCCCATCGAGAAGGTGCCGGACAAGTTTCAGGAGTTGGTGAAGCCCTTCATCAACGGCAAGTCCGTGGTCGTGATGGACAATCAGCTGGATGCCCATCTGGGCGACCTGCCGGGATGGTATGGCGACCGCCACCCCAACCAGGCTGGCTACCAGGTGATCGCGGATGAGACGGCCAGGTATCTGGCCAGACTCATGCGGGAGAGGAAACAAACGGTGGCTGCCAGTCCCCTCTTCAAAACCACGCCCCTCACCGAACCCAATGGCTTCACCGATGGCATTGAAGGTCCGGCCTGCGATCACCAGGGCAACCTGTATGCCGTGAACTTCAAGGAGCAGGGCACCATTGGCAGAGTGAGTCCGGACGGGAAAGCCGAGGTCTTCGTGAAACTTCCTGAGGGGAGCATCGGCAACGGCATCCGCTTCAGTCGGGATGGCAAAAGCTTCTTTGTCGCGGATTACACGAAGCACAACGTTCTCAAAGTGGATCTCACTAGCAAGGCCGTCTCCGTCTTGGCCAATGAACCGGGCATGAACCAGCCCAACGATATCGCCATCACTGCAGAAGGCGACTTCTATGCCAGCGATCCGGCCTGGAAGGACGGCACTGGCCAGCTTTGGCACGTGAGCCGGGAAGGCAAAGTTTCCAAGGTGGCCAGCAACATGGGCATCACCAACGGTCTGGACGTCAGCCCCGATGGCAGAACGCTGTACGTGAACGAAAGCGTGCAGCGCAAGGTCTGGGCCTTTCCCATCCAAACCGATGGCACCCTCGGCGAGAAGCGTCTGCTCAAGGAATTCCCCGACCATGGCTTCGACGGCATGCGCTGCGATGTGGCAGGCAACCTCTACATCACCCGTCATGGCAAAGGCACTGTGGTCAAGCTAAGCCCGCAGGGCAAAGTGCTGCAGGAAATTGATGTGCTGGGCAAGAGCCCGACCAACCTGTGCTTCGGCGGCACGGATGGGTGCACGGTGTATGTGACCGATGCGGAGCAGCGGCGCGTGGTGCAGTTCCGCGTGGACCAGCCCGGGCTGGAGTGGGCGCGGATACAGAGACAGGATTAACAAGATTTTGTTTAGATTTACAAGACGAGGAGTGGTGGAGCTCGGGTTCGATGCAATTGTGCATCAGGCAGCAACATGAAACTTCATCCCTGAAAGGGATATTTAGCACAGCCCAACGTTGGACGAGCTTCCAGCGAGTCAACGTTGGGTAGGACGAAGAGGAGGATCAGGTGTGGAGGCCGGGGAAATCAGCTCTCTCCCCATTCGCCATCACTGCCTCCATGGCCAAGTGCTGCACCGTCATCGCTCTACCGCTTCTCCCACACGATCTAGGAAATCACTCCACACCATGTCGGACGAATCTCCGTCAAGGCCCAATCGGACGATCACCATGTCCCACTGTGGAATGACAAAACAACGGTTGTTGTTGTGCCCGGCGGCACAATAGGCACCCACCGGGGCGTGGGGGAATTTCAGTGAACCATCTGCCTGCACACCGTTGATCCACCAGTTGTAGCCATAGCACCCCCTGCCATCGGCGCTGCCTTCCGCATGCCCCCATGGCAGCGTGGCAGGCACCTGCACTCGGGTCGCCTCCTCCACCCATTTGGCGCTCAACAACTGCCTGTCGCCCCAGCGCCCAACATTCCGCATCAACCAGCCAAAGCGGGCCAGATCACCTGCACTGATCTGCACCGACTGACCTCGATTTCCTGAACCGCAGTTCATCAGCAGCCCCTCCTTTCGCCCCAGGTTTCCCCATTTCCAACGGTCCGGGTGCATCCCAATGGGATCCGCGATCCGGCGCTTGAATACCTCCGCCATGGGCTCCCCGGCAATGCGGGTGAGCACATGGCCAAACTGGTTCATGGCTGAGTCCCAATAGGCAAACTGACTGCCCGGCGGGCGAAAGAGCGGATCCCCCGGAATGAACGGTGTCTTGCTCGGACCATGTTTGTAGCTGCCCGTCGTCTCATCCCCCTGGGCACGGTAGCCCGAGGTCATCGTGGCGAAATGCCGTAGGGTGAGTTCCGGATAGAGAGCCTCCATCTCTGGCAACACCACTGCCACCCGGGTGTCAGGCGTGAACTTGCCGTCATCCACGAGCAGACCCATCACGGTGCTGGTGAAGCTCTTTGTGAGCGACCACGTGCCATGCACCTTGTCGATGTCCGCCCCCTTCCAGACCATCTTCCCATGGCGGATGATGACCAGTTCCCGCACCCCGTCCTGGCCCAGGGAGTTGTCCAGGTAGCGCACTGCCTCTGTCAGCTTCACGCCACGCACCCCCTGGGACTCCGGCGTTGCCATTTCCCATTCACTGCCCGGAAACACGCCGGCCGCAGGAGCAGGTGGACTTTCCACCACCACTACGGCACGACGATAGGCACACAAAGGAGGCGTCCCCTGATCCTGCAGCCGCAGCACGACATGGATCGTGCAAGCCCCATACTGATCGGGCTTGGGTGCGATGAAACTTGTCTGCCCGCCTTCCGTCGCTGAAAGCACCACCTCGCCGCGATACGTTCCGGCTTCAGGATAGACCATCCATTCCATGCGAATAGGTTGCCCATCAGGATCCCGGGTGCCCTTGGCGCTCAGCTCCACCTTGTCCCCTTCACGCACCACCAGATGCATCACGCCTTTGCCCTCGTTCCCATTCAGGACCGGGATAGGCGCATGATTGGCCTTGTCATAAGCATCCGCCACACACCAGTCCATACGAGCCTTGAAGTCGTTCTGCAAGTCGGCCGCCCACCGCCCCAGCGTCTGGTCGCGATGCGTCGTCCCCTCCCAGGTATCCTGCACGTTGGCCCAGTAATACGCTTTGTCCGGGTGGTTCGGGTTCTGCCCCAACCTCCCGCCCCAGCCTCCCCAGCCGGGCTCATTGGGATCTGAGAGGCCATTGGGTACCAGGTACAAGAACAGGGAGGTGTCCCCCTCTTTTTGCGGCAGGCTGGTATTGGTCGGGTAGAGCCGCCCCAGCGGGCCGTGATCCTGGATGACATCCCGCTGAATGTCGAAGCCTCCCGACTGGGCCGTGATCCGGGAAAACTGGTGGTACCACCGTTTCCCCTCCTGCTCAGGCTGGCTGGTATCCACCCACCGACGGAAGGCCGGTTTCAAGGTGGCAGTATGTTCCGCGAACCGGTCCGAGGAGCACAGGCGCAGCTTGTTCTTGAACTTGGCATACCCCTCCTGTCCCCGTTCCTTCAGCACCTTGTCCAGCGCCCGCTTCAGGCAGCTCTCAGCACTGCCCCGGTCCGTTCCCCAGTTGGAGAACCACACGGGTCTCCGGTCATCCTTGTCCACAGCCGTGATGATGAGATTTACCCCGTCTTCCGCATCCTGATAACCCGCCACACAGGTCTTGAGCAGTGCTTCCGATGAAGGAAAGCGGAGATCATGCAACACGAGGTTGGGATGACACTCGCCATAGGCGCGCACCATCGCCTGCACAATCCCCAAGCCATCCCGCACCGGGTTCTTGTTCTCTCCTACCCGGGCCTCTTTACGGGTGGCGATGATGCCTTCTATGTCGAACTCGCTGGCATAGACGAGGAATCGCACCAGTGACTGCTCGTCGTCAGGATCTCCGCCAGCATCCGTCTCGATGAGAATGCGCGGGCGGGAATCCAGGTCTTGAGCCAGCAACGGGCCGCCAGAGTTCAGCAGCCACGCCGCCAGTCCCGCGTAGGTGACATGCCGGAAATGGAGTGTGACTTGGCCAAGGCGCATCCGCCCATGATACACATCCTCCACCGCCCCGGAAGCGTGATCCCAGAGCGTGTCCTACTTTACCGCTCCAGATTGCATTGCCAGCCACGCCTTGAGCCATGCGTAGAAACTGCTGCCTATCTGGGCATAGCCCTCTGCGTTGGGGTGCACCGCATTGTTCACCGGGTATCCATTCAAGGGATCCACATTCAGCTCCGTGGGGACGACAAAAATCTGGTCCTTCTCCCTGTTGCTGAACTTCTCCAACTGCCGTTGCACCAGCCGGTGCTGAATGCGCTTCCAGCCCCAACGGTGGTATTTGCCCTTGTAGTTGGCCTCGAATGCCCCCTCCCGCGTGTTGGGCGGTGTGGTCAGGCCGATGGCAATGGCCGTCCCGGGCGATGCCTCGCGAAAGGCGGCGATCAATTGATCTGCATTGGCGAGCATCGTGTCGATCGTCTTGTCCGGAGCCTCCGGGTTCGCTCCAAAACAATCGTTGATCCCCAGGAGGAAAGTCACGACGTCAGGCGGCTCACCTCCACAGGTCTCACGGAGATAGCGCCCCACGTCCAGAGCAGGAGTTCCTTTGTCATTCACAAAGACAAAGGGGCTGCTCCGCTTCTTCCAGCCCCTGCCATCTGGAGTCCGTTCCTCCTTTGCCTCATGCCGGGTCAGAAATGCCGCCCAAGTCCAGCCACCGTAGCCCTCGTGGGCCACGCCGGGCTGGGCTGCCATGGGCTGATGCTGGCCAAACATCTTCCACGCCGGATTTCCCGGCAGGGAAAAAAGTCTGGCCAGTTCGTTGGGGTATGCCGTGGCAGCTGTCAGGCTGTCCCCCACGATCAGCAGCTTCAAGGGCCTGCCAACGCCTGCTTCCTTCGGGGAGATCTTCAGAAGCAGGCGGGTATGCTCCAGTTCCTTGCCCGCTACATCCCGCACCACCACCTCCATGGCGTGCTCCCCCACGTCCTTGTCCTCCGGAGTCACCGTCCACCGACGCGCCTCGGACTTTCCGAGGTCACACTTCACCTCAAACCGCAACTCCTCCGGGTGCTCCGTGAGCACCACGTTCTCGTAGTAGAGGCTCACCGGCACACCAGGCACACCGTACCAGACCGGCGGCAGGGTGAGCTGCAACGCCCCGGCGCCGGACAGTGCCCGGCAGACCAGCAGGCACAGCACGGGCGCGATGAAACAACGCCACCTCACGCCTTCCAGCCCCCCCGCACCGGTTTGGCCAGCAGGGCATTGGCCTCCGCGTCGCCTTCAAACTTCTCCGCACCCGGATCAAACTTGAGCGGCCGCTGGAGGGCCGCCGCGATGCTGCCCATGTAGCACACCGTGGCCGTGCGCTGGGCGATCTGGGCCGGGGCTGCAGTCTGCCCCCGGGAGAGCATGGCATCGATAAAATTACGATGGTGATTTTTCGACTCGAAGAGCCGCACGTCAGAGTCCTTCAGCTTCGTGCGCAGAATGTCGATGGAGCTGGCCTTGAGAGTCTCGTTCTCGCTGAAGATCCAGCCCTGGGTGCCGATGAATTTCACTCCGTACATCGCCGTGTCCGTGGTGCTCACCAGGCGGATCTTGACGCCGTTGTTGTAACGGTATTCGATCTCATATTCCTCCGGGGCATCATACAGTCCTTGAGCGCGACGTTTCACATGCTTCGCCTCAACCTCCACCGGCGTGGTGTCATCCATGCCCGCCCCCCATTGGGCCACGTCCAGGAAATGCGCGCCCCAGTCCGTGATGTAGCCCGGCGCATAGTCATTGATCCAGCGGAAGTTGAAGTGGCATCGTGCCGCGGTGTAAGGACGATCCGGCAATGGACCCTGCCACATCGTGTAGTCGAATCCCGCCGGCACTGCCTCAGGTGCTTCCATCCCGGTGAACTTGCCCCGGATGGCGAACTTGCCCGGCACCCCCACCTCAATCTCCTTGAGTTCGCCAATATAACCATTGCGCACCAGTTCACAGGCCATGCGCGGTTTCAGCCCTGATCTCCGCCAGGTCCCGCACTGAAGCACCCGTTTGTTCTCCTCCACCGCGTTGCAGATCGCGCGCCCCTCCGCGATGCTCGCGCCCAACGGCTTCTCGGAAAAGAGATCCTTGCCCGCCTTCGCCGCTGCGATGGCCACGCCCGCGTGCCAGTGATCTGGCGTGGCATTCATCACCGCATCCACCTTGGGGAGCTTGAGCACCTCGCGATAGTCGTTGTAGAGATCGCCTGCGGTCAGCTTCGCCAGTTTGGCGGCCGCTTCCCGATGCGCCACATCCACATCACAAGCCGCCACCACCTGCACCCGCTCATCCGTGAGGAAGGACCGCAAGTTGGCCATGCCCTGGCCACCCGTGCCGATGCACGCCAGGCCAATCTTGCTGTTGGGCCCCACGGCTCCTGCCCTGCCCAGTACTGCGGAGGACAAGATCAAGGGGAACGATGACTTCAAGAAGTGACGACGGGAGGGCGAGCGTAGGGAGGACATGGCGTCGGAAGCGATGAATCAGGGCATTTGCCCTGTAGCAACCAAACGGGCCGCGCCTCCGCCGATTCATCCACCTTTCGGGATGGATACTGATGAAAATGTTACCTGCTGCTGCTTTGAATACGATCCATAAGCGCCTGCCGACCGGCCTCGATGCGGCGGTTGTCAAAGTCATCCGCAGCCAGATCCGCAGCCGCAGGCAAGATATGGGTGGCAAAGTCCAGCGCGGCGTTCCATTGGCCTCGTTCCGCGGCATACGCGCCCAACGTGAGCGCCACCCAGGGGTCATCCGCAGCCGGGCACTTGCTTGCCCCCTCCTTCAACATCGTCACGATCGATCCCGCTGCACCAGTCTCATCCAGCACACTGGCGAGCTCCCTCAGCCAGCTGGCGCAGGGCGCACAGGCCGCGAGTTCCCCAGCATGAGCACGCACTTCCTCAGGCGTCAGCACCCCCACGCTCATCAGCTGATGAACGGCGTTGGGCGTGCGTCTCAGATGACCTCTCAACGCGGGATGAGCGGCCAGCCTGGTGACGATACGCAACCGCATCTCCAGCGGCCGTTTTTCATCGCACGCTCCCTTGGCCGTCGAGCTTGCCGCCAGGGCATTCGGCCAGGCCAGGCTCAGATCCATATCCTGGAAAGTCGCCTGTTTCCGCGCCGGCATGGCCGACCACACTGCGTTCATCACCGCATCGTTCTCATTCAGCAGGGCCGAGGCTGCCAGTTGCAAGGTGAGGCAGCATCCTTCAATGCCGCTGCCGGAGGGGTAGGGCAGTGATTTCACATAACCCTGCAGCAGCGGCTGCACCCGCCGGATCTCCTCGAGGTCCTTGCCCAACACATAGTTCATCGAGGTCCAGCAGGCCGCCTGCCCTGCCTCACGATAGACTTTGGCACCGCGTGATTCATCCTTGCCCCACGCATCCCGCAGTTCCTCCATGGTCCGGTCCCATGGGGCAGCATCCCCTTCCAGGGCTGCATTGAGGGCGATGCAGAGCGGGGCATACATGCGATCCAACGCGGGCCCCTGCCACGAGGCGCGCCCCTCCCACAGTCCTGCTGCCCATTCGTCCGACTGCTTTTGGCTGTGCCCCCACGCGGCCAGTGCCTGGACAGCATCCGCCGACCACAGGCAATGCCGCAGCCATCCTGGATCTCCATGCTTGAGTTGAACAAACTCGCGCGCCAGGGCTCCGGATCTCTCATTCCACAAGGGGACCGGAACGGGCTGGCCGATGCCGAAGACAGGGTTCCGCAGTCTTGTCAGCATGACCTTGAGTGCGAAGCGATCCTCGGGATTCAGTAACGATTGCGCGTCCACTCTGCGCAGCGTCTCCACATCACTGGAATCGATGGGCCAGGCCACGTTGAAGGCCATGTCTTCCAACCTCATGGCAGGTCGCACGTAGGCCAGGGCTTCTTCAAACAATCCCGCCCTCACCAGTTCCTGACCAAATGTCCCCGGGTGCTGGCGGGAGTGCCCCTCCAGCTCCCACAGCTTTTTGAGGCCCGAGAGGTCCCGCTCTGCGGCAAAGACCGCCACCGAGGTGGAGAGCATGATTTCCTGCGGCCAGAAGCCGCCTCCTTTTGAGGAATTCTTGCGGTCGTTTTTCAGACGCTCCAGCCAGGCACTCCGGAAGGCCAGCGATGCCGCCCTCCACGGTTCATCTTTCGGCAGATGCAGAAACGCCTGCACCAGCGGAGCCAGGCTGTTGCCACTGACCGGCCATTCCTGCTGCAGCGCCTGCGTCAGGAGCCTCATGCCGGCCCGAACCGCAGACGGGTTCAGAAAACGACCATCAGATCGTGCCCGATGAGCGGCATAGGACAGTCGGAGAAGCGGATTCACACTCTCGTTCTCCATCCGACGGGTCACGATCTCCCATTCACGACGGATCTGGACCATGAGATCCTCTCCTGGCTCCGCGCCCCACGGTTGACAGGCGTCCAGCTTTGCCAGCACAGCCTCGCTTGCAAACAACTCACACACGGGGCGCAAAGAAGGCTCGTCCCCGACCAGAGACATCGCCTCCGCCTGCATGGTGGCAATCTGCCAGGGGGCAAAGGATCGCACGAGCAGCTCCCGGAACGCCGGTGCGGCAACGAGTGCAGCCGCATCGGCGTGGGGATGCTGCAACGTCCGGATCATTCCACGAAAGCCTTTTCTCACATCGCCTGCTCCACCCGCATCCAGAAAGCTCATCTCCAGGCCACGGTTCCACCGCTGACTCCAGGATTCGGATTTTAGGAAATACGTGCATTGCTCCGGAGGAGTGCAGAGGTCCAGCACCAGACGGCGATACTCATTCTCACCCAGGGATCGCGCATCGTTGCGGGCGATTGAGGCCAGCTCCTCCAGCATGCTGCACGGCAGCGTCCAGCCATCGCCGGTGAAGTGCCACCAACCGCGGTTCTTCTCGTAAGCCGAGGCAAGGGCCACGCCCTTGACGAAAAGACGGTGCATCTGAGCAGGATCGGACTTGGCCAGTTCACGCAATGTCGCGAACAGCTGTTTCTCAAAACTCTCCCCGGAGATTTGCAAACTCTCCAGATTCGGCGCGTCTTCGAGCGCTTTGACAAAGCTTTCCCGGCGTTCGGCGATCAGTTCAACAAAAATGGCCGGGCGGACACCCTGGCCGTCCTTTTCCAGAGTGGGATAGGCACGCAGGATCACGGGCCAGAGAGCGCGCCGTTTTTCCAGGGAAAGCGAGGCAAGTTCCGCCGCCGCTGGATAGAGGTACCGGGCCGGGTCCGCGTACGCTTTGTCGATCGATGCCAGCAGCAGACGCAGGCCGAAGCTGGGCTCCTTCTCCAGCCGGTCCGCCAGACTCACCGTCATCTCTTTGGCACGGGGGCAGTCCCGGATCAGGATGCCCAGATAAGCCAGCGCACTGATGCTCTGATCCCGCTTCAGGAAGGGTTGCAAGTCCGCAGCCGGTTTCAGGAAAGAAGACCTGTTGAGCAAGCCCTCGGGATTGGCGCGAACTTGACGATTGCTGCGGATGCTCTCAATCGCCCCATCCACCGCCTGCTTCCCACCATGCCCCTGTTCGTAACAGGCTATCATCAGAGGAAAGAACAAGGCCTCGTGCCGGGCGAGGCTCGAGAGCACCTCCCTGACGGGCTGCAGGCTGGCATCGCGAGCCGCAGCGGCAGACACCAGATCGTTCATGAAGGTCTTCACCGCATCCTCCCCACGATCCGCCTCCAGCTTCAGCGCGTGCTCCTCCAACTGTGACGTGTTGAAGTTTCTCTCGCGATCCATCTCCCACTTCAGCGCTTCTTTCACCAGCTGATCTTCCTCAGTCCCCAGTCCGCGCTGACGCACCACCTCCAGGATCGGGCGAAGATGTTCCAAGGTCAGATCCTGCCGGGGCGAGTAGTTGCGGGTGCGAATTTCATGGTAGGCCGTGGCGCGGGCGACGAATTCGCCGCGCTCGCAGAAGTACAGGCTCCCACGCGCTTCCAGCAGCGCAGAGTAGTTGCCATAGAGAGACTTGAGCACCGGAAGCACTTCGTGCTCAAACCAGTCTTTCCTGCCAAGTTTAAAGGCCGAGTGAATGAGCAGTTCAGCGACATTGGGACACTTGTGGTTGCCGCTTCCGTAGTCCTCCCACGGACCGCTCAATGGTTGAAGAAATCTGCTTTCCGCGAACTCCGGCTGATCCCGCAAGGTCTTCAGCGTCGTCAGTGCCTCCTGCGCCCAGACCATCGTGTCCCGTCCGGCCAGATAACTTGCCCGGGCATAGATCGGGATGACGTGTGACGCCGTGACCGGACAATCGCGCATGGCTTCGCGCAACTCCTCATAAGCCAGTTCCCTGGCCAGGATCAATTCCGGCAGAGGCTCGTGCCCAGGTTCAGCCTGGGGGGTCGGCTTCCCATCAGGCAGCTTCAACAAACTCGGGTATCCGCGCTTCCGTTCCCACCGCTCTTTCACGACGTCATCCAGCACCGGAAGCGTCCAGCTCATGCTGTACGGTGGAGGATCGTTTTTCAACCACGCCGCCGCGAGACGGGCCAGTCCAGTCGCTCCCTCCAGATTACCGTAGATGGAACTGGCCTGCACCCAGTCTGGTACGGCTTCTCGCCAGATCTCCACCGGCATGGTGTTGAGCCTCTCCATTGCCTCTTTCAATCCATGCTCCTGTTTCATGAGCGCCTCCACCAGCTGAAGCGTGACCAGATAGTCCAACGGATGATCCTCGATCCACTCCCGAAAGACTGGCAGCGCAGAGGTCTCATCTCCCATCACCGCACGCGCCAGGGCCAGCCTGAGCTGTATGGCGGGCGTCTTGTCGGAGCCATGCCGTTTTTCCAGTTCCACCCGTATCGGCTCTCCGGTGCCAGTGTCTTCCGCAAAGTCCCGCCAGCGTGCGAGCGCCAGATAAGGAGTGGGAGTCTTTGTCATGCGCAACATGATGTGGGCATTGCCATGTTGCAGCAGGTAGTCAGTCAGCGCCCACAGCTCATCCGCCCCCTTCCGGGCTCCTTCCTCGACCTGATCGGCCCTGAACTTGCTTCGCACAGAGTCGATGTCCCCCATGGGGATGGGAGGGGGATTGTTTACGATGATCCCCTGGGCGCGCGCCGGACCTGTGTCCGCTGCGTGAAGAAAAAACAGCGCCATCAAAAGCAAACCACAACCAAGGGAAGTTTTCATGCGAGGAAGATTGACTCATCCATGCCGACGGGAGTCTGATGGAAATTGCCCATCACACTACCTTGATGGTAAAACTCCCACCAGCCAAATCCATCCGGCGCATCCGGATAGTCCGCAATCCTGATAGTATTGTGACGGGCTGACCGTGATGAGGAAACATGATTGCCAGGGTCGGCGATATGCTTGACGCGCCACTTTCTCTCCTCCCCAGAGCTCTCCCCCTCCCATCGTCCTCATGCCTTCATTGTCATCCCGTTCCTCCTCCTGGCGCTGGTGGATCACCGGCCTGCTCCTGCTCGCCACCACCATCAACTACATGGACCGCGTCACGCTCGCGGTCGCCTCCGTGCGGGTCACCAAGGAGATGGGACTTAGCGAAGGGCAGTACGGGGATCTGGAGGTGGTGTTTGGCTGGGGATTCGCCATCGGGTCTCTTGTCTTTGGCTTCCTGGCGGACCGGCTCCGCATCTACTGGCTCTACCCCATGGTCCTGGGCGGATGGTCCCTCATGGGCATGGCCAGTGGCTGGGTCAACGGTCACGAGAGCCTGCTCGTGTGTCGGGCTCTGCTGGGCTTCTTCGAGGCCGGGCACTGGCCCTGCGCGCTGAAGACCACCTTTGCCGTGCTCAATGAAAAAGACCGCACTATGGGCAACAGCATCCTCCAGAGCGGAGCCTCCATCGGCGCGGTGATCACGCCGCAGGTGATGAAGCTGCTGCTCACCGATCAACCCGGCTCCTGGCGCACCACCTTCATCGTCGTGGGCGCAGTGGGATTTGCCTGGATCGCCCTGTGGTTCCTCATGCTGCGTCCACGAGATCTGGATGCGCCTCAAGCGACTACAAAGCCAGACGGAGCTCCCAAAGCATCCACCCCTGCCACCAGCATCTGGACGGTTCTGCGCAGCGGCCCCTTCTGGTCAGTGGCCATCCTCATCCTTGGTGCCCAGACCGTCTGGCACATCTACCGCGTGTGGCTCATGAAGTTCCTGCAGACCGGCCGCGGCTATAGCGAGACGGCATCGCTCAACTTCAACTCCGCCTATTTCATCGCCACCGACGTGGGTTGTTTCCTTGCTGGCCTCCTGTCCCTCTGGCTGGTCCGCCGCGGCCTGGCCGATCCTCACGGGGCCCGGCGGAAGGTGTACTTCGGAGCCTGCCTGCTCACCTCACTGAGCGTCTTCATCCCCTGGCTGGGTCAGGGCTGGCTGCTGCTTGGCGTACTCCTGCTCATCGGCGCGGGCGCGTTGGCGCTCTTCCCCTGCTACTACAGTTTTGTGCAGGAGCTGTCCGCCGATCATGTCGGACGTCTCACCGGCATCCTCAGCATGTGGGTCTGGGCGGTCACCTCTCCCATGCATCGCTTCTTTGGCATGGTGGTGGACCGCACGGGCAGCTATGATGCAGGCCTTGTGCTCGCGGGCCTGGCTCCCTGGCTGGGAGTACTGGCCTTGATATTTCTCTGGCGCAAGTCTCCGGCCACTTCCAAGTAAACGCTCATGCTCACCGATTCGACCCGTCGTCGTGATTTCCCCGCCCTGGAGGGCATCACCTACCTCAACACCGCCGCTGAGAGCATCCCGCCCCTGTGCGTGGGCGAGGCCATCCAGACCTACTGGCGGGACAAGGAACGCGGCATGAAGGGGCGGGATGCCCACTTTGCCCAAGTGGAAGCGTGTCGTGAAGTCACCGCACGGATGATCGGGCTAGAGCCCTCCGAAGTATCCTTCTGCTCCTGCAGTTCCGAGGCATACAACCTCTTGGCGTCCGCCCTGAATCTGGGGGCCACCGATGAAGTGGCGGTCACGGACCTGGACTTCCCTGCCGGGGCCACCCCTTGGTTGACCGCCATCGAGTCACCGCAAACGCGACTCTGGAAAGCACGCGACGGCGAACTGCAGGTGGAGGACCTCCTGCCTCTGCTCAACGAACGCACGCGCCTCGTGCAGGTATCGCTGGTGAGCTTCTACAACGGCCACCGCCTGGCCTGGCGTCCCTTCTGCGATGCCGTGCGCAATCTCGCCCCGCAGGCCCTGATCTCGGTGGATGTCACCCAGGCTCTCGGGCGGGTTCTGCTGGACTGCGTGGATGCGGACATTGTTATTTCCAGCACCCACAAGTGGACCCTCGGCATCCACGGCGGCGGCATCATTGGCATCCCCCAGCGCAACGCCTCCCGGCTCACCACCCACGCCGGCGGCTGGTACCACCTGCGCAATGCGTTCGATGCCGACCGCTTTGAGCGCGCCGATACCAAGACGGGCGCAGCAAGCTTCTCCGTGGGCATGCCCAACTTTGTCTCCCTGTACGCGCTGAACGCCTCCCTCCGCTACCTGGAAGACGTGGGCATCGAGAACATCGTCGCCCATGCCGATCCGCTCACCGCCGAGGTGGAAGCCGGACTCAAGGAACGGGGCCTGCAACCCCTCTGCCCCTGGCGCGCAGACAACCCCTCCGGCATCGTCGCCTTCAAACACCCCGACTGCAGCATCCTGCATGCTGCCCTGGAACATGAACACATCCACATCATGCACCAGGCCGGGCGCATCCGCATCGCCGTCCACGGATACAACACCCAGGAAGATGTCGGCAATCTGCTGCGTGTTCTGGAGACCATCTTGCGGAAGGTATGAGGGGAGACAAAAGACTGGAAGACAGAAGACCAAAGACATGAGGGGGACAGGTTGGGGGGTGGGTTGCTGAAGTGAGGGCATGTGTGGCACACGGAATTACGTGATTGCCCCTTCACCGCCCCCCTCCGAAGCTTGTCCCGGAGGGGCGGCGGATCGCTGCGCAACACCCATCTCCTCCCCAATGCGTTATCTCCTGAACCCGGAGGGTTCAATGCAACTACACTCGACTGTGCATCGCGGCCATTCCCCATCTCAACTAAAAAACACCTTCTGCGCTGTGCCCCTCAGCATCCACTTCTTGTCATCTGCACTTAAGAAGTTCAGCCCGTTACGCACCAGCTCAATCGCGGCCTGGTAGCTCTGGCCTTCTTCCACCTGATAGGGACAATCCGAGGCCCACATGAGGCGCTTGGCTCCGTACACCCCGTGCAAACGCCTGATCATCGGAGCCAGGTCCTTGTACGGCGGCTTCTTCGCCCCTAGGGCGTAAAAGGCCGAGGTCTTCACATAGCTGTGCGGCAGCTCCGCCAGACGGCACAAGTTCTCCAGGTCCGTCTCCTGCACCGGCCCCTTCATCCCCACCCTGGCAAAGTGATCAATCACCACGCGGGTCTTGGGAAACTTCAGTGCCAGCTGCTTGATGGCGGGCAATGAATCCGGATTGGCCAGCAGGCACATGGCTACCCCTTCATCCGCCGCCTGGGTCCACAACGCATGCATGGCGGGTGAGTTCAACCACGCCTCCACATCCGGCTTGTTGGCGTACAGCCGCAGCCCGCGCACGCCCTGCTTTGCCAGCGCCTTCAGCGTTGCCTTCGCATCCGGGGCATCATGATCCAGAATGCCCACTCCGCTGAACACACCGGGGTGACGCGCCATGGTGTCCAGCATGTAGCGGTTGTCGTACTTGTAGAAGCTCATCTGAATGAGCACCACCCGTGCCACGCCGTTGGGCACGGTATGGGCAAACAACTGCTCCGGCGTAAAGCTCGCCGGCACCATGTCCTTCTTCTTGGTGAACCCCTTGGCGATCGGATAATGCTCCGTATCAGGCGTCCACACGTGCACATGCGCGTCGATGTCCCCTGGTGGATTGGCCGCCTGTGTGGTCAGCACGCCTCCGGCTGCAGCCAGGGAGGTGACAAGAAACTGACGCCGTGAATGGGGAGCCGTGAGAATGGGAGAAGAGTTCATGATGACGAAGGTTGATGATGAGGTTTTAGGCAATAACAGCAGATCAGACAAATGACTTCAGGAAGCGCTTGAGGAACTCCAGGGCGAGCTGCACCTGGTCCAGCTCCACGTACTCTACCGCAGCATGAGCGCGATCAATGCTGCCCGGACCGAACACGATCGTGGGCACACCCGCTCGCGCGAGCTTGCTGGCATCACAACTGAAGGACACACCGCAGGGGCTCGCATTCAACCCCAGATCCGAAAGCACGCTGGATGCCACCTGCACCACGCCTTCACTTTCCGGCGTCTCCAGGGCTTCATCCGTGAGCATCGGGGCTTCCATGAACACGTCCAGTCCCGGATGACTCTGCCGGAGTTCCACCAGCAGGGTCTCATAGCGGGCCAGCACCTCCTCCACCTTTTCTCCGGGCAGCAGCCGACGGTCGATTTCAATGGCGCATTGATCCGGCACAAAGTTCACTTGTGTGCCACCCGTGATCACGCCCACATTTCCCGTCGCGGTACCGAGCAGGGCATGAGGCGCATCCTCCGCCAGGCGGGCATGCATCTCCTCCAGCGCCAGCACCACCCGCGACATGTGGTGGATGGCATTCACCCCCAGATGTGGTTTGGAACTGTGAGCCGCCTTCCCCCGCGCCACGATGCGCCAGCGCAACACCCCCTTGGTGGCAATGACGGCCCTCAACTCCGTGGGCTCGGCCACAATGGAGGCTACGGCAGAGATTCCCTCGCAGAGCTTCACCACCCCACGGTAGGAGTACTCCTCATCCACCACTGCGGCGAGCCACACCTCACACGGCGGGGTGATGCCCTCTGCCTTCAATGATGCCAGCGCATGCATCATGGTGGCCAGGCCCGCCTTGGTGTCGCAGGATCCGCGGCCGTACATGCGCCCGTCTGCCACGCGTGGTTCAAAGGGTGGAATGATCATGCCCTTGACCGAAACCGTGTCCATGTGCGCCTCCAGCACAATGCGGCGGCTGGAATCGCGACCCGGCAGGCGGGCGATGACGTTGTTGCGTCCTGGGAACACCTCCTGCTCCCACGTCTCGATGCCGCGATGATCAAAGAACATCCGCACATACGCCGCCAGCTCCGCCTCACCAGGACCTCCGTCATAGGAGGAATTCACGCTGTTGATGTTGACCAGTTCAGCAAGGGTCAAAAGAAGGGAAGAGTCGCTCATCGGAGTTGGGACAGAGCCGGGCAGGAGACCGGAATGCCAACTCCTTACGCCGCTCTATCCAGGCAACTTCCATCAACCCATGCAGAGAATCATTTTTTTATCAATCTTCGGTAAAAGCCGTTCAGCCCGCACATTACTTGGCAGATAGCATGAGTGACGCCCCCCAACCAGCGCCCGATCCCGGGCTGAGCGAGCAGTTCATCACCCTGCTCAACGGTGCCCATGGGCGCCTGCTCGGCTTTCTGCTCGTCATGCTGGGGAATCGGGCGGATGCAGAGGACGTGCTGCAACGCGCCAGCCTAACCCTGTGGCGGAAGTTTGGTGACTTCACCCCAGGGACCGATTTCTTCGCCTGGGCGAGCAGCTTTGCCTTCTACGAGGCCAAGAACTTCCAGCGCATGGCGCTGCGCTCCCCCCTGCACTTCGACGACGAGCTGCTGCAGAGGTTCGCGGAAGAACGCCCCGCCGATCTCCAGCATCGCGAGCAGCGCCTCGCCGCCCTGGAGCGTTGCATTGAGGAGGTAGAGCCCCAGGGGCGCGACCTCGTGCGCGAGTTTTATCTCAAGAACGTGGATCTGGCCGTGCTGGCGGAGCGCCTCGGCCGGGCCCCACAGACCCTTTACAACAAGCTCAACACCCTCCGCCGTCTGCTGGCGGACTGTGTGAACCGGAAAACCGCACCTGAGGCGTGACCCGAAGACCATGAATCCTCACCTTGATTTCGACTCCGCCGAACTGCACCGCCTCTTCATGGCGAAGGCAGACGGCCACATCTCCGCAGAGGACCACGCGCGGCTCAGCATGATGCTGAAGACCTCCGCCGAGGCCCGCCACCAGTGGTATGCCTTCCAGGATGTGGAGTCTGCGCTCTTCTCCTGGTCCCAGCAGGAACGGCAACGGGTGGAAGAGGAACCTGCCCTCACTGCCCCTGTGGGGGCTGCCCCGGCGCGTCCGGTTCGGGCACGGTTGACCTGGCTGCTGCCGCTGGCGGCCCTGCTCGCCATCCTGGTGATGGTGGTAAATGTGCTGCGTCAGCCCGCTCATCTCTCTCCTCCCAAGGTGGTGACCGCCCCCCTCTTAGACGAGGATGAAAATGAGGCGACCACCACCTCCGTGGCGCTGTTGACCCGCGGCGTGAATCTGGAATGGGTGGACGCCCAATCCTCCCCGGCACTGAATGCCCCGCTCTCCCCGGGTTGGCTCAAACTCAAAGCAGGCATTGCCGAGCTGGAGTTCTACCAGGGTGCCCGGCTGGTAGTGGAAGGCCCGGCAGAAATCAAACTCGTCTCCGCTGGCGAAGCCTACTGCGTAAGCGGCCGGTTCAGTGCTCACGTGCCTCCCCAGGCCCGCGGATTCCGTCTCGGCACTCCCAATGGAGATGTCGTGGATCTCGGCACCGACTTCGGTCTGGATCTCAACAGCGCCACACCTGAGGTCCACGTGTTCAAGGGCGAAGTGGAGCTGCACCAGCCCGAGGCCCAAGTGCGCATGCTCACCACCGGTGAGGCCGCCGGGTTCGAGAAAAGCACTCCTGCCCGCGCCCTGCCCGCCAGTGATGTGGCCTTCGCCTTCAGCCGGGATCTGGAAGCCCGCATGAACGAATCCCAGCGGCAGTCACTCGTGCGTTGGGAGGAGCAGGGGCGGCAGTGGAACCTCGACCCACGTCTGAAGCTGAGGCTTGATTTCCAGGACCCTCAGGGGTCGCGTTCGCTGAAGAACTCCGCCGCCCTCGGCCAGGAGGTCGCCCCCGGCACCATTGTTGGTTGCATCTGGACTCAGGGGCGCTGGCCGGAGAAGAAGGCGCTGCAGTTCCGCAGTGTCAGTGATCGCGTGCGGCTCAGCCTGCCCGGCACGCACCGCCAGGTCACCATGGCTACCTGGGTGCAGCTCCATGGGTTGAACGTCCGGCAGAGTTCCCTCTGCATGAGCCAAGGGATTGAGGAAGGTCACATGCACTGGCAGATCCTGCACGATGGCTCCTTGTGCCTCGGTGTGGGTTCTGGCAAGAACCCCAACGTCCGCTCGGATGACTACATTACCCCGGTGATATTCACCCCAGAGCGCTTCGGCCAATGGGTGCATCTGGCCGTGGTCTATGACCTGGCAGGTGGCGAGGTCACGTTCTACCTGAACGGCGGGATCTTGTCCAAGCACCCGGTGCAGACCCCCACGGAACTGGCCCCCGTGATGATGGAGCTCGGCAACTGGACCCCCTCCCCGGACAAACGTCAGCAGCCCGTGCGCAACTTCGCAGGGTGCATGGACGAGTTCAGCCTCTACACTGCCGCCCTCCGTCCTGATGAGATCCGCGCCCTCGCGGAGTGAATGCCACGTGTTTCCTAAAACCCCATCTCCGGCCGCTCCCATGCCCCTGATGAACCGACCTTTCCACTTCCACATCGCTCTCAGCAGCGGATTCGCAGGCCTCCTGCTCGCCAGTCCCCTGATGGCCGCCGCTCCCACGGCGGAGGGCATTGAGTTCTTCGAGAAGAAGATCCGCCCCGTCCTGGTCAGCGCCTGTTACGACTGCCATTCTGTCGAAGCGGGCAAGACCAAAGGCGGGCTGGCCGTGGACTCTCGCGAAGCGCTGCTCATCGGTGGCGATGCCGGCCCCTCCGTGGTGCCGGGCAATCTGAACAAGAGCAAACTCATCGAGGCGGTTCGATACAAGAACCGCGACCTCCAGATGCCGCCAAAGAATGCCCTCACTCCTGCCCAGATCCAGGATCTGGAGAAGTGGGTGGAGATGGGCGCACCCGATCCCCGGGAGGGCAAGACCGCCGCGGCTGCGCAGGCCCACGGCGGGGTGAACCGCACCATCAACATGGAGGAGGGCCGCAAGTTCTGGTCCTTCACCCAGCTGACCGAAGCGGCTCCACCGACCGTGCAGAACACCGCCTGGGTCAAATCGCCCATCGACGCCTTCCTGCTTGCGGAGCTGGAAAAGCAGGGCTTTTCACCCGCTCCCGCCACCGACAAGCGAACGCTGATCCGTCGCGCCACCTTTGATCTCACCGGCCTGCCGCCCACCGCCAACGAGATTGACGCCTTCCTCGCTGACAGCTCCGCAGATGCCTTCAGCAAGGTGGTGGAGCGTCTGCTGGCTTCTCCTCAATACGGAGAGCGCTGGGCCCGACACTGGCTGGATGTCGCCCGCTATGCGGACTCCAACGGCATGGACGAAAACGTCGCCTACGGCCATGCCTGGCAGTACCGGGACTATGTGGTTCGCGCTTTTAACGAGGACAAACCCTATGACCAGTTCCTCGTCGAGCAGATCGCCGGCGACCTCCTGCCTGCCCGCACAGAAGAGGAGCGTCGGGAGGGGCTGACCGCCCTGGGATTCCTCGCGCTGGGCGCCCGCGTGCTGGCGGAGCCTGATGTGCGCAAGCTGGAAATGGACATCATCGATGAACAGCTCGACACCCTGGGCAAGGCCTTCCTGGGCATGACGCTGGGCTGTGCCAGGTGTCACGATCACAAGTTCGATCCCATTACCAACAAGGACTACTACGCGCTGGCCGCCATCTTCCGCAGCACGAAGAGCCTCGCGGATGAGAAGCTGGGGGCGATCAAGTTCTGGTATGAGCACTCACTCGCGACTCCAGATGACCTGGCCGCCAAAAAGAAGTATGAGGCAGAGGTTGCCGCCCAGCGGTCCAAGGTTGCCAAGTTCTCCAGCGAAACCCGCGCGAAGCTGAAGCAGGAGTTGCAGACGAACGCTCCCGAGTACCTCGCTGCGGCCGCTCTGTTGCCAGAGGACCCGGACTTTGCCCAGGTCCAGAAGCTGGCCGCCGAGCGCAAGCTCCGCCCCCGCTACCTTCTCACCGCCCGCCAGTATCTCACCCGCGCTCCCGAGCACCCTTTCTATGCCCGCTGGCGTGAACTTGCCGCCTCAGGCGATCAGGAGGGAATCAGGAAATATTACAGCGACATCTTCACCCGCACTGCTGCAGCGCTCACCGCAGCCAAGGCCAAAGATCCCAAAGCAACCGCCCCAACAGAACCGGAGCTGGCCGAAGCGCACGCCGCCCTTAATGACGTGGCCGGTCTGCTCGTCATCCCGGACAAGGATGCCGATGCGTTCGACGGAGAGATGCTGGCCACCGCTGAGGTCATGAAAGACGACCTCATGACTCTGGAAGATCAGACTCCCGATCCGCCTTCCCTCATGGGCGTACGTGACGGCACCATCACCAAGACCATTCCGATTCACATCCGCGGCAGCTATCTCACGCTCGGAGCCGAGGTGGAGCGCGGTTTCCCGGAGGTCATGCGCACCTCCTTCACCAAGCCCATTCTCTCTGCCAAACAAAGCGGCCGTCTGGAACTGGCCCGCTGGATGGCCAGCAGCGAGCACCCCCTGACCGCCCGGGTCATGGTCAACCGACTCTGGCGCTGGCATTTCGGCCGTGGCCTCGTCGGCTCCACGGACAACTTCGGCATCCTGGGTGACAAACCCTCCCATCCCGCCCTGCTCGACTGGCTGGCCCGTTGTTTCATCGAAAGCGGCTGGAGCATCAAGGACATGCACCGGGTGCTCATGAAGTCCAGCGCCTACCAGATGGCCTCCACCCATCCGAGCGCAGGTCAGCCCTCCTCAGGTGTGGATCCCGCCATGCTGGACCCGGAAAACAAGCTCCTGTGGCGCGCCCATGTGCAGCGCCTGGAGGCCGAGCAGATTCACGATGCCATGCTCGCCGCCAGCGGCTCCCTCTCCGCCCAGGTCGGTGGCAAGACCGTCCCGCTGCGCAACCGGGAGTTCGTCTTCAATCACACCTCCAAGGATGCCACCCAGTACAAGGCTCTGCGCCGCGCCCTCTACATCCCCATCATCCGGAACCACCTCTTCGATCTGTTGGAGCAGTTCGACTATCCGGATCCCACCATGCCCACAGGCAGCCGCAATGCCACCGTCGTGGCCCCACAGGCCCTGATTATGATGAACTCCCCCTTCGCCGCCCAGGCGGCTCAGAGGCTCTCCGCCAAACTGCTGGCGACAGAAGCACCTGCAGAGGCCCGGGTTCAAGAAGCTTACATCTCCCTCTACGGACGTCCAGCCACAACGCATGACCTCACTCGTGCGCTGACCTTTGTCCGCCAGCAGGGTGACACGCCTGAAGCGTGGACGCTGCTCTGCCACACCCTCATGTCGGCCAACGAATTCATGTACCTGCGATGAACCCCTTTCCTGCCTCCCCCCTCTCCCGCCGGGCCATGCTGCAGCGCAGCGCCGCAGGCTTTGGCCATTTGGCCCTCGCCTCCCTGCTTGCCCAGCAGACTCAGGGTGCCTCCGCGCCCCTCAGCCCGCTCGCGGCCAAGTTGCCACACCATGCCGCCCGGGCCAAGCGGGTCATCTTCCTGTTCATGAAGGGCGGCCCCTCCGCGGTGGACACCTTTGACCCCAAACCGCTGCTTGACCGGGACCACGGCAAAGCCTACCCCTTTGCCCAGCCGCGCGTCAAGTTCGCGGAAACAGGCAAGCTCCTGAAGTCCCCCTGGAAGTTCAAGCAGTACGGCCAGAGCGGACTGCCCGTCAGCGAACTGTTCCCTCACGTGGCCCAATGCGCGGATGAACTCTGCGTCATCCGCTCCCTGCACGGCACCAACCCCGCTCACGGCGGAGCCTTGCTCAAGCTGCATACGGGCAGCGATGTCCAGGTCCGTCCCAGCATGGGCTCCTGGATCACCTACGGCCTCGGCACGGAGAACGACAACCTGCCCGCCTTCATCACGATCTGTCCCACGCTGGCCCATGGGGGCGTCAACAACTGGGGGGCCGCTTTCCTTCCCGCCTGGTGCCAGGGCACGCCCATCGGCAATGCCGCCGTGCCTTCAGACCAGGCCATGGTCAAGCACATCCGCAACACGAAGCTCAGCACAGGCCTCCAGCGTCAGCAGCTCGATCTGCTCGCTCAGATGAACCATGAACATCTGGAGCTGACCGGCCCCAATCAGGCCCTGGAGGGCCGCATCAATTCCTTCGAACTCGCGTTTCGCATGCAGATGGCCATGCCCGACGCCCAGGACGTGGACAACGAGACCGAGGTGACCAAGAAACTCTACGGGATGGACAACCCCGTCACTTCCAACTTCGGTCGGCAATGCCTCATGGCGCGTCGTTTCATCGAACGCGGCGTGCGCTTTGTCCAGGTCACCCACAGCGACAGTGAGGTGCAGTGGGACCAGCACGGGAATCTCTACAAGGGCCACAGCAAAAACGCCGCCGAGGTAGACAAGCCCATCGCCGGCCTCCTCAAAGACCTCCGTTCCCGCGGCCTCCTACAGGACACCCTCGTCATTTGGGGCGGCGAGTTCGGCCGCACCCCCACCGCCCAGGGCACCGATGGCCGCGACCACAACCCTGAAGGCTTCACCATGTGGCTCGCCGGCGGCGGCGTGAAAGCCGGCTCCACCTATGGAGCGACGGACGACTACGGTTACTTCGCGCAGGAGAACAAGGTCCACATCCACGACTTCCACGCCACCATCCTTGCCCTCATGGGCATGGACCACGAAAAGCTCACCTACCGCTACGCCGGCCGCGATTTCCGCCTCACGGACGTCTTTGGCCACGTGGTGAAAGAGGTGTTTGCTTGAGAACGCACCTTGAACCCACGAAGGACGCTACACCTTGAAACTCGTCCCAAAGGGACGCGACGCTGGACTGTAGCCGGTGGTGAAGGCCTGTCATCAAGCCGGGAACCACCGGAAGAGGCAGTGAATAGAGGCTCCCCGTCCCGGAGGGACGGCGGATCGGCCTTGACTGCCTGTCGCCGTTGCACCACTCCATACCCATGGGCATGGAATCCGTGCTCGTCATGGCGGTGGAGGAAGCGTTCCGCATCACCATCGCTGACCAGGACGCCTCCACGGCGACGACAGCGGGAGATCTCCGAGATCTCATCCTCCGGGCATTGCGGGACCAAGACGTCCAGACGGACGCGGACCAGTCTGGCTGAAGGTAAAGAGCATTATTGTGGATCCACTCGGCGTCTCCCCGCACCAAGTGACACCTGATGCCGACTTCATCCGGGACTTGGGCGTCGATTGACGCCCCTTCTCTAGACCACCGCTTCGCTTCACTGTTACGTCATGACCGCATCGCATTGCGGCCAGAAGACGGTGTCGAGCCACCGTACTTCACGACGCTGACGCGACGGAGATACTCATCGAGCTGGCGAAGGTCAGTACCGAAAACACGGACACTCCCGCTGCACCTCAGATTTGCATGCACCTAGAGAAAGTCTACTGAATCGTGACTGGAGGCTTCAGGGCCGGGTTGACTCATCGCATCCAACCTTGGGCCCGAAAAGTGAATCTGTTGCCAAACGTTTACTTGACCGGCCACCAAGATCGCCGCATTCCATGCCCCATGGGCCTGGATTCTGTTGAGCTTGTCCTTGAGGTGGAAAAGGAGTTCGACATCGTCATCTCCGATGAGGATGCGTCGAAGATCATTACCGTCGGCAATTTCCGCGATCTCATCGTCCGGTCATTGCAGGAGAAGGGGCTGAATCCCACTGATGAGCAAGTGTTGCAGAGGCTAAGGGAGATCGTCGTGGAGCAAACCGGTGTCTCCCCGCACCAAGTCACTATCGAAGCCGACTTTGTGAGAGACCTGGGCTTGGATTGATGCCCTGCGCGCACAGGGGAATCCGCTTCGCTCGACTCTGCATCACGACCACGCTTGATCGCGGCCAGAAAACGGTGTCGAGCCACCGTACTCCAAGACGCTGGCGCGCCGTTGCCAACTCCTCGCGCTTTTCAAACTCGCTCACAGGTGTTTCATGAGAATACAGACCCGGAAAGCGTGATCACGAGCACGATGAATCCGCTCCCTGTGGCGCATGCGGCTCCTTTGGAAGTGAGAAACAGCACGAGCAACAGGGCTCGCCCTTCTGCAGATGCCTCTCAACACGACCGCCCACCCACGAATGCACAGGCACAGGATTCCTCGAACCCTCCGGGTTCGAGGGCAATCCGTGGAGGGTGGCTTACTTGCAGCACCTATCTGCCCACACTTGCAACACAGCCACAGGGTTAGATGAGCCTTAAGCGACTCCACCCTGGGCATGGAAGCCTGCATCACGGGTCCCCAATCCCCACCTTAACGCCTTGCCGGCCCCAGTTCCACCAGTGACAAATCTGCAAACCACGCGGTGCCGGTCACGGCCGATGAGAAGAAGCCCAACCGCGGCCCGACTTCCACCTCGGTCTTGGGACCGGTTTCAAACTCAAGCGTCAACCGCCCCCAGGTGCGGGTTTTCATGATGTCCTCAGAGCGCTCGAACCCACCACGCAGGCACACGTTGGCCCCCACCGTGGCATCTTTATCGCCGGGTTTGATGTCCTTGGTCTTCACGAAGCCCGTCAGCCGGTAGCGGGTGAGAGGTTTCACGGTCACCTTCTGCATCACCAGGGAATCATCTGCACCGAGGTTGTCGATCTTGAGCGTCGGCAACCCTTTGTAGAGCTCCGCCTTGTCGATCTCTATCTTGCCGTTCTTGCGGTGGCTGGTGGTTTGCCATCCCTCCAGACCCTTTTCAAACGATCCGTTCTTCAAGAGATCCAGTTTGCGGTCCGGTTGCTGGGCGAAACACGAGCTGGCAAACGCGGCCATCATCATCACAGCCAGTCCAACGAAAGACAGGCGACTCAGGGGAAGGGTGGTTTTCATTGATTCAATAACGCAAAAAGTTTGGTGGTTTTACAATCCAAAAGATTTATGCCAGGCGATAGGAGATCATCCCTCCCCAACACCCGGCACGGATTCCTGCGTATCATGCTGATCCTGCGGGGAATTGACTGGAAACGATCCCGGCGTCCGGGTAGATTTGCCCGGTGAGCTATCGCGTCAGCGCCTGGATTTGGCTTGTTTTGGCAACAGGCATTTTGATCGTAGTGTCCGTGCCTCTCCTGCTCGGCGGGGTGCTTGTGTACCAGGCCAGACAGGAAGTGGCCAGCTACATCCTGGTGGAACACACCCACGATGTGCTCAGCCAGGTGGATGCAGTCCGCTATCTGGCACGCGAAGCCGAGAGCGAGCAACGCGCCTTCATGCTCACCCAGAGTGAAGCTTTCTCCAAAGACTACCAGTTGCACCGCCATGATGCCCCCAAGGCCCTGGAAACACTGGCCCGCCTGGTGAAGGACAATCCGGTCCAGGCTTCAAAGATGGAACCCCTCCGCCAGGTGCTGGCAGAGCGCCTCAGTCTTCTGGACGAGAACGCCAAAAGTGCGGACACCATCGGCAGCGCGGCCCTTGCCGCCCGGTTGGAGAAGAGCGCGAGAAAGTCCCTCGAACTCGAACGCCTGCTCTCCGAGGTCAAGACAGCAGAACTCCAACTCCTGGACACCCGTCGCGACCGGTTCCTTGATGAACGTCGCCAGTTTCAGCGCATTGCCGGCATCACCTGTGTAGTCGGTCTTCTGGCGGTGCTCGCAGGGGGCGGCATCGTGTACCGGGAGTATCGCAACCGCATGCAGTACGAAGCCCGGCTGGCGGAAGCCCGCGATGCAGCACTGGATTCCGTGAAGACCACCTCGGCCTTCCTGGCTTCCGTGGGTCACGAGATCCGCACGCCGATGAACGGGGTACTGGGTGCGGCCGATCTGCTGCTACGAGACACCTCTCTCTCCGCCCGACAACGAGATGGCGTGGAAACCATCCGCACTTCTGGAAAGACGCTTCTGGCGATCATCAATGACATCCTGGACCTCTCCAAACTGCAGGCCGGAGAAATGAGCTTCGTCACCGAGAGCTTCTCACCTGCGGTGATCGTGGAGGATGTGCTCACGCACTATGCAGATCGTGCAGCGAAGAAGGGCCTGGAGCTGACCTCCCATCTGGAGCCCGATCTGCCTGCGCAGGTCATGGGCGACCGGCAACACTTCCGGCAGGTGCTGCAAAACCTTGTCTCGAATGCTGTAAAGTTCACGAACGCTGGCAGTGTCTCGATTCACGTGATGCGCCGACGTCAGATGGAATCGGAGAACCGCATCTGCCTTCGCATCGACGTGCGCGACACCGGACCCGGCATCACGACCGAAGCCCAGCAGCGTCTCTTCATGCCGTTTGCCCAGGCCAGTGGCAGGGCTGGCTGGCGTCAGGCCGGCACCGGTCTGGGCCTGGCCGTTTCCCAAGAGCTCGTGCAACGGATGAACGGCACCCTGAATGTGGAGAGCACTCCCGCGCAAGGATCAAAGTTCTGGTTCACCGTGGTGTTCGAAGGGGTGGCTAAACCGGACGCCGCCCAGAAGCTTGCGACAGGAGCGTTGTTAATCGTGGAAAACAGGGCGCTGACGGCAGAGTCCGTCCGCACCCATGCGAGCAGCTGGGGTTTGCATCCCCTCATCGCCGCCAGCACCAAAGACGTGCCGGATTCCTTCGGGGTTGATTCAGACGGCCAGCCGCTTCCACTGTGTGCCGTAGTGGTGGGTAGCCCCCAAGGCGAGAACTGGCTGGAGACGCTGCGAGTACTCCGTCAGAAATCATGGTGGAAGCAGTGCCCTGTGTACCTCATGTCGGATGGTGAAGGGCTAAATGATGAACTCGTCGAGAAGGTCGGGGTTGCCGGGTTGCTGAAGTATCCCTTCCGCCCTTCCGAACTCTATGGTTTCCTTTCCGGCGCTCCTGTTCCCTCCCCGGCAAAGCTGGCAGAGCGCCTGGACCTGTCCTCTGCCCGGATCCTGGTGGCGGATGACAATCCAGTGAACCAGCGGGTGCTGAAAAATCAGCTCGAGTACCTGGGGATGAAAGTCACCCTTTGCTCCGACGGCGCTGAGGCCGTGAATCTCGCCAGGGAAGGCGGCCACGAAGTGATCCTGATGGACTGCCAGATGCCCATCATGGATGGGTTCGAGGCCACACGAAAGATTCGCGAGTGGGAGAAGAACACTGGAACGAAACGCGTGCCCATCATCGCCGTCACGGCCCACGTCATGGCGGGAGATGCAGAGCTCTGCCTTGAGGCAGGCATGGACGGCTACCTGCCCAAGCCGGTGGAGGTGGACCGTTTGCAGCAGGCCCTGTCGGCCTGGCTCGCCCCGGGCACACCGGCGACCTTTATGCCGGAAGCTGGTTCCGGAAACAACGACCGGCCCCTCCCCCAGCCTCCGGTGGTGGATGAGACCCAGCTCAAGTACTGCCTGACGGGTGACCCTGAGCTCGACCTCGACCTTGTGCGCATGGCCGCAGAGCAGATGATGGAGGTGCTCGTCCGCCTGGAGACCGCGCTGCATGAGGGTGCCAACACCTCCTGGCAGCAGGCTGCCCACCTCGGCCGGGGATCCGGGGCCACCATGGGATTCACGGAATTGTCCATGCTCTTTCAACGGGCAGAGTTCGACACCATTCAGAAAGCCGACCGGGCTGATATCCTTGCTGAGCTCCGCGAAGCCGTCACCCGGCTCGACACCCGGTTGCACGAACTCGGCTACCCCTCTGCGGCCCTGACCTCATGATGCGCGGACTCTCGGAAATAACTCATCCACCGATACGACGGTGCCTCTCCCTCATGCCACGGCTCCTCCCGGAATGAGCCTGCTCACCCGGGCCACCAGTTCCGCCGGACTGAAAGGCTTCGTCAGATAATCATTTGCGCCCTGATCCAAGGCACCCACCACATCGGCATCACGATTGCGGGCGGAAAGCATCAGGACCGGGATCGACGCGGTGAGGGGATCACGACGCAATTCGCGAAGGGCCTCAAAGCCATCCATGACCGGCATCATGCCATCCAGGATGATTACGGACGGACGCTTGAGCCGCGCCTGCTCCAGTGCCTCTGCCCCATTGTAGGCAGAGATCAACTGCCATTGCTGCTGGGCCACCTTGAAGCCCACCACACGGTGGAGCAGCGGATCGTCATCGGCCAGAAGCACTTGATGTGTCATTGAAGTAGAAGTTATCATTATACCAAGAAACTTGCATCCTCGAATCCGAAACAGCTCCCCCCCCGTCAAACGAGGGGTGGCCTTCCACCCCATCTCACGCGCTGGCGTCGGTCGCCGCAGGCACGCGCCCACCCGACTGCCAACGCCGGAGGCCAGCCTCCGCGACCTGCCTGACGTCTGGGGAGGAGTCGTTTGCCAGGGCCTGGAGGGCCAGTTGTGCTGCTGACCCACCGCCCATGGAGCCCGCATAGGCCGCCACGGCCTGTCGCACTGCCGGTTCAGGATCAGCCGTCAGAGACGTCACCTTCATGATCTGCACGGGATCTGCCATGCGCTCCAGGGTTCGGATGGCCTCCAGTCGCACCGCTGAAGAATAGTCTGAGAGCTGCCAGGCCACCACATCCCCCAGCATCAGGTCATCTGCATCCGCGATTCCCGCCAGCAAGACCACCCGTTCCTGCGGATTCCTTGAACCCATGAGCGCCCTCGCCAGCTCATCGCCACGGCCGGGCAACGGTGCGAACTGCTTGACCACCTTTTGCGCCAGTTCCATGTCAAAGGCAGGTGTCGCCCGCAAAGGTGATAGCAAGGACTCCAAAGTGAGGCCCAGTGGCTGGCGGACAGAAAGCGCGTAGGCAGCCTCCAGACGCACCTTCCAGTCGGCATCGTACAGCGCCCGGGAGAGCTGGAGGTCCACATTGGAATCCGCCTGGGTCAACGCCAGCAGACGGCATGAGGAAATCTTGGTCTCGGGCGAGCCAGACACCAGATCGCGCAAGGCCGTGGCCTCCGCGCCGATGTGGTCCAACACCAGACGAAGCCGGTCGCGATATTGGCCACGCACGCGTTCCAGGAGTTCGAGGATCAAATGCAGAGCCTCGCTCATCTCCTCCGCCGTGCCGGGAAGAGGCAGCGCAGAGATCTGGCTTTGACCCTCCAGCACCGGGAGCAACTCCTGGAGCCACGCGTCTGAGAACTGCTCACGCCGATGGCTGACAGCGTCCGCCTGGCGTTTGCGCCAGATGCGAAAACCCCACACCGCCAAGCCAGCCACGACGGCCGTCAGGAGGGCGATCCAGATGGAGAGATAGGGCAGTCCGCTCATGTTGCTTCACCAGTCGCCTTCGCGCGTTCTGTAACTCCCTCAGCAAAAAGAACTTGATACTTCATTGTTTCTGGAAATTACCATACTCTTCCCCATCTCTCACCTGCAAATCCACGATCTTCTCGTCCGTCCCACAAATGGGGGTAGTCGGGCATCTACGGTGCGCTAGCGGGGCGGGGACGGATTCAATTTCCCACCAGCCACGGCACCAGGATGGCGCGATACACTGTCTCCCGCCCGGCGAATTCATACCACGTGAAATCCCGGGCCGATGGCGGCATCCCCAGGCAAAGATGCCTCGACAATCCTCAATTTTTCACGGTCTGGCGCGCAATAACCTCTGGTCAGCCCCGTTTGTTTCGCCTAGGCTTTTGATCCTTTTCTGACCGTTTTTGCACACTTTTTCACTGTCAAACCAAACCAAACCACACACATGTCAAGCAAAGCACTGAACCGCCGCCGCTTCCTCACGACGACCGCCGGACTGGCCGGGGGCGCCTTTACCTTCCCGAACCTCCTCCTCCACGGTCAAAACACCGCGAGCAAGAAGCTCAACATCGCGGTGATCGGTGCGCTTGGCAAAGGCCAGTCTGACACCCAGGCCATCGCTCTGGACCACAACATCGTGGCCCTCGTGGACGTGGACAAGAAGCGCGTGGAAGAAGCCGCCGCCAAGCACGCCAAGTACTTCACCGATGCCGGTCAGACGGCCCCCTCCACCTCGCCGAAGCTCTACCAGGACTTCCGCAAGATGCTGGACGAGAACCACAAGGACATCGACGGCGTCATCATCAGCACCCCGGACCACACCCACTTTGTGGCCGCCATGTGGGCTCTCGGCTACGGGAAGCACGTCTGCGTGCAGAAGCCCCTTTGTAACACGATCTGGGAAGTGCGCGAACTTCACAAGGCTGCCAAGGCTGCCGGCGTGGTGACCCAGATGGGCAACCAGGGCCGCACCATGGAAGGCCAGCGCCTCGCCAAGGAATGGATCGAACAGGGCGCAATTGGCACCCTCAAGGGCATCAACCTCTGGACGAACCGCCCCATCTGGCCCCAAGGCCCCCTCAAGAAGGTCGCCGCCACGGCTCCGGCCGAGCTCGACTGGGATCTGTGGCTCTCCAGCGAGGCCAGCGAGCCCTACTTTGAATTCGACATCCCGACTGGCCAGACCAACAAGCGCGGCAAGAGCGTGCATCCCTTCAACTGGCGTGGTTGGTGGCAGTTTGGCTCCGGTGCCCTCGGCGACATGGGCTGCCACATCATGGACGCCACCTTCAGCATCCTCGGCCAGGCCATCCCGGTGAAGATCGAGGTGGAGAGCGGCGAGGTCAGCGAGCATTGCGCCCCGACCTGGAGCAGCCTGAAGTACCACTTCGCCCCCGGCAAAAACAACCCCGAGCCTCTCGTGGTGAGCTGGCAGGACGGCGTCAAAGACGGTCAGGCCAACAAGCCGGCCAAACCCGAAATGATGGCCGACCTCAGCGAAGACGGCTGGAAGAAGGCCAGCAGCGGCATGATCTTCCAGGGTACGGAAGCCGTGGTGTACGAAGGCGACGCCTATTGCGCCAGCCCTTCCATCTACCCCAGCGCCAAGTTCTTGGACACCAAGAAGGCCATGGCCGCCGGCACCATCAAGAAGACCGAGGCTCGCAGTCCGAAGCCGAACAATCCGCAGGGCGAGTGGGCTCATTGCATCGTCAATGGTGGCACCCCGAGCTCCAACTTCGACTACTCCTGCCCGCTTACGGAGTTCGTTCTCCTCGGCAACCTCGCCATCCGCTCCGGCAAGACCGTGCAGTGGGACAAGGAAGCCATGAAGGTGACCAACGACGAAGGCGCCAACAAGTACATCAAGCGCGCTTCCTACCGCGACGGCTGGCTCAAGGCCAAAGCCTGATCGCTGACAACAATTCGTCCGCCAGAATGGGTGGCCGGCCCCACAGGACCGTCCGCCCAGCTTCCTCACTCTGACAGGCGCTGCGCCCCGCTGGATTCGCACCCCGGCGGGGCGTTCTTTTTTCTTCTTATTGTGATCACAAAGCAGTGCCCTCGTCTAAATGTTGAGGTGCTACTTGAAATGCTCTCATCGGTATCGCAGTCCGCCACCCGATGCCGGAGGCATCACAGCCATTAGCCGGATGGTTGAAGGAGCGTAGCGACTGACACCTCCGGAAGATCAAAATGGGTATGGCATCCCGGAGCGGATGCCAGCGACGTCCCTTTGCACCCCACGCGAACCTCTCTCGACCCGTCCAGCCCGAAGCATCACCTCACTTCTAAAAGGGCCTAGATGAGTAGAGAAAGCTGATGCGCCAGCTCCGTGATCAGCTCACCGGCATCCGTCCGGTGGTAGGTGGCGATCTCCATGTTGTCGATCAACGGCAATCCATGCGCCTCTCCCAAGACCTGATGAGCGGGCAGCACGGTGCGCACCGGCAACAGACTGATGCCCAGCCCATCTGCCACGGCCGCCTGAATGCCCGCCAGGCTTGAGCTGGAATAGACAATCCGCCAGCTCCGCCCGAGGGTCTCAAAGGTGTGGATCATGTCATCCCGGTAGAGCCCATGGGGTGGGAACACCACCAAAGGCACGGGATCCCGGTCAAAGGCTGGATTCGCCCGGCTGTCCACCCAGCAGAGCGGTTCCCGCCACCGCTGGACGCCTTCCTCCGTCCCTTTGCGCTGCTTGATGAGCCCCAGATCCAGCTCACCTCTCTCAAAAAGCCGCCGCAAGTCGCGGCTCAGACCACTGGTGATCTCCAGCTTCAGATTGGGGTGCCTGCCGGTGAATTCCACCAACATGCCGGTGAGCCGCCCGGCAGCGAAATCCTCCGGCACCCCCAGACGAATCGTCGTCTCCACCACCCCACGGGAGAGGGCATCCACCGCCTCCTCGTTCAGCGCCAGCAGACGGCGCGAGTAGCCAATCAGCCTCTCCCCGGCCGCCGTCAGGCGGACATCGCGACGGCTGCGGTCCAACACCGCATGACCGACCTGCTCCTCCAGCCGGGCGATCTTCTGGCTCACTGTGGACTGGGTGGAACTCAGGCGCCCCGCCGCCACCGTGAAGCTGCCGCAGTCCACCACCGACACAAAAGTGCGGAGCAGTTCCAGGTCGAGCAGGGAAACATTCACAAATTCAATAGATAGCATGTCATGATTTAATTTCCAAATACTAAGCAGATTGCGTAGCGTCCAAAACGGTACGGGAACTCTCAAACCCCTGTTCCCATGCCGTCCCGGTCACCATTGCTTCCCGCTCTGCGCCATGATCTCGGACCCCTTTTCCGCTCACGCCTCGGCCACCACCGATTCTTCATCGGCGGTGCGACTCGTGGCGGCAGCCAGCCGGGGCGACAGCAGGGCGGTTCTGGCAGCCCTCCATGAAGGAGTGCCGCTGGAGGCACGTGACCATCGTCGCCGCACCGCCCTCCTCGCAGCCGTGCAGGGCAATCACGTGGAAACGGCCCGACTGCTGATGGAAGCAGGAGCGGACGTGAACGCCCGGGATGCCGTGCTCGCCAGTCCTTTCATGACGGCCGCCTCCCAAGGCCTGCCGGATCTGCTGGCGCTGACGCTCCGCCATGGGGCCAATGTCCACAGCACGGACCGCTTTGAAAGCACCGCCCTCATGGCCGCCGCAGAGCGCGGGGATGTGGAAACGGTGAAGGTGCTCCTTGAGAGCGGGGTGGAGGTGGATCACATCAACTGGCTCGATTGGACCGCTCTGCTCCAGGCAGTGATCTTTGGCGATGGCGGCGCGGCCTATGTGGAAATCGCCCGACTGCTCCTGAATGCAGGGGCCGATGTAAACCTTCCCGATGGCGAAGGGGTCACGGCTTTGAAACACGCGAACCAGCGTGGGCAGATTGAAATGGCCGGACTGCTCCTGGCCGCCGGCGGTCGCTGAGGTCAGCGCCACGCCTTGCTCAAAATCATGACGACGACCCTTGTCACCCCCACCTCTGTTGCACCGGATGTCTTTCTCCAGGAAGCCATTGATCTGGCTGTGACCAACATCTCTGAAGGGGGCCGGCCGTTTGGTGCCGTGGTGGTGAAGTACGGGCGGGTTATCTCCCGCGGGGTCAATGAAATAAACCTCTCCAACGACCCGACCGCGCACGCGGAGATGCAGGCCGTGCGCGCCGCCAGCCAGGTGCTGCAGTCTCCGCTGCTGGAGGGTTGCACCGTCTATGCCAGTGGGCACCCCTGCCCCATGTGCCTGGCCGCCATGCGGATGGCGGGCATTAGCGAGGTCACCTACGCCTTTACCAACCGGGAGGCTGAGCCCTATGGCCTGTCCACGGCCGCGATTTACGAGGAACTGGGCATGACGACCAGCCTGCGTCACCTCCGCCTCGTGCACGTCCCGCCTGAAATCACAGGGCAGCATCCCTACGAGGCATGGGCCAATGCCCGCGGCATCCCGGCCACCGCCTTCTCGTGATGCATCCCCACGAGGAAACAACCTTGCCCACCCGCCCGGCCCACACGCTTCTGCTGCTGGCCACCGTGGTGTTGACGGGTGTGAACCTGCGCTCCTTCCTCACCGCCGCCGGCCCGCTGGCTGCGGACATCCAGCGTAGCACAGGCCTCTCCCAGCAGGGCATGGCCTGGCTCACCTTTCTGCCAGTCGCTCTCATGGGGGCCGGAGCTTTTGCCTCACCCTGGGTAGCCCGCAAGCTTGGCTCGCGACGCGCCATCCTGATCGCGCTCGCCATGCTTGGGCTGGGTTCCCTTTTGCGTTTTGAGGCTCACAGTGGTCTCGCCCTCATTGGCACGGCCGCCCTGTGCGGGTTGGGTGTGGCCGTCGTACAGGCGGTATTTCCTGCCGTGATCAAGGCGCAAATGCCCCTCTGGCTGGCACCCGTGATGGGACTCTACTCTGCGGCCATGATGGGCGGCGGAGCCTTGGGAGCACAACTTTCGCCCCTGATGGCCCACACCTTGGGAGACTGGCGCATTGCTCTCGCCATCCTGGGTCTGCCCTGTCTGCTGGCCCTGGGGCTGGCATGGATTGCCCTGCCGGCATCTGACACCTGCTCACAGACCCGCCCCGTTCCTCTTGCGCCTCTCCTGCGTTGTCCACGGGCCTGGCTGCTCATGCTCTGCTTTGGCCTGGTCAACGGCGGTTACTCCTCTCTCGTGGCCTGGCTTGCCCCGTTCTATCAGACGCATGGCTGGAGCGCGGCGGGCAGCGGCAGTCTGGTGGCAGTCATGACCCTTTCTCAAGCAGCGGCCGCCTTGCTGCTGCCCATCCTCGCCCGTCGCAATCTGGACCGGCGCACCTGGCTTTGGCATTCGCTGGCCTTGCAGGCAGTTGCGTTCATGGGACTGGTAGCATGGCCCGACCTCTACCCCAAGCTTTGGGCTGCGGTCGGCGGCGCAGGATTGGGAGGTTTCTTCGCTCTCTTTATGGTGGTGGCTCTGGACCATGACCATCGCCCGGCTCATGCCGCCGCTCTGAGCGCAGTGATGCAAGGAGGCGGGTTCCTCCTCGCCGCCCTTGCCCCCTGGCTGGCTGCCGTGCTGCACGACTACACGGACGGATTCACCGCTGGCTGGCTGGTGCATCTGGGTTGCATCGCCGTCGTGGCAGGACTGACAGCCAGACTGTCCCCAGCAGGATATACAGATGCCCTGGCCTGCAGGGAGAACGCAACCCCACGGGGGCGGTCTCCAGAGCCGGATGCTTCCCTTCCGTGAACCCTTCCACAAGGGGTCAGATCAGCCAGGACCTTTGTTAGACAAGGGAATGCCTGCGTCTTGAAGCAACTTGTTCAGGAAGCGAGGCGAACCTTCCACGGTCACCGTCGCCACCTGCGTGCCGTCCTGAAACCAATAGACCTGGTAGCATTGATAGCAGATCAGGAAATCGTGGATGTGCCCGGCTGCCACCGTCCGCACCGCGTGCCGCGGAACAAAGCACCTCACACTCGATCCATCAGACGCCTTCTGTGCCCTATACAGCTCCTCCGCCACCTGCCGGGACTGCTCCTTGTCGAGGGGAGTTTGCCCAAGGATCTTGTACCCATGCAGCGTCTCATCGACAGCATCACGGCTTCGCCGTGGATTCAGGGAATAAAGCACCACCGAGTCGGCCGACTTGAACAACCTTCCATAGTAGGAAGGCGGTTCACCGCTTGGACTCAGCGTGCGGCAACTCACCCCAAGCAGGCACAATAGCAGAACGACAAGGCGAAGCGGAGCAGCGGCTTTCATGAGGAAAAGTGGCTGCCGACCAGGCAAGCCACGAGTCCTGATTGAAGCCACCTCACCCTGGGATGACAAGGAATATCACCGCGCCCCTGCGGGCTTCCCTGCACGCAGTCGCCGCACCTGCAAGAAGACCCCAATCAGCAGCAGCACCAAGCATACACCCGCCGCGGCTTGCAGCTCCGGTCCTTCGCGATCCTTTACCAACGGATTGCCCACCGGCAGACGTGTCGTGGTCTCCGTGATGGCCGGGATCATGTGGAAAAAGAAGGTGACGGAGTAGCTCACCACTTCCACCACCTTGCCGGACTTGCCGAACCAGCCGCGGGTGCCAGCACCCCAGGCAATCAACAGCACCACCAGAGTGATGACGCCGAGTGCATGTGGAGCGCCAAAGCCCCCATGCTGGAAGATGCCAAATCCTGTGAGGCAGGTGAGAACGGTACCCCAGAGGTAGATCTGGCCCACCGTATTGCCGGTGATGATCTGCTTGTCCCTGATGAAGGCGTAGATTCCGGCAAAGACCGCCACCAGACTGATGACGGTGTGAATGAGGCCCAATGTGGTCAATCCCATGGTGTTCCTTTCTGATGAGGTTGAAAGAGGATGTGTTGACTCCTGAACTCACCGCAGACCGCCCGCGACGTAGAGGGTCTCACCGGTCATCCAGGAGGAGTCATCGGAAGCGAGGAACACCACGCCGGTGGCGATGTCCGCAGGCTGGCCCACACGCCCCAAGGGCAGGCCCGCCCCCATCTCCCGGAACTTGTCAGCCAGCCCCTGGGCATGCACGCCATCCGTTTCAATAGGTCCTGGATTGATCGAGTTCACCCGGATCTTTTTGGGAGCCAGTTCCTTGGAGAACGTGCGAGTCAGGCCGTCCACAGCAGACTTCGTGGCGTTGTACACGCCGGAGTTGGCTGGGGAATAGGTGGCCACCACCGAGCTCACGTTGACGATGGCGCCTCCCGCCTCGCCAAAGTACTTGAGCGACTCCTGCATGGCGAGGATGAGCCCGAGCACGTTGAGGTTGAACATCTTGTGGAAGTGCTCTTCCGTGATCTGCCCCAGCGGAGCGAAGTCGTACACCCCAGCGTTGTTCACCAGGATATCGAGCTGGCCATAGAGCGCCTTGGTCTCGGCAAAGAGACGCTCGATGTCCGCTTGTTCGGACATGTTGGCGTGCACGGCTGCGGCTTTTCCGCCGTCGGCGATGATCTCCGCCACCACCTGATCAGCAGCTTCTTTGCTGGACGAGTAGTTGACGATCACAGACGCGCCCTCAGCGGCGAGGTACTTGGCAACGGAGGCACCGATGCCTTTGGAGGCTCCGGTGACGATGGCTGTCTTGCCGGACAGTTTTGATTGAGTGGACATAGGAAGATGGACGGATGAAAGTTTGTTCCCCGGGGGAGATCTCAGCTCTGCGCAAAGGCGAGCAGGTCGGCATTGAGCTGATCCTTGCTGGTGTCCCCCAGGCTGTGGGTGCCACCGGGATAGATCTTGAGTTCGGCGTTGGGGATGAGTTTCACCGCCTCATGGGCGGAAGCACCGATGGGCACAATCTGGTCGTCATCTCCGTGGATGATGAGCGTAGGCACATCGAACCTCTTGAGATCCTCGGTAAAGTCGGTTTCAGAGAAGGCCTTGATGCAGTCATACGCGTTCTTGTGACCAGACATCATCCCCTGCATCCACCAGGACTGGATGAGTCCCTGCGAAACCTTGGCTCCCGGCCGGTTGAAGCCGAAGAAGGGTCCGCTGGCCACGTCCAGAAAGAACTGGGACCGATCAGCAAGGTAAGCCTGGCGGAAGCCCTCGAAGACCTCCATGGGCAGACCACCTGGATTGGCCTCCGTCTTGAGCATGATCGGTGGCACCGCTCCCATGAGCACAGCCTTGGAAACCCGCGCCGTGCCATGGCGACCGATGTAGCGCGCCACTTCGCCACCACCGGTCGAGTGACCGACCATGACGATGTCTTTCAGATCCAGCAGATCAAACAGCTCTGCCAGATCGTCCGCGTACTGGTCCATGTGGTTGCCATCCCACGGCTGGCTGGAGCGCCCATGCCCACGGCGGTCGTGCGCGATGCAGCGGAAACCCTGGGATGCGAGGAAAAACATCTGTGCTTCCCACGCGTCGGCGGTCAGAGGCCAGCCGTGACTGAAGGTGATAACCGGCCCCTTGCCCCAGTCTTTGTAGTAGATCTCGGTGCCGTCTTTGGTGGTGAACTTGCTCATGTTGGATGGATGGTTTGATGGTTTTGCTTGCTCGTTTGAAGGAGTTCTGAAAATGAAGTCAGGATGCGGAGCCAGGGCTTGGCACTCGCACCCCTTGGTCCGCGAGGAGGGACCTCACGGCATCACGGTGCGGTCCGTCGAACCAGTCGCGTTGCAGCTCCAGCAGGAAAGGGACTGCCGTGAGAGACACAGCACCCGCTTGCTCCATGCGCCGGAAGGCGGCACGCTGTGCCCGTTTGCTGCGCCCTGAGGAGGCATCTTCCACAACATACACGCCATAGCCATCCGTCAGCGCCTGAAGCGCCGGCAAGGCCAGGGAAACCTCTGCGAAAGGTGAGGCCATCACCAGATTCCTCCTCCCAGACTGGCGAAGCTCCCTCTGGAACTTCGGGCAGTCCCAGGCGTTGATCCCCGCCCTGTGTACCACTTGGGTTTCAGGAAACAGGCTCGACAGCCAGGGAGCGGCAGCTCCGCCTCCCGCCACTGTGATGATCACCGGGAGGCTGAAAAGCGCTGTCGTCCGGGCAAGCAGACCCGCTGGCGAGTTTTCATTCAGGCTGGAATCTTCAGGAAGCATCTCAGGTTGAAAGTCGATGAATATCACCGTGCAGTTGTCCGGGGTCAGCAGGCCTTTGTCGGTGGTGCTCACACTCATGTCGTCATTCCCTTCCCGTGGTGGGCGTCAGTTGACCGCCTCCAGTTTGCTCCACGACCTCGTCTTCCGCCATTGCCCGGGCGGGCGGATTTCCCACCCCTCCGAGGGATGAGAAATGCCTCCTCCTTTTGGATGAGATGCCCGCAGTTTTCGAGTCTGGAAGGCAGCTCTTCCTCGAAGAGGGATGCGGCCACTCTGGCACCTATGGCGGTCTAAAGCTGCACCAATCCCCGCCTGCTGGCCGCGGCCACGGCTTCCGTCCGGCTCAAGACATTGAGCTTCGCGAAGATGCTCCGCAAATGGGACTTCACTGTCGTCTCCCCGATGTAAAGATGCGTGCCGATCTCCTTGTTGCTCCGCCCCTTGGCCAGCAGCCCCAGCACCTCCAGCTCCCGCCCGGTTAGCGGCTCATTGGCCAGACCAGAGGCCAGCTTCGCCACGAGGCTGGGCGAAATGACGGTCTCCCCGGCATACACCTTCCGGATGCAGGCCAGCAGTTCCTCCCGCGGCGCATCCTTGAGCAGATACCCCTTCGCTCCAGCCTTGATCGCCATGGAGATGTCCGCATCTGTGTCAAATGTGGTGAGCACCACCACCCGGGCGGACGGCTGCCGCTGCCGTATTTCCTCGATCGCCCCCACGCCATCCAGCACCGGCATGCGCAGGTCCAGCAGGGCCACGTCGGGCTGACACCTGCCCCACAGCTCCACCGCCTCCCTCCCATTGGCCGCCTGACCCACCACTTCCATGTCCGGCTGCCGTCCAATGATGGACGCCAGCCCCTCCAGCACCGTCACATGATCATCCGCCACCAGCACCCGGATGGTGCCGGTACCGTCGCAGAGGGAGTGTGTGCTAGAACCTTGGGTCATGGAGCGCAGATGCCCGGTATCATTCCGCATTTTTGCCGCAGGGCAAGACAATGACCACCCGGGTTCCGTTGCCGGGGCCTCCCTCGACCGCCACCGTCCCACCCAAGGTCCCAGCACGCTCGTGGATTCCCACCAGGCCGAATCCATCATGCCGCGCCAAGGGATCGAATCCCCTCCCATTGTCACGCAACAGAAACTGGACCGATTCCGCACCGAACGTGAGCCGCGTTTCAAACTCGGTCGCACCGGCATGACGCAGGGTGTTGGTCAGGACTTCCTGGCCAATACGCAGGAGATTCTCATCCCATCCGGATGGCAAGCCTCGTGGTGTCCCTTCGACGTGAAGCCTAGCCTGCACACCCGTTCCCGATGTCATTTTCTGGAATAGTTCTGCCAAGGCATCCACCAGGGGCCGGGTCTCCAGCGCGAGAGGGCGCAGGGCCCTCACCGAACGGCGCGCCTCTGCCAGGCTCTCCCGGGCCAGCTCACTGGCACGTGCGATGTGTCGATCTGCTTCGTCCTCGAGATGCTGGCCCCGGGCATCCGCCGCCGCCTCCAGCTGAATGATCACCCCCGTGAAACCCTGGGCCAGAGTGTCGTGAATATCACGGGCCATGCGGTTTCGCTCTTCGATCACCGCTGAGGCCCTCCGCTGCTCCGAAGCCCGCAGATCGTCCGCGGCCTGCTTGCGCTCGATGGCGATGCTGGCGAGATGGGCACACTGCTCCGCGAGACGCTGCTCGCGTGGGGTCGGCCAGCCCGGTTTGCGTGTATAACTGGCAAAGGTGCCCAAAACCCGGCCATTGGATGCCAGAATAGGAGACGACCAGCAGGAACGCAGTCCGCTCCCCAGTGCGGCATCTCTGTACAGACAGCCAAAGGGATCCGTCTCAATATCCGCCACCACAATCTGCTGCTGGAAGTGCACGGCACGACCACAGGGCCCCGTCTCAGGCCCCACCAAGGCACCGTCCACCGCTTTCACCAAGGCTCCTGGAAGGCGCGATGAGGTCGCGTGCCACAGCTTCTGAGTCGATTCTTCGTAGAGCAAAATGGAGCAGAGAGTCGAGGGAAAGGCCTCCTCCATCATTTCACAGAGGCGCTCCAGCACTGCGGTCAGGTCATCGCCACGCGCGATCATCTCCAGCATCCGCTTTTCCGAGTTCAACATCGTTTCCGCCCGCTTGCGGTCATCAATGTCCGTGGTCTGGCCATACCACTTCACGAGCGTCCCCGAGGCATCATGCAGCGGCACTCCTCGAAAGAGGAACCAACGGTACACGCCATCATGACGGCGCAGGCGACACTCCATTTCCCCCGCCTTGCCGGATACCAGCATCGCCCGCCAGTAGCCTTCGAGCTGCAACAGGTCGTCGGAATGCACCGCCGCCGCCCACCCCCACCCTGCTGCCTCCTCCATGCTGAGGCCCGTGTAGCTGAGCCAGCGCTGGTTCAGGAAATCCACGTGCCCGTCCGGCATCGCACTCCAGATCAGGCCAGGTGTCGTGTGGGTGGCGAGCTGGAACTGCTCCTTCAGATCCTCCATCTCGCGCAGGGCGGACTCCAATGAAGTCTGAGTGGCCCGCTGCTCGGTGACATCGCGGCAGGAGCAGATGACCAGCTCCCGTCCACCAAAGTGACCTCGAGCCAGCCGCAGCGACACTTCCTTGGTCACGCCATTTTGACAGCGGAGTGTGCGCCACACGGTCCGGGCTTCTCCGGCAGTGGCGGAAGCCAAATGCGCCTGAATTTCCTCCTTGTCCGCACACACCACGAGATCCCACGGTCGCATTCCCTTGAGCTCCGTCACCGAGTAGCCAGTGAGAGCAACCGCCGCCGGATTCGCCTCCACGATCACCCCATCGGGCTCCGCGATGAAAACGGCCTCTGCGATGTGGTGGAAGAAACCCTCCATCTGCTCCATGCGACGATGGCAATCGGCGAGCCGTTGCCGGCATCGCTCTAGTTCCCGGCGCAATCCGGCCTCCGAGACCGGTGGGAGTTGAGTCTGGGGATCGGGCGGCACCTTGCTCACCCTGACATCGAACCATGAATTGGCAGGCGATCAACGTCGAAAAGGCAGGCGCGACATTCCTCTCCCCTTCGGCGCACCAGATTGCGGGAATTGGCTTGCACCTTCTCCCATTTCACGGCAAAAAACTTCCCATGGAAGCGGAGCAAACCGCCAGACCCCCATCGCATCTGCTCGTTCGGGCACCACGCTCACGAGGCTCCCGGAGGGGCATGGCAGCGTGCGCCATTCTGGTGACCGCGTTTCTTGGAGTTTGGTTCTACGCCACAGGGAAAGCGTGCATCGACATTTTCCATTCCATGAATTTTTCTCCCATTGCGGCAGCTGTGGGGCTTACATTCTTCGCCTTCGGCTTTGCGGGACTCTGGTTGCTCTGGTCGCTTCGTCTGCTTGTGTTTCCCTACCAACTCGTGATCGACCGCCAGTTCATGCGGATATGGCATCAGTGGGGCGGGCATCGCCCGCACACGTCTGACATATCCGGCTGCACCGCAATCGTAGTGGCACCCGCCTGGTCCAGGCACTCCTGGCCCTACTATATTACAGCCCGCTGCAGGGAACGAACCGTGCACATCCTCAGGTCCGAGTCTTCGTTCGGCAGCGAGACAACTGCGTTAAGAGAAGGATCCCGCGATGCCAGGCGCATCGCTGATTTCCTCAATGTGCTGGAGGAGTGGAGCGAGGGCGCACTAGCCCAATTGAATCGACAACTACACCCGACTTGAAAAGTGTGATGTTTACCAAACTGCCTCGAGATTGATCAGACTGTCAGGCATGAAGACCCAAATCCAGATGAAGCGAAACATTCTTACGTTTTTCCTCGCATGCATCGTTGCTGGTAGTTCCCACGCAGAAGACAAAAAACTGTCTCCCGTTCAGGCCGAAATCGAACTGCTGGCGTTGCTTAGCTCCATCATCGATGAGCATTGGACCGTGTTTTTTGCCGCAAACAACAGGACGATCAACCTAACCTGCACTATCATGGTGAATGGACGCTACGGAGGTCTGAAGAGCGAATCGGTAGATGAGCTTCGCCAGTCCTCTTTCTCCATCAAGTTGGTGCCCTTCATTGATCCCGAAAACTATACAGAACTGGCCACAAAACAGAAGGAAACCGCCAACGCAGCCCTGGAAAAGGCCTTGAACACTATTCCGTTCAAGTTTCCACCCGACGTACCTTACATGCGAATGCACCAGTTTCTCGCTCCGACATCTACCGAGGAGTGGGCCACTTACCTGGAATTTCTGACAGCAGAAGAACAAGTGCGGATGCGCCCCCAGTTCCACTGGCGTTCACATGGCGTCTGGACCGAAGGGCGCCGACTAGTCATACCAGCCAACCCTGAGAGTGCGGAGGCCAAGACCGTGCTAAAGACAGTCGACGAGATCCTGCGCCAGTTTACACCTTATCCCCAGGATACAAATTCGCGGTAGCGCAGCTTCGACAGACACTGGGCCTTTCCATGAAGAACGCTGGGAGTATGCGGTGTCGCCCTACAGCCCAGATGGCCTGGCCACGAGACCCCATGCAATCTCATGGGACGTTTGCAACGAACCGGGACAGGAATGTCCCTCGCTCCTTTTACTGACGGCACGGTCTGGCAAAGTAGATACACCGCGTAAACGCGGAACTCCAACCCTCTCCGGTCCTCCAGCAGGGTTGGAGTTCCGCATTTATGCGGTCAGGACCGCGAGGCCCATCATTGCGATTTCTTAAGAGATTACCTCGAACCCCAACCGACGCACCGACGCACCGACGCACCGACGCACCGACGCACCGACGCACCGACGCACCGACGCACCGACGCACCGACGCACCGACGCACCGACGCACCGACGCACCGACGCACCGACCTCAAAGCCTCCGCTCCGCCTCCGCAATGGGCTGGTCATTGATGCTCGCATAGCGGCACTTCATGTACCCCAGCTCATCAAACTCCCAGTTCTCGTTGCCGTGGCTGCGATACCACTGGCCGCTGTCATCATGCCACTCGTATTCAAAACGCACGGCAATGCGGTTGCCAGTGAAGGCCCAGAGCGTCTTCTTCAGCCGGTAGTCCAGCTCCCTCGACCACTTGCGGCGGAGGAACTCGACAACTGCGGCACGACCGTTGACGAACTCCGCCCGGTTGCGCCATTCCGTGTCCTCGGTGTAGGCCAGGGAGACCCTCTCCGGGTCACGGCTGTTCCAGGCATCTTCCGCAGCTTGGACTTTGGCCCGGGCGGATTCTTCGGTGAAGGGAGGGAGGGGAGGTCTTGGATTCATGGTTCTATTTTGCTTTCGGTTGGCTTGCAAGTTGGGCTTCGAGTTCAGCGAGGCGGGCTCTCATCGGCGCCACCGCCGCCTCCACCTCTTCAGCCGTATAGCGCGGGGTGATGTACTGTGGACAGTTCCAGTCAAAGGAAACAACCTGGATGACGAACACGCGCTCCGTGAGGGCGGCCATTTCCGGCTGAGCCACCTTCTTCACCAGATCAGGATGCTCGCGGGCATCCAGCACCTTGGCGTGGCCCATGATCTTGAGCCGCTCCTTGTTGGGGTAGTCCATCAGGAACAGGCTGACGCGATCGTTCACGGAGACATTGCCGGTGCTGAGCATCTGCCGGTTCCCGCGGAAGTCCGCAAAGGCCAGCTCGGAGGGTGACAGGACTTTGAGAAATCCTGGAGGACCTCCGCGATGCTGCAGATAGGGCCAGCCGGTCTCCGCCACACTGGCCATGTAGAAGCTGTCCCGGGTGGCAATGAACATCGCTTCTTCGGGAGTCAACCGGTCATCCTGGCTGGCGGCGGCAGGCACTCTGGCCTTGCCAAAGTAATGCTGCTGTGCCTCCAGTACGGCGGGGGTGCTGACCATTTCACGATATCGCTCAGCCATGACAAGGATACAGTTGGAAGTTCAAATCAGGCCTCGCCACCGAAGGCCACATAATCGTCAAGATCGAGACGGTCGAACACGGTGGCAATGTCATCCCGCTCCGGATTCAGCCGCCGGATCTCGGCCGTAAACCAGTCGCGGCGTTCGACGCCATGGTAGGCAAAGGTTTCCGTCCAGGCCGCCCACTGGGCGATTTCAAAAGGGCTGCGCTTGTTGGGCGCCGTTTCCTGAACCCATTGCAGGATCGCCCAGTCCCCACCACCGGCCTTCACTCTCTCCAGCAGGGCATCGGGATCGATGCCCGTGAAGCGGTAGAAGTGCCAGTCAGTGGGGTTGCCGTAACGGTACTCCCCAAGAGTGCCAGCGATCGCTGCACGCGCTTTGTCGAGGATGCGGGGGAGGATGGTGTATCCGCCCAGACGGACTCGGGGGCTACGCGGCGGGGCTTGGGTGAGGTCAGGTGCTTTCATGGGGAGTGATACGGTTGGATGGGGCCTTTTAAGCGCCGCGGGCGATCAGGGATTCGATGGCCGACTTGGACTGCGCGCCGCGCACCGTCGCCACCGGCTGGGCGTCCTTGAAGACGATCAGCGTGGGGATGCTGCTGATGCCGTAGCGCTGGGCGAGATCGGGGGCCTCATCCACATTCACCTTGGCCACCACCGCCTTGCCCTGCTGCTCACCCGCCACCTGCTCGATCACCGGGCCCATCATGCGGCACGGACCACACCACTCGGCGTGGAAGTCCACCAGTACGGGCTGGGAGGTGGAGGCAAGCGTACGGTCGAAGGATTGGGAACTGAGTTCAATGGCTTTCATAAACTTGGTACTTTCGCAGTCGATTTAATCTTTGGGGTTTAATATAGACAGACAAGTCTGTCTGTTTTGTGTTCAATGAAAAACTCTTTCTGCTTATGCCGGAAGGCCCTCGCACAGCGCCAGTGCCGCTGTCTTGGCAGAGTCAGCCGGCCAGGTATTGCGGGCGTTCTGCGATTCCATCACCGCACCGCTGTACAACAGGAAAAACGTGTCACCAAGAAGCCGGGACTCTGCCGAAGCCCCGCCTCTGACCTGCGCCGCCAGCTCCTGCCAAAACTCGCGGTTGCCCGCCTTGTGCGCGCGGATCGTTTCCCGAACCTCGCTGGAAGCCTCCAACATGGAGGCCGTGATCGAAAACGGGCACCCGCGGAAGTCGGAGCCCTTCACATACCGACGCAGTCCGTCGAACTTCTTTGCCACCTTCTCCAGCGGCGTCCGAGGATCTGCCAGGAGCTTCTCGTGCGCTGTCGCCGTCTCTGCCGCATCGGCCTTCAGCCACTCCAGGCAGAGCTTCTCCTTGCTCTTGAAGTGGGCATAGAACGTCGCCTTGGCCACACCGGACTTCTCAATGATCTCATTGATGCCCACCAGCTCATACCCGCGGCTCGCGAACAACGCGGCGGCGGTGCTGAGGATCTGGTTGCGAGCATCGGACATGGCGAGATCATAGACAGACTTGTCTGTATTGTCAAAAGGAATTTTCCCAGTCCATCCTCGCGCCC